>DASZAB010000050.1:0-71865 GCA_035945675.1 Verrucomicrobiia bacterium | reverse complement strand
GTCCCACAGATTGATGGATTTCATTTCGTCGCGGGAGCGAGTCCGCGTTCCGCGAGCTGCGGAAGCAGCCATTCGTATTCCGCCGAAAGTTGTTCGACGACGCTCTGCGATTTCAGTTCCGGCGGCAATACCTCCCAGGTGTAGGTTTCCATTTCCAGATGCGAGCAGAGTTTGGGATTTTCCGCCAACAAATCCAGCACCGCGAGCAAATGATCGCTGGTGGTTTCGAACGGCGGCGCGGTGGCAGCGTGCAACGGCACGTGGAAATGAATGCGCCATTCGGGCAAAGTTCCGTCCGGGGCCGAACGCCGGGCGTCCGGGTCGGACAGCGCGTCGGGCAGGTCATAATAGATATTCCGGTTGCCCGCCGGCATGCGCACGACCACCTGATGCAGGTAAACATCGTTGGCGAACGCCTTGAGCGCCTGGCACGTTTCAGCCGTGGGATGGACCTTGAGCGCGGAGCTCAGGTGGATTTTGCTGATTTTGATGCCATGCTGAGAAAGGCACGGCAGGGCATTTTGGGGTTCCTCGAAATTCACAGCAAAGTGGCAGGTGTCGTAATTGACGCCGAGGTGTTCGGCCAGTCGGGGGTCGCGCGGATGTTCAATGCGCATTCGGTCAAAAAGTTGGATGGTCTCGCCGCTGCTTTCCAGCAGACAAAGCGGCTCGGGTTCAAGGCCGAGATGCAATTTCCGGCCGGTCTCTTCGCTGAGATGCGCGATGTGCTCGATGCAATGCCAGAGGTTGCTGCGGGCGGATTTCAACGCGTCGGGATGCAAACGAAAGCCCTTGAAGGAACCGGGCAGGGTGCTGACGCTGCCTTCGACGCCCGCGGGCAGTAATTTTGACAGCAGGTCAAAAAGCAGGTTCGTGTAAGCCAGCCGTTCCGGAGAAGTCCAGTCGGGCAGGTAAACCTGCTCCTTCACCCGGAGCTGGTGAAACTGGCCGAAGGGAAAGCCATTGATCGTGAAAACGTAACAATTCTTTTGCGCCAGCCAGCGTTGGAAGGCCAGCAGCGTGGCGGACTCGCTTAATTCGTGCGCGGCCCAGTTGCTCAGGCGCAGGCCGATGGCAAAGGGTTTTTGAGGACAAACCCGCTCGCGCACCGCCAGGGTATGGGTTTGCAGCGACTCAAACGTCTCGCGCCAGGTCTCGCCGCGATGAATGTTGGTGCAATAAGCCAGGTGCAGACCGTGATTTAATCGCATGGCCGATGGTTTTCTGATTGTCCGCGTTTACTGCTGTTCCGGCCCGGCTTCGGTGGCGCAACCCGTACGGCGGTTGTTCCGGGTCCATGCCTAAAAGATGGTACGAAATCCCCGTTTGGCAAGACGTAAACCGGCGTTGACATCTTGGGCCCGAATGTATAATTTATCACAAAATTGAAGTGACCCATCCATGTTGATTCGCATTAGTTTAATTGTGGCGATCGCCGCGGGGCTGATCGCGGGCGCACTGAACATCGTCAAAGTTCGGGACAAAATCACCACGCTGATTACGCAGCGGGACGATTTCCACAACCAGAGGGACCAGGTGCAAGCTCAACTGGACACCACGAAAAAAGACCTGGCCAAGACGAAAGATGATTTGACCCAGACCCAGCAGGAATTGACGGACACCAAAACGCAGCGCGACAAGGCCGTGGCCGAGGCCAAGACGCAAACCACACGTGCCGACGATCTGGCGGACAAACTGACCAAGACAACGCAGGAACGGGATGACGCGCAGGCCAGGCTGGCCGCCTATCAGGCAACGGGTCTGACCGCCGACCAGGTGGGCAGTTTGAACAAGGCGCTCAATTCCACCCGGAATGAGCTGGAGGCGGTCAAGGAGGAAAATGGCGTTTTGCAGCGCACGGTCAACCGGCTGCAAGCCCAGATCAATGAATTGATCGGGACAAATTATGTGGTCACGTTGCGCGCGGATTTGAGGGGGAAGATTGTCGCCGTGGATCCCAAGTGGGATTTTGTGGTGCTGAACATTGGCGGCGACGAGGGCGTATTGAATGATGGTGAAATGCTCGTGAGCCGCGACGGCAAGCTTGTGGCCAAGGTCATCGTTCGCAGTGTCCAAAAGGACCGCAGCATCGCCAATGTGGTTCCGGGCTGGCAACTGGGAGACATTATTGAAGGCGATGAGGTCACCCCGGCGCATCCGGCTTCTTGAAATGGAAAGGCCGGCCATGAAATGGCTTTTATTGTTCGTGTTGGGCGCTCTTCTCCTCGGCATTACCGGCTGTGAAACTAACGAACCTGAGAATGCCTCGGTCCGCCCGTGGAATGCGCCGCAAAATTGGGAGAGCAGCTCGCCGATGCTCGACCAGCAGCACCAATAACTTCAGCGGACAAATCAACCGGTGACTTTCACCAGCCGTGTGGGAGTCACGATAAAATCCATCCGGACGTCATGACTTTCCGCGGGTATTTCCTTCACCATTTGCGCATCCATCGCAACGCCGCATTTGATGCCGCGCACCTTCGCCAGCAGCCGGTCGTAAAACCCCCGGCCGCGGCCCAGCCGGTGTCCGTGCCAGTCAAAAGCGACCGCTGGAACCAGAACCAGATCGAACTTCTCCAGCGGAATTTCCGCGCAAGCCGCGGACGGCTCGCGCACGCCAAATTTTCCGGCGGAAAGATCAGTGGTTAAATTTTGGACCCGTCGCGCCGAATAGAGTTGGCGGGCGGAGTCGAAAGCGGGCAGGGCGCAGATTTTTTTTGTCGGCAGCAATTTTTCCAGCAACGGCCAGACATCCGGTTCATCCGGCAGCGACGCGAAGAACAAAATCGTGTGGGCGCTCTGCAATTGGGGTTCCAGCCGGCTGCAAAGCTCGATGGATTCCACCGCCCGCAACGCCGGGGAAATGTTTTGCAGCGCGTCGCGAATTTGCTCCCGCAGCGCGGCCTTTTGTCCATTCAAATCAACAGTCATTTCTCTTTCTGCTTCCGCGCGGCGGCCAGTTCCGCCCGCCATTTCTCAACCCGTTCCTTGATCTTCTTTTCCACGCCTTGATCGGTTGGCTCATAATAAACCTTGTCCGTGCCAAGATAATCCTGCGCCACGAAATGGCCCGGGTGGTCGTGGGCGTATTCGTAGCCCTTGCCATGCCCGAGCCGTTCCGCGCCTTTATAATGCGTATCGCGCAAATACTCCGGGACCGGCAATGTGCGGCCTGACTTGACGTCCTCCAGCGCGGCGTCAATGGCCCGATACGCACTGTTGCTCTTATTGGCGGTGGCGATGTACACCGTCGCCTCCGCCAGGGGAATGCGCGCCTCCGGCCAGCCGACAAATTCCGACGCCGACAGCGCCGCGTTGGCCAGGACCAGGGCCATGGGATCGGCCAGGCCCACATCCTCGGCGGCGCAAATGACAATCCTTCGCGCGATGAAACGCGGGTCTTCGCCGGCGTGAATCATCTTGGCCAGCCAGTACAGCGCGGCGTCCGGGTCGCTGCCGCGCATGGATTTGATGAATGCGGAAATCGTGTCGTAGTGCGCGTCCTCGTCGTCATACACGACAGCCTTTTTCTGGATGCTCTGCTCGGCGGCGGCGAGGTCAACAGGAACAACCCCCTTTTTGTCCGGCGCGGTGGTGAGCGCGGCGATTTCCAGCGCGTTCAGCGCCTTGCGTGCGTCGCCGTCGGCGATTTTGGCCAGGTGGCGCAAGGCGTTTTCGTCGGCTTGAATTTTCAGGTAACCGAGGCCGCGTTCAGTGTCGGCCAGGGCGCGTTGCAGCAGCGCAAACAATTCCTCTTCGCTCAACGGGCGCAGTTCAAAGATTTGCGAGCGCGAAACCAGCGGCGAGTTGACGAAGAAAAACGGATTGTGCGTGGTGGCGCCGATGAGCCGAACCACGCCGCTTTCGACATCCGGCAGCAGCACGTCCTGCTGCGCCTTGTTGAACCGATGGATTTCGTCAATGAACAGAATCGTCGGCTGGCCGGTATTTTCGAGGCGGTTGGCGGCGGCGGCGAGGACCCGGCGCATGTCCGCCACATTGGATTCCACGCCGCTGAGGCGTTCGAACTTGCTTTTGGTCTGGCGCGCAATGATTTGCGCCAGCGACGTCTTGCCGGTGCCGGGCGGCCCGAAGAAAATCAGCGATTGGATGCGATCGGCCTCAATGGCGCGGCGGAGCAACTGGCCGGGAGCGAGAATGTGCGTCTGGCCGGCAAACTCATCGAGGTTGCGCGGGCGCATGCGCGCGGCCAGCGGCTGGTTGCGGAGCGGAGTCGGCGCATCCGGCGCTTCCGGCTTTGGTCCCGTCGCCGAAGAGCTGAACAGGTCATCGCGAGCCATGACCTCAGGATAACAGCGCCGGAGGAGGTTTCCCAAAATAAAAAACAATTCAAGGGATCCCCTTCATACAGGGCAACAAGCATGTCTGTGCTACCTGAAAGCTGGAACCGCTCCGGCCACAAACGTTTTTACAGTGAAGTGCAGGCGGTCTGGCACAGGCCGACGAACGTCTCCTCCGCGAGCGTCAGCCGTTTGCCGCGCTGGTGAAGAATGCCCCAGCGCCGCTGCAGATTCCGCCGGCCCAGGGGCAGGGCGACGATCGAGCGCTCCTCAATTTCCTTCCGCGCAATCCAGGGGGCGAGAATGCTCACGCCCAGGCCGAGTTTCACCAGTTCCTTGATGCCTTCCATCGTGCCCAGTTCGATAACGGTGTTCAGGACCATGTCCTCGCGCCGGAAATATTCCTCGATCAACCGGAACGTCAGGCTTTTCTTCTGGTAAAGGATGTAATTCTGGCGCGGAATTTCCCCGCGTTCGACGCGGCCGGCCTGCGCCCACGGGTGCAGGGCGCCGACGAGGAACTGCAATTCGTCCGTGAACAAGGGGTGAAAATCCAATTGGGGTTCCCGGTCCGGCTCCAGGGTGAGCGCGAGGTCAATTCTCTGACGCAACAAGGCGGACACCAGTTCCGGCGTGTCACCGGGTTCGATGGTGATGGCGTGTTCGGCAAAGCTTTCCTTGAACTCGCGCAGCACGGGCGGAAGGATGTGCTGGCAGGCGGTCGTGCTTACACCCAGCCGCAACCGGCCGCGACCCCATTTGCCCAGATGGCCGAGCGATTCCCGCGCATGTTCCATTTCCAGCAAAATTTTTGTTGCGTGATGCAACAACTGCTCACCCGCCTGGGTCAGCGCAACTTTTTTACCCAGCTTGTGCAAAAGGCGACAGCTGACATCGCGTTCCAGGGCCTTCATCGAGTGGCTGACCGCCGATTGGGTGAGATGCAATTCCCGCGCGGTTTGCGTGAAACTGCCCGTGCGTGCCAGGGCGCAGAACGCCCGAAGCTGCCTGCTGTCGAGGGGCGTGTTCATCCATGAATCCCATTCATCGTCGCCATGCAAATTACGCGGAGCATTCATCACGCCAATGTCCCTGGATGGCACAGACATGGCTCAAGGTGACGGCGGCGGCGAAAATCGCCGTTTTGTGATAAAAAAAATACAGACCATCAATGTGGCTCCGCTGCGCGCTGGATTGCGGCTGGGATTTGTGCCGCTGACGGATTGCGCGCCGCTGGTCATGGCGCGTGAACTGGGTTGGTTTCGCAAATACGGCGTCAACGTGACCCTCAGCCGCGAATTGGGTTGGGCGACGATTCGCGACAAGATTATTTACCGTGAACTCGATGCAGCGCACGCGGTTGCCGGCATGCCGTTCGCCGCCACGTTGGGCCTGGGTTCCATCCGGTGCGATTGCCTGGCCGCGCTCGTGCTGAATCTGCACGGCAATGCCATCACGCTTTCGAACGATCTCTGGAGGCGCGGCGTCCGCGACGGGGCGTCGCTAAGGGGGGAGATCGTCCGGTCCCGCAGTGAACGAATGCTCACCTTCGGCGTCGTTTATCCGTTTTCCTCGCATAATTTTTTGCTCCGCAGCTGGCTGGCGGCATCAGGGATCAACCCCGAAGGCGATGTGCGCCTGGTCGTCGTGCCGCCGCCCCAAATGGTGGCCAACCTGAAGGCCGGCCATCTCGATGGCTTTTGTGCGGGCGAACCCTGGAATTCCGTGGCGGTGCAATCGCGCGCCGGCTGGTGCGTCGCCACCAGCGCGGAACTGGACCCGGGCCATCCGGAAAAGGTACTGATGGTGCGTCGCGAATTTGCCGAAAAGCGCGCCCCGGAGCACCTGGCCCTCGTTGCCGCGTTGTTGGAGGCCTGTAAATTTTGCGCCGACCCCGAGAATCACGACGAAATCGTCGCCACGCTTTCCCGACCGGAATACATCGGCGTGTCTGCCGCCTTATTGCGCGGCGGATTTGACGGCGAATTTGATTTCGGCCACGGCCGCCTCCGGACGGTGAAGGATTTCAACGTCTTTTACCACACCGATGCCAACGAACCCTCCAGCGACAAGGCGGCATGGGTGCTTCAGCATCTGCGTGACCGCGGGCTGTGCCGGGAGCCGGCGGCCCTGAACTTTGCGCTCGGCCGGAGCGTGTTCCGGGCCGATATTTTTGAACAGGCGGTTCGTTTTCGCGGTTCCGGCCGCCGCCATTTTCAAGTTCAAACCCAATCCCAACCGGTCCCGGCTGGAATTCACTGATGAAAATTCGCTATAAATGAAAACCAATACCTCATTCTGGAAATCAGGCCACCTGCCCACGCTGTTCAGCGCTTTTCTTTACTTCGACGTCAGCTTCATGATCTGGGTCATGCTGGGCGCGCTGGGCAATTACATTGCCAGCGATCTGAATCTGAATCCGGCGCAGAAAGGCCTGATGACTGCGATCCCGTTGCTGGGGGGATCGATTCTCCGGCTTGTGTTTGGCCAATTGACCGACCGGATCGGTCCCAGGAAAACCGGCTGCATCGGACTGGCGGCCACGCTCCTGCCGTTGCTGGGCGGGTGGTGGTGGGCGGATTCCATCGACAAGGTTTATTGTATCGGGCTGTTGCTTGGCGTGGCCGGCGCGAGTTTCGCAGCGGCGCTACCGCTGGCCAGCCGCTGGTATCCGCCGGAACATCAGGGTCTGGCGATGGGCATTGCCGGCGCCGGCAACTCGGGAACGGTGTTCGCCACGTTCTTCGCGCCGCGGTTGGCGGAAGCCTGGGGCTGGCACGCCGTGTTCGGCCTGGCGATTTTGCCGTTGCTGGCCGCTGCCGCTGTATTCGTTACCCTGGCAAAGGAAGCGCCGGGTACCGTCAAGAAAACTAAAGGCGCGGAATTCCTCGCCATGCTCAAGGAACGCGATACCTGGCTGTTCAGCATCTTTTACGCGGTGACATTTGGTGGGTTCGTGGGCCTGGCCAGTTTTCTTTCCATCTTGCTGCACGATCAGTACACCGTCTCGAAGGTCATGGCCGGGAACCTGACGGCGTTGTGCGTGATGGCTGGAAGCGTATTGCGGCCGGTGGGCGGGTTTCTCGCTGACCGGGTGGGAGGCATCCGGGTGTTGGTGGTGGTGTATGGCGTGGTGTCGCTGTTGGCCTTGGGCGTGGCGCAACTGCCCACGCTCGGTGTGGCGACGGTATTGCTCTTTTTCTTGATGGCCTGCCTCGGCATCGGCAACGGCTCGGTTTTCCAGCTCGTGCCGCAACGCTTTGGCCGCCACGTCGGCGTGGCGACCGGCATCCTCGGTGCGGCGGGCGGTGTGGGCGGATTTTTCCTGCCCACCCTGGTGGGTTCGCTCAAGCAAGTCACCGGCAGTTTCGCCGCCGGGCTGATGGTGCTGGCCGGACTGGCGGTTGTGGCGCTGGTGATTCTGGCGGTAGTCCAATCCGGCTGGACCGGCGTATGGATTGCACAGCATGGCCGGGCGGTGGTGCCGGCTGATATGTCACCTCCCACCAATGCGGAACCGGCTTGAGGCACGGCTGTTGCCAACTTCGGAGAAAACGTAAATCATTGAAGTGAGACCTGAATTCCCTGACTGCATGAAACGAAAAAAACACCACTACTTTGCCAACCGACACGCTTTAAACGCACTGTTTCTCTTCCCCGCCGCTGCGACCCCGGTTTTTGCCCAGCAGAAACCTTTTATGGAAGCGGGTACCGCCCAGCCACCCCCACCGTTGTCCCGAGTGACTGCGCCGGCGTCGGCCGGGACGGAGACCAACGCCGTGGTTGCGCCCGAACCAAACCCCCTCGACAAATTCTTCAATCACCAGATCCCCAACGTGATTGCGCAGGGAAAATTCAACCTCAACGTCCGGTTGCGTTATGAGCAGGCGGATGAAGATGGTGTCGCCGCCGTCACCAAAAATTCCTACGCGCCCACCATCCGGACGCGATTTGGCTACACCACCGCGCCGTTATACGGATTTCAGGCGAGGTTGGAAGGTGTCAACGTCTCGGTGCTGGGCCCCGGGCACAACTACAACGCCGCCGGCTCGAACGGGCAGGGTGCCCGGCCGGTGGTGGGAGATCCGCCACTGACCCGGCTCGACCAGGCCTGGCTGGCTTACCGTTACACCAACTGGATTTCCGCCAAGGCCGGCCAGCAACGCATCGTCCTCGACAACCAGCGGTTCATCGGTGACTCGGCCTGGCGACAGAACATGCAGACGTTTGACGCCGCCAGCGTCACCAGCGAACCCGTCGCGGGGGTGGACCTTTATTACGGTTATATCTGGGATGTGCACCGGGTGTACGGCGATGTGTCCGGTCTGCCCGCCGCCAATACCGATTTTGATTCGCGTTCGCACCTGATCAATGTTTCCTATTCGGGCTGGAAATACGGGCGGTTCGCCGGTTACGCCTATCTCCTGGACCTTCACAATGCCAGTGGCGACGCCAATTCCTGCGCCACCTACGGCGGTTATTTCGCCGGGGCGGCGCCGGTCACCGACTGGCTGTCGGTGGATTATCGGGCTGAATTCGCCTGGCAGGATGAGTACGCCGACAGTCCGCTCAGATACAGTGCCGATTATTACAATCTGGAAGCGGGCGCCAGCATCAAACCGGTCGCGTTCGGTGCGGGCTGCGAAGATTTGGGCAGTGGTGTCAACTCCGGCAGCGGTGGCGGGCGCGCCTCATTCCGCACACCGCTGGCGACACTCCATCCGTTCAACGGCTGGGCGGACGTGTTCTTGACGACCCCGGCCAATGGTTTGCGCGACCTTTATGCGTATTTCCAGCTGACCCTGCCGGCGCAAATTCCGGTGCGTTTTGTCTTCCACCAGTACAACCCGGACTACGGGAGCGGCAACTACGGCCAGGAATACGACGTGGTGGCCTCAAAAAAATTCGGCAAGAACTGGACCGTACTGGCCAAGTTCGCCGACTACGAAGGTGAAGACGCTCCCGCTCCCTCGCTGGCCGTGCCCAACGTTCGCATCCAAAGGGTCTGGGCCCAGGTCGAATTCAATTTTTAAGAAGCCATGGAAAATGTCGTCCGAACCATTTGCCCTTACTGCGGTGTTGGCTGCGGCCTGGCGGTGAAGGTTTGTGACGGTAAGATTGTCGAGGTCAAAGGCGACAAGACGCATCCGTCCACCCTGGGTGGTATTTGTGTAAAAGGCGCGCACGCCGGTGAGATTGTCACTACGTCAAACCGGCTGACCACGGCGCAAGTCCGCACCGATCGCGCCGGATCTTTTGAGTCGGTTGGTTTGGATCGGGCCTTGGCGCACACCGCCGCGGAATTTCGCGATATCATCCAGGCCCACGGTCCGGATGCCGTCGCTTTCTACATTTCCGGCCAGCTCACGACCGAGGCGCAGTACGTTTTCAACAAGCTCGCCAAGGGATACATCGGCACCAACAACGTGGACGCCAATTCCCGCCTGTGCATGGCCAGCGCCGCGAGCGCCTATAAAATGGCCTTTGGCAGCGACGGCCCGCCGACGTGCTACGACGACGTCGATCGCGCCGAATGCTTTCTGATTGTGGGCGCGAACATGGCGGATTGTCATCCAGTGCTCTGGCAGCGCGTCAAACGCCGGTTGTCCCGCAAACGCGTCCGCGCCATCGTCGTGGACCCGCGCCGGACCGCGACAGCCGAGGGCGCGCATTTGCACCTGGCCATCAAACCAGGGACGGACATCGCGCTGCTCAACGCCATGCTGCACGTCATGATCGCCCAGGGCTGGATCAATGAACGGTTCATCCGGGCGCACACGGAAAATTGGGAGGCGGTGCGCGAAGCCGCCGAGGCCTGGCCGCCGGGGCGCGCGGCCCGCGAATGCGGCGTTGCCGAGCACGACATTCATCGCGCCGCATTCTGGTTCGGCCAGTCCGCCGAGGCGCTGAGCTTGTGGACCATGGGCGTCAATCAAAGCACCAGCGGCGTGGCGAAAAACCTGGCCCTGATCAATCTCCACCTCGCCACCGGCAAAATCGGCCGGCCCGGCAGCGGTCCGTTTTCGCTCACCGGCCAGCCCAATGCCATGGGCGGCCGCGAAGTCGGTTATTTGTCCGGCCAGTTGCCCGGCTACCGCGACGTGACCAATCCGCAGCATCGCGAGGAAACTGCGCGTCTCTGGGGCGTGCCGGCGGAGCGGATTCAATCGCAACCCGGCCTGGATGCGGTGCGGATGTTTGAGGCGTTGGCAGACGGCCGGGTGAAGGCCATCTGGATCGCCGGTACCAATCCGCTGGCCACGATGCCCGAGGCGCAACGCGTCCGCCGCGCACTGGACCGCGCCCGGTTGGTGGTGGTGCAGGATTGTTATCACCCCACCGAAACGTCCTCGCTGGCGCACGTGCTTCTCCCCGCCGCCATGAGTCTGGAAGTCGAAGGCACGATGACCAATTCCGAGCGTTGCCTCGGTCTGTTGCAGCCCTGTTTGCCGCCACCGGGCGAGGCGCGGCCGGATTGGGAGATTGCCGCTCGCTTTGCCGCGGCGCTCGGCTATCCGGAACCTTTTTCCTACGGCGGCGCGAGCGATGTTTTTGAGGAACACAAACGGTGCTGCGCTGAAGTGTATTCGCTGCAGATGAACGGCATCACCTATGACCGGCTGAAACATCACGCGCTACAATGGCCGTGCCCGACGGCAACCAGCCGTGGCGTCGCGCGGCGATATCGTAATAAAAATTTCCCCACACCGACCGGCCGGGCGCGGTTTCATCCGGTGGATTGCCTGCCGCCGGCTGACGCGCTTTCGCCGGAGTTTCCGTTGGTGCTCAATACCGGCCGCGTGGCCGGCCACTGGCATACGCGCACCAAGACCGGCCACGTGCCCAAACTCAACCGGCTCAGCCCGGCGCCGTTTGTGGCGGCACATCCGGCTGACGCCGACACGCTCGGCCTGGCCGAAGGCGACGCGGTGCGTTTGACATCGTCGCGCGGCTCGATGCGAACGACATTGAAGTTCGACGCCGGCCTCCGCCCCGGCACGGTGTTTATGCCGTTCCACTGGGGACAATCCCACGACGCCGATGGCTGCGTGAATGTCGTGACCCACAGCGCGAACGATCCGATTTCGCGGGAACCGGAGTTGAAGTTCAGCGCGGTGCGTCTGGAAAAGTGTCCGGTTCGCCAGTCCCTTAAGAAAATGAACCAGATTCCTTTTATTCCTGAGACTGCCCCGTTCACAACCGAACAACGCGCCTGGCTCAACGGCTTTCTCGCCGGGTTGCTTTCACCATCGCCGCCCGGAGAGGCTTTACCGGGACAACGCAACGGCATTTCGCAACCAACCGGCGAGCCATTGCTGGTGTTATACGGTTCACAGACCGGCACGGCGGAAGGGCTGGCAAAAAAGCTGGCAAAAGAGGCGCAGTCGCGCGGCTTTGGGCCGAAAATCCTGCCGTTGAATGATTGTGAGCCGACCCTGCTCGGGCAGGCATCGAAGGCCGTCATCATTTCGAGCACCTGGGGCGATGGCGACCCGCCGGACAACGCCGTGAAATTCTGGTCCTGGCTCAATGCCGAAAATGCGCCGCAGCTGGGAAACCTGCAGTTTGCCGTGCTTGGCCTCGGTGACCGGAATTATTCCGATTTTTGCGGCGCGTCTAAGAAGTTCGACGCGCGATTCGAAGCTCTGGGCGCCCAACGTCTCATCCCGCGCGGTGAGTGCGACGTGGAATACGAGGCGGCGACCAAGGAGTGGATGGCTGGCCTCTGGGAAAAACTCAGCCCGTCAGCAGTTGGCAGTCAGATGTCCGTAACTGCCACGAATGGTCGCCAGACTATTGCTACTGACCACCAACTATTGGCTACTGACAATTCCGCCTACGGCAAATCCCATCCGTTCCCGGCGCACCTGATCAAAAACGTCCTGCTCAACAAACCCGGTTCGGCCAAGGAAGTCCGCCACTACGAACTCGACCTCAACGGCAGCGGTCTAACTTACGAGGCCGGCGACGCGCTGGGCGTCATGCCGAGGAATTGTCCCGAACTGGTCAATCATTTGCTTGAATGGTTGAGCTGCAAAGGCGAGGAAACGATCGGGGCCGGTGATTTGACCGTTCCCTTGCGGGAGGCATTGGCCCAGCAGTTCGACATCACGAAGCCGACCCGGGAATTGCTCGCTGCCATTTCCCGGAACGTCCCGGACAGTGAATTGGCACTGTTGCTGGCGCCGGATCGGGCGGCGGATTTGAAACAATGGCTTTGGGGTCGGGAAGTGATTGATGTCCTGCAAATACTACCGGCGCCGATGACTCCGGGCGAATTGCTGCCGTTGCTCCGCAAACTGTCGCCGAGGCTTTACAGCATCGCCTCCAGCCCAAAGGCGCATCCCGGTGAAGTGCATCTCACGGTCAGCGCCGTGCGTTACGAAAGTTTTGGGCGGGGGCGCAAAGGAGTGGCTTCGACCTTTCTGGCCGACCGGGTGGGAGGCAGTGATTGCGTGAGGGTCTATGTGCAACCCTCGCGTGGGTTCAAGCCGCCGGCCAGCGGCGACACGCCGATGATCCTGGTAGGACCGGGCACCGGGATCGCACCGTTCCGCGCGTTTCTGGAGGAGCGGCAGGCGACCGGGGCGAAAGGCAGGAACTGGCTGTTTTTCGGCGACCGGTGCCGGGCCAGCGACTTTCTTTACGAGGAACAGCTCGCAGCGTGGCACCGGGATGGCCTGCTGACGCGGCTCGACCTGGCGTTTTCGCGGGATCAGGCGGAAAAAATCTACGTGCAGCATCGGATGCTGGAGCACGCTGCCGAAATCTGGTCCTGGCTGGAAACCGGCGCGCATTTCTACGTTTGCGGCGACGCGTCGCGGATGGCGAAGGATGTGGAGGCGGCGTTGCACACGATTATTGAAAAAGCGGGAGGCAAAATGACCGACGAGGCAAAGACCTACGTTGAAACATTGAGGTCGGAAAAGCGATATCAACGTGATGTGTATTGAACAAAAAAAATCCCACCTCCCGTTAAGGCGTAAAAATGAATGGGGAAGTTTCTTCGTCCACGGGTTCCACGGGTTGCGTTCCGCTCCACCTGTGGCCACCGGCCTGCATCCGTTCAGGATGCGTGCGGATTGTTCGGCTCGAAAGGAGCGGCGGCCGGTGGCCACGGGTGAAAACCCGTGGAGAGCAGGGAGGGAGAATCATTTGCGCCCCAACGGGGTGCAGGAATCCTCCGCCACAATGGGGCGGAATAATTGTTTGGCGTTCGAACCCACGGGTAGCGCAGCGTTTCACCCATGGCTCCCGGCTGACGCTCTTGCGGAGCTTGATTGCTCACTAGTCAAAAACGTATTTCTCTTCAAATTCGATGTTGTGCGTCCGGAGAAAGGCCAACAATTCTTCGCGGAACGTTTTTATCTGATGATGTTGCTCCTGCCGTTGGATGTAATTTTGTACCACCGGAACCTGCGATTGACTGACGGAAAAAATGCCATAACCCTCCTGCCACGCAAAATCACGCAGCGCCGGAAACGTTTCATGGATCCAGCGCGACGAATTTGCCTTCAGATTCCGGACCAGGGTGGCGATGCTCTCATCGGTCCGCCACCCAAACAGGATATGAACGTGGTCGGCGACGCCGCCAATTTCAAGCAACACCCCTTTTTCTCCGCGGATGATTCCTCCCAGATAATCGTGAATTCGTGGACGGATATCGTTCTTCAGCCACGGTTCACGATGTTTCGTGCTGAAAATGAGGTGGAATTTGAGATTATGGTAGGTTCCGGGCATGAGATGAGTTTAGTCTGTCGCCCCTTCGGGACGGAAGATTTGTATTCTCTTCTATTTCCACGGGTTCCGTTGCACTCCACCCGTGGCCACCAGCCCAAGCTCCTTCGGAGCTCCGATTAATTGCTTCAATTGGTATGAACACAGCTTTGCCCGAACTGCCCGCCGGCACCGGTTTCACGCCGGAGCAAAAGGAATATATCACGGGTTTGTTTGCGGGCATCGCCGCCCGGGGACAGCGATTCAGCGATGTCGAACCGGCCCCGGCCGCGACAAACGAGGATCTTATTTGGGAAGAACGGGTAAAGCGTGAGTTGCATCCGCTGGACGCGTATTCGCAGATTGTTGAGAATGCCGCCAACAACCAAGCGCCGGACAAAGAAGACATTTTTCGGTTTAAATGGAACGGTTTGTTTTTTCTCACGCCGGTCAAAGATGCCTTCATGGCGCGGTTGCGGATTCCTGGCGGGGTGGTGACCACGCATCAACTGCGCGAACTGGCCCGCGTTGCGCAGGCACTTACCACCGGTTATGTGCAAATCACCACGCGGGCCAATTTTCAGATGCGCCTGATCCAGCCGAAGGACGCGCCGGAAGTCCTGCGCCGCATTCAAAGCGTCGGCCTGCATGCACGCGGCGCCGGGGCGGACAACATCCGCAATCTCACCGCGAATCCCACGGCGGGGATTGATCCGGTTGAACTCATTAACGTGCTGCCCTTCGTCCATGAGCTGGCGCAAATCATCATCAATGACCGTTCGTTCTACGATCTGCCGCGCAAATTCAATATCGCCTTTGATGGCGGCGGGCTGATTGGTTCGGTCGAGGACACGAACGACATTGGCGTGAAGGCTGTATTGATGGGAGCGCCGGTCTCCGACCCGGCACGTCGCGAATCGCCTGCGGAACGCGCCGGGTCGGAGACCGGCGCTCCCGATGCGTTGCCGGGTGGCGTGGTTTTCCGCATCGCCCTTGGCGGTGCGACGGGCCACAAGACGTTTGCGCGTGATCTGGGCGTGGTGGTTCCTCCGGGTGAAATCAACAAGGTCATCGTTGCCATCCTGCGCGTCTATCTCGAGCGCGGCTGCCGGACCGACCGCAAGAAGGCGCGGCTCAAGCATCTGCTGGAGAAGATGTCACTTGATGAATATCTCGCCGAAGTGGAAAAGAAACTGGGGAAACCGCTCCGTCGCGCACCTTACGATCCGGCCCGAATGCGCTGGGCCAGCCAGGAACTGCCGCATTCGCACATTGGCGATTTTCCGCAGAAACAACGCGAATTGAATTACGTGGGCGTCGCGTTGCCCGCCGGCCAGATTACGCCGAAGCAAATGCTGCGCGTCGCCGACCTGGCCGACAGCTACGGCAGCGGCGAGATCCGCCTCACCGTCTGGCAAAATTTCATCATCCCGAATGTGCCGGACGCCTTTGTTCCCACGCTCAAGCGGGCACTTGAAAAAATTGGTTTTGCCACCAAACAATCAAACGCGGCCGGCGGCATCATTGCCTGCACCGGCAATCGTTACTGCAAGTATGCGCAATCGAACACCAAAGCCCACGCGTTGGAACTGACGATATATCTGGAGAAGCGGCTCGAGCTTGACCAACCGGTGAATATTCATCTGACCGGCTGCCCGAATTCCTGCGCGCAACACTACATGGGCGATATCGGCTGTCTCGGTGTGAAAGCCAGAGTCGGCGGTGAGAGCGTGGACGGGTATCATGTGTTCGTCGGCGGCGGGTTCGGCAGAAACCAGGCCGTCGGACGCCAGGTCTTTGCCGGCATCACCGCGACCGAATTGCCGCGCACGGTGGAACGCATGTTGCGCGCCTATCTCCGGCGCCGGCAGGGCAGGGAAACCTTTCAACAATTTACGAGCCGGCTTGACGTCGGGCGTTTACAGGAGATGTTTGGTGCGGAAACATGAATGGACAAATTCAAGTCGTCGGCCTGTTCATTTCGCCGGGACATAATTTTTTCGGCCACCATGGCCGGCCGGCCGGGGAACAGCCGGCGGTCGAAGTGCGCGAAGTTGAATGTGTGGCCAGCCGGGGGCTGGCCGGCGACCGTTTTTTCAATTTCAAGAACGATTACCAGGGCCAGATTACTTTCTTTGCGAAAGAGGTTTTTGATGACCTTTGCCGCCGCCTGGGGGTGAGTGACAAATCGCCCGGTGTGACGCGCCGCAATGTCATCACCTGCGGTGTGGATTTAAACAGGCTGATCGGGAAGAAATTCGAAGTGCAGGGTGTTGCCTTTGAAGGCGTGAGTGAGTGCAGCCCTTGCCACTGGATGAACCAGGCCATTGCGCCGGGAGCCGAAGCTGCCCTCCACGGCCGTGGCGGTTTGCGCGCAAAGATTCTCACCAGCGGCCGATTGTGTGCCGGCGTATGAATATGAGCGCGGTCATCCTGGCTGGGGGAAAATCCTCGCGCATGGGCCGGGACAAGGCGCGGCTGGAAATCGGCGGTCAGTCGTTGCTGGCGCGCCAGATTCAGCTCGTGCGGATGATCGGGGTGGGGGAGATTTTTGTTTCGGGCCGGGCGGACCGGGATGACGCCGAATTCGGCTGTCCGGTGTTGACCGACCGGTTTGCGGAAGCCGGTCCCCTGGCCGGTATTGAACGGGCGTTGGCAGCGGCGGCGTGGCCCTGGCTCCTGGTCGTGGCGGTGGACATGCCCAACCTGACGCCGGACATTTTACAGCGACTGATTGAACGCAGCCGGGGCGTCACCGGCGTGATTCCCAGGATTGGCGGCCGGATGCAACCCCTGGCGGCGATTTATCCGAGAGGGGCAGGGAGCCTGGCGACGGCGCAATTGACGGCTGAGGTGCGAGCGGCAACCGCCTTTGCCGAACACTGCGTGCGGTTCGGTCTGGCGGAATTTCAGGATATGGCTGACGTTGACGCCCGCCACTTCGTCAGTTGGAACACGCCGGCCGAGGTGCTGCCGGACCCGGTTTGCCGGCTCGATCGGTGGGCGCCATAGAATCAGAAGGTGAAGCGGTTGGACGATAAAATAAAAACCCCGCCCTTGCCGTGTGTAACTGTTCCTTTGAACATGTTTTGCAACATGTGGGACGGGCTGGACTGCTTTCGACTTCCAGCGAAGGCGTGTCGGCCGCAGCCCCGGCTTGGGTCCCGGGATCGTATCATTACGGTTCAAGGATTAGTTGCCTAATCACGAACAGGGCAGGGTAAATTCAAGTTTCAATCAAAGAGCAATTCATCTTTCTGACGGATCCAATATCGCTTTGATCCGGAATTTTCTCAAGAAAAATTCGTGTAAATTTTTTGTTGCACCCCGGGAAACCGCTTGCAAACTCGTGCCCGTTCATGAACCAGACTCTCCGCATCCGGCTGTTCGGCATGATGGTTCTGGAATTTTTCATCTGGGGCGCCTGGCTGCCGCTCATTTTCAGCTATCTGCCCGGCTTGAATTTTACCCCGTTGCAGCAATCCCTGATCCTGAACGCTTTTCCCGTCGCCGCCATCATCGGCCTGTTCTTCAGCAATCAGTTCGCCGACCGGAATTTTGCGGCGGAAAAATTCATGGCGTTCAGCCATCTCGTGGGCGGAATCGCACTGCTCGGCCTGGCGGCGACGAAGACATTCTGGCCATTCTTTGGCTTGATGCTGGTCTATTGCCTGCTTTACGTGCCGACCCTTTCGATTGCAAACCAGATTGCGTTCGCGCACTTGAAGGACGCCAAGGAATTCGGTTTCGTCCGCATGGGCGGCACGCTTGGCTGGATTCTGGCCGCCTGGCCGTTCACGTTTATTCTGGTGGACTGGGACAAAGTGCACGCGGCCCATCCGCACGGCATCGCCGGCTGGGTCGGGACGGCGCTGGCCAATGGATTGACCGGCCCCGCTTTGCAGAACGCGACCCGGTGGACTTATGTGGTCGCCGGCGTGGCGTCACTGCTGTTGGCGGCGTTCAGCCTGACGTTGCCGCACACGCCGCCGAGGAAAGCGGGTGAAGGGGGCGCGGAGAAACTGGCCTGGGCCGAGGCGATGAAACTGCTGCGCCATCCGTTTGTGCTGGTGCTGTGGGGGGTCACCTTTCTCGATGCGGTGGTGCACAATTGCTATTTCAACTGGGCGGGTTCGTTTCTCGGCGCCGGCCGGGACGCGGGCGGGGTCGGCATCCCCGGCAACTGGATCATGCCGGTGATGAGCGTCGGCCAAATCGCCGAACTGCTCACGATGTTCATCCTCGGCGCGACCTTGAAGCGCCTCGGTTACCGCGCGACCATGATTCTAGGCATTCTGGCGTATCCGGTGCGTTTCGCCGTCTGGGCGTTTTTCCCGCAGAACCAGACGCTGATCATTCTGGTGCAAATTCTCCACGGCATCTGTTACGCCTTCTTCTTCGCGGCCGTTTACATTTTTGCGGAGGAATATTTCCCCAAGGACGCCCGGGCCAGCGCGCAGGGACTATTCAACGTGATGATTCTGGGCATCGGTGTGCTGGTGGCGAACAGCATCTGCCCGCGGCTGGCGCAGGAGACATTCTGGCGGAACGGTGCGACCGATTTCCATCACCTGTTCCTGGTGCCGTTGACGTTGGCCTTGATTTCGGCGGCTGCGCTCGCGCTCTTCTTCTGGCCACCCCCGAAAAGGGAAGGTGTTTCCGGCGGATAATGCCCTTCCTGGTTATGACCGAGATGGTCCTGCAAGATTTGCAGGAGCTTTTGAGGCGGATACGGTTTTTGGAGAAAATTCACGCCGTCAGCCAAATTGAGGCTTTTACCAACCACCTCGCCGCTGTAACCGCTGGTATAAACGACCTTGAGCCCGGGTCGGGCGGCCTGCAATTGTCGGGACAGTTCATAGCCGTTCATGCCGTCGGGCATGATGATATCAGTCAGCAAAAGTTGGATCCGGTCCTGATGTTCCTGCCAGACTTTCATGGCGGCCACACCGGATTCCGCCGCCAGGACGGTGTAACCGCAGCGCTGGAGCAGATTGGAAACCAGCACCCGCACCGCCAGTTCATCTTCTACCACCAGAATGGTGCCCGTGCCGTGGGGCATTTTGGCGGCGGCCAGGGCGGCCTCCGTTTCCTCCCGCTTGCCTTCCACGGCTGGGAAATAGATGTTAAAGGTGCTGCCCTGGTTGACTTCGCTCGACGCCGTGATCCAGCCGTGATGTTGCTGGACAATGCTGTAAACGGTGGCCAGTCCCAGCCCCGTGCCCTTGCCCACGGCCTTGGTGGTGAAAAACGGCTCAAAGATGTGCGGTAGATTTTCCCGGGGAATGCCGCAGCCGGTATCTCTGACGGTGAGACGCACGTGCGTCCCGGCGACCGCGTCGGGATTTTTTTCCACTTGCGCCTTGGTGAATTTCTCCTTGGCGGTGCTGATGCTCAACTGCCCGCCGGCGGGCATCGCGTCGCGCGCGTTGACCAGGAGATTCATAAGCACCTGTTCGATCATCCCGGCGTCGGCGTGAATGAGGGCCAGCTCGGGCGCATAGTTGGTTTGCAGCACGATGTCCTCACCCAAAATTCGCCGCAGCATTTTGGTCAGGTTGGCCACCACCTCGTTCAAGTCCACGTGGGCCGGTCGCATGACCTGCTTGCGGCTGAAAATGAGCAACTGCCGGGTCAGGCCGGCGGCCCGTTCGGCGGCTTGAACAATCTGGCGCGAACAACCGGACCTCTCCGCGGGGTCAAGCTGCGGATTCAACAGCAGCGAAGCATTGCCCTGGATGACGGTGAGAATGTTGTTGAAATCATGCGCCACGCCGCCTGCCAGCTGGCCCACGGCTTCCATTTTTTGCGACTGTCGGAGTTGTTCCTCCAGGTGCTTGCGTTGAACCCGGTTTCGCAGAGTGGCAATGCCGAAGGCCAGGTCATCGGCGAGCTCCACCAACAGTGCCGTTTCCTTGGCGTGGAAGGCATCCGCCTGTGAGGAGTAAACCGTCAGAGCCCCGAATATTTTTTCATCCGCCTTGAGCGGCAGGCCGATACTGGAGCTGAAACCATGACGCAAAGCCTCCTCCCGCCACGGCGCAAACTTCGGGTTCTCGGCCAGATTCGAGAAAGTGGCTGGTTGACCGGTACGAATGGACACGCCGGTCGGGCCGCAGCCGCGTTCCGTGTCCGCCCAGGAGATTTGCAGATTTTCCAGATAACGGGCTTTTGCCCCGGCCCACGCGATGGGGCGTACGGATTTGGATTCGTCCTGCTCCGAATAGCCCACCCAGACCAGAGGAAATCCGCCAATCTCCGTTATGATTTGGCAAATTTTCGTCAGCAACTCCATTTCGTCGGTGGCCCGCACCAGTGCCTCGTTGCATTTGCTGAGGGTTTGGAGCGAGCGATTGAGCCTGCGTAACTCCTCTTCAGCCCGCTTTCGGTCGGTAATGTCTTCCAGCGTGCGGGCCAGACGGTAGATTTCGCCTTTTTCATTTTTGACCGGAAACATTTGTCCACGCACCCATCGGATATTTTTGTGCGGATGGATAATGCGGTGCTCGACCTCATGGGTTTCACCGGCGGAAAAGGCTTCCTGGCGGCTCTCCAACACGCGTTGTTTGTCATCAGGATGGACGATTTCCGTAAACACCTCCGAATCCTTCAGGAAGCTTTCGCAACTGATGCCGCAGGTTTCTTCGAAAGCCGGATTGACATATAAAATCTGCCGCGTTTTTACATCCCGCAGGTAAACGGCCTCATGCAGAGACAAAGCGATCTGCTGCAAACGCTGGTTGCTTTCCTTCAAGTCTTCTTCAGCGCGTTTGCGCGCCGCCACTTCATGCTCCCATCGTCCCAATTGGCCGCGCAACAAGGTGTAGAGCAGCAACGCGGTAACCGCCACGAACGCCCAGCCCTTGAAGATTTCCCATTGGTCACGGACTTCCGGATCGGAAACCAGGGCGGACAATACCTGACCGGAAAGCAATATCCAGATGCCCCCCACTGCCGTGTAAATCAGACTGATGCGCGAGGCAAATTTGGTAAATTGGAGGTTCATCCGGGGCAAGGTTCTGGAACGTTGCGGCACGTTTTGGGTGCCGTTAAATACTCATTTGCCATAATGAAATTCATTTTTGTCGCGCCAGGTTCGAACACTCTCCTGCGCTGATATTTTCAGTTTCACCCAAGACAGCAGGATTTCTGCCGTTTTCCGCAAATCAGGCACGTCATCCCATATCTTTTTTGTTCACAACTGCTTCTCTGCCAGGAAAAAGCAGACAAGCCCGGTGACAGCCCTCGTCCAATATTTCTTCCTGGCCGAGCAAACTTCCAGCTCGCCTTGCTTCGACGATTGGCCTAATCTCTCGCCTGATTATTTGCCATGACGATGTCCACCCAGATTCGTCCCAGCAGCCGGATCCGCCAAGACTTCCTCGACTTCTTCAAGTCGAAGCAGCACACCATTGTGCCGTCTTCGAGTCTGTTGCCCGATTCACCAAACCTCCTGTTCACGACCGCCGGCAGGAACCAGTTCGTGCCCATTTTCCTGGGGCGGACGCAATGCCCCTACCGGCCCGGCCGGGCGGCCGACACCCAGAAATGCATCCGCGCCGGCGGCAAACACAACGACCTTGAAGACGTCGGCCTCGACACCTATCACCACACCTTCTTCGAGATGCTCGGCAACTGGAGCTTCGGCGACCCCGGCTCAAAAGACGGCGTCGGGGCAGGCTACTTCAAAAAGGAGGCGATTGGCTGGGCGTGGGAACTGGTCACCGAAGTCTGGAAATTCCCGCCGGAACGCCTTTACGCGACGATTTACAACCCGGACAAGTCGCTGGGCGATCCTTCCGAACGCGACGAAGAGGCCTGGAACTGTTGGGCTGAAAAATTCCGCGCCGCCGGACTCGATCCAGCCGTCCACATTGTCTATGGCGGCAAGCAGGACAATTTCTGGATGATGGGCGACACCGGTCCGTGCGGCCCGTGCTCCGAATTGCACGTGGACCTCACGCCCGGCGGCAACACCAACGGCAGTCTGGTGAACAAAGGCGACGCCCGGTGCATTGAAATCTGGAACCTCGTTTTCATCCAGTTCAATGCCAACCCCGACGGCACCTTCAGCCCGCTGCCGGCCCGGCACGTGGACACCGGCATGGGTTTCGAGCGCGTTACCTCCATCATCCAGGGCACGAAGAATTTCAAGGATTTCGCCAGCGCGAAAATTTCCAATTACGAGACCGACATCTTCCGTCCGATTTTCGACGCGCTGGAAAAATTGAGCGGGAAAAAATACGGCAGCACCCTTCCGCCCCTGGATCTCTCCACCCTCAGTCCCCAACAGTCAACCGACGTTGCTTTCCGCGTCATTGCTGATCATATCCGCACGCTGGGGTTTGCGATTGCCGACGGCATTCAGCCCGGCAATGAGGGGCGTGGCTATGTTCTGCGCCGCGTCCTGCGGCGCGCCGTGCGCTACGGCCGGTCGCTCGGTTTCAAGGGGCCGTTCTTCTACAAACTCGTGACCGTGCTGGCCGACACGATGGGTGATGTATTTCCCGAAATCCGCGCCCGTAGAAAGCATGTTCAGGAAGTCATTCGCGGGGAAGAGGAGATGTTCAATAAAACGCTGGATCGGGGGATTGAACTCTTTGCCGAAGAGGCCCGCCGGGTTTCCACGAACCTCGTCGAGTTTCCCGTGCCCAAGGGCGGTCCGATTGTCGAGATCACCGATTTTGGCAGCAAGGTGATTCCGGGCGAATTTGCCTTCAAACTCTACGATACCTACGGATTCCCGTTGGATCTCACCGAATTGATGGCCCGCGAACGCGGCATGACGGTGGACCGGGACGTGTTTGAACAGTTGATGGAGGAGCAGCGCACCCGCGCCCGGGCCGCGCAAAAGAAAGAGGTCATTTCGCTTTCGCAAGTGGAGACGACCACGCCGACAAAATTTGTCGGCTATGATCAGCTGGCCGTGGAGGCCAGAGTTTTGGAGGTGGTGTCGCTGAAAAACAAGACCGCCATCGTTCTCGACGCCAGCGCTTGCTACGCCGAAATGGGCGGCCAGGTCGGCGACACCGGCGAACTGGCCGGCGGCGGCAGGCTCTGGCGGATCACGAACACGCAGAAATCCGGCAACACGTGGATGCACTTTATTGAAGGCGATGACCTGCCGGCGGCCGGTTCCAGCGTCACGCTCGCGGTGGACAAGAACCGTCGGAATGCCATCGAGCGCCACCACACCGTCACGCATCTGCTGCACTGGGCGTTGCACGAGGTCGTGAGCGGCGACGCTTCGCAGAAAGGCTCGTTCGTCGGACCGGACAAGCTGACCTTCGATTTCAACAGCGGGCCGCTCTCGCCGCAGCAGGCGGCGGACATCGAAAAACTCGTGAACGAACGCATCCTGGAAAACGCCGGCGTGACGTGGGCGGAAGTTCCTTACGCCGACGTGAGGTCGCGCAAGGACGTGATGCAATTCTTTGGCGACAAATACGGCGACGTTGTCCGCGTGGTGCAAATCGGCGGGCGGCCTAAAAAGCTGGACGGTTATTCGATGGAACTGTGCGGCGGCACCCATACGCGGGCCACGGGCGAGATTGGTTTGTTCCGCATCATCGGTGAGGGCGCGATTGCCGCCGGGGTACGGCGTATTGAAGCGGTGGCCGGACTGGAGGCTTATCGCCGGGCCGCCGACGAAGTCACGCTGATCCAATCACTCTCCGACAAGGTGAATTCGCCCGTACACGAGTTGGAGAAGAAAATCGAGGCGCTGCTCGAACACCAAAAAATAGTTGAAAAGCAACTCAAGTCGTCGCAACAGCGCGAAGCTTCAAATGCCGCCAGCCGTTTACTGGAGGAGATTCACAAAATAAACGAAATACCAGTCATCCTCCACAACCTGGGCGCGGTGGACGGCGACTTCCTCCAGGCTGTCGCCGATTCATTGAAGGAGCGCTTCAAGGGAGTTATTGTTCTGGGTGGCGGTTCGCATGCTGGAAGCGTGGCGCTGGTCGCGGCGGTCACACCTGATTTCGTTTGGAAGGTGCAGGCCGGCAAAATCATTCAGCAGATCGCGCCGATCGTGGGAGGCAAGGGCGGCGGCAAACCGGACAACGCGCGCGGTGGCGGCAAAGATGCCGGCAAACTGGACGAGGCGCTGGCCATGGTCAAAACGTTGCTGCGTTGAAGGTCAAAACCGGCTGTTTAATGTGTCGTTCGGAGCTTTTGCGGCTGCCTTTTACCGATTTTGCCAAAACTCGGCATTCTACTATCAACAGTATATTATTGTGTTGATTATTAAGTTCTTATGAAACTTTTTTCCTTTTTCCCTGTTTCCGCATAAGCCCTCCCCGTAAAATTCAGCCGGTATGAAACGTAATCGGGGGCCAAGCAAGGCCCCAAATGGCAATATTGTATTGAGGCAGATGCAACTGAAGGACCTGCCTGCGGTATTTCGACTGGGACAAAGGCTTTTTACGGCTGAAGACCTGCCGACGTTGTATCGCAGTTGGGACGAATACGAGATTCTGGAATTATTTCGTTCGGACGAGGAAACCTGTCTGGTGGCCGAGGACGATGAGAAGATCATCGGGTTTGCGTTGGGCTGCATGATGGATAAACCGCGCAGCGCCTGGCGATATGGCTGGCTGGAATGGCTCGGGGTGGCGCCCCGTTACAAACGGCATGGCATCGCCCGGCGGTTGCTGAACCAATTAACGCAACTCTTCATTGATCGCGAAGCGCGCATCATGCTGGTGGACACCGACGAGGAAAATGCCGATGCCCTGGCGTTCCTGCGTCAGACCGGCTTCGGCCAGGAAACCCGGCACGTGTATCTGTCGCGAAATCTGGATGAACATCCCAAACGACTCGGACGCAGAAACGGGCATCGGAATGGCAAAGTTCACTGATGGGCAGGGTGCCGGCCGGCAAATCCGATCAAATGCCTGGTCGGCAAATTAATTTGTGACGTCGGCGCAATCGCGGATTATCTGGAGGAGTTTGGCCGGGTCAAAGGGTTTTTCGAGGAAGCTTTCGTTATCGCGCAGGGGTGAATCCTTGCCGGGCAGGTTGTTGGCGTAGCCGCTGCAGTAAATGATCTTGAGGCCGGGTTTGTCGGTCCGCAAGCGGTCGGCCAGTTCCCGGCCATTCATGCCGTCGGGCATGACCATGTCGGTGACCAGGATGTCAATGCCTTCCCGGCGCTCGCGCCAGATTTCCAGGGCCTGCACGCCCGAAACGGCGGCGTGGATATGGTACCCATGCCGTTCCAGCACGCGCTGCATCAAGCAGCGCAAGGCCGACTCGTCTTCGACCAGCAGAATTGTCTCGTTGCCACCGGGCACCTGGCGAGGAGTCGTGAGCGGTTCCTCGTCGACCAGTTTCCGGGCCAGGCGCGGGAAATAGATGTGAAAGGTGGTCCCCTGATTGACCCGGCTGTCGACTTCAATCCAGCCCTGATGTTGTTCGACGATGCCAAAGACGGTGGCCAGTCCCAGACCGGTGCCTTTGCCCACGTCCTTGGTGGTGAAGAAGGGTTCAAAGAGGTGGGGCAGATGCTCGGCGGCCACGCCGCAGCCGGTATCGATGATGGACAGGCGTACAAAGTCGCCGGGCCGGGCGGTGTGTTTGGTGAACTGGGTGGTGTCAGTGAGAGTGACCGGAGCGGTTTCCACAATCAGCCGGCCGCCTTTGGGCATGGCGTCGCGGGCATTGACGGCCAGATTCATGAGGACCTGTTCCAACATGCCCGGGTCGGCGTGGATGGGGGCGCCCCCGGGGGCGTAGCGGGTTTCCAGGGCGATGTCCTCGCCGATGAGCCGGCGTAACATTTTGGTGATGTTGGCGACGACCTCGTTGAGGTCGAGGTCCTTGGGTTGCATGGGCTGGCGGCGGCTGAAGGTGAGCAACTGGCGGGTCAGGTTGGCAGCGCGCTGGGCGGCGCGGAAGATTTCGGCGTTGGCGGAGGCTTGTTCGCTCCGGGAGAGCTGGCCCATTTGCAGGAGGGAGACGTTGCCCTGAATGACGGTGAGAATGTTGTTAAAATCGTGGGCGACCCCGGCGGCCAGTTGGCCGAAGGCCTGCATCTTCTGCGATTGCCGCAATTGCGCCTCGAGTTTCTTGCGCTCGGTCAAATCGCGGACGGCGGAGACACGCACCTCGCGGCCATTCCAGAAAAGGGTCTTGGACTGTGCCTCGCATTCGAAGGTGCTGCCGTTTTTGCGCAGGCACTGGTGTTCAAAGCGCTTTCCTTCGCCGGAGTGGATCCGTTCAGCGATGGCAGCCCGCGATTCGGGTGCAATTAGGATAAGAACTTCGCGTCCGATCAATTCGCTCCGCTCGTAACCGAACATGGTGGCGAACTGGTCATTCATATCCAGGATACAGCCGTGTTCACTGATGCAGATGCCTTCGAATGAAGCCTCGGCCAGGGTCCGCATCCGTTGCGCGTTCTCGCGCAGTGTCGACTCCGCCTGCTTGCGTTCGGTGACGTCATGAAAAATCCAGATTCTGCCATAGTGCTTTCCGTCTTTGCCAATAACGGGAGAGGTATATCGCTCCAAAGTGGTTCCATCCTTCAATGCAATCTCGTCCCGGCTGGCCTCGGTGGGATGGGCATAAAGATAGGAGACTTTTTCGGCGAATTGTTCCGGGTTTTTGGTCTGATTCATGACAAACTGGACCTGTTTTTCATCATTGTTCTGATTCACGATGTCTGGTGGAATATTCCACAAGTCAACTACCCGCTGGTTTTGAATGACCTTCCTCCCCTGGTTGTCCACGACCAGGATGCCCTCAATGGAGGAGTTGATCTGGGCCTCCAGGAGCGCGGTTTTCCCGCGCAATTCTTCTTCGGCCCGCTTGCGCTCAGTGATTTCGCGAAAACTCCAGACCCGGCCAACCGGCTTGCCGTCGAGCCGCTGGGGACAGGAATAGCGTTCGAACACGCGGCCGTCCTTGAATTCAATCACGTCAAAACTCTCCGCCTCGGGGGTTGTATAAAGTTCCCGTACTCGATTCAGGAAGGCATCCGGTTCCCTGAGTTGATTGACGCAATGGGCGAGGACAGCGTCGTCATTCCTCGATTCGAGGATGTTTTGCGGCATCCGCCACAACGATACGAAACGCTCATTGTAGGAAGCAATCCGGCCTGCGTGATCCACCACCAGAATACCGTCGGCGGTCGAATTGAGCGTGGACTGGAGCAGGGAAACTGTTCGCTGCAATTCCACCTCGGCCTGTTTGCGATCAGTGATATCGAGCAGGAAACCGTGCCACAGGATGCTGCCGTTCGGTTCGCGCACCGGCGATGAGCATCCTTCAACCCAGATGAGGCCCTTTCGCGGATGATGGACTTGAAACTCTTCGCGCCAGAGGGACAGGCTGCCCGCGGATTTTTCAATCGATGCCTTTAAGCGCGGAACGTCGTCGGGATGAATGCGATTTAAGGCCGGACTGGCATCCTGTACGAGGTCTTCAGGTTCGCAGCCGTAAATGTCTTCAATGTTCGGGTTGGCGTAGGGAAAACAGGCGGTTCCGTCGGGGTGCATGCGATACGCGTGAATAACCCCGGGCGCCGTGGCGGCCAGTTTGGAAAGCTGTTCTTCCAGTTTGAGCCGTGCCTGACTGTTGGTCGTCGCTGAATTTAGATCCGGTTGCAGTCTGGTTGCGCCCGGTTGAGCGGTAAACTCAACATAAGCTGAATTAACGGCGTTGACGAATCCAAGCCACTCCTCAGGAATGGTGAAGTTCTCGCCGAAATGCCGACGGATCTGCTGCTCAAGCAAACGGTGCCTCTCTTCCATGCCTCGTTCCGCTGCAATTGAAATGCCAAAAAAGGCGATGGGAGAAGCTCCCGCCCGCTGAATCTGATCAGGAATCGGCCTGGACCGGGACCGGGCAACTTATTGTCGCCTTGATGGTTAAATCGCCTCTTCAACCGAATTTTCCACCGGCAAGCCGCCTGTGATCAAACCCTGCCTGATATGTTCGGTGGTAAAAAGTGGTGTGCGGTCAACCCAGTCGCTTTCGCAATCCCTCAAGTTGTTCGCGCAAGGCCGACGGCAATTTGCCGTCAAATTTCGCGTAATCCACCGCCACGGCTTCCACCTCTTTTTTCCAACCCGCCACGTCCACGGCCAGCAGTTGTTGCATGTCGTTGGCGGGCAGATTCAGGCCGGCCACGTCGATTGCGTCCGGCGCCGGCAGGTTCCCGATCGGCGTCTTCTGCGCCTTGCCGGTGCCTTCGACCCTTTCGCAAATCCACTTGAGCACGCGGCTGTTTTCGCCGTAACCGGGCCAGAGCCATTTGCCGGTCGCGTCCTTGCGAAACCAGTTCACAAAGTAAACCTTGGGCAGTTTGGCGCGGTCGGTGCGTTGGGCAAAGGAAAGCCAGTGTGCGAAATAATCAGCCATGTTGTAGCCGCAGAAGGGCAGCATGGCGAACGGGTCGCGGCGGAGCACCCCGGCCTGGCCGAGCGCGGCGGCCGTGGTTTCCGAACCGCAGGCGGAACCCATGAATACGCCATGCTCCCAATCGAATGCCTCGTTTACCAACGGAATGGTGTGAGGCCGGCGTCCGCCGAAAAGAATCGCCGAGAGCGGCACACCTTCGGGATTCTGCCAGTCGGGATCAATGACCGGGCATTGGGTTGCCGGTGCGGTAAAGCGTGAGTTCGGGTGCGCGCCCTTCTTGCCATTGCCGGGCGTCCATTCGTTGCCCTGCCAGTCAATGCCCTTGGCCGGCGCGGGCACGCCCATGTCTTCCCACCAGACATCGTTGTCCGGTGTCAGCACGACGTTGGTGAAAATGGTGTTCCTGGCGCAAGCCGCCAGCGCGTTGGGATTCGATTTTGCGGAAGTGCCCGGCGCGACGCCGAAAAAGCCCGTCTCCGGATTCACCGCGTAAAGCCGCCCGTCCCTGCCGATGCGAATCCAGGCGATGTCGTCGCCCAGGGTGGTAACCTTCCAGCCCGGCACCGTCGGCTGCATCATGGCCAGGTTCGTCTTTCCGCAGGCGCTCGGAAAGGCCGCGGCGATATAATATTTTTTGTGCTGCGGCGAAGTCAGGCACAGGATGAGCATGTGCTCG
This sequence comes from Verrucomicrobiia bacterium, assembly GCA_035945675.1. Lineage (GTDB taxonomy): Bacteria > Verrucomicrobiota > Verrucomicrobiia > Limisphaerales > UBA11358 > UBA11358. The sequence continues at coordinate 42,801 of DASZAB010000050.1, read as the reverse complement.
GCCATCCAGCCTTCCTTCTTCGCCACGGTGGAGGCGATGCGCAGGGCGAGGCATTTCTTGCCCAACAACGCGTTGCCGCCGTAACCGGAACCGTACGACCAGATCGAGGGTTCCTCCGGGAAGTGGACAATATACTTGTTTTTCGGATCGCCTTCGCACGGCCAGGAAACGTCCTTTTGACCGGGCGCCAGCGGCGCACCGACCGAGTGCAGGCAGGGAATGAACGTGCCGTTGGCACCCAGCTTGTCCAGCACGGCCTGGCCCATGCGCGTCATGATGCGCATGTTGGTCACCACGTAGGGTGAATCGCTGATTTCAATGCCGATTTTGCATATGGGCGAACCGAGCGGACCCATCGCGAACGGAATCACATACATCGTCCGGCCTTTCATGCTGCCCTTGAACAAGCCGAGGAGCTTTTGCTTCATCTCGACGGGGTCGGCCCAATGATTCGTCGGCCCGGCTTCCTCCTTCGTCCGGGAGCAGATGAACGTCCGGTCTTCCACGCGCGCCACGTCGCTGGGATGCGACCGCGCCAGATAGGAGCCGGGACGCTTGTTTTCGTTCAGCCGGGTGAACGTGCCGCTCTTCACCATCAATTCGCACAACTTCTGGTCTTCGGCCGCCGATCCGTCACACCAATGAATATCCTTGGGCTGGCAGAGTTCTGCCATTTCGTTCACCCATGCAATCAGCTTTTGATTCTTCGTGTTTGCTTTGTCCATGCGCTTTTCCTGTCCGTGCATTTTCTGCAAAAGATGTCCGGCTAAATTGCCAGACCCGGCACGGCATGAACAGTCCAAATTGAAAAAATTTCAAGAGGCTGACGTTGGAAAACAATGACCGTCCTGCTTTTGTAAACCGGGACCGGTCAGGCTTGCCGCGTGAAGATCATGTCCCTTTGTTCAATTTTCTGAAGTTTGCGGCGCTCTACCGGGATGCCGTTACAGGACACTTTTGCGTCGCGCCAGGCTTGGGGATATGCTAAAGGTGAATTGAATGAATCCGTCGTCCGCCCATCGCGTCGAACCGCCCGAGGCCAATGCCTGCCTCGCGCGCTCGGTGGTGGATACGCTGGCCGAGGAGCCGACGCTGGAAGCGGTGACCATTGACCGCGCCCGGCGGAAAATTTCCGTGGCCACGCTGGGCCGCGCCGACGTGGTCAAATTGACGGAGCGCATCACCAGCCAGTTTCAAGCGGCCCACGCCGCCGATGCCGGTCACACCTGTTCCTTGCTGAGCGGCGAGGGCGACTGCTTTTCGTGCGACACGCCCTTGTCCGAGGACGAGCGCAAGCGAATCACGATCCACAACGACGGTCCCACGACCACCATTGCGCGCGTCACGTGCCCGACCGCGCCGACCTTCTGGCGCTGGCGCGACATGCCGTTTCCGAAACTCGTGCCGCGCGACGTCGAGTTTCTCGAACATGTCGGGGAGATTGACGAATGGAAGACCCAACTCGCCGCCGCGATTTTGTGCGGTGTTTTCGGATTGGCCGGCTTTTTCCTCGGCCGGTTTGGCCAGCCCACCCTGTCGGTGCTCGGTTTCATCGTGGCCTATCTGGCCGGCGGTTTTTATCCCGCGGTGGAAGTCTGGGAACGGCTGCGGAAGCGCACGATTGACGTGCATTTTCTGATGCTCTTCGTGGCCATCGGCGCCGCTTCCATTGGCGCCTGGGCGGAAGGCGCCACCTTGCTGTTCCTGTTCTCACTGTCCGGCGCGCTCGAACATTACGCGCTGGGCCGCACGCAAAAGGAAATCCGCTCGCTCTTTCGCGACGCGCCCAAAGTCGCCACGGTGATGGACGCCCACGGCAAGGAACGCGAGGTCAAGGTCGAGCTGCTCCAAAAGGGCATGCGCCTGCTGATCAAGCCGGGCGCGCAATTTCCCGTGGACGGCGAAATCGCCAAAGGCAACACCGCCGCGGACGAGTCAAATCTGACCGGCGAAGCCACGCCGGTGAAAAAAGCCGTCGGTGACACCGCGCTGGCGGGTACCATCAATCTCTGGGGCGCGGTCGAAGTGGTCGTCGCGCGACCCGCCGCCGAGAGCGCATTGCAGAAAATCATTACGCTCATCAAGGACGCACAGCAGCAGAAGGCGCCCGCGCAGCAGTTCACCGACAAGTTCAGTTCGATCTACACTTACGCCGTCATCGGGCTTTCGTTTGCGATGTTTTTCGTCTGGTGGCTGGGATTTCGTCTGGCGCCGTTTTCCGTTGCCCCGGGCGTGACCGAAGAGCACAGCGCCTTTTACCGCACCATGACGCTGCTGGTCGTGTCGTCGCCGTGTGCGCTGGTGCTTTCGATTCCGTCGGCAGTGCTGGCCGCCATCGCGTGGGGCGCACGGCATGGCATTCTGTTTCGCGGCGGCGCGGCGGTGGAAAAACTGGCCGAGACGAACACCGTGGCGCTCGATAAGACCGGAACCCTCACCACCGGCGAATTGCGCGTCGAAACAATTGAAAGTTTCCCGCCCGGCCGCGAATCGGAAATCGCGCGGCTGGCATTCTCGCTGGAACGGCTATCGACGCATCCGCTTGCCCGGGCCATCACGCGCTACGGCAAGCAGCAGAAACTGGAGCCAATCGAATTCGAACATTTTGAGTCGGTGACGGGGCAGGGCCTGCGCGCGAATCGCAACGGTGGCGTTTGTTCGCTCGGCGGGCGCGATTGGATTGCGGAAGGCCGTCACGCGGATGCCATCGCCCGTGCGCCGGCCACGGATGCCGGGTTTTCCGAAGTCTGGATTGAAGAACATGATTTGCTGGGCCGCGTCATTTTGCGCGACGACATCCGCCCCGAATCGGCCGCCGTCATTCAGGAATTGCGGGACGAAGGTTTGCGCACGGTGGTGCTGACCGGCGATCGCAAGGCGACGGCGGAACATCTGCGCACAAAATTGAATCTCGACGACGTGCGGGCGGAGTTGAAGCCGGAGCAAAAGGTCGAGGCGGTCCGCGCGTTGAGCGAATCTAACCGCCGCGTGGCGATGATCGGCGATGGCGTGAACGATGCGCCGAGTTTGGCGGCCGCCCATATCGGCGTGGCGATGGGCGCCCGCGGCGCCGATGCCGCGCTCGAACAGGCAGACGTGGTGTTGATGAACGACCGGCTGGAAAATTTTCTGGCCGCATTTCGCCTGAGCCAGCGGGCGCGGCGCATCATCCGGCAGAATCTGTTTATTTCGCTCGGCACGGTGGTGGTGTTGGTGTCGTTCGCTATGCTCGGAAAGATTCCGCTGCCCATCGGCGTGGTCGGCCACGAAGGCAGCACCGTCGTCGTGGTGATGAACAGTTTGCGATTGTTGTTTGGCGGCACAACAGTAAAAGAAAAGTGATCTTAACCACAGATTCACCCGGATGAACACAGATGGAAAAGCTGCGATTTTCGCTTGGAACCCTGTAGCCGCCGACGTCAGTCGGCGCCATTCTCCATCGCCTTAAGTCAGCGCGGACTAACGTCCGCGGCTGCCATCCCCAATTGAAGGATGCAAAACATATAAAACAGGTGCTCTCGTGTGCAGACGCCAAAACTTTTCGGTTCAACCACATTTGACTGAGTTTAATCAATGCCGGTTGAATTTGTGAATCCTTTCCAAAAATCTGTTTCCGAACCAGTGCGGCTTCTGCGCCGCGGGGGTAGAGCTGCCGTTGGGCCGTTCGCAGAAAATCCACGAGCGGCCCGGGATGTCGGCAGACCCGCCTGAGGCCATGATTTTCTCGCCGCATCCGGACGACGAATGCATCGTCGCCGGGCTGGCGTTGCGGCTGTTTTGTCGAGTGCCATGAGGGTCGCGAAGTATTTCAAATGAGATAGCACGGCTGTGGCTGGTCAAGTGCTTATTGGCGGGCGACTACCGATAGTTCTTGTCATCCACCCGATTGAGATCCATGCCGTCTTTGAATACGCCCACGGTCACGATGGCAAAGGTGAACACAGTCGTTCCGGCTTCGAGATGCCCGCCGAATGCCTGGTCGGGATCGGCGAAGGTGATGTGGGCATGGACCCGGCCGTCGATGACGTAACCGCTCATGCCGATGATGTCGGCCGGGCCGGCGGGATTCTTCACAAAGATATTTTTCGAGGGAAAGACGCCGTTGCTCACCGTATGGTAATGATAACTTTTCACCGAGCCGATGCCGGACAGGATAACGGCGTTGCGGATTTTGCACTTCTTGGCCATGCGTTCCAAACCGGCCAGCAGATCGGCCTGGTTTTTAAACCGCAAAATGAGGACGTGGTCGAACTGGCCGGTGAGCGCATACACGTCCGGCACCTGGTCGCTGTTTGATTTGGCGTCCTCGGCTGGAGTGGCGGCGTTGGTCAATTCGGTGCGGATGGGTTGGGCCGCAGCCAGGTCAAGGATGGCCAGAAAACCCAGAATTTGAATCAGTCTGCGCATAAAATGCCTCTGGTATTGGTGGATGTGGTTAAATCGGATGAAGACTAAAGTGGGGCAGGGTGCTGAACAAGTCTGGATGGTGGCGGGGAGCAGTCATTTTGGTTTGGGGTTCCGCCTTTATGCGGCCGCCTGAAGGCGGGACCCCAAACATTTGGCAAAGCAGCCCATTGCCAGGTGCGGATATCATTTTCGGGTTTGCTTCGGGCGGGAACTTTTCCCATTGTTGGGGCATCCGACTAGTGAGATGAAGAAAAAATTGACATGGATTCTCGGGGTGCTGGCAGTGGTTTTTGTGCTGCTGCAATTCACGAATCCGGCGCGCACGAACCCGACGGTCGTTCATGATTTTTTGGCGGCCGAAAACCCGCCGCCGCCTCTCGCCACCCTGTTCCGCGGCGCGTGTTACGATTGTCATTCCTACGAAACCCAATGGCCGTGGTACAGTCACATCGCGCCGGTGTCATGGTTGATTGCCGACGACGTGCAGGGCGGGCGACGGCATTTGAATCTTTCCGACTGGCCGGTGGACGATCCGGAACGCGCCGCCAAGCGGCTGGAAAACGCCAGCGAAGAGTTGGGCTACAAGGAAATGCCGCCGGCCAAATATCAGGTGATCCATCCGGCATCCCGGCTCACCGCCGACCAACGCCAGCAATTGATTCAGTGGCTCGATCAGGAGGCTAAACGCTTGAAAACGGTGGCGGCTTCGGGAAAATAGTTCATGCTCCAAAGCGAACTGATCCCGGCGCAGGAGAAAAATTCCCGACGGCTGATGGTGATGCTGCACGGTCTGGGCGACAGCATCGAAGGCTACCGCTGGCTGCCGGAGGCCATGAACCTGCCGTGGCTGAACTACCTGCTGGTCAATGCGCCGGACGATTATTACGGCGGCTATGCGTGGTTCGATTTGAACGACCTCGTGCCCGGTGTGCAGCGGAGCCGGAAACTGCTTTTTGAACTGCTCGACGATTTGCGCGCCCGCGGATTTCCGGCGGAACAAATCACATTCGGCGGCTTTTCGCAGGGCAGTTTGATGGCCGTGGAAGTTGGTTTGCGTTATCCGCACCGGTTTGCCGGTGTGGTTTGCATCAGCGGCTGGGTGTGCGAGCCGGAGAAACTGATGCAGGAACTCTCGCCGGTTGCCAGACAACAACGGCTGCTCCTGACCCACGGCACCGCCGACCCATTGTTGCCGATTGATCAGGTCCGCACGCAAATTCCGCTGCTCAAATCCGCGGGCCTCAATCTTGAATGGCGCGAATTCGCCAAGGTGCACACGATGATCGAAGAGGAAATCGTGGGGATCCGGGATTTTGTGCGCGCCGGCTATTCTGTTGTGGGGAAGTAGCCGGCGCGCCCTGGCTTCAGCGGGGCTAAACCTTGACTTCGCGGTGGGCGCCAGGAATCCAGATCTGTTCCGGGCGCGGTTGGCCGGCAGTTTCCCAATCCATCGCGCGGCTCACCATGTTCCGCATCTGGGTGAACCACCAGCTTGCCCGAGCGATGCGTCCCCCACGCCGTGCCGGCGTGGCGCCCCGGTATCGGAGGCCGGGGTTGATGCCAAGTTCGAGTTGTTCATTGTTCATATTTAACCTTTCTTTTCGTGGCATCCTAGCGGGTGGGGTTGGACAAAGGCTGTCCAAGCCAAAAGAAAAACGGGAGTATGGACTTGACGCTTCGGCCCCTGAAACGTCGGGAGTCGCCGATGGTGATGATCTTGCCGGGCGGTAACAGCCTGCCTGATTACGGTTTCTTGAGGATTTTGCCAAACTCGCCTTCAACGGGCTCGATTTCAATCCGGCCACTTTCATGATGGGAGAGCGGCCTGGCTTTCTTTTCCACCGCTTTCGGCGCACTGCTGGTCATGGCTGGCAGCACCGGGGCCGGCAAGGCGGATTCGGCCGGTTCGCTGTCGGGCGGTTCGGCGTTCTGGCCGGGGATGAAGAAGTTTTCCCGGGTTTCCAGCCATTTGGCGTAACGCTGGAACGTCCACATGCCGTGATCGGCGCCGGTCTCAATCGCCGTGATGACTTTGAAAAATTCGCGGGTGCGGATGAAGTTTTTCACGGCGTGGGTCGCCATCAGGATTTCACACTCGGGCAACAGGATGTTCAAGTCCTGCCGGAACCGGAGCCGCTGGGAAATGACCGCGACGAGGCAATCAGCCAGTTGCGAGCAGACGGCGCTCTGAATTTCCGCCGGGAACGCCGAAGCCACGCGCTGGATCGCCTCGGCGCAGGTCGAGGAATGCACGGTGGCCAGGACGAGATGGCCGGTTTCCGAGGCGCTCAAGGTGAGGCGCATCGTTTCCGGGTCGCGCATTTCACCGACCATCAGCACGTCGGGGTCCTCGCGCAGGGCGTCCAGCAGGGCCTGTTCGAAACTCGGCGTGTCGCGTCCGACTTCGCGCTGGCGGATGTAGGCCCGGCGCGGGCGGAAGGTGTATTCGATGGGGCTTTCGACCGTTACAATGTGGCGCGTTTCGGAGAGATTGATTTCCTGAATCAAGGCAGCCAGCGTCGAGGATTTGCCGCTGCCGGTCGGGCCGCAAATCAGAATCAGGCCGTGGGTGTTCTTGACCAGCTTTTTCAGGTCCGGCAGCAGGTTGAGCTTTTCCACCGTGGCTTGAAAGGCTGCGAGCAGGCGGATCGCCATGCCAACGCCGCGCGAGGATTGCAGCACGTTGATGCGGCAACGAATGCCACGGACGGTTTTGGACAGGTCATACGAGCGCCGCTCCAGAAAGGCCGGCCACTGGCTTTCGCCGATGAGTGTCCGTGCCATGTCCAGCAAGGTTTTCGGCGCAATCGGTTCGCCCGCCACCCGTAAGGCGCCGCGGATGCGCAGTGCCGCCGGCATCCCGGCTTCCAAATGCAGGTCGCTGGCGCCGTTGGCCGCCGCCGATTCAATCAATGATTCCAATTCCATGCGATTTCGGTCTGTCTAAAGCAACACTTGGGCCAATGAAAAGTTCCAGGATTAAACGAGGGAATTTTTCCAGGCGGCCACGGCGGCCTGGATCTCCGCCGCGCAGTTCGCGCGCGGTTTGACAAAACGCGGTGTGAACCACGGGAACATGCCGATCAAATCCGAGGTGACCAGAATCTGCCCATCGCAATCAGGGCCGCTGCCGATGCCAATGGTCGGAATCGGAAGCGCTTTGGTCAATTCCTGTGCCACCGGGGGCGTCACCAGTTCCAGGACAATGGCAAATGCGCCCGCGGTTGCCAGGGCCTGCGCGTCCTCGAGCAGCGCCTGGTGTTCCGCGTCCTTTTTGCCTTTGACGTGATAACCGCCTTCTTCGACGGCGTGTTGCGGCAACATGCCCAGATGTCCGCAAAACGGGATGCCGGCGGAAATAATCGCGCGCACCTGGTCAAGGATTTCGTGTCCGCCTTCCGCCTTCACGAACTCCGCGCCCGCGGCAGCGAGGCGCTTTGAGTTCTCAACCGCCAGTTCCGGCGTCTCGTAACTTTTGAACGGCAAATCGGCGCCGAGCAGGGCCTTTGGCTTCGCGCGAGCGGCGGCACGCACGTGATGCTCCATTTCGGCCATGGTCACGTGCGTGGTGTCGGGATAACCGAGCACCACCATGCCCAGTGAATCGCCGACATGAATGAGCGGAATGCCCGCCTCGTCGAGCAGTTTCGCCAGGGGAAAATCATAGGCCGTCAGCGCGGCAATTTTCTCGCCGCGACTTTTCATCGCACGAATCGTTTCACTTGTGATCTTTGTTTGATTCGTCATGGTTTTGTGAACTGAGGAACTGGCGCGGACTAAAATCCCCGCACCCGACCTCCGGTCACCCTCTGCCCGCCCGGCGGGGAGAGGGAAGGGGCGAGGGTTCGTCACTTCTTATGTTCAATCCACGTCTTCCGTTCATCCGCGGTTAAAACTTTCCAGCAATTCCTCCGGTGAGGTTGTGGCGGTGCCGACCTTGCCGACGACGAGGCCCGCCGCGTGATTCGACAGGAGTGCCGCCTCCAGCGGCGACGCACCGGCGGCAATCCCCAGCGTAAACGTGGCGATGACGGTGTCGCCCGCGCCGGAAACATCGAACACTTCCTGCGCCACGGTGGGGATGTGGACTGGCTTTTGCCCGCGCTGGCAGAGCAACATACCCAGCTCGCCGAGCGTGATGAGCAGGACGGCCGGCCGAAGCTCGTTGAGCAAGCGTTCGGCGGCGAGCATGAGATTGTTATCGGCAAGCGGATTCGGGCAGCGCGTTTCGTCCAGCAGGGCCGCCAGTTCAAAGGCCTCCTTGCGATTAGGCGTGATGAGCGACAGGCCGGCCAGGTTCAAATGGTGGACCGGTTTCGGGTCAAAGCTCAACCAGACGCCACGCGCGCGGCAAAGCGATTTAAGTTCGTTGAGCAACGGCTGGGTGATGACACCCTTGCCGTAATCGCCGACAATGACGGCATCGGCCTTCGGGAGTTTTGATTTGATTTCCGCCAGCAAACGCCCGGTGAGGCGCGCGTCCAGACCGTCGCGCGTTTCGCGGTCAATGCGGACGACCTGTTGCTGGTGGGCGACGATGCGGGTTTTGACACTGGTCAGGCGGGCGGCGTTGGCCAGCAGGCCGCCGCAGTGGATGTTTTGTCCGCAGAGCAGGTGTTTCAAACGGCGGCCGTTTTCATCCCGGCCCACCATGCCAAAAATTTCCGTGAAGGCGTTGAGCGCGGCCAGATTGCGCGCCACGTTGGCCGCGCCGCCCGGCATGAAGCTTTCCCGCGCGAATTCCACAACCGGCACCGGTGCTTCGGGCGAAATGCGCGAGACCCCGCCCCAGATGAACTGGTCGAGCATCACGTCGCCGATGACCAGCACGCGGGCCTGGCGCGCGGCGGTTAGCAATTTCCGGACGCGCGCCACCGGTAATGTGGTGTAATTCACGACCATCTTTTAACCCGTATTGGCCGGGGAAGGAAACAAAGAATTGAGGGCCGGCCGGTGACAAAAAGTTCCGCGCCTCCGGTCACAGCTTCAGTCACGGAGGCGCGATCTGATTTGGGGGCGGGGTCAGAAGCTCCAGGTAAAACCGATGACCAGGGAGTGGGTGTAAAAGCCTTTTTCTTTGAATTGATAATCGGCCGGGGTCCCGAAGCTTTGGGTGGAACTCCAGCTGGGATCGGTTGTGCCGAAGAATTCATAGGCGACGTCAAGGGCAGCGTTCCTGCTTAATTTGTATTGCAGACCCGCTTTCGCCTGATAGCCGAATACAAAGCTGGAGCCGCCCCAGCTGTATCTGGTCCCGAGGTACGTTTGCGAGTACGAGAGAATGCTGGCGGCCCCGCCGGCGCCTGCGCCCAGATAGGCAGCCCAGGGACCTTTGATGGGAATGCGATAAACGATGTTCGCCAGCAGCGGAATGGTGTAGGTGTCGAAGCTCGCACCCACGGAATTTAATGAGGTGCCGTCGAAGTTATCTATAGAATTCCAAATCACGCCCGTGTCAAATTCCGCTGCCCAGGACCGGTTGATATTGTAGCCCAAGGCCACGTTTCCCCGGACACCCGGCTGGTACGTCACCGTACCGCTGGTAAAGATTGGTGGCGGACTGCTTGAGGAAATTGTCTCTTCCAGGGTTGCATCTTGTTGGTACGCCAGACCGCCGTCAACGTGAACATACAGATGTCGGGCCAGAAAAAACTCCGGGTCCGCGGTTCGGCTTTGCGGGTCTTGCGTTCGGGCGTGGGAACCGGGGAGGGTCCAAACGGTTGAACCTTGTGAACCTTGGGTCCAATCCTGTGCAGATCCAGCCACAGTGGACATGACGAGAACAGCAACGACGATTGTGATTGAACGAATGTTCATTTCTATTTTGCGACGAATAGCAACTCTAATGCCATGGCGTTCACGTCCGAATGTTTCCGAGAAGCCGGCGACAGGAAAATCCGGTTTGGAATCCGGGAATATGCAGTTGGGAGGGACAGTCTTGTAAATCCTTGATAGCCCGGGTCAGAACGGCTTTTCCTCTTTGCGGAAGGGCCAGCCTGTGCCTAAAATTTCGTTTGTCTGTCCTGTAAAATTCGCCCGATCCCGTTCTGAAGATAGACCGTCTAGTCCAGAAAGGCCGTCAGCGGACTCGTGGCGCTGGCGGTTTCCTGTTGTGCCGCGAGACCGGTTTCGTAAGCGGCGCGCCCGGCTTCGACCGCGTTTTTGAAGGCGATCGCTATCCGGTTCGGATCGCTCGAAACGGCGATGGCCGTGTTGACGAGCACCGCGTCGGCACCCATTTCCATGGCTTCCGCCGCGTGGCTCGGCGCGCCAAGGCCGGCATCCACCACCACCGGCACCGTCGCCTGCTCGATGATGATGCGGATCTGGTCGCGCGTCTGGATGCCGCGATTCGAACCGATGGGCGAGCCAAGCGGCATCACCGTCGCGCAACCGGCGTCCTGCAACCGCTTGGCCAGCACCGGATCGGCGTTAATGTAAGGCAATACAGTGAACCCTTCCTTAACCAGCACCTCGGCGGCCTTGAACGTTTCCACCGGATCGGGCAGCAGATAACGCGGGTCGGGATGGATTTCGAGTTTGACCCATTTCGGCAAACCGGCGGCGGCGGCGAGGCGCGCGAGCCGGACGGCTTCTTCGGCATTCATCGCACCGCTGGTGTTGGGCAACAGGAGATATTTTTTCGGATCAATGAACTCCAGGATATTCGCGAACGGGTCGTGCCGGCCGCTTAAATCGGCGCGGCGCAGGGCGACGGTGACCAGTTCCGCGCCGCTGGCGTCGAGCGCGTCGCGCATGGCTTCCGGCGACGAGAACTTGCCCGTTCCCAGAATCAGGCGCGACCGGATTATTCTGCCCGCGATAATCAACGGTTGGTTGGCCAACGACATTCCAACAATTTAAGAAAAAAACCGCCATTGTCGAGACGGGAAGGGGATTATCAACCGCGGATGAAAACCGCGGTTTGTAGCAGCCGACGTGAGTCGGCTCCATCTTAAAAAATGAGCGGACTCACGTCCGCTGCTACTTTGAAACGGTCACATTATCGAACAGCGTGGAGTTGAGTTCCGTATTGTTGTGCGCCGTGAGGGCGAGCCCGACGTAAACGGTCCTGCCCATTGGCACAGCGATGCTGTCCACGCGTTGCCAGTCCGTCCCGTTCGTCGAGACGTAGCCGGTAAACACGTCGCCGGTGCGGACCAGGCGCACCCAGCACGATACATTGACGGCCGGGCCGTCGGTGTTCCAGGTGCGTCCGTCGGTCTTCACGCGCCGTTGGTAAACCGAGTCTCCCCCGGCAGTGATGATCATCATCGCGTCCTTCGAGCCGGCGGAGAAATTCTCCCGGAACATGACACCTGCCTTCGCCCACGGATCGGTGTATTGCATCGATAGGATATGCGCCGTGATTTGTCCGTCACCGGTCAGCGGTGTGCCGGCGAAGTGACAGCCGTCGGCCTTATCCCAAATATCGGCGCCGGACGCGACCAGGTTAAAACGCCCATTCGCGTAGCCGGCGTCACCCGGAACGCCGGGACTGCCGATGTCCCGGTGCACCCAGCCCGGCGGCAACGTCGGCACGACGCGCGGCAACGAATTGATCCACGCCGCGAGGACGGCAACGGCGTTGGTATCGGTCACGTTGCGGGCCAGCGGCGGCATCTGTCCGTCCCCGACGCTGTTGACGCGATGGAAGAGCACGGATTTGGAGATGTGGCCGGGCACGATGATTTTCGCACCGGAAATGCCGAGCGGATTGGCGATGGGACCATTGATGAGTCCCTGCTTTTCGAGTGGCGTGTCAAACCGGGTGTCAAAGAATGCCTCGACACCGCCGGGGCGGTGGCATTGCGCGCAGTTGGCATCGAGATAGGAGCGGGCACGGACTTCGAGCGGCGCGACGGTATCGTTGACAGCAACCAGTTTGGCGAAACGTGAAATATCATTTTCGTCGAGTTTGGTGTCGAAAAGACCGATGTGATTCCAGGCGCGAATTTGATTGTCCGTCACGCCGTTCGGATACGCGAAATCGCCGTTGAGCTGAAGGGTTTTGACGCCGAGCACGCCGCCGGACACGGGCGTGTGGCAGGTCAGGCAATCCTGTCGTCCGGGATAAAACCAGTTTTGCGTGCGCTCGCCGGTCGCGGTTTTGATTTCAATCGGCTCGGTGATGCCGGCAGTGACCAAATCGGCGTCGCGGTGGTTGGCGCGCCATTTGTAGCTCGCGCCATAAACCGTGCCGTTGGTATCGCGCACGAGCAGGCGCGTTTCGAGCCGGCGCAGGATTTGCGGGTTCGAATCGTCCACGGACAGTTGAAAAGTTTTGACGAAGACCGTGCCGGCGGGAAATTGCCATTCGCCATCCGGCGCAAAATGAATGGTCGTGCCGGTGGGCAGCGCCATCCAGCGCGATTTGACCGCGCCGTCAGACCAGAGCGGCGTGTTAACAGCGTAGGGGATGAGGCCCTCGGCCGGCTGCATCGATTGCAGGTCACGAAACACGCCGGTTTGCGAAAGCAATTTGGGAAAGGCGTGGCTCGGCGGCGGCGGCCCGCCGCGGGCCAGGGTATAAATGAGCCCACCAATACTGCTCATCTGGCACATGTAAATTTCGCCATGGGCATCCGTGCCGAACGACGAAAGCCCGGTGTAATCGGAGCCGGAATTGGGCCCGGTGCCCCTGGGGAGGACGCAGAGGATGATTTTTTTCCTCGGTGTGGTTGTTTCGTCCATGGCCCAGATGATCCGCATGACATTGTCGCCGAAGACGTATTTGCCACCCAGATCGGCGGCGAATTTTTGGCCGCGATAAACGTAACCGCCGATGACCGCGCGCCCGTCGCTGTGCGGATAATCCAAAACCGGTCCGCGGCTGATGCCCAGGCAAGGCGACTTCATGTGGCCGAGCGTGCCTTCACAGTAAGGCCACTGGAAATTCAGGCCCGATTCGCCCGGCTCAATCACGTCCACCTCTTCGCGCGCGCTTTCACCGACGTCGCCGATGAAAATCCGGCCGGTGGCCGGGTCATAGGTCATGCGATGCGGGCTGCGCAGGCCGAGGCAGAAAAATTCCTCCAACACGTTGGATTGACCGACAAAGGGATTGTCGTTGGGGATGAAATAATTCGTCGTGTGTCCGTTGAGCGGCTGGCGCGGTATCGGATGGCTGACGGCGCCACCACGGCAATCCACGTCCAGCCGCAGCACGCCGCCGAATAAACTTTTGTTGATGACCTGGTCGTTGTCGCCGACGGAATTATCACCGATGGTCAGATAAAGAAATCCGTTCGTCGGGTGAAAAAACATGCCGCCGCCGTGATGCCAGACGGTCTGGTCGGCGAGATCGATCAAAACGGTTTGAGAACCCGGAATCGCCACACCTTTCGCGTCGAGCGTGTAGCGTTCGAGCCGGTCATGGTAATTCCCGGTCGGCGGCGGACGGGTCGTCGGGCTGCCGGCCACCGCGCCGGGCGGGCACCAGGTGTAGTAAACAAAAATATAATGGTTGGTTGCAAAGCCCGGATGAAACGCCACGCCCAGCAAACCGGAATCGTCCCAGCCCTGGCATTGGTGGTGAACGTCGAGCACGAGTTTCTTTTCTCCCACGGCCGGATTATTTTTAAACATCCAGACGCGGCCTTCGCGTTCCCAGACGCATAATTCATTCGTCCCCGGCACGGACGTGAGGCCGACGGCGTTGGTGAAAAGCAGGTTCGGAAACGCAACCACTGCCGACCAGTCGCCCGAAATGGCCGGCGCGGTTTCCGGCACGGCACCATTCAAAAAAGCGCCGATGGCCGGGCGTGAATCGAGGCCGTAAGGGTTTCCACGGACCAGCGGAACCCCAGCGCCCAAAAGGCAAAGCAGAAGTAAAATTCGCCTGCCTTTAAGATCTGCAAATACAAACGAACCTTGCGTGGAATTTGCCTTCCCCATTGCCGGTATGTTCATCCAGACGACCTTACCAGACTTGCCTACTTCTGCCAGAGTGTCAAATCCAATGCCGGACCAGGCTGAATGGAATCCGTTCAGTTCAACCGTTGATGGAGATCTTTCTGCCCGACATGCAACCGGATGAGGCCGAATACATTAAATGTGCTAAAGTATTTCCTTGACATGTTAGTGCGGTTGATGTTACATGGAGCCTGCAATATCAGTTAGGTTGTTTTGATTGGCCTGTATTAAATCCGAACTAATAAGACTTATGAAGTTCTTTGGAAACCCGATAAAAGGCCTGGTGAGAACAGCGTTGTGGTGCGGTTTCGCTTCCATAATTGGGGTAAGTCCACTGTTCGCCCAGGTGTACACTGGCACGTTGGCCGACCTGGCTGCCACCGGCGGATCTCTCACCGTTGGCGACAAGACTTTCAGCGGATTCGGCTATGTCGCCAGCAGTGATTTGACTTCTTTTGATCCCAACCAGATCACTGTTACCGCAGGTATAGGCTCCGACGGGATTTATTATCTCACCTGGTCGGGAAACATAGCCTTGGCGACTTTTGATACCACGGTGGCAGATCTTAAACTCAACTACATCGTGTCAGCCAGTGCCGGTTCGATTGCGATGATTGATCAAGCCTATACCGGCAGCGCCCAGAACGGCGGATTGCTCGCGGTGGACGAAACCGCGGCCCTTGGGTCTTTTGGCGGGATGGTTGTCGGTGTGAGTCATCTAACGGCTTTGGATGTCAGCGATCCGCCGGCGGAAATAAATGATGTTCTCAACATTATCCCTCCGGAAACGCTGCTCTATGTCACCAAAGATATTGCCCTGGCCGCGATTGCTCCGGCCGGATCTCTGGTAACGATTTCCCAGGTTTCCCAATCGTTCCATCAAGTTCCCGAGCCGGGCACGATCTTGCTCGGGGGCCTGGGCAGCGGATTGCTGTTGTTGCTGAGATCGCGGCGCCAGGCCGGGCGCAATTAACAGGTCATCCGGCACTTTTCAGAAAGAGCCGTAAAAATAGAGCACGGCGGATCGAACAGGAAGTCGGTCCGCCGGTTTGTTTTCTGTCAGATTCCCCCTGGGTAAGCGAATTTCAGCCGGTCTCGACTCGAACCCTGATTAAAATTGGCGCTTGGAACCGGTGCGCGGCGATTTTAGGTTTACACCATGTTTCGGCCCTGTATTGACCTGCACGAAGGCAAAGTGAAACAAATCGTCGGCGGCTCGCTTGGCGGCTCGGGCGTGCGGACGAATTTCATCGCCGAAAAACCTGCCGCGTGGTTTGCCGAACTTTATAAGCGCGACGGACTGGCCGGCGGCCACGTCATTATGCTCGGTCCCGGCAATGAGCCTGAAGCCCGCTCGGCGCTGGCGGCGTTTCCGGGTGGCTTGCAGATCGGCGGCGGTATTAACGCGCAAAACGCGCGGGGCTGGCTTGATGCCGGCGCCTCACACGTCATTGTGACCAGTTGGGTCTTCCGCGAGGGTCGCGCGGATGGGGAACGGCTCGCCAAATTGGTCAAGGCGGTCGGCACCGCGCGGCTCGTGCTGGATTTAAGCTGCCGTCGGCGCGGGGAGGATTATTTTGTGGTCACCGATCGCTGGCAAAAGTTCACCGAACTGGCCATCTCCCCGCAAACACTGCAAAACCTTGCCGGGAGTTGCGCGGAATTTTTGGTTCACGCGGTGGACGTGGAAGGTTTGTGTCGCGGCATTGACCGCGAGCTGGTCGGGAAACTCGGCCGCTGGACGCCCATCCCGACGACGTATGCGGGCGGCGCGAATTCGCTGAGCGATCTGGAAGCAGTCACGCAGTTGGGGCAGGGGAAAGTCGATCTGACCATCGGTTCGGCCCTGGACCTCTTTGGCGGCAGCGGCGTGAGATACGACGACTGCCTGAAATTCAACCGCCGCCATTCAGCGAAACTCGATGATGGAAAATAGAAAATGGAGGATGGACAAACGCCATCCTCCATCCTCCATCTTCAATTCTCGTTTTGCTATTTGGCCGCTTCAATTTTGGTGGGCACCAGCATTTCCTTGCCATTCTTTTTGGTGACCTTGCCGGTCACCGTCGCCTTTTCGCCGTCATTCTGGCAAATGTTGGAGTGGAAGTCCTTGCTGACCTTGTTTTGGGCCAGGTAGTAGTTGACGCTCTTGCCGTCCTTCTCGACCTGCAAGACGTTCTGGCACTTGGACGTGTCGTGCAATTTGCATTTGCCGCAGACCATCGTGCCGGTCAGTGTGGTTTCCGTGCTGGCGTCGCTGGCCAGCAGGCGCGCCGCACCAAACGCCAGCAGCCAGCCTGTCGCCAGAGTCAATGTCAGAGAGGTTCTTTTCATAGGTTATTTAGATTTGTGGTTGTCGGAATTAAGACAGCTTAACCCGGGCTTTCATTCAAGCAAAAATCAGGAAATTAATCTGCCTTCGGCTGCGCCGCGAACAGTTCGGCGATAACAATCTGGAATTCAGGAATCAGCGCTTCTGCCAGCACCTCACTTCCCGCCAGGATGCCCTTCAGCGCCAGCCCCCATTCGGTGCAATGGTAAATCTCCACGTTGTCATAGCGCGGGTCGATCATCCATAGCCGCGGCACGCGGATATCCTCGTAAAGCTGCTTTTTAATGACCGTGTCGGCCTGATGATCCTCCCGGCTGATGATCTCCACTGCGAGCCAGAGTTTGCCGGTGGCCACGGTGACCAGGGCCAGGTCGGGACAGATCGTCACGGACGGCGAAACACGGACCCTGGTGCGTGGAGCAAGCAATTGCGTGGCAGGAAGATTCGCAACGCTGGCGGTCATCAAGGTGTGCAGGCGTTCGCAAATCGCTTCGTGCCGCGCACCCGGCGCGGAACGGGGAAGGGTTTCGCCGTTCAAAATTTCTTCATAGGGCCGGCTCATTCCGCCAAGCAAACCAGTGATTGGCCAGGTCGGCAAGCACGAGTTGACTCACGGGTAAATGTTACCGAAGGCTGGGGGGTTCAGGTCTTTTCCTCTAAAACAGGACTTGCCAACCCTGCCGCGCACCGCTAATCTCCGTGCTCTTTTGAATATTTTATGGCAGTAAAAATTCGCATGAAACGTGTCGGGACCAAGAATGCCCCCGTGTTTCGCATTGTGGTGGCCGACGGCCGGAGTCCGCGCGATGGCAAGTTCATCGAGGAAATCGGCACCTATCAGCCGTTGAAGAAGGGCGACAATTTTTCGCTGGACCTTGACCGCGCCAGGTACTGGCTGGGCAAGGGCGCCCAGCCGAGTGAAACCGTCGCCAGTTTTATCAAGAAGGCCGGCAAGGCCACGGTCGCGGCCTGACCTGATTTTTTCCGCCATGCAGGCCTTTTTGGAATACGTCGTCAAGGGACTGGTGCAACATCCCGAAGCGGTTTCCATTACGCCGGTCGAACGCGAAGGCATGACGGTTTACGAACTGCGCCTGGATCAGCAGGACGTCGGCAAGATTATCGGGCGGCATGGGGTGACGATTAATGCCATCCGGTCCTTGTTGCTGGCCGGCAGCGCCCGGAAGGGATTGCGCTGCTCGGTGGAGATTGTGGAAGACCAGCCGGTGGTCAGTAGTCAGTAGTTAGTCGTCCGCAGCAAAACACTCGTGCGCCGGCTGCTCCTGACGGCTTATTACTGACTACGGACCGATGAAGATTGACGTGCTCACTTTGTTTCCGGCGATGTTCGCCGGGCCGCTCGATGAAAGCATCATCAAGCGCGCGCGGGTCGCCGGATTGCTGGATGTGAAGATTCACAATCTCCGTGACTGGGCGCATGACCGGCATAAAACGGTGGACGACCGGCCCTTTGGCGGCGGTCCGGGAATGTTGCTGAAGCCGGAACCGCTCTTTGAAGCGATTGAAGATTTGCGGCGCAAAAGCACGCGCGTGATTTTGTTGTCGCCGGCCGGCCGGAAATTTGACCAGGCCGCCGCGCGCGACCTGGCCGGGCAGAAACATCTGTTGCTGGTCACCGGCCATTACGAAGGTTTTGACGAGCGCGTGCGGGAAAAATTGGCGGATGATGAGTTGTCGATCGGCGACTACGTGCTGACGAACGGTGCGCTGCCGGCCATGGTGGTGATTGATGCGGTGGCCCGGTTGCTGCCCGGGGTTTTGGGCGATGACGAAAGTTCGCAGGATGAATCGTTCAGTTCCGGCATGCCGGGACTGGAATACCCGCAATACACGCGGCCGGCAGAATTTCGCGGAATGAAAGTTCCGGAGACGTTGTTGTCCGGCAATCACGCCGAGATTGAAAAATGGCGGCGGGAACAAGCAAGACGGCGGACCCAGGAGCGAAGACCGGATTTGATGGAATAAAGTAAGAGACGACGTAAGGAGTCTCTGGGAAAATGGAAGTCAGAGTCTCGTGACCTCGACTCCTACGAAGATTGATTTTATGAACCAGGCATTGCAGGAAAAAATTGAATCGGAGCAGTATCGCAAGGACGACGCGAAATTCGCCGTCGGCGACAGCGTGCGCGTGCACACCAAGGTCGTCGAAGGTGACAAGGAGCGCATCCAGATTTTCTCCGGGGTGGTCATTGGCAAACGCGGGCACGGTTTGAATGAGACTTTCACCGTCCGCCGCATCAGCTATGGCGAAGGCGTCGAGCGCGTATTTCCGCTGCACTCGCCGCGCGTGGATAAGATTGAAGTTGAGCGCAAAGGCGAAGTCCGCCGCGCCAAGCTCACTTATCTGCGCAAACGTCTGGGCAAGGGCGCGACCCTCGTGCGCGAAAAGGAAGAAAAAGCCGCCGCGGAGCCGAAAACGAAGTGAGCTTCGGCAAAAGGGTGCAGCGACGTTCGCGGACGGTCGCGCGGTAGATTAGCATTGCTTTTTTTGCTTTAATTTCCAACGGGTCTGGCTAAACTGGCGGGGTTATGAGCAGGCTCGCCGTTCAATTCCTGGATCAAGGGTTGCACCGCGCCTTGTTCGATGCCATGCCACTGCCGGTATTCGTCGTGGACAAAGACGTCAACGTCCTGGAATGCAATGCTGCCGCCGCCCGGCTGTTCAAACCGGGCCGGCAAACCACCCGGCAACGCAAGGCAGGCGACGTATTGCATTGTCTGCATACGACGGAATCGCCGAAAGGGTGCGGTGGCGCAGCGGCCTGTTCCGATTGCGGATTACGCGCAGCGGTACGCGCAGCTTCCCAGGGCCAATCGGTGACGCGTCAGTGGGCGGAAATGGAACTGGTTCGGCGCGGCCGGCCCGTCAATGTGGAATTGCGGGTGAGTTGCCAACCGTTCACGTACGATCGAAGTGCTTTCGTCCTCCTGGTTCTCGAGGGTTTGAACGATTAGAGCCATTCAATTAACCTCGTGGCCGCGAACGTCAGTTCGCGCCATATCATTCCCCGTTTGTTTAAATAGCGCCGACTGACGTCGGTGGCTACACCTTTTCTAAAAACGCGCAAACGGTTCGCACTTCACAAATATCTATTTGGCTGAACCTCGTACCGTGGCTGCCTCGGCCAGTTGTTTTTCAACGAATTCCCCGAACACCGTCGGCTCATACAACCAATTTTTAAACATGGTCGGTCCTGCCGTGGCGCTGAAATTCCAGGCGGTCCACATCCGGATGTCATGTCCCTGCAGGTAACCCATCAACCGTTGTCCGTATGCAGGTCCATTCGTGTGGCTGAAGGCCTGTCCGCCAAAACCCCATTCTCCAACATACACCGGATGTTTCTGGCTGATCTCGCCAAAGTTTTTGTCCCAATCCTTTTTGTTGGGATAGGGATGGGTTTTATAGCGCGTGGCCACGTCGTGCCAGAAAACCACGGAAATTTGATCCGGCATGTTGTGCTGGCCGAGACATCCGCCTTCGTTGACCCAATTGCCGCAGTCCGACCAGTGCAAATCCAAATCAATGTAAACCTGGGCGGCCGCGCAGGTGTCCACGAGATTGTCCACCACGGCACGATAAGCCGCGCCGCCGTCGTGCTGGTCGTTCATTTTGCCGAACCAGCATTAGCAGACGCCTTGTAACCATGGCAAATGCAAACTTCCCGCAACGCGGTCCAGCGACCCGGCGTCGAGGCAAACCAGAATCACCTTTCCAGGCGAACGCCTGCAATCACGGCGATGCGATTTGCGGCCGGCTCGCGGTGCACGAGGTTAAAGCTGCTCCGGTTTTGACATCAAATCCGCGACGTGTTGCAGCAACCGGCCCGCCGCGCCGCCGTCAATCACGCGATGATCGAAGCTCAACGTCATGTTTGCCTCCATGATCGGCACGAACTGGCCTTTCACGGAATCCCAACTGGGCGCGTGGCGGGCCGCGCCCATGCCCAACACGAGCGTTTGTTCCGGCAGCGGAATCGGCGTCGCCCATTCCAGGCCGAACGTGCCAAAATTGGTGACCGTGGCGATGGAACCGCCGGTGGCATCCGGCGGCAATTTGCGGTCCCGCGCCAGCTTGACCAGTTCATCGTATGGCGCAATCAAGTCCTTCAAGAGCCGCTTGTCCGCGTTGCGAATGACGGGAACCAGCACGCCTTCTTCGGCCTCGACCGCAAAAGCAATGTCGATTGAAGAGGGATGGACAATCTTGTTTCCCACCAGGCGGCCCGCCGGAGCGCTGTTTTCCGCCAGGGCCACCGCCAGCGCACGCAAGGCGCAGAGGGCCGGACCGGGTTTGGGCCGGGTCACCTTGCGGTAGGCAAAAAGCGGGTCGAGACGAACCGGCATGCCGACGTGCGCGATGGGTCGCGTCCAACTGCGCCGCATGGCGTCGGCCACGGCCACGCGCATCGTCGAAGCCTGGCTCATTTTTTGTTGCTCGAGATGGGCGATGAATTTTTCGAAATCTTCAACGGTCACGCGTCCCGCTGCGCCGCTGCCGGCCACGCCCGCGAGATCGGCGGCGCTCAAGCCCAGTTCCGTCATGCGCGCCTTGAGCCTTGGGGAAAGAAAGCTGGCGCCGGCGGCGTTCGCCGGCACGGGCAGGCCGCGCACGGTCGGCTGCACCCGGCTCCAACTGCCGTTCCCACCCCCCCGGACAACGCGGTCGGTGTCGCCCGGTTTGGTGGGCGCGGGAACATCCAAACCCAGCCGCGCGGCTTCTTCCTGGGTGGTTTCAATGCGGCCCAGCGTGGCGCCGACGGCGTAACTTTCATTCAGTTGCGCCGTGAAGTTCTCGATGCGTCCGCCGCAGGGCGACGTCACCGTCATGCTGGCCTTGTTGGTTTCCACTTCGATCAAATCCTGGCCGGCCTCGATGGTGTCGCCCGGCTTGACGAGAAAGCCAATGATATTTGCCTCGGCGATGGATTCACCGAGCTGCGGCATGATGATGGGAATCTGTGGCATAATCGTTCAAAGCCTCAGGAGTTTTCTGGCGGCGGCGGCAATGGCGCGTGCCGTCGGGCGATGGGCCGCCCACAAATTCGGGTGGTACGGCACGGGGGTGTCCTTGGCGTTAAGTCGTTGCGGCGGCGCGTCGAGCAAGCCATAGCCTTCGCTCGTCACCCGCGCGATGATTTCCGCCGTCACTCCGCCCCAGGACCAGGCCTCACCGACGCAGAGCAATCGCCCCGTGCGCGCCACGCTGGCCATCACCGTATCGGTGTCAATCGGCTTCACGGAACGCAAGTCCACCACTTCCACCTCCCAGCCTTCGGGCGCGAGTTCCTTCGCCGCTTCGAGCGCCTCGTGCACCATGGCGCTGTAGGCGACGACGGTCATGTCCCGGCCTTCACGTGCGATGCGGGCCTTGCCGACGGGCAGGGCTTCGCTTGGCAATTTTTCGGCCTTAAGATGGTAATAAAGAAATTTGTGCTCGCAGAAAATCACCGGGTCGTCAATCGCCACCGCTTCCAGCAACATGCTGTAGGCGTCCTCGACCGTGGCGGGCGTCAGCACGATCAGTCCCGGGTAATGCGCATAAACCGTTTCCATGCACTGGCTGTGAAACGGGCCGCTGCCCGACGTTCCGCCAAACGGCAGGCGCACCGTGACCGGACAGGGCACGTTCGTCCGCCAGAAAAGGGTCGCTGCCTGGTTGACGATCTGGTTGAAACCGACGGTGGAGAAATCCGCGAATTGCATTTCCACAATCGGCCGCATGCCTTCAATCGCCGCGCCGACGGCCAGGCCCATAATGGCATCCTCGCTGATGGGTGAATCCAGGACCCGACCGGGAAATTCCCTGGCCAGATTTTTCGTGGCCTTGTGAGCGCCCCCGAACGCGCCGACATCCTGTCCATAAATGAATACCCGCGGATCGTCGCGCAGGGCATGTGCCTGCGCTTCACGGATGGCTTCGAGGTAGGTGACGCTCATGCCGGATCAATTTTCGCTTTCGTCGTGGGTTTCGCTCAGTTGTTTTGCCGAAATCGCGCGCCAATCCTCGGCAAATGGGTCGGGCGCAGGCTCACGCTGGACCTGGGCGATGACTTGCTCTATTTCATGAACGGCCTCGCTGCGCCAGGCGGTCAGCGTCGCGGCAGCCGCCCATTTTTGCCGCATCAGATATTCCTCGGCCACCTTCAGGCAGTCGCGTCCCAACGGCGATTTTTTCAACTTGGGATCAATGTACCCGGCATCGTCGTGCTCGCCATGGCCGCACAGCCGCAGCAACGTGGCCACGACCATTTGCGGTCCGCGGTCCGCCCGAGCCTGGGCAATCGCCCGGCCGACGGTTTTCAAACACGCGTCCAAATCAGTGCCATCGGCGGACTCCACCTCGACGCCGTAGCCAGCCGCCTTGTCCGCGAGGTCGCGGCAGGCGAACTGGCGCGAGGTCGGCGTGGAATAGGCGTATTGGTTGTCGGCCACGATCAATACGAGCGGCAATTTTTCCACCGCCGCCTGATTGAGCGCTTCGTGGAATGCCCCGGTGGAGGTCGCGCCGTCGCCGACGCTGGCGACGCCGACCGTGCCGGGGATTTTTTTAAACCGGCGCGCCAGCAGGATGCCGTTGACGACGGAAATCATCGCGCCGAGATGGCTGATCATCGGCAAATAACCTTCCTTCGGTTTTCCGCGGTGGACGTTGCCATCACGTCCCCGCATTGGCCCCAGCGCCGAGCCCAGATAGGTGCGCGCGGCGTCCAGGACCGTTTCGCCAAAGGCCAGCCGTCCCGCGGCGTCCCGGATTAATGGCGCAAACACGTCGCCCTTCTTCAGGGAGACACCGGTCGCCGCACTCAAGGCTTCCTGGCCGCGTCCCAGGAAGACGCCGCCATGGATTCTGCCGGAGCGCCAAAGCGCGGCGAATTTGTCATCCAACAACCGCGCCAGCAACATGAAGCGGTAGGCGGCCAGATACGTTTCTCGAAACAAGGCCGTGTTTTCCGCCGTGCCGGGCTCAAGCACCGTTTGCAGCATGGGTCGATTTTACCGCCAAAACCCCGTGCCAGCAACGTTTCTTTCGGCATTGGAAATGCAGTAAACTAAAAAACGGGTTGGCCAAAACGGCAAAACTGATATTGAATAGGCGGCCTGGGACAAAACGTCCTTAAAATAGACATCACAAATCAATTCAAGTCGTCGTCATGAGACAAGCCGCAGCCCAAATTTTTCTGGTTGGCAACAATCCGGAATTGCTGGCGACGTTGTC
Organism: Verrucomicrobiia bacterium; assembly: GCA_035945675.1. Taxonomy (GTDB): domain Bacteria; phylum Verrucomicrobiota; class Verrucomicrobiia; order Limisphaerales; family UBA11358; genus UBA11358. The sequence goes on along the minus strand of DASZAB010000050.1, from coordinate 18,910 downwards.
CGAATTGCTGCGGGCGGACGATATCGCCATCCGGCTGGCGCCGTCCGGTGACGGGATCTTTGAACTGCTTCGCGACCAGCCTCCCGAACTGATTCTGCTGGATGTCGCGGAAATGGAATTGCTGCAGGAACTCAAGGAGGTCCCGGCGACCCAAACCGTTCCCGTCATTGTGTTCACCGCCGCGGATGCACCGGCGGAGAAGATCCGTGCGTTTGAACTGGGCGCGCACGACTGTGTGAGCCGGCCGTTTGAGGTCACCGAACTCCGTGCCCGCCTCTCCGCCGCGTTGAAAATCAAGCGGCAATTTGGCGACTTGCTCCACCGTCAGCGCGAGTTGATGTCCGCCCGGATCGCCGCCGAATCCGCCGCGCGCGCGAAAGCGGATTTTCTGGCGGCCATGAGCCATGAAATCCGCACGCCGATGAACGGCGTGGTGGCGATGGTGGGTCTGCTGCTCGAAACGCAGTTGACCGCCGAGCAGCGGGGTTATCTGGAAACGATCCATGCGAGCAGCGAGGCTTTGCTCACCATCATCAATGACATCCTCGATTTCTCCAAAATTGAAGCCGGCAAACTGGAACTGGATTCGCGGCCGTTCGACCTGCGCGCGTGCGTGGAGGAAACGCTGGACTTGATGGCCGCGAAGGCATTCGAAAAGAATCTTGACCTGGTTTATCAGATGGACGACGAGATTGTTTCCCTGGTGGAAGGCGACGCCTTGCGCCTGCGCCAGGTCCTGGTGAATCTTTTGAGCAATGGTATCAAGTTCACCAAGTCCGGCGAGATCCTGGTGCAAATCAAATTGCTTTCAGCCAAGGCGGAGGAAAAACAAAATCGCTCCCTGTTGCACCTCCATTTTTCCGTGCGGGACACGGGGATTGGCATTCCGCCGGACCGCCTGGCGCGTTTGTTCAAACCCTTCACCCAGGCTGACCCCTCCACGGCGCATCGTTATGGCGGCACGGGACTAGGCCTGGCCATCAGCAAACAACTGGTCGAATTGATGGGCGGCAAAATGTGGGCGGAGAGCGTGGCGGGTGAAGGCTCAACCTTCCACTTCACCATCAATGTTCTGGTCCAACCGCAAACCGCCCCGCACCCGCTGGCGGGACTGCAGGATCAATTGGCGGGTCGGCGGGTGTTGATTGTGGACGACAACGCCACCTGCCGCCGGGTGCTGGCCGAGCAGGCGACCCGCTGGGGAATGATTCCCCGCGATGCCGGGGATGCGCAGCAGGCAATGAATTTCTTTCGCGGAGGCAACTCGTTTGACCTGGTGATTCTCGACGCGCAGTTGCCGGGCATGGATGGTTTCACTCTGGCCGCCGAAATCCATCAATTGCCGGATGCGACGACACTGCCCCTGATATTGCTGACGCCGCTCGGTGCGCGCCTGGAAGCCCCCGCCACGGCGCCCATCCCGTGCGTCGCTTTCACCGTCAAGCCCGTCAAACCAGTGCAATTTTTTGAGACCGTCACCCGCGCTTTTTCCGGCATCAAAGCTGCGCCGTTGCCGCAGCCCACGTCGACACCGGTTCAGGGAAAAGAAACCTTTGCCAGCCGCCAGCCGTTGCGCGTATTATTGTGCGACGACAACGCCATCAATCAGAAGGTTGCCGTACGCATTCTGCAGCAGTTGGGTTACCAGCCGGACCTGGCCGCCAACGGGCGGGAAGCACTCGACGCGCTTGACCGGAAGCCCTATGATTTGATTTTTATGGACGTGATGATGCCGGAAATGGACGGCTTGGAAGCGGCCCGCGCGATTCGCGAGTTTCAAAAAGCCGGCGGGAAGGCCAATTACAGCTCCCGCATTGTCATCGTGGCCATGACGGCGCAGGCGATGCAGGGCGACCGGGAGAAATGCATCGCTGCGGGCATGGACGATTACCTGGCCAAGCCCGTCCGCCCGAAGGATGTCCGTGCCATTATTGAGCGCTGGAGTTCGCAGATGGGTTCGTCGGCCTCCCCCCAACCCGCGCTCCCGCCCGTCGCGGACCCGCCGGAGGCGGAAGAACCGCCGGTGGAAATGGATCGGCTGTCGGATTTGGGCGGCGGGAACGCGGAAAGCCTTCGCGAGCTGGTGGAACTTTACTTCACCCAGACGACCGGGCAGCTCGCGCAATTGGAAACGGCGGTTCACGCGAACAAAGCCGAGGAAGTGCGCCAGGTGGCGCACAGTTGCGCCGGCGCCAGCGCCACCCTGGGCATGAGGCGCCTGGTGCCGTTGTTACGGGAATTGGAGCGGCAGGGCAAGGCCGGCCGGTTGACCAACGCGCAACAACTGTGCGCTGATGCCCGGCGCGAATTCAGACGCACCCAGGATTTCCTGGTGAAGCATCCGGCCCTGAGCGGGACGGTGGCGACCACGGTTCATTCATGAAAAAAGTTCTCATCATCGAAGACGATCAAATCATTGCGAACATCTACCGGAATAAATTCGCAATCGAAGGTTATCAGGCCGAGGTGGCGTTTGACGGCGAAAGCGGCCTGAAAACCATGCGGACGTTTCAGCCCGACATCATGCTCCTGGATCTCGTTCTGCCCCAGATGTCGGGGGTTGATCTCATCAAAAGGGTCCGCAGCGAGGCGGATTTTGCCAAATTGCCCATCATTGTTTTTTCCAACACCTACCTGACCAACCTGATCCAGGAAGCCTGGAAGGCAGGCGCCAGCAAATGCCTGTCCAAGACCAATTGCACGCCCAAGGACGTGCTGGACGTCGTCCGCCAGGCCATCGGCGACAGCGGCTCCATCCCGCGCGGCCCCGCGGTGCGGACGACCGCGACCCCTTCCGCCCGGCCCAATTTCACCGATACCGAGGGGGACACAAAATTTCTGAACGAACTGCGGACGTCGTTCATTGAAAGCGAACCGGCCACCCTGGCGGCGTTGCGCAGCCATTTGCAGAGCCTCATCAAGGCGGATGACGAAATCAATCAGCTCAAGTACATCCACGAGCTTTACCGCCGTACCCATGCGCTCGCCGGCAACGCCGGCCTCGCTGGATTCATCTATGTCTCGCAAATGTCCGCCGCCGTGGAGGCGCTGCTCAAGGAGCTTTACGAAAAACCAAAGAGCATCAATACCTCCACCCTGCGCACCGTGGCCGCGGCCGTGGATTTTCTCGGCTTTCTCTTCGAACGCGGCAAAAAGCCGGATAATCCGGACCCGCCCGCCGTCAACATTCTCGTGGTGGACGACGAGCCGATTTCCCAACGCGCCGTGGTTTACGCCCTGGAAAAGGCGCAGTTGCCTTCCACCAGCACCGCCGACCCCAACGCCGCCCTGAATTTACTGACGGAGACAAGGTTCGACCTCGTTTTCCTGGACGTGGACATGCCCGGCATGACCGGTTTTGAACTCTGCACCAGGCTGCGCGCCATGCCGCAGTACAAAAAAACTCCCGTCGTCTTTGTCACCGCGCTCAGTGACTTTGACAGCCGCACCAGTTCCATGATGGCCGGCGGCAATGATTTCATCGCCAAGCCGTTTCTCTTTATCGAACTCACCGTCAAGGCCCTCATCCACGTCCTGCGCGCCCGGCTCCAGCCGGCGAACTAAAATCATTCGGCTCCGTCGAGCCGGCCTGATACGGTTTCTTTCCCCTCGGGAAAGAAAGTCACGATGAAGGAGGGCTTGGATTTAACCACCAAGCCGGGGAATTCTGTTCCTTCTGTCAAAACTTTGTTCTCCAAGCCGATCCTTTAATTATGGTAGCAGCCGGCGTCAGCCGGCTCTGATTTTCCCCATCGCCAAACTGCCAACCGCCAATTTGTTCCGAGGACCGCACCACCCAATCCCAATACGCCTCCTCCGTCCGATACGACAAAAACTTGAAGTGCGCCACCACTCGGAACTGTTCCCGCAACCGCGCCTTGGGATTGGGCACCAACCGCTCCCGCACCGGACGGCCAAAAGTCGTTGCATTGGGCATAAGGGCACCCGGAATTGGCTTGAAACCGGCTTTAAAATGGTGCTATCTTGCACGCAAGTGAAAAGCGGAGCGGGTAGAGGTCCAATGGAGCATCCAATAGCGCTGCATGTGCGGCAGCTTTTTCCCCTGTCTCCAGCCTCAAACCACAGCCCCCTTGCCATAATAGGCTGCGAAATCCGGGAGATAGGCTGCGAAAACCGCCCCATTCGCAGCTAACTATAATGTTAAATTTGGCATTACGAGCTGACGGCAGCCTGGTGACGTGGGGCGCGAATTACAATCTACAACTCAATCTGCCGGCAGGTCTCACGAATGTTGTCGCCATTGCTTGTGGCGGCAATTACAGCATGGCTCTGCGGGCCGACGGACAATTGTTCACTTGGGGGGATGATTCTTATGGCCAGACAAATATTCCTTCCGGCCTCACGAATGGAACCGTGGCAGCGTGGGGCTACAATGCCGACGGCGCAACAACGGTGCCAGCAACACTCTCCAATGTGGTGGCGATCGCCGCTGGAAATTATGACAGTTACGCCTTGACAGATCAGTGGGCTGTGGTCGCTTGGGGCGACAGCAGTTCCGGAGCGACGAACGTGCCGTCGGGTCTGACCAACGTAGTCGGAATTTCAGGAGGATTTGATTATGCTCTTGCGATTGCGGGAGAGGGCCAACCAATCCCGCAAACTTTTTTGTCAAATCCTTCTTGGACCGCCAAAGGCTTCAGCGTTTTCCTGCCATCGCAGAGCGGGCGGGTATATCAGTTGGAATACAAGAACTCGCTCTCCGACGCAAATTGGACACCGTTGCCATTGACGGCCGGCAACGGCGGCCTGCTCACGCTTACCGATCCCACCACTAACAGTTCGCAGCGCTTCTATCGCGTCCGCCGGTGGTGAATACAGTTGCTGCGTTTCTTGAAGTTAACTCCTGCACGCCCGAACATCGCCCTGCAAGTTCGGTGTATTTAAGCCATCTCATGCAAATCAGGGAGGCTATTGCTGGTGCTGCACTGGCATCTCACGGCCGTTGCCAATTAGCTTTTTTAACCCACGATTGACGAGGTGAACATTTCTTTGGCGATGACGCCGTCGGCCACTTTGGCCACCGCGCCGGTCATGCGGATTGCGTAATCCTCGCCGATCTCGATTTCAATGATGCCGCCGGGCATGTGCACGGAAATCTCGCGATCGCACAGGCCGAGCCGGTGCGCCACCGCCGCCGCGGCGCTGCTGCTGCTGCCGCTCGCCAGGGTGTAACCGGCGCCGCGCTCCCAGATTTCAATCTGGATGTTGTTGCGGTCCATCACCCGCATGAATTGCACATTGGTGCGGTTGGGGAAACGCAGGTGCGTTTCCAGCAGCGGGCCCATCTGCTTCGCAATTTCCGGGCTGATCCTGGGCATCGGCAGCACGCAATGCGGGTTGCCCACGGTGGCCGCGCAGAAGTTGAATCGTTCGCCGCGCAGATGAATCGGTTCGTTGATGACTTCGCGGCGCGGACCGGCGACGGGAATTTCGTCGCTCCAGAAACTGACCTTGCCCATCTCCACGCGCACCACCTTGCCGCGTTCCGTGACCGTGGCCCTCACCAGCCCGCCGGCGGTTTCGACCGCGAACTCGTCCTTGCCGACCAGTTTCTTGTCCCACAGGTAACGCGAAAAAATCCGCAGGCCGTTGCCGCTCTTTTCCGCCTCGCTGCCGTCGGGATTGTAAATGCGAACCGCAAACTTCGCCATTTTGGAGGGCAGGGGACCGAGCAGGATGCCATCCGAACCAATGCCGTAATTGCGATGGCAAATCGTCTTGACCTGCGCGGCCGTCAGCGGTGACGGCAGGTTCTTCGGGTCAATGATGATGTAATCATTGCCCAACCCGTGATATTTGGTAAAGGCCCACAGCATGAATCCAGCATATCGATTTGGCAGTGAAGCGTAAAACAGTTTCAGGTTTATTTGTCCCTTTTAAGACGGCCTTCATCCTCCAGATGAAATTTGTGCAGCGAGCGGTGGACGACGGGTGCGAAGATGATGCCCAGGATGGCAATCAAGGCGAGGCCGCTGAACAGCGCGTAGCAGCCGGCGAACATTTTTCCGGCATTGGTTTGCAGGGTGGCGACCGGGCCCATGCCGGAAAGAATCATGGCCGCGTTCACGAACGCGTCAACCCACGGCAATTTTTCGAAAACGTGATAGCCGGTCATGCCGATGCCGAGGGCAACCACGATGATCGAAAAACCAAGCGCCGCGTGGCGCGCAATGCGCCGGTAATACTCCTTGCGCGGCAGCAGCGGTTTTGAACGATGCTCGAACATGTTCGATATACAATATACGATTTACGATTTTACGCCACGATCTGCGATTTAGTAGCAGCCGACGTGAGTCGGCTCCATCTTTTCCCTGGCCGTTTGAATCAAAAGTGATCGGACTCCCGTCCGCTGCTACGTTATCAGAGAGCTCCCTTTACGCGTGACCGGAAATCGGGAGGCGGCGCGCAAATCGTATATCGCAAATCGTAAATTATCTTTCTACTGCCACACTGCCGATTATTTCTTTCACATTGTTCAGATTGTGTTTTTCCATGAACTCGCGGATGCCGGCAATCACCTGCAACGGCGTCTGGGGTTCGTAGAAATTGGCCGTGCCGACCGCCACCGCGGTCGCGCCGGCCACCATGAATTCAATTGCGTCCGCCGCGTTTTGAATGCCACCCATGCCGATGATGGGAATTTTCACGGCTTTCGCCGCCTCCCAGACGAGCTTGATGGCAATCGGCTTGATGCACGGCCCGGTCAGGCCGCCGGTCACGTTGGCCAGCTTCGGCCGGCGTGTCTCGATGTCAATCGCCATGGCTGGGTAACTGTTCATGATGGACAACGCATCACTGCCGGCGTCCTCCGCCGCTTGAGCGAAAGGCGCGAGGCACACCACGTTCGGACTCATCTTGGTAATCAGCGGCAGCTTTGTCACTTTGCGGCAGGCCGCAACGACTTGTGCCAGCAATTTCAAGTCGGTACCGAATTGCGCGCCGCCCTTCTTGATGTTGGGGCAGGAGACATTGAGTTCCAGCGCGCCGACGCCGCCGAGCGCGTCGAAGCTTTCCGCGACTTCGGCATATTCCTCGACGGTGGTGCCCCAGATATTGATGATGGTCGGAACCTTCAGGGTTTTGAGAAAAGGCCAGTACTTCTTGATGAACCCGTCCACGCCCGGTCCCTGCAAGCCAATGGCGTTGATAAGCCCGCTCGCCACCTCGACCGTGCGCGGCGTGGCGTTGCCGCGGACCGGGCCGAGCCGGATGCCTTTGACCACCACCGCGCCGAGCTGGTTCAAGTCAAGGAGCTGGGCGTATTCGACGCCATAACCAAACGTTCCGGAAGCGACCATCACTGGGTTTCGCAGCTTTAGTTTGCCGATTTGGACGGAGAGATTCATGAATGCGCTTCCAAGCGGGATGGAAGAAAACATCCAACATCCAACGCCCAACGCCGAACCTCCAGAGATGCCACGCTACTGTCGGTGCCGTTGGATGTTGGATGTTGAATGTTGGATGTTCGATGTTCCATTTTCAAAAAATCATTTTGTCACTTCCCAAACGATGTCACGCGCGTCAAACACCGGTCCCTCGGTGCAGGTGCGCTGGTATTCCCAGGTGTCACCGGTCTTGATGGGAATCACGCATGTCAGGCAGACGCCGACGCCGCAACACATATGTTCATCCATCGAAAGTTCCGCCGGGACACTGGAATCCCTAGCGATTTTGCCAACCGCCTTGAGCATTGGTGTCGGGCCACACGCGTAAATCTTCACCTTCTGGCGGGTAGCAGCCGACGTCAGGAGGCTCTGGCTGATTTCCGATTTCCGTCGTCCGCTTTCCGATTCTTTAGTTTGAGCCTCGTCGCCTCGGCTCCTGCGCAATTCCGCCAGCAACGGTTGCGTAACCAATCCCTTTTCGCCGTGACTGCCGTCCTCGGTAGTCACCCGTACGTCCCAGCCCAGCGCCTGAAATTCCTTTTCACACAAAATGTCCACACGCCGCCGGCCGCCGACGAAGACGATGCCCTTCCGGGGCGACCGTTGGGCCAGCAGATACATCGCCGCCATGCCATAGCCACCGGCGACGAGGAGGGGAGTTTCGCCCCCGCGTTGGGGCACGGTAAATCCGTGGCCGAGCGGCGCAATCACGCTCAATTCCTCGCCGGCACCCATTCGGGCGAGCGCGTCGGTGCCTTTGCCGACCGTTTTATAGAGGATGGAAAAAGTGTCGCCGGAAACCTGGAAGATGCTGAACGGCCGGCGGAGCAGGGCATCTTTGAGCGGCTGCACGCGGACGTGGGCAAATTGGCCGGGCTGGATGAGCGGCGCGATTTGCGGCGCGCGCAGGACAAGGCGAAAATAAGAGTCGGTATCGCGCTCGTTAGAGACAATCTGGACGGTTTGCTCAAGCATCCGCCGGAAGGCTAAGGGTTAAATCCCCCCGGCGAAAGAATTTTCAAATTCCCGGCCGCCGGCCGATGCAACTCGAAGACATATTGCCCGACGGAAAAGGGGCGCGGACGGCAGAGTCCGCGGATTGGCTGTTGATGCTGATGAATGCGCTGGACGACCTGCAGAGGATGGATGCACGCGGACATGGCTGTTGGTTTGTAGAAAACATCAAACCCGGAAACGACACCTCCATCTTATCTCCCTCTCCGCCAACGAAGTTGGGGGAGAGGGTCGGGGAGAGGTGGTTTTTTGTTGAACGGCCCCTCTCCCTGCCCCTCTCCCCGCGCTTCGCTGCGGGGAGCGGGAAATGAACTCTTGAGGCCGGACGATCATTTCTACAAAGCAACATGGCTGTCCGCGCTCCGCCTGGTTACCGGTCGTCAAAACCGGTATCTCAAGCCGCCTGGAAGTAAGGGGCGCTGCCGAACAAAACGGCCTGGTCAATGTCCATGTAACCAATCTCGTGCCCCACGGAATAACCGCCTTCCACGTCAAACGTAAGACCGCGCAGAACCGATATTCCGCTCCGGCGGCCACCTGAAAGTCCCGGTACGTTCCCGGCACCTTGTTAAAAGGCGGCTGGCGTCGGCCCGCGGTGGCGGTGGGGTGGGGTCCGTGCCGCGGCTGGCATGTCGGAGTGGCGTGGCAATCGTCACTGACATGGCGGTGGCGGGCATTACCGGCTCATGCGGACCAATCACTATAGCGCAGACTGTCAGTCTGCCGTGTCGTGGCTTGGCAATCCGCAATGCCTGCCGACTTTCAGTCGGCGAAACGGCAGATTACCAATCTGCGCTACTCCCGCCGGGCCTCGTTGCAGGTTCGGCTTTTGTGATGTTGCGTCGGAGCGCCAGGGCCAGGACCACGCCCAGCAGCGTGCCGGTGGTATTCGTTAACAAGTCGGTCACGGAGGATGTCCGGTCGGGCAGCCAGGCCTGGATGATTTCAATTGCCAGACTGACCGCCGCACCGCTGAGAACCACCCGCAAAGAGTTGGTGATTTTTTGCACCGGCTTGAGCGAGCGGCGATGGAGGAAAAAGCAGAATCCGAACGGCACGAAACCAAGAATGTTGACAGCAATGTCCGGATAATCCGGCTCGCGGTAAGACAGGTCGCTCCAGGGCGGTATCAACAAATTCCGATGGACCGGTTCAAAGATCGCGGGAATGATGACATGATGGTGGTTGGCCGAAGAATCCGCCGCCGACCGCCCACGACCTTCGTCGAACAGGTAGAGCGCCGTCAGCCCGGAAGCATTCGTGAGCTGCCCGGCCCGGCCTTGCGTCCAGAGCGCAGAATGTCCGGCAATTTCCGTCGCTGCCAGTGCGCGGTGGTAGAGGGCGAATCCGAACAGTCGCCCGGTCCATGGATGTTTTCCCGAAGCGCTGTTGCCGAGAATCAACCGTCCATCCAACGCTTCCTCGTTCAAGACGAATTGAGGGAAATGTCCGGCCATGGTTCCACCCAGATAAAAATCAGTTCCTGCTCCGTCACTGCGGACGGTGAAACATTGTGGCTTTCCTTCCGTCAACGCCTCGTCCACGCCTGTCTCGGGAATTTTGGCTGTTGGCGGCCGGTGCTGGGTTGTGGCCCGCAGCAAAAAATCCCGCTTCCATTGGCCAAGCACAAAATCAAACGGCAATTGGGGATTGTGGACGGTCAGGATGTTAAACACGTTGTTGGCCGGTTCCTGGTCCGTTTCGATCCACAGTTCTACGGTAAAGGCGGCGGACGGTCCGGCGCCGTCACTTGGCGCAGGCCGCGGCAGCGACGCGGCGTCATAGGCAATTCCGTAGGGTTGAAAATCCAGCCCGGGACGGTCTGCCAGCCAACTGACGCGATTGGCAGGGTGGAAATCAAACGGCCACAGGCCGACCACGAAGTAACCCGCCACAATCAGGAGACTTAACCAGCCGAACCATCTGTCATGGGGAATGCCTTTCACAGGACGCTGCGGGTTTGGTCAAGCATGGCCGACGGCCAGCATGGTCGGCAGGGGCAAAGCTGTCAACTTTGCGAACGAAGGGGCAGTATCCTGATTTGAAGTTTGGAGTTCCGCGTTTACGCGGTTCCGAGCCGCCTGAAGGCGGAACTCCGAGCGAAATTCGGACACTGCCAACGAAGGAACTCAGAGGCCTTGACGCGAATTGCGCCAATTCGCACCGGTTAAAACCTGCCAGGCTGACAGCTGCAAAAATGTCCCGACCACCGGTTTTTCGTTTGCATTTAAGGAGGACGAGGCGTAAGAGTAATATCAGCTCGAAATCTTTTTAAAGTGAGTGGAGATAACCTTGAATCCCCTATGAAAACCAGCATTTTCGTTGTCTTCGCGGCGGTGCTGCTTTCATTCTTCATCCTTTGTCCTTCATCCCTTTGTGCCCAGGGCGCGCTGACGCCGCCCGGCCCGCCGGCGCCGCTGATGAAGACGCTCGACCAGGTCGAGCCGCGGACGCCGGTGGACGTGGTCCACACACCGGCTGGGGGATTTGGCGAATTCGCGATCACCAATCCAGGTTCCTATTATCTGACCGCCAATGTTCCGGGCGTCAGCGGCAAAGACGGCATCGAAGTCATGACCAATCACGTCACGATTGACCTGAATGGTTTCACCCTCCTGGGAGGCGGTGTGGGCTCGATCGGGATTAACATTGATGCGGGCGCCAACGATGTCACGGTGCGCAATGGCACAATCAGCGGTTGGGGTGACGGCGTGGTTTCGTCCGCGCCCAACACCTGTGTGGAGCACATCAAGGTTTTAAACTGCACCGGCGATGCCATCTTTAATTTTTCCACCGCCGCGCCTTCGATAATCCGCGATTGTTTGTGTGAGAATGACGGATCCGGAGCGGGTTACTCGGCGATCACGATTTCCGGCGGGCTGGTTTCCGACTGCGTGGTCATCAACAACAATGGCGACGCGGGCATCAACATAAACGGCTATGGCAGCCCGCTGGCCTACGGCACTCTGTCGGGGTGTCTGGTGGCCGGCAACACCGTTTATGGCATTTCCTTGACCGCTTCCGGCTGGGAGATCATCGGCAACAGTTGCATTACCAATCGATCGGTCAACCTGTTGATCAGCAGCAGCAACAACCGGATTGAGAACAACCACGTGGTGACGGCCGCCGGCGTTGCAGGCATTGAAATCACCGGTTCCGGATACACTAATAATGTGGTCATCCGCAACACCGTGACCGGCAATGGCTCGGGTAATTATCAGAACCCGGGCAACAATGATTTCGGCCCCATCGGCACCGCCGCCACGGCCACCAGTCCGTGGGCGAACATTTCACATTAACCGTCCACCAATAATTCTATGAAAATTCGGAATTCAATCGTCATCGCGCTCATTTCGGCCTTCAGCCTTCAACCTTCAGCCTTGCGCGCGCAAGGCAGCCTCACGCCGCCCGGGCCGCCCGCCCCGACGATGAAGTCGCTGAACCAGATCGAAGCCCGCACACCGGTCTCGTTGCTGCCCTACACCATCACCAACCCCGGCTCCTATTACCTGACCACCAACCTCACCGGCGTCAGCGGCGCCAACGGTATCACCATCGCCAGCGGCGACGTGACGCTTGACCTGAACGGCTTCCGGCTTTTGGGCGTGCCCGGTTCCCTGGACGGCATCTTCGTCCCCACCAATGCCCTTTACCTCAACCTCACCGTGCGTAACGGCACGGTGCGCGGCTGGAACGGCAGCGGCGTGGAGGCGTTCAATGGTGAAAACACGATTTTTGAACGGCTCACCGTCTCGGATGTGGGCGGCTTTGGCATCGACGCCTACGGCAGCGTCATCCGTGACTGTCAGGTGGACGGGAGCGGCAACACCGGCATCGCCGCCGACGTCTCGGAAATCCGCCATTGCGTGGTGGAAAACTGCGGCTTCGACGGCATCGACACCTTCGACTCCCAGGTGAGCGGTTGCGTGCTGGAGTTCAACCTCTACGGCATCTTTGCCGCACCCGGCAAAGTCTCCGACTGCGTCATCGAAACCAACACTTTCAGCGGCATTTACGCGGGCGCGTCCGGCTGTCAACTCACGGGCAACACCTGCCTGGGTAATAATCAGAACGCCGGCGCCAACGACGCGGGCATCTACCTGGCGACCGGCAACAACCGCGTTGAAGATAATCACGTGATCGGCAGCGGCCATGCCGGTATCCAGGTCGCGGCCGCCGGCGCATCCAATAATCTCATCATCAGGAACTCGGTCACCGGCAACGGCGCCAATAACTACGTTATCCCCGCCTCCCAAATTATCGGGCCGTTGATCACGACCGCCGGAACCATCACCAACTCGAATCCGTGGGCGAACTTTTCGTTTTAATCGGCAACCAGTAATTCCATGAAAACTCGGAATTTAATCCTCATCGCGCTCCTTTCGGCCTTTAGCCTTCAGCCTTCAGCCTTGCCCGCGCAAGGCAGCCTCACGCCGTCCGGCCCGCCCGCGCCGACGATGAAGTCGCTCGACCAGGTCGAGCCGCGCACGCCAATTTCGTCCCTGCCGTTCACCATTACGGCGTCCGGCTCGTATTATCTCGGCACCAATCTCTCCGCCGCCACCGGCAACGGCATCACCATTTCCAACAACAACGTGACGGTGGATTTGAACGGCTTCGCTCTGGCGGGTGGACCAAGCTCCGCCAATGGAATTTATATGCCGGCCAGCCAGATCAACGTCACGGTGCGCAACGGCTCGATCAGCGGGTGGCAGAATGGCGTCGTGGTGTTGCCGAACACTTCGCGCGGCATCGTCCTGGAGCGCCTGGCTGTTTCAAGCTGTGGACAATATGGCATTTTTTCCTCCTCGCCGGCGTTGGTGCGGAATTGCCTGAGCATCAGCAATCAATACGCCGGCATCTACGTCTTCGGTGGCGGTCAGATAACGGATTGCGATGCCAGCTATAATGGAAACAGTGGCATTATCGCAGCCGACGGTACCGTGCGAAATTGCAGCGCCGCCAACAACGGGCATTATGGGATTTATGTCACTCCGGGAACGGTGTCCGGCTGCTGGATCCAGAACAACATCAACAGCGGCATTTACCTGATTTCAGCGGGCAGCGAAATCATCGGCAATACCTGCGTCGGAAACAACAGCAGCGGCAGCACGGCTGACGCGGGCATTTATGTGAATGGGTATAATAATCGCATCGAGGACAATCAGGTCAGCGGCAGTGGTTACGCGGGTATCAGCGTCACCAACACGGTCAATGGCAACGTCATTGTCAAAAATTCCGTGGCGAACGACGGCCCGAACAATTACCTCACGCCGGGCAGCCAGATCGTCGGCCCGCTCATCACCACCTACGGAATCATCACCAACTCGAATCCGTGGGCTAACTTTTCGTTTTAGCCATCGAGCGAAATTCCTATGAAGAAAACTTTAATTAAACTTCCATTGGCAGTGGTTGCGCTGGTTTCAGCCTTCAGCCTGCAGCCTTCAGCCTGGCTTCATGCGGCCACGACGATTGACGCCGCCAACCGCTATGCCTGGGGCGCGAACCTCGGCTGGATGGATTGGGTTGGTGACACCAACAACGGCGCCGTGATCGGCGACTACGTATGTTCCGGCTTTATTTATTCGGCCAATGTCGGCTGGATCAATCTCGGCAGCGGCAGTCCGGCCGATGGCATTTATTACCAGAACAACTCCGCCGGCGACTTCGGCGTGAACAACGACGGCCTCGGCGATTTGAGCGGTTACGCCTGGGGCGCGAACATCGGTTGGCTCACCTTCGAGCAGACCTACGGCCAGCCGAAGGTCAACATGCTCAACGGCCAGATGAGCGGCTACGTCTGGAGCGCCAATTGCGGCTGGATTTCCCTGAGCAACGCCGTCGCCTACGTGCAGACCGATTCTGTTTTTCCCGGCCCGCTGGCGCCGGACGGCCTGCCGATTCCGTGGCTGCTGGCTTACTTTGGCACCACCAACGTCAACGCCAATGCCGATCCGACCGGCAAAGGCATGACCATCGGGCAGGATTACCTGGCCGGCACCGACCCGACCAACGTGAACAGTGTCTTGCGCATCACCGCCGCGAGTTTCGCGCGGGGCGGCACCAACGTCAGCGTTACCTGGAACAGCGTGCCGACGCGTTACTATTACCTCCAGAAAACCACCGGCTTGAGTTCTCCGCCGTGGTCGGACAGCGGTTTGGGACTCGTTATACCCTCCGCCGGTTCCTCGACGACGGATGGTTTCACCGACACCAATGCGCCGGTGCGATTCTATCGTGTCGAGGCAGTGCTCCCGCTCCCTCCCTGAGTGCTGCAAAAGGGCGCAAGGACTTTTACAGAAGGAAACGGAGGGAACAAAGACAGGATGGAACCGCGAAAAACACGAAATACGCCGAAATTGCTTTTTCAATCGTAAATCGTAAATCGAGACCTTTGTAAAAGTCATTTCGCCGGCATTCGGAGCGCCGAGCACCGCCTCGGCTCGTTGGGAAAATCCGTCGCCTCGCGCCGAGACGGTGCTCGGCGCCCCGGTTTTGCAGAGGTTTCAAATCGTAAATTGGCTGATTACTTCATCGCCGTGCCGAGAACGTCAGCGTGGAAACCGGGCGGCACCTGGCCGTCGCGCGCGTACAGGTAAAGCGCGGTCTGGAAGATGGCCTGCAACGCGGACTGAACCAGCGCCAGCACAATGAGATAAATCACTGCCAATCCAACGCACAGAATCAAGACGCTCGTGCTGCCCGCGGCGGCGCCCAGAATAATCAGTCCGATGGCCGGGATGGCCAGCAGGAAAAAGATCATCCCGAAACTGAAATTGCTGACCAACTGTTCGCCCCAGGTCTTTTTCAACAGGGCGGTGGAATCGTGCAAGGCCGCAATCGGGCCTTTGTTTTCGATAACCAGAATGGGCACCACCAAAAAGCTGACGACCGTCCACGCCATGCCCAGGAGGCCGGCGACAATCTGGCCGACCTTCTCCGAACGGTCCTCGATGATTCGCAAAACCAGTCCCACCGTGGCTGAAACCAGCGCCCAGCCGGCAATCACCGGCAACCGGGAAGTAGCGGCGCGCAGTCCGTCTCCGATGGTGGGATCGCCGCCGCCCATGCGGCTGGCGGCGCAGGCGACAATGGCGGCGTTGAAAAACACGACGATAAAGTAATTGCCGACATAAAAGGCGAAGAGCGTCCCGTAATAGGCGACCTGCCGTTGAGTGGTGGCGGCGTGGCCGGGCGGCTGCCAGTTGCCGGTCGAGTAGAGGGGGACGGCGAATGAAGCCAGCAACAACAGGCAACAAATGCCGGAAATCAGGGGAAACACCAACAGGCTTTTGTCCTGCTTCAGCACCTGCCAGCATTCCGACATCAACGACCACGTCCGGGCGATTTTACCCATATACAGATCCTTTCAGGTTCAAGAGTTCAGGTTCAAAACGGCTGTCGCAAATTGGGAAGAGATTGGCAGCGCCGCCTTCGCTGGCAAGGAGAAATTGCCCACCTTGGAAGTGCGGAGTGCGGAGTTCGGAGTTGAATGTTTGATTCCGCTGGAAAAGGCGCTACGCTACTGACGCAATGGCTGAAAACCCATCAACCCTCGCCGAACTGAAGAAGCATGTACCGCATGCGGTCAGGTTTTATTGGCAAACGCGCTTCAAGCAGTCGCAGAAACAGCGCACAGCCGGCGGGTCGGACCAGGGTTTGCGTTCAGCCGTTACCGGCGGCGCGCAGATGGACGGCTTCATCAAACTCCTGACGCAACTGGTAGTCGAGGCCGGGATTGACCGGGCGAATATCCATTATCAGGACTCGCTCGAGTTGCCGGGTTATTTCCGGCCGAACAAGAAATGGGACTTCATCGTGGTCGTGAAGGGCCAGTTGGTGGCGGCGCTCGAAGCCAAATCCCAGGTCGGTCCGTCGTTTGGCAACAATTTCAACAATCGCACCGAGGAAGCCATGGGCAGTGCTCTGGATCTGTGGACGGCCTTCCGCGAAAAAGCCTTCGGCTCGAAGATTCGGCCCTGGATTGGCTACATGTTCCTGCTTGAGGACTGCGTTCCTTCAAACCGTCCGGTCGGCGTCAAAGAACCGCATTTCAAAGTGTTCCCCGAATTTCGCGACTCGTCCTACGCGAAGCGTTACGAGTTGTTTTGTCGCCGCCTGGTTTTGGAGCGTCATTACGACGCCGCGTCATTCATGATGTCGAATGCCGAAAAGGGAGCGAAGGGCGAATATTCCGAACCCGCCGCCGACCTGACCTTTCAGATGTTTGCCAATTCATTGGTCGGGCACGTGGCGGCATTCTCAGGTCGAATCAAAGAGCTATGAAATACGTGACTACCAGTTTCCAAACGCTGGACGATGTTCCCACGGTACATCGTTTGGTGCAGGGCGACGCACGCGACCTGTCGTTTATCCCCGACGCATCGGTTCATCTCGTGGTCACTTCTCCGCCGTACTGGACACTGAAGCGATACAACGATTCCGAAGGCCAGCTTGGCCACGTGGAGGATTTGGAAGCGTTTCTCTCGGAATTGAATCGTGTGTGGCGTGAAACCTTTCGCATTCTGGTGCCGGGCGGCCGTCTGGTGTGCGTCGTGGGCGACGTCTGCCTCTCGCGCCGGGAGAACAATGGACGGCATACGGTTGTCCCCTTGCACTCAGAGATCTGCGTGGCCTGCCGCAAGATCGGCTTCGACAATTTGAACCCGATCATCTGGCACAAAATCTCGAACGCCAGCTATGAGGTGAGCAATGGTTCAAAGTTCCTGGGCAAGCCGTATGAGCCGAATGCCATCATCAAAAACGACATCGAGTTCATCCTCATGCAGCGAAAACCCGGCGGCTACCGCAAGCCCACCGAGGAACAGCGCCGGTTGAGCATGATTCCCAAGGACAAATTCGATAAATGGTTTCAACAGTTCTGGAACCTGACCGGCGCGTCCACGAAGGAGCATCCCGCGCCGTTCCCGCTCGAATTGGCCTCGCGGCTGGTCCAGATGTTTTCGTTTGCCGGCGACACGGTCGTTGACCCGTTCTGCGGCACGGCCACCACGATGGTTGCCGCGCTCAAGCACGGGCGGAACAGCATCGGCGTGGAGCTCGACACCGCCTACTGCAAACTGGCGGCTTCGCGGCTGATGAACGAGAACGCGTCCCTGTTCGGAAATGCGAAATTACAAATCGAGTTCAAGCCGCAGGGTGCGCCTATGGACACGGTTGCAGTTTTAAACGATACCAGCAGAGAATACCATACGCGCAAACGCAAGAAAACGAGGCGGTAACTCGCCACAATCACGAGGTTCTTTGGTCAAATTCCATGCTGCTTCGCTTTTCCGATTGAAAAACAATTTCTACGTCGTTCGCGGTTTAGCGGCGGGGGCGCCCCTTTCGGGCCACCCCGGTCTTGATCGCGGCGGCGGTGACGGCGGCGGTGACCCGTTGCACCACTTCACGGTTGAAGACGCTGGGTACGATGTATTCGGGGCTTAATTGCCGGCGCGCGATGCAGCCCGCAATGGCATGCGCGGCGGCCAGCTTCATCGGCTCATTGATGCGGCGGGCGCGCACGTTCAAGGCGCCCCGGAAAATTCCCGGAAACGCCAGTACGTTGTTGATCTGGTTGGGATAGTCGCTGCGGCCGGTCGCCACAATCCACGCCTTCGCCGCCGCCGCTTCCTCCGGCATGATTTCCGGGATGGGATTGGCCAGCGCAAAAACAATCGGCCGGGCCGCCATGCGCCGGAGCGACTTCGCCGCAATCAATCCCGGCCCGGAGACGCCGATCAATACATCCGCCTGGCGCAAGGCGTCTTCGACCCCGCCGCTCAAGCCGCGGGGATTGGTGGCGGCCGCGAGCCGGGTCTTCGCTTCATTCAAATCGGTTCGCGTGCGGCGGTTGAGAATTCCTTTCCGGTCGCAAACGACGATGTCTTTTACGCCCGCCTCCAGCAGGATCACCGCGATGGCGGTTCCCGCTGCGCCTGCGCCGAGAATCACGATCCGCAGCCCGGCGAGTCTGCGGCCCGACAAGCGCGAGGCGTTCAACAGCGCCGCCAGCACCACCACCGCCGTGCCGTGCTGGTCGTCGTGAAAGACGGGAATGTCCAGCCGTTCCTGCAAACGCCGCTCGATTTCAAAACAGCGCGGCGCGGAGATGTCTTCGAGGTTGATGCCGCCAAAACCCACCGCGAGATTGGCGACGGTATTGATGATTTCCTCGGTGTCCTGGGTGCGCAGGCAGATCGGGTAGGCGTCGATGCCGGCAAATTCCTTGAACAACATGGCCTTGCCTTCCATGACGGGCATCGCGGCTTCCGGGCCGATGTCGCCGAGGCCCAGCACCGCCGAACCGTCACTGACCACGGCGACGGAATTGCCCTTGATTGTCAGTTGCCAGGCCTTGGCGTGCTGTTCCGCAATGGCGGAACACACGCGCGCCACGCCGGGAGTGTAGGCCATCGAAAGCGTGTCCCGTGTCGTCAGCGGCACCTTGTTCTGAATCGAAATTTTCCCGCCGAGATGCAGGAGGA
>DASZAB010000049.1:0-3239 GCA_035945675.1 Verrucomicrobiia bacterium | reverse complement strand
TGAGCAACAACGAGCCGCGGCTCTATGCGGGGGACATCCTCCTGACCAACCTGGCGAGCGCCGTCACCAACATTAATCTGAGTTGGGACGCCGGCAATAGCGCCGGCAGTGTGGGAGCGATATTCGCCGTCAGCGGTGTGGCGGTGGCGCCGGTGTCGGTGGGGATAACGCTGTCGGGCGGGCAGGCGATGGTGACGTGGCCGTTTGGCCGGTTGCTCCAAGCCACCAATCTCAGCGGACCCTGGGTGACCAACGCGGCCGCCACCTCGCCTTACGAGGTGGCGCCGAACGGAACGAGCGAATTCTTCCGGGTCCAGGTGCGATGAATCTAATGACAAAAATGACAACCGAACCAGGCCATTTGAGAAATTGGAAATGCTCAGCGGCAATTAAGCTTCCGCTGGCAATGCTCTTCGGAATGACCATTTCTTTGTTCGCCGCGGAAAGCCAGTCTCCATTCGCGGCTGACCCTGATCAGGCGCTCGAACGCACCTGTTTCCAGACGGGCCAACCTTGGACGCCAAAGGGAGATTTGCGTTCGGATGTCGCCGTGGTGTATGGCATCGACACCAATCTGCCCGCGCGCATCGAGTCCTGGCGTTCGCACGGCTATCGCATCCATGTCATGACCGGGGTCGCCTGGGGAGAATACCAGGATTATCTCTACGGCCGCTTTGACGGGATCAACCACGAGGATGAGGTCCAGACGGATCGCGACGGGCACAAAATCGGCCACGGCGGCGACGTGTATTACTATTGTCCCGGAACGAACTACGGCAAATTCCTGTGCGTCGGCGTGCAACGTGCCCTGGATGCCGGGGCCGAAGCGATTGACCTGGAGGAGCCGGAATTCTGGGACCGCGCGGGTTACTCGGAAGGTTTCAAGCGGGAATGGCGCAATTACTATCACGACGACTGGCAACCGCCGGACAGTTCCGTGGACGCCCGCTGGCGAGCTTCAAAATTGAAATATTTCCTGTACCGCCGCGCATTGCAACAGGTGTTCGATTATGTGCATGCGTACAACCAGCGCACCGGCCACGCTGTCCGCTGTTACGTGGCAACCCACAGCCTGCTCAACTACGCCCAATGGTGCATCGTCAGCCCGGAATCCAGCCTGGCCCGGGTCAACGGCTGTGACGGTTACATCGCCCAGGTCTGGACCGGCACCTCGCGCACGCCCAACCGCTATGCCGGCGAAGTTGGCTCCCGCACGTTCGAAACCGCGTTTCTGGAATATGGCACGATGCAAAATCTTGTCCGCGCCACCGGCCGTTCGATCTGCTTTCTGAACGATCCGGTCGAAGATAATCCGGATCACGACTGGGCGGATTACCGCAGCAACTGGGAATCCACGCTGACGGCTTCGCTGTTTCAGCCGGAGGTTTCCAAGTATGAAGTCGCTCCCTGGCCGGAACGCGTTTTCGGCGGACGCTATCCGCGTTCCGCCAAACCGGAAGACCGCCAACCGATTCCGCCGGCTTACGCCACCGAATTGCAGACGGTCTTCAATGCTCTCAACGACCTGAAACAGTCCCGCGTGGAGTGGGATTGCGGAACCACCGGCATCGGCGTGCTGGTCAGCGATTCGCTCCTGTTTGAACGCGGCCAGCCAACGCCGAGCGATCCGTATCTGGGAAATGTCTATGGCCTGGCGATGCCGCTGCTCATGCGCGGTTTGCCGGTCAGGCCGGTTCAACTGGAGAATGCCACGCTGCCGCATTATCTCGACGGCTTGCAGATTCTGTTTTTAAGTTACGACGGGCAAAAACCGTTGTCGCCCGAAGTTCACCCGCCTCTGGTTGACTGGGTGAAGCGTGGCGGAGTGCTGGTTTTTTGCGACGCGGACGCCGATCCTTACCTCCAGGTTCATGAATGGTGGAACAGCGGCGGCAATCACTACACCACGCCCCGGGAACATCTCTTCCAGCTGCTCGGAGCCGGTGAATCGGTCCCGGCGAACAAATTCATCCGGCTGGGAAAAGGCGGTTTGATCTGGCTGCGGGAACGCCCCGTGGAATTCTCCACCAGCGCGGCAGGTGCGGCGCAAATCGTTGATGCCGCGCAACTCGCCGCCGAAAAAATCGGCCTGAAATGGCGCGAAACCGGTTACCTCGTGCTCCGACGCGGCCCCTGGCTCATCGCGGCCGGTCTGGACCGGGCCATCGCCGCCAAACCGCTTGAATTGAACGGGCATTTCGTCAATCTTTTCGATTCAGAATTGCGTGAGCAAGAGCACATTACGGTCGCGCCCGGCACACATTGGTTGTTACTCAACCTCGATGTGGCTCGTACCGGACGACCACACCTGCTGGCCTCAGCCTGCAAAGCCTTGCCCGCAGGAGAGGCCCCCGATCAAATCCGCTTCACCGTGGAAGGGGTGGGGGAGACTCCGGCGATTATGCTTCTGGAATCACCCCGGCGTCCGCGCGCGGTGACCCTGGCCGGCCAAAGTTTGAACTCCTTCGACTACTCTTCCAAACAGCATCTGCTCTGGATTCATTTTGAAAACCAGGCGCAACCTCGGGAATTATCCGTGAATTTTTGATTTTATGAACCGCCGAAAATTCATACAAACTGGCTCCTTGGTCACGACGGGACTGATGCTTGGCTCCGTCGGTTGGGCAAAGGATTCGACCTTCCCCACGGTGCGAATTTCCGAAGCGGAACGGAAATTCAAGAGTGTGGCCGTTGAGAAAACCATACGGCGGATCCAATCGGCCATCGGCAACCGGGAACTGGCGTGGATGTTCGGGAATTGCTTCCCCAACACGCTCGATACCACGGTGGATTTTGAAGTGGCCCATGGGCGGCCCGACACCTATGTCATCACCGGCGACATCGACGCGATGTGGCTGCGCGACAGTTCGGCGCAGGTCTGGCCCTACCTGCCGCTGACGAAGGAAGATGCGGCGTTGCAGCAATTGATTGCCGGGGTCATCAATCGGCAGACCCGATGCATCCTGTTGGATCCCTACGCCAACGCCTTTTACAAGGACCCGAAAAAGATCAGTCCCTGGAAAACCGATTTGACGGACATGAAACCGGGCGTTCACGAGCGCAAATGGGAGGTGGACTCGCTGTGCCATCCGCTCCGTCTGGCGCACGGCTACTGGAAGAGCACCGGGGACACTGCGCCCTTTGACGGGGCCTGGCGGGAAGCGGTGTTGCTGATCTTGAAGACCTTTCGCGAGCAGCAACGCAAAGACGGCCCGGGCCCTTATCATTTCCAGCGACGC
>DASZAB010000048.1:0-5598 GCA_035945675.1 Verrucomicrobiia bacterium | reverse complement strand
TGAGCAACAACGAGCCGCGGCTCTATGCGGGGGACATCCTCCTGACCAACCTGGCGAGCGCCGTCACCAACATTAATCTGAGTTGGGACGCCGGCAATAGCGCCGGCAGTGTGGGAGCGATATTCGCCGTCAGCGGTGTGGTGGTGGCGCCGGTGTCGGTGGGGATAACGCTGTCGGGCGGGCAGGTGATGGTGACGTGGCCGTTTGGCCGGTTGCTCCAAGCCACCAATCTCAGCGGACCCTGGGTGACCAACGCGGCCGCCGCCTCGCCTTACGAGGTGGCGCCGGAGGGAACGAGCGAATTCTTCCGGGTCCAGGTGCAATAAATCTGATGACAAAACGGCATGATAAAATCCGGTTGAGTATGGATGGCAATGGAGAATAATAACATTGTGGCAACTGAAGCCAGCCGACCGAATGTTGTGAATAACCCGGCCGTGGCCTCCCTTGGCGCAAACCCCGCGACGGGTTTGACCAGCATTGCGATTGTGGAGGACAACGCCGATTTTCGTGGTTCGCTGGCGCGTTACCTGGACAACGCGCCCGGGTACCGCTGCGTCTGCACGTGCAGCACCGCCGAGGAAGCCCTTCAGCAGGTTCCCCGGCTCCAGCCCGACGTGGTGCTGATGGACATTCACCTGCCCCGGCAGTCCGGCGTGGATTGCACCCGCCGACTCAAGGAATTGTGCCCCAAAATTCAGATATTGATCCTGACGGTCTATGAGGACAATGAGCGCATTTTCGGGGCGCTCAAAGCCGGGGCGGGCGGGTATCTGCTGAAACGAGCCGACCCGGCAGACATTCTGCGGGCGATTCAGGAGGTCAAACAAGGCGGAGCGCCGATGAGCAGCCAGATCGCGCGGCGCGTGGTGCAATCATTCCGGGAGGAAGCCGGCGCGCCCAAAGTGGAAAGTCTGTCGCAGCGGGAAGAGGAGATTCTGGAACAACTGGCCAAGGGGTATTCGACCAAAGAAATTGCAGATCGGTTGAGCGTGAGCGTCAACACGATCCGGACTCACTTGCAGCACATCTACGGCAAGCTGCACGTGCGTTCGCGGACCGAGGCGGTTATTAAGTTCCTGCACTGAAGTAAGTTAAAAAATCATCCATTTGCATTATGGAAGGTTTAGTTGACCTTCTGTAAATTTTCCAACACACATGCACATGACGCGCAACCAGCGGATGGCTTTGGCAGTGTCGTTTCCGGCCACCAAGGAGGCCCCGGGAGTTTGCCGGGAGCCTGTCAGCAGGACGCGAAACAGTAACGTGGCTCCTGGTCGGAAATCAGAGCTGCACGCCTTTACGCTGATTGAGTTGCTGGTGGTGATTGCCATCATTGCCATCCTGGCCGCCATGCTATTGCCGGCGCTGTCGGCGGCCAAGTTGAAGGCCATGGGATCCACGTGCTTGAGCAACCAGAGACAACTGGTTCTGGCCTGGACGATGTACGCCGATGACAATAACGGACAGATCGTCAACTTCGACACGCAATTGTATAACCCTCCTCCGCCTTATGGTGTGCCCTGGCGTTACGCCGCCCCGAATCCGTTTCCCGTCATTCCTCCGGGAGCTTCTCCGCAGGAGAAGAAAATACTTTTCTTGCAGGCCGGCTATAAACAGGGCGCGCTCTACCCGTACGCTCCCAACGTGAGCGTCCTGCATTGTCCGGCGGATCGCCGATTTAACAGTCCGGTCAATCCTCCCAATCCAAACAGCCCGCCGGGATTTTTTGCCTACGGCAGTTACTCGGGAGTGGCCACCCTCAACGGCCAGTACCCGCAGCTCTTCAAATCGTCCGCCATCCATCATCCCAGCGAGCGGTATTTGTGGGTTGAAGAAAACGATCCCCGCGGAGAGAATTTGAATTCGTGGGTTTTGAATCCGGGAACTCCGCCGACTTTCACCGGCGCCTCCTTCATCGATTCGGTCGCATCCTGGCATGGTCACGACAGCACGTTCAGTTGGGCGGACGGGCACTCCAGCGCCCATACGTGGTTGGATAGCGGAACCGTTACCTATGCCTTGGACATGAATCCGCAAAAGGACCTTTCACCGCCAGGCTTTGCTCAGTGCCCTCATGATCTTTACTGGCTGGCGCAGGGTTACGCCACCTCCCAGAACCCATAAAACGTTTCCGAAATTCAACCATCCTTTATAGCTGAAAACGAAAGCACCTATGAAAACAATCCACCCGTTCCATCTTTCGCATGGCAGTTTTCTGCTCATCCTGGCAATCGCTTTCTGGTCCTCCGCGACCAGCCTCAAGGCGGATTATCAAAGCACCGTGCTGGCCGATCATCCGGTGGGCTATTGGCCGCTCAATTTGAGTGATACCAACGCCGGCAGCGGCATCGCCACCGACCTGTCCGGCAATGGGAACAATGGTTCGTACGTCAACATCTATCAGGGATACAACAACGTCCCCGGCCCGTCGCCCTACATCACCAACGGCATCAGCTTCGACGGACTTTCGACCTACGTGGATTTGGGCACGGGCAACAACCCCGCCTTGCTGAACTTCGGCGGCCCGATTACGATGGAAGGCTGGGTGCAATCCGCCACCCTGGCGGGAAACGGCTATGTCATGGGCAAAGGGTACGATCCAACCTACGGCGGGGATGAAATTTCACTGCGGTGCGATGGTTATTACAGTTATCAGGGCGGCATTTACAATACGAATCTGGGCGATGTGCGGGTGACGGGAGGCGTGGTGGCCACCAACTGGGTGCATCTGGCCTGCACCTACGACGGGGCCAATTGGAATCTCTTCTTGAACGGCGCGCTGGTGGCCCAAACGCCGAGTACCAACGGGGCGTTGAATTTTCTCACGCCTTGGGCGATTGGAGACGGCACCGCCAGTGCCAACGCCAGAATTTTTCAGGGCAACCTCTCCCAGGTTGCCCTCTACACCAACGCGTTGACGTCGGCCCAGGTTTTGACGCATTACTATGTCGGAATTTATGGCACCACCAATGTGCCGCCCATCATTACCCGGCAGCCGGCTTCGCAGCTGGTTTCACCCGGCGCGACGGTCACATTCAGTTACGCCGCGCAAAGCCTGCTGCCCGTGACCAATCTGTGGTACAAGAATGGCAACCCGCTGCCTGACGAAACCAATGCGACGCTGGTGGTGACCAATGTGCAGACTGCCGACGTGGGCAGTTATAGCGTGCTGATTGGCAACAGCGCGGGAACCACGAATAGCGCTGGAGCAAATCTCCAGGTGGAAACGGAAGGGGTTTATGGCTTCTCTCCCATCGCCATCACCGCCGGAAGCTACAACGAAGACATGATCATCGAGAAGGGAGCTTTGGTTGCGGTCACCACAGCGACCGTGGATGCAGGAACCACAGACAACGGAACCACCTGGTTTGAGCAGGGCTACTATGCCGCCGACAATACGATCGGCCTGCCGCCCG
This sequence comes from Verrucomicrobiia bacterium, assembly GCA_035945675.1. Taxonomy (GTDB): domain Bacteria; phylum Verrucomicrobiota; class Verrucomicrobiia; order Limisphaerales; family UBA11358; genus UBA11358. The sequence continues at coordinate 2,179 of DASZAB010000048.1, read as the reverse complement.
CCGGTTCAACGTTCAGCACGAATAACACGGGCGTCGTGCATTCCTACACCATGGCATCCAGCTATACGACCAATGACGCGGTGTTGCTGAATGGCACGGTATCCAGCGCAACGCTGAGCCTGACAGCGCCGGCGGCGTATTCAAGCCTGTCGTTTTTGGGCAGTGCCGGCTACGGCCCGGCCACCAACAATTACGTAGTGCATCATGCCGATGGGACAACAGAAACGGGCAGTATTGTGGTGCCGGATTGGTTCGGCAGCGGCACGGTGGCGCTCGGGGTTGGCGGCCGGGTGTATCCGGATAGCCGCACCCTCGACATCCGGGGCCCAGGCCTGAACCCTTTTATTTTTTCCATTGATGCCGCTTTGACCAATACCTCCAGCCCGGTCACGAGCATTGTTCTGACCTCTGCTTCCGGCGGTAACACGTGTTTGCTGGCATTGAGCGGATCCACCGGCGGCGCGTTCAGCCCCGTCGCCTTCACCGGCTATAATGAAGACATGATTGTGGAGGCGGGCGCACAACATTTTGTGGGGCAGAGTTACACCACCGCTTCGATGGACAACGGAACGGCCAACACCGGGACCAGTTGGTATGAAGCGGGTTATAGCACGACGCCGTATTTTGCGCCCGGTTCGGGGGTGCCGGCTGCCGGTACGGCCATCACCAGTCAAACCAAACCGGATCACCACTACAAAATGGCGCCCAGTTACACCGCCAACGACGTGGCGTATGTGGATGCCGCGACCGCCGACACCATCACGTTATCCACTCCGGCCACCGTCTGGGCGCTCTCATTCCTGGTGTCAGCAGGACATGGGCCAGTCACCGTGAATTACATCGTGCATCACGCCGATGCATCAAGCGAGAGCGGCACGTACGTGGCACCGGATTGGTTTGCGACGAGTCCGGTCGCGTGGGGAGTCAATGGTCGCGTGGACGTGGGCAACGGCGGCATTCAGACGTTTGGAAATGTCCCCAACCTCCTTTCAGTTGACATCGGTGTTACCAACATTTCCAGTCCGGTCACCAGCATTGATCTCAGCACCAGCGCCAGCGGCGCCAATGCGGAAGTCTTTGCCGTCAGCGGCGCGTTCACGAGCCAAACGGACGCTTTCACCCGGGTCAGCAGGAACGCCAACGGCAGCACCACGCTGGACTTTACGGGCCTTCCGGGATACCAGTACCTGCTGCAATTCACCGCCCGTCTGACGCCGCCGGTGGTTTGGCAGAACCTGAGCACCAATACAGCCGCCAGCAACGGAACCTGGCAGTACACGGACATCGGCGCAACCAATCGTTCCACTGGCTTCTACCGTACGCTTTATCTACCCTAAGCCGAAGGCAAAAAGATGAGGGAACGGGAAAGGGACGAGGCGGAACTTTTTGACCGCTACGCATTGCAGCGGACCGGTATCTCGAATGGCTGGCAACAGCGCCTGGTGGTTAACCAGGCGCGCCTAAACCCCTTCGCCGGAAGTCTGCGCAAAAGATGAACCGCCGGGAATTCATACAAACTGGCACCTTGATCACGACGGGCCTGATGCTTGGCTCGGCCGGTTGGGCCAAGGATTCGACCTTCCCCACGGTGCGAATTTCCGAAGCGGAACGGAAATTCAAGAGTGTGGCCGTTGAGAACACCATCCGGCGGATCCAAGCCGCCATGGGCAACCGGGAACTGGCGTGGATGTTCGGGAATTGCTTCCCCAACACGCTCGATACCACGGTGGATTTTGAAGTGGCCCATGGGCGGCCCGACACCTATGTCATCACCGGCGACATTGACGCGATGTGGCTGCGCGACAGTTCGGCGCAGGTCTGGCCCTACCTGCCGCTGACGAAGGAAGATGCGGCGCTGCAGCAATTGATTGCCGGGGTCATCAATCGGCAGACCCGATGCATCCTGTTGGATCCCTACGCCAACGCCTTTTACAAGGACCCGAAAAAGATCAGCCCCTGGAAGAGCGATTTGACGGACATGAAACCGGGCGTTCACGAGCGCAAATGGGAGGTGGACTCGCTGTGCCATCCGCTCCGCCTGGCGCACGGCTACTGGAAGAGCACCGGGGACACTGCGCCCTTTGACGGGGCCTGGCGGGAAGCGGTGTTGCTGATCTTGAAGACCTTTCGCGAGCAGCAACGCAAAGACGGCCCGGGCCCTTATCATTTCCAGCGACGC
>DASZAB010000047.1:0-4789 GCA_035945675.1 Verrucomicrobiia bacterium | reverse complement strand
TGTGCCTCTTTGCGGCAAATATTCCGGCATTCCCGTTTTGGCTCGGAGCCAGAATCCCCGTTCACCGGTGCTCACCCCCCGTGCTCGCGCACTGTCGCGGCAGGTCCGTGGTTGAAACGTTCGGATTTCTTTTTCGCTTTGAAGGAAACTGTGTGAAATACTAACCGACGATGAGGTAGTTTATGCGTACGCGACTGTGGCTTGGTGGTTTGCTGTGCCTGCTGTGTCTGGGTGGAGCGTGGTTCCTGTGGCACCACGGCAACCGTCCGCTGATACAGAAAAAGAACATGGTCCCGACAACGGCGGCCGCTCATTCCGCTGCTGCCGCGCCGATGGTTTCCAGCCACGGGGTCATCAACACGAACGTGACGCAAATCAGCCTGGCGGATTGGAACACCAACCGGTTTGCCGGGCGTTTGAGCAACACCACCAAATCCATCGGCCAGTTGGTGGGCGACCGCCATGCGATTTTGCTGGCGAACGCATTGATCGAGACGAGCCTGCCTCTCAATTTTGTCTTTCCCAAAAACCTGCAGCCGCAGGGCGACCCGGGCGCTTACATCGTCCAGGCGCGCGGGCCGATTGACAACACCTTCCGCGCCATGCTCGCCCAGGCGGGCGCGACGATTGTTGCTTACATCCCGAATGACGCCTATCTGGTGCGTGCCTCTGCCAGTGTGGCCGGGATGTTGGACGCCAATCCGCAGACGCAGGCGGTCGTCCCTTACGAGCCGTATTACAAAATCCAGTCGCCGATGCTTTCCCAGGCGGTCCGGCAGATGGTTTTGCCGGATAAAACGATCCTGACGCTGGGGTTGTTTGCGGACGATGCCCCGGCCACGATGCAACAGATTGAAAAGCTCGGCGGGCAGGTGGTGGGGCAGGACCAGTCGCCGTTCGGTCCCGTGGTGCGTGTGATTCCACCAAAGAATTGGACGGCCCTGGCCACGCTGTCCGGGGTCCAAATCGTGGAACCGTTCCATCCGCGTGCGCTGGCGAACGACTTGTCCCGCGCAACGGTGGGGGTGGCGGCCGACAGCCTCACGGCGACCAATTACCTGAACCTGACCGGCTCGAATATCATTGTGGAAGTGAACGACACGGGGATTGATGCCAACCATGACGATCTGAAGGCTGGCGGCAATTATGGCAAAATTCTTGGGGTCATTGGTGACGCGCCGCAAAGTCTGGTGGATACCAACGGCCACGGCACGCACGTGGCGGGCATCATCGCCGGTGACGGCGCGCAATCCACGACCGTGACCAACGCGCCGGGTTCGACCCTGCCCGGTGGCACGGGCACCAACTACCAATTCCGCGGCATGGCGCCCGGGGCGACCTTGTATTCGGTGGGCGGCATTTTCGGCGGCTCGGACACGAATATCATTTCCGATCTATACTTCCAGGAGGTGCCGGCGCTGACCAATGCGCTGATTTCCAACAACAGTTGGGTGTTTGAGGGCGACAGCGCCTACGATTTGTCGGCGGCCAGTTATGATGCGGCGGTGCGCGACGCGTTGCCCTTTGTCAGCGGCTCGCAACCGGTGTTGTTTGTGTTTGCCGCCGGCACCGCCGGCAACGGCGGTGACGACAGCGATTTTGGAGGCGGCATACCCGATTCGATTGAATCACCCGCCACGGCCAAGGATGTCATCACGGTCGGGGCCATCCAGGAGAATCGTGATATTACCAACATCGTCACCACCATTAATCCCGACGGCACGACCAACACCAGCCAGCCGTGGAGGGCAGAGACTTCCACCAGCTATCGGGTGGCGGGATTTTCGAGTCGCGGCAATGTGGGCATTGGCATCGAAGGCACGTTTGGCCGCTACAAGCCGGACGTAGTGGCGCCCGGGACGTTTGTGGTTTCCACCCGTTCCGAGCAATGGGACATTGGCACGTATTTCTATCAAGACCCGACGAACAACCAGATCCAGACGTTCAGCGGCCTGGTCGTCCAGCCGGGGTCGATCTTTTCCAGTTCCTTTCCCAGCGCCCCCACCAACACGGTCCAGTTGGCCATTGATATCTTTCCCAATGCGGATTCGCCGGTTCCCTTTCCCAATCTGCCGATCTACGTGGGTTTGTTCACTTCGCCCACCATCTATGATTTCATCGGCGCCAATGACCCGTTGCTGATTCCCGGTGACCCCAATGCTCCGGCCAACTATCTCCAGCAGATTTTCAGCTCGGAAGGATTTCTGGGGGCGTTCAATTATGCCGTCAGCAACAACACGGCCAATCCGATCAGCTTTGATTTGCAGACCGACGTCATCACGACCAACGGCACCGGGGATTATTTCCTGGTCCTGAGCAACCTGGACCAGTCCATCGGCACACTCAATTCCGCCAGCACCGGGCCGGGTCCGTACTACCGCTATGAGACCGGCACGAGCATGTCCGCGGCGGACGTGTCGGGGACGCTGGCGCTGATGCAGGAATTTTACGTGAACGCCTATGGCGTCCGGCCCAGCCCGGCGATGCTCAAGGCGATGCTCATCAACGGCGCGCGGGCGACGGGCTTTTACGATTACCAGACCCAAAACGCGATTAATTACGAGGGCTGGGGTTTGATCAACCTGCCGGGTTCGCTGCCGCCGGGCATTACCAATCAACTCGGCCAGAGCTGCTCGACTTTCATTCAGGACCAGAATCCGGCCAACGCGCTGGCCACCGGCGACAGCCAGACCTGGATGGTTACCACAACCAATGCCTTGCCGATGCACGTGACGCTGGCGTGGACCGACCCGCCCGGCGACCCCGCGGCCGCCATCAAACTCGTGAACAACCTGGTTCTGGTGGTCACCAATCTCAGCAACCCGACGAATCCGATTGTCTATTACGGCAACGACATCCCGGCCTCCAGCACCGTCAATTCCCCGCATGCCACCAACACGCCGCCGAATTTTGATTCCATCAACAATGTGCAGAACGTCAATCTGCCGCTGGGCACGGGCACGAATTTTTCCGTCACCGTCATGGGTTACCGGGTCAACGTCAACGCCGTCACCGCCCAGACCAACAACGTGGTGCAGGATTACGCGCTGGTGATTTCCTGCGGCAACGGACAAGTCACCAACGTGATGACGGTGACCACTCCCGCTCCGCTTGCCTCCAATCCCACGGGCGACCAGCAAGTCACTTATCTTGCACCAAGCGCCGCGGGGTCTGGGACCAGTTTTCAACTCCTGGTAAACCAGTTTAGCGGCGCGAGCAGCCCGCTGCTGGGCACCAACACGATTGTATTCCCGGCTGGTACCAACGGTTTCGGGCCCAACAACTGGCAGGTGACCGTTGGCATGACCAACCAGTGGCATTTCTATGTCGTGACCAACGTGAATCTTTATTCCAACGCGGCGTTTATCACGTTCAACCCCAATGCGCCTGAGCCGGACACGCTGGCCGTCCCCAGAATGGGGGTTTTCGGCGGCACGACGGAAAATGCCTCGCGGGACGCGGACATCGACATGTATGTGACGACCGATCCGACCATCACAAACCTAAATCCGGTGGCGATATCCAACGCCATGGTTCTCGGGCAAATCGGCGGGCCGCCGGTGACAGTCCTGCCAGGGTTGGGTTTTGCCGGCGCGTCGGTGGGGCGCGGAACCACGGAAGTTGTCGTGGATACCAATGCCTGGTCGAGGTCGCCGAATGTTTATTATATCGGTGTAAAATCCGAAGACCAGATGTCAGCGGAATATGGTTTCATCACCATTTTCAGCCAGACGCCCTTCAGCCAGATGAACCCGAACGGCTCGCAGACGGTCAACGGCCAGCCGGTGCCAATGAATATTCCCGACGGCAGCCCGGCCCTGCCCGGCAAAGGATACGTCTTTGGCATCGCCATCTTTCCGATGACAGTGGCGAGTGTTACCCTTTCCGATAGCATCTGGCATCAGAATTTCGGCGATCTGATAGGCACGCTGACGCTTAACGGTGCCCATCCCGATGTGTTGAACAACCATGATTCCCTTGGCAATCCGCCCGGACCATATTTCCTGACCTATGACGACAGCGCCGGCGGCGGTATTGCGGGTTCGCGTCCATCCGATGGGCCGGGGACGTTGAACAACTACATCGGCCTGCAAGGCCTGGGTGTATGGATGTTGACGGAGGTGGATGATTCACTGACGCAAACCGGCGCGGTGTACAGCTGCAACCTGCTGATCCAGCCGCATCAGAAGCCCACGGTTGGCGTTGTTACCAACTACGTTCCCGGCGGCAGTTGGGTTTATAATTTTATTGATGTGCCGCCCGGGGCGACCAACCTGACGGTTTATGCCACAAACCTCACCGACACGGCCAATCCGCCGGTTGAGTTGTTTGTCAAATTCGGCTCGGAGCCGACCACAAATAGTTATGATGCAGTGGTACAGCTCACTCCGAATGGCTTTATATCCCTCGGCCCGCCATTGGTTTCGGGCCGCTATTTTGTCGGCCTGTTCAATCCCAATCCCAATTCAGCAGTACAGACGGTGACTCTTTTTGCCGTCGTGGGTATTCCCTTTACGCCGGCCCAGACGATTTACAATTCCACCGACACGCCCGTTCCGATCCTGGATGACGCGGTGACAACCGATTCCATTTTTGTGACGAACTATGCACTCATTTCGTCGCTGGACGTGGCATTGGCGGTGCAGCATCCGCGGATTTCGGATTTGGTGTTCCACTTGATCAGTCCCGACGGCACGCGGGTGTTGCTGATGGAAAACCGCGGCGGCACCGACCCCAACGGCGCGGGTGGCGTCGCCACCGTTACCAATACGATCTCGTTTGCAAACTT
>DASZAB010000046.1:0-10568 GCA_035945675.1 Verrucomicrobiia bacterium | reverse complement strand
CGTGCTCAAACCCAACGGCACCATCTGGGTGACCGGCACGCATCACGTCATCTTCAGCATCGGCTACGCCCTGCAACAGCTCGGGTTCAAGATTCTGAACGACATCGCCTGGGAAAAGCCGAACCCGCCCCCGAACCTGAGCTGCCGTTACTTCACGCACTCCACGGAAACGGTGTTGTGGGCCGCGAAAAGCGAGAAAAGCAAACACGTCTTCAATTATCAGGAAATGCGGGCAGTCACTGGCAAACAAATGAAGACTGTTTGGACAATGACCGCGCCAAGCAACGGCGAAAAAACGTTTGGAAAACATCCGACCCAAAAGCCGGTGGCTTTGGTCGAGCGCTGCGTGTTGGCTTCCACCAACGAGGGCGATTTGGTCCTCGACCCGTTTCTGGGTGGAGGCACGACAGCCGTCGCCTGCGTCCGGCTCAACCGTGTCTGCGTTGGAATCGATTTGGATTTGACCTACATTACTACTGCGGCAAAACGCGTTGACCGTGAGATTATTGAAATCTGGCTCCGTCACTTCCGTGTTCGCGTGGAAATCAGTGTTTTTGGTGGGGCGAGTGTCCTCACGAGCCTTTTTCCCAGAACCGAGACGCTAGATACCAGGCCCCAAAATGATCTTGCGATCTTCCCGGATTCGATCAATGGATCACGCCGCATGGCTGACGTGCCCGAAATTCAGACTGAACGCATCTTTCACGAATGCAAGTTCGTGTTCCTGAGTTGCGCTCAGGTCGAGCGCGGCGCGGTGGTGCACACGACCGTAGACGTGAGCTTGCAAGAAGCGTGGGCCAAAACGCCGACCGGCAAGAAACGCGAAACCACCCACATCGTCCGCTGTGAGACGGAAATTTTTCGGATTAAGGATTGACTTTTTATTTTTCTCATATTAATCTGGGTTCCAGTAATGCGGAATATCCGTGTACTAGCTTTCAGTGTGTTGACCGAAACCTGATAGCTTACAAATAGGTCGTTAGACTAAAAACATGAATACTACCAATAAGGCGGGGTCACGTTCTGTGACCATTTCCATCAAAGTTCAACCCGAAGACATTAAGTCTTTTCGCGACCCAAACCAGCTAGGACGCAGACGTTTCGTTTTGCAGGTTCCAGTCGAAGAAATTGCGAAAGCCAGCATCGAGTTTGGACCCAACCCACGAAACCAGGACATGGGAACACGTGTAGTTGAAGCAATTCAAGATACGCTTCTGTCTCGGCCCGCTTGGTTTCAATACGCCAACAAGGGTATTTTAATTAACGCCCAAGAGGCTGAATATGACAACAAGACTGGCGAACTTCGGCTTGACCTTGAAAGAGACTTGAAGAGTCCTTGGGGCGATAGCCTAGGCGGCAACATGGACGGTGGGCATACGCAAGCAGTCATCATTGATAAAATTAAAAATGAACTTTGGCAAAACTTTGAAGACCCGAAGGAAAAACAATGGGTCAATGTCGAAGTTTTAACCGGAGTACAGTTTGAAGATTTGAGCTTCATTGCTGGCGCGCGTAATACCAGCGTCCAAGTTAAAGACCTGAGTCTTGCGGTTCTGAATGACGAGTTGGATTGGTTAATCGCAGAATTTGAAAAAGATGGCAGCAATCAAAGAATTGCTTGGCGACAATTTGCTCCTGACCGCGATGTTACTGGCGAGGAAGTTCTGGCATACCTGTCATTGCTAAACCCAGAAGTCACAGACAAAACACGCTGTTACGTTGGAGCGGGCAGTTTGATAAAGGGGCTTCGTTCAGGGGGAAGTCAGCCTACACCAATGATGCAAGGACTGAAAAGTGCTGTCCAAGGCAAAGCCGTTAAATGGTTGCGCCTCGTGGATTATCTTCACACTTCAATGGAGGAGTGGTGGAAGCAAAACAAAAGTGACCAGGGTGAAAATAGTCGGTTTGGTGGGTTGTGCGGAGTGCAACTCTCCAACAAAAAGAAACCTCATCCCTTAGTATTCTTGCGCAGGACACAAAATTATCGTGTCGCCAAATCTTGGCTCATGCCAATTGCATACGGGTTTACAATCGCATTCCAACAAGAGCAGGACGAAAATGTTCTTTTTGAACTTGCAGATTCGGTTGGCCCAAAATTGATTGAAAACATCTACGACATCACAATCAGCGAAAAGAAAAACCTGAATGCTGTAGGTAAAAACAAATCAGCTTGGACTTCTAGCATGGCTCTTGTTGATGCGGCTTATATGCGACTGAAATACGAGCCGAATGCCAAGCAAAAGCGCGCTTAAAAATGTCACAACACAGAGGCGCAGCTTCCAGTTGCGCCTCTTTTTTGTTTGCGTTGAATTCGCCTGGACATCGTGATCAAATCCGTACGTGAACCTTTCCATGACAGGAGCGCTGGCTGCGGCTTACCGCAGCGGTGCGCAACGGGCGCGGGTCGTGACCGAAGCTTGGGGTGAGAAAAACCTTTTCTGTCCCAATTGTTCATCGCCCAAATTGACCTGGCTGGAACCGGGACATCCGGCCAGTGATTATTCCTGTCCGGCTTGTGGTTTCTGGTATCAACTCAAAAGCCAGCGCGCGCCCATTCGCAGTTCCATCAACGACGGCGCCTACCGGGCCATGATGGATGCCATCCACAACGATGCACTCCCGAGCATGTATTTCATGCAATATGACCTCGCCACGTGGCGGGTGAGAAATCTTTTGCTGGTGCCGCATTTTGCCTTTCCGCCCTCCGCCATCATCAAACGCAAGCCGCTCGCTGCCACCGCCCGCCGCGCTGGTTGGGTCGGCTGCAATTTTGATTTACGCCGCATTCCTGCCGAGGCGCGGATTGACGTGGTGCGAACGATGGCGCGGCAACGTAGCGCAGCCGTCTCGGCTGCGGGTTTTAGCACCGTCCCGGTGCGCGACGCAACACGAGGCGAGACGCCTCGTCGACCCGCAGGCGTGGACGCCTGCGCTACGGTCATCGTTCCGCCGGAGGAAGTCCGGGATAAATTCAAGCGTGTCATACCGCTGAAAGAAATTTCAATCCAACAGCGCGGCTGGACATTGGACGTCCTCAATACCGTTCGACGTCTGGTAGAAAGTAGGAGACGAGGTAAAGAGTCTCTAATTGAAAAACCTCGGGAAGATCAGAGCCTCCTCACGTCGGCTCCTACTGGAGAGTTTACCACCGCTGACGCCTACACCTTCACCCGTGAATTGGAAAAGCTCCATCCCGACAACCGGCATGTGAAGGATAAAATCCGCCAACAACTTCAAGTGCTGCGTGACGCCGGTTTGCTCATCCATGTCGGGCGCGGCGTGTGGCGACTGCCATAGTCCATGTGCACCCGACAGTGTCCACCGTGGTCAATTCCGCTTCAGACGATTGTTTGTTGGTACCCTAGCGCTCTAGGGGTTGGACAAGCGGAAGAACCGTCTCGTGTTGGAGATTCCGTTGGTTACCACATCGTTCGTATTGACAACGGCTGGAGCCGGTAAATTGGTACTCCAGACGGTCGAAGCCAGGTTGGTTGAAAACTCCAGGGTGTATCCGGTCGCATTGGTTGGCCACTCCAGAAGCACGTTGGTTCCCGAAGGAATGATGGTCAACACCGGCGCGGCTGAGGCGGCAGTGGTAATAATGTTGAAATAGACCGCGCTCCCCACAATCGCCGTGGTTGAGGTTGTGCTGTTGGTCGTGAAAGCAACATGAGCAAAGAACACAAAGGCATCGTTGGTCGAATCGGGCGGCAAAGTGTTGGCGGGAATCGTGACCGACGTGGCGGTGCCGTCCAACCCGGCGGGTGGACCGGCGTAGGATGTCTGGAATAAAAGGAGCCCGGTATTTCCCACTCCGACAGTGGAAGGTTCATTGATTTGAACCACAATCCGATCCGCGGCTCCGCCGTTGGTGAAGGTATTCCAGTTCAGGGTGAACGGTTGAGACGGATTAATGGCTTGCGTGTTGGTGTAGTTGATGATCTGGGGCGCATTCGGCAGCGAGTTGGTTGGCAGGGTCACCGTGACTTGTTGGTTGGAGCCGGTAATGCTGTTAGTGACTTTGAAAACATAATTTCCGGCGGCCGGGAAGTTCGTATCAAAATTCGTGAGCGAGGGTGTGAAAATATTAGTTTGGAATTGCTCAGGGTACAGCAAGTTCTCAGCGAGGACGTTCGTGCGAAGCGGCGTGGCGGGTATCGTCAACGTAATGGCGGTGGCCGTGCGATTTGATGCCAGGGTTGATTGGCCAACGAGTTCATAGGTGAAGAGCGGAGGCGGCGCACTGTTGGTTTGCCGATAAAGGGCGTATCGGCCCAACAGAAACGTGGTGACGGCATTCGTGCCCGACCCGCCATTGACGCCCAACACCGTCGTAAAATGACCCCCCGTGGTGCCGCCCAAAGGATTCCCCAACGTGTCCTGCCCGATGACGTTCCAGGTAATCTGGTGATTATTGGCGAACTGCGGCGACCCTGTGCACGTGAGCACGCTGTTGCCTGCGCTCCAGGCCGAAACCACGGATGGTGATTCGTTACTCGCCGTAACATCAGAGAAGACTGCGTAGGTTGCGGCTGGATTCATGGCCGTGCTGAAAGTAAACACCACTGCCACGCCGGGCGAAACGCCCATCGCCCCGTTGGTTGGAACAGTCGAGACAATCGTGGGCGCCGCCACCGCCGGGCCAGGGCTGGTCAGCAGCATCAGCAGCACGATCAGGGCGGAGTACAACGGGGTTTTCATAAGCTTGGCAAACTTGATTTCTGATTTCCTGCCAGTCACCAACGGCTGGCTGCGCGCGATTTTATCAGGTTAAAAGCACAATTCAAGCACGGAAATGGATGGGTGCTGGCTCCCTCAAATAACGTGGCTTTATACTTCATTCTCTCGCCGCTACCGCCTTGGTCATCATGGCTGGATTTGGAGGGAATTTAGCGTCGAGCAGCTTTTTGAAGGAGTTCTTTCCCTGGTTTTGACAATTGATTGGAGGGAAACGCTTCGTCGTTTCCCCATATCAGGGCATTGACGAAGCAATGCCCTCCAATGTTCTCCGGCTGCGGGGCGCTGCCGACCTACCGTCAATTCAACTTCGCCAATTCAGCGTCAAACAGTTCTTTGGTCTTCGCCTGAACGTCAGCGAGCTGAATCTCTCCTTTGTCCAGTTTGGCGAGTAATGCCTTTTGCGCCTGATAATCTTTGTTCGCCACGCCGGCTTTGCTTTGCAGCATGCGCCAGGCTTTGCGGCGTTCCACGGCGAATAACACCATCTGCCGGCTCACAGCAAAATACTTGATCTGCCCGTTGATGTCGGCCTTGATGTAACAGCCGAAGTTCGGGACATACGACCGATGGTTCCGGTCGAACACGCGCCGGTAAATCACGTCATCCTGCGTGATCAACACCAGCATGTCGTCGAGCTGAATCAGTTCCCGCGCTTCCTCTTCCTTGATGGCCTTGACGTGCTTGCGGAACCGGGTTTCGGTGATGGCCCAGTGCGCCACGGTGAAGTTGTATTCCTCGCCGGTCGCCTTGAATTTCGTCCGCCACCAGTCGCGGTTCGGCGTCGGATTGCCCTTGAGATCGAACGCTTCCTGCGCCGTCTCGCCGTTGCGCGGATTGAACACGAACTCCGGCATGCCGCGCGCGTCGCGCACGAGCTTGGCCTGGTCGGCGCTCATGTTGTCGGGCACGCCGTGCTCGGGCTGGCAGGTGGTGTAGGCCTGGAAAAATGCCGTGCCGCGGTATTCCAGCCCTTCGAGCATCGCCTTGTACAGCTTCGCCGCGTTGGCCATCGAGACCTGCGCCACGAACGGCGAGCCGTGCCCGCTGGTGAACGCTTCGGCCACGTTTTTCTTCTCAATCAATTTGCCCTGCGACGCCACGCCGAACTGGTTCATGTCGTAACCGCCCAGCATGGTCGAGGAATCCGAGTTCTGGCCGCCGGTGTTGGAATACACCTGCGTGTCGAGCATGAGGATTTTCACGTTCGGCCGGTTTTGCAGGATTACCTTGGACACGTTCTGGAACCCGATGTCGCCGAGCGCGCCGTCGCCGCCAATGGTCCAAATCTTCGGGAGCTCGCGGATTTCCTGGTCGGTCATCAACGCGTCATCAAGATGCGTGAGCATGAAGTAGTCAGCCGGGGTTATTACGGCGTTATTGCCATCCTGGGAGCTTTGCGGCGAGGCGCCGCAGCCACTGCCGAGCAATGCGTCGGCCAGGCGTTCGGGCACCACCGAGCGGCGCGCGTGGTTGACGATGAGCGATTCGCCCAATAGCCACGAAATCGTCGCGCCATCCTGGAACAGCGAGTTCATCCACGGATACGGATGCGGATTGGACGGCGGGGTGGAGCCATAGACGGTGTTGCAACCGGTGCTGGCGCCCATGAACATCACGCTCATGCCGTTGGCGCGCCGGCCGTCGATGGACTGCAAATCGCGGTGATTGAACGCGTCCTGCCGCATCACGGCCACAATGCCGCCGATGAGCTGCTCGTCGGTGATGGCGCCGTGCTTGGCCTCGTAATCGGCAATGCGTTTGGCGGTGTCGTCGTCGTCTTCGCCGCCCAGGCCCATGATGATATGGGCAACGGACTTGCGGAACAGTTGGTATTCGGCCTCATCGCGCTGTTTCAATGCCTGGAGCTTCGCCAGACCTTCGCTTTCCAGCCGCGCGGCCTTGGCGCGCAGGCGGTCGGCTTTCTTGTGATACAGCGGGCGCATGTAGGCCTCGGTAACGGACGCCGCCGCGCGCAGCACGCTTTTCTCGCCGCACCCGGCGCATGCACCGTCGCCGGACACGAGCGCCTCGTAATTGCGCCGGACCATGAGATGATTGCGCAGCGCGGCTTCGCGGGAATTCGCGGCGTCGTTGTCGTTGTACAGGCCGAGAAATTTCTGCGGTGTGTCGGGCAGCAAACGCGAGAAAATCTGCGCGGTGGTCAGGTCGGCGTTCAAATCCTCGGTCTCGCGCGTCATGCGGAGCGCGTCGTGGTCGCCGCAAACCTGCACGCATTCGCCGCAGCCCTTGCACAGGTCGGAGACAAAGATGGAGAACAACCCGCCGCCGCCGGGTGTTTTGGCCTCGAGCGACCGGAAGATGGCCGGCACGTTCGAGTACGCCAGCGGCAGTTTGTCAATAATGCCGGTGAATTCGGCCTTCGTGTGTTCGCCGACGGTGGTCAGCGCGTTGACCTCGGCACGGATAATGTCCTTGAACGGCACGTTGGAGCGGGCCTTGACCGACTCGTTCATCTTTAATCGGGCGCGTTCCTCGATGCCTTTCAATTCGGCGGCCAGCTTCGAGCGTTCGGCGGGATCGGTGACGTAGTAATGCACGGCGGTCTTCAGGACCATCGCCACCTCCTGCGCCATATTGGGCAGGGCGGTGTCCGGGCAGGCGGTGATGCATTCCATGCATTGCGTGCAGTTCTCGGCGATGTACACCGGCGTTTCGCGGCGGGCGACGTACTTGGATTGGGTCGCGCCCGAGCCGGCGCCCATAACGCCGAGCGACGCGAGCGCGCTGGCGGGCTGGTGATAACCGAGGCCGTGGCGAAATTCGGAATCGAACTTGGCCAGCGTCTGGAAGGCGTACCGCGGCGTCTGCTGCGCGGGCGTGGGAATGCCCGTGCCGCAAACCGACCCGCAACCGGCGGTGGGAATCAACGGCTCATGCTCGAGCGGCGCCACCGGCGGATTGCGCATCGAGGAACGGTCGGGTTCGTTGAACTCGCCGTACTTGATTTCCTGCACGCGCGAGAAGCCCTCGTTCATGACGGTCATGTTCGACGTCACGACGTCGTCGCCGAACCTCCCGAATTTCTTCTGGTACTGTTTCCTGACCGTGGCCAGGAAGGTTTCGTCGGAAATATTGTTCTGCCGGAGGAACGGCGAGACGCGGAAGAACGCGCCCAGGAAGGAATTGCCCTGCATGCGCAACTGCAACTCGGTCTTGCTGGTCGCTTTCTTGGCGATGTCGAACCCGGGCAGAATAAAAACGCGGATGTCGTTGTCCTTGACATACCGGCGGTGTTGCGACGGGATGCGTTGCCAGGCGGTTTCCGGGGTGTCGCTGGATTCCCAGACGAGACAGCCGCCGGGCTTGATGCCTTCCAGCGGATTTGTATGCGTGAACGCCTTGGGATCGCAGCAGAGCACCACGTCCACGTGGTTCAGCTCGCAATTCACCTTGATGATGTCGGGCGCAACGGTGAGATAATAATTCGTCGGGGCGCCTTTCTTTTCCGAGCCGTACTTCGGATTGGCCATCACGAACAATTTTTCCTTGAGCCGCCCGTCGGCATCGTATTCGGGCTCGCGTTGTTTGATGAGGTCGCCGAATTCGCCGACAATTTCGCCGAGGTTTTTGCCGGTGGTAATCATGCCCCAGCCGCCAATGGAATGGAACCGCACAGCAATGGCGCCCTCGGGCAGCAGCGACGGCGTTTCCTTGCTGATGACGGCGTAGGGATGGTCGATGCCCAGGGTGAAATAAGTCTCGCCACCGGCAGCGCTGGCGCCGTCCAGGCGGCGGGTCTGGCCGACGGCAAATTCGTAGGCGCCGAGCGTGTGTTCGGGCCGGAAATCACGCGAACCGATACCGTAACTGCCGCGGAAGAGGCGGGGGGTTTCCTCAGATGTCAGGCCGGGCAGGGCGCCACCGAACTTTGCAGCTTCGTTGGCTTTGCCAAGGGCGACGCGGATGTCGCGCGCGAGCGGGTTGTCGCCGGCCATGCCTTCATCCGTGCGTTCGAGGATGATGACGTTCTTCTTGCCGCGCAGCGCATTGATGACGGCGGCTTCCGGGAACGGGCGAATGACGTTGATATGAATGGAGCCGACCTTTGCGTCGCGTTTCTCGCGCAGATGATCGCACGCGGCCTCGATATTGTCGGCGGCGCAACCGAGCGAAACGAACACCGTGTCGGCATCGTCGCATTTGTACTGGTGAATCAGGCCATAGACCCGGCCGGTCAGCCGGCCGAATTCCGCGTAGGCGTCCTCGAGGAATTTCAGGATGGGCTCGTTGAAATTATTGCGGCGCGCGACCACGCCGTTCATGTGGTGTTCCTGGTTCTGGACCGGGCCGAGCAGGATGGGATTTTTCAGGTCCATCATTTCCGGCACACGCCGGCGTTTCGAGCCGAACAATTCGCGCTGGGCGGGCGTGGGGCATTCGATGGTGTCATCGGCGGCGCCGAGGAATTCGCGGAGCAGATCGGCTTCGGGCGCGAGGTAGGTGCGCTCGGAATGGGTGGTGAGCATGCCGTCCTGGATGTTCATGCCCGGGTTGAGCGACAGTTCGTTGACCTTGCGGAGGATGATGGCCTGGTCGGCCGCCTGCTGGGCGTCCTTGCCGACGACCATGGTCCAGCCGGTGTCGAGCGCGGCGTAGAAATCGTCGTGGCCGCAATGGACGTTGAGGGCGTGCTTGGTGAGGGCGCGGGCGCCGACTTCGAGCACCATGGTGGAGAACTTGCCGGGCGCATGATAGTACTGCTCCATGGCATAAGCGATGCCCTGGCCGGAGGTGAAATTAACCGTGCGCTTGCCGCTGACCGCGTACGCCGTCGCGCCGCCCTGCGCGGCATGTTCGCCTTCGGTTTCGACTGCGATTTTCTGATGGCCCCAGACATCGAGCTCACCCGCCGCATAAGAGCCCTGGTAAATCTCACCGCCCTCGGTGGAGGGTGTGATGGGGTAGAACACGCCGCCTTCAGTGATGCGGGTCTCGACATGTTCGGCCACCAGGAAATTGCCGTTGCAGGTGACGCGCACGCCGGGATACCGGGGTGCAGTGGGATTGGGTTTGGCCGGGGAAGCGCCGGTCTTTTTTGCAGAATCAGATACCTGGCTCATAGGCACACTTTCAAAAAGGCAGTCACACGGGCCGCCTGTGGGAATTAACCTTAACAAGCTAGTTCCGGAATCTCCGGGACACAAAGCAAAAGTTGTTTCTACAACGCCAATCCAGGATAAGTGCAGGTAACTGGAGCTTTCTTAAAATATTTGTAGCCGCCGACGTAAGTCGGCGCAAATCGAATGAAGAAGAATGCTATGGCGCGAACTGACGTTCGCGGCTACTAACGAGTCGATGGTAGGATCATCGCGTCGCGATGTCCCTACCAAATTACGGCTCCTGAAAGATTTGTTTGGTAGGGACGCGTCGCCGACGCGTCCGGACGGCTCGGCCGTTAGGTAGGGCCATCGCGCCGCGGTGACCGCGGACGGCTCGGCGAGCCGTCCCTACCCGCGGAGCAATGCTCCGCGCTCCCATGCTCATTTGACAGATTCCATTTCTGGTTAATGGTGTCTGCAGCCCGTTGAAGCGGGAGTCGAATTATGAGAAAAACAGACAATAACCTGGATGTGTGGCCGGTGACGGATGAACCGGCAGGTTTTCAATTTGGACAGGGAGCTGCCCCGAAAACTTTCGAGGCTCGTCAGGAGCCTCGCCCCACCGATGAGGCGTTGTTGGACGCGTATTCCAATGCTGTCGTTAACGCGGCGGATGTGGTCAGCCCGGCGGTGGTGAAGATTGATGTGCGCAAGAGCGGGGCACGAGGCACGCGGCACGAGGCTGGTGGCAGCGGCTCGGGTTTCACC
>DASZAB010000045.1:0-62017 GCA_035945675.1 Verrucomicrobiia bacterium | reverse complement strand
CAGTTTGCCGTAACGCCGGATTTCCGGCCAGATCAGCGCCACGGCGATGACGGTCAAAACCGTCCCGACGCCGCCGGACACGGCGGAAATGATTGCGCCGGTGACTATCGTGTTGCCGATGGCCGGCCCGAAGATTTGCGCGACGGTGCCGGATTCGAACTCGCCCAGTTCGTTCGAGGTGCCGATGAACAGATTGTTGACGGCGGAGACGCGCCCGCGCTTGTCGTCGGGCGTCAGCATCTGCACCAGCGTGTGCCGCACCACCACGCTGATGTTGTCCACCGCGCCGCAGACGAACATCATGAGAAACGAAAACCAGAACCATTTCGAGAACCCGAACGCGATCGTGGCCAGCCCGAAAATCGTCACGGCCCACAACAGCGTGCGCCCGGCTTTCTGCAGAGGCGGCCGATGGTTCAGGATGAATACGCAGAGGAGGGAGCCCAGCGGCAACGCCGCCGCCAAAAAACCGAGCCCGGTCGGCCCGACGAACAAAATATCTGCGGCATAAATCGGCAGCAGCGCTGTCGCGCCGCCCAGAAACACCGCGAACATGTCGAGCGTGATGAGGCCAAAAATAATCTTGCTCGCGTACACGAACTTGAAACCGGTCAGCAATGCCTGGAGCGTCATCGGCTCCTTGTTCCGGACGACATGCTGCCGGCGTATCAGACCGACCAGGACGCAAACGATTACGGAGGCCAGGGCGTTGATGACGTAAACCGGCGCCGCTGCCGCCGGGTCGTCCAGATGGTTGAAATAGCGAAAGACCATCCAGGCAATCAGGCTGCCGGCGGCCACCCGGCCGAGGATGCAGGAGAGCTGGAAGGCGCCGGCGTTCCAGTTCACCGCGCGCGGAAAATCCTGCCGGGCGACCAGCCCCGGTAAAAAGGCGGCATTGGCCGCCCGCATAAAGGTGTTGGCCGTGCTGCCGGCGAACAGGAAAAAATAAATCCAGCCGACCGGCAAATGGCGCCAGGAAATGAAGGCCACGCCCAGACTCGCCGCCGCGATGGCCGCCGTTGTCAGCACCACAATCTGTTTGCGGTTGTAATTGTCTGCCACATGCCCCGCGGGCAGCGTGAACATGAACATCGGGACCATTTGCACCAGCCCCACGAGCCCGAGGGCCAGGGCCGAATGGGTAAGGGCGTAAATTTCCCAGAGGATGGCGATGGTGAACATCTGCTGGCCAGTGACGCCAACCAGGCGGCCGACGAGATAAAGCAGGAAGTCCCGATTCTGGAAAATGGCGTACGGGCCGCCACCGGAAACGCCCGGCGGCGCGGCCAAATCATCTGACGCTTCGACGTTGTTCATGAACGAGAAACCGCGCAAAACTTAATGAAAAATTGGCGCAGGTCGAGTTGTTTGGAATTGCCCTGGTCGGTGAAGCCATGAACTTATCCCGTTTGCGCTGGTCCGAAACCGCCGCTACAATGCATTGCATGGACGAGCCGGAACAAAATCCACCGAGGCGTTACCGATGGCCGTGGTGGGTGCTGGCGGCCTTCTTGCTGGGGGTGCTGTTGGCGGTTTTATGGATGATTTTCGATGTCCAAACCATCGAACAGGAGCGCAATCTGAACATCCCGCCGTCCACCAACCCGGCGCCTTAGTCGGAATTCGATTTCATCGGGAAGCTGGTCGCTTTCGCGGCAGGCACGCAAAAGCGTGAACTCCAACCGCACGCTCACTTTTTCAGAAGTTTTTCAAACCTGGCGATCACGTCCGGATTTTTGTCCGCAACGTTCCGGGTTTCGCCCGGGTCGGTCTTCAGATTGTAAAGTTCCCATGGATCACCGGCCTTCGCGCGCACAAGTTTCCAGTCACCCATGCGCATCGCCTGGGCGAGCTCGCGGCCCTGGAGTGCCCAGGGGAAAAAATCGTGGCGGTTGGTCTGGGTTTCGCCCCGCAACGTCGGCAGCACGGAAATGCCGTCAATGTTTTTGGGCGGTTCCCGGAGCGCAAGCTGCAAGGCCGTCGGCAGGAAGTCCCACGCGGCCCACGGAAAATCGCTGACTTGACCGGCGGGGATCCTGCCCGGCCAGGAAACTATCATCGGCACGCGCAGGCCGCCTTCGTAAAGGTCGCCTCGTTCGCCGCGAAACGGCCCGGCACTCCGGAAAAATTTCGGATCGACGCCACCGCCCGTTTGCGGCCCGGCATCGCTGGAAAAGAAGACCACGGTGTTGCTGGCAATCCCAAAACGTTTCAATTGGTCGAGCAGATGGCCGATGTGGTCGTCAAGGCGGGCGATCATGGCGGCCCGGTTTTTTTCCGGTTGTGACCACGGCTCGTCCGAATAAGGCGCGTCGGTTGGTACGGGCAGGGTGACGCCGGTGCCCGGGCGCGGGACGGTAAAATTCAACAGCAGAAAAAACGGACGGTAGTGGTTGAATTGATCGGGTTGGTTGGCCCGGATGAAGTTCCCGGCGGCGGTGGCGAACACATCGGGAATGTATTGTCCTCTTTTTCCATCGGCGTTGGCATACAACTCTTCCCGCCCGTTGAAAGCAGCGGCCTGTTCCGTCGACGGCTTAAGAAGGGTTTTGGGCATGTAACGCCACACATAATCGGCGTAATAATTTTCCGCGTCCGTCGGGTCAAGAAAACCGTTGAATTCATCAAAGCCCTTCTTCCACGGCGCGCCGCCCGTGCTGTCGCCGCCCAACCGCCATTCCCCGATGAGCGCGGTGTGATAACCGGATTGCTGCAACCGTTGCGCCACGGTGATGTCGTCCGCCGCCAGCGGCACGTCCACGTCGGCGCGCTGTTTCAGCCGGGTCGAGTCCCGGCCGAGCATGAGCGCCGCGTCCGCCGGCGAACCGGCCGCGTCGCCCGCGTAATAGCTGGTGAACCGGATGCCCCCGGCGGCCAGCCGGTCGAGGTTGGGCGTCTGGAATTTCGTCTGGCCGTAACAGCTCAGGTCGCCGTAGCCCAGGCCGTCGCATTGAATGAAAATGATGCAGGGCCGGCGCGGCGCGGGCGGATGGGCGTCGGGAGTGGAAACGGATTGCGCGCACGCGGCCGGTAGAAAGCCAAGGGCCGCGACGGCGAGCAAAACACGGCCAGGACGGAGGAAGCACATATGTTTCATGACAAAGCCGGATTCTGGAAAACCCGGCGCGCCCAATGCAATTCTTTTTAAAGACAACCTGCGTTATCCAATTCCAGCGGAAAGTCCCGCACCCGCCAAATGGCTGTCAGTCCATCGTTCGGATGCCACGGCTCGTCCCATGGAAGTCTGCCGACAAAAGGACTGCGGCGGGGCAATTAATCCTTTGAGGCCAAAGGTTTTCGACCGGGCACAGGTGCCTTGGATGACACCTGATAAATGTCAAAATATTCCGGTTTGATATCTCCAATCACAAATGGCAGTGGACCCAGGTTTGCCGCATAAAATCCCGCGCCGGCAGAAGGGCTCATCGTGGCACAAAAAGTATTCGCAACATACTTACCCTCGCCAATTAAAGGCACATCACTGTAGGAGCCCAGACTTATATGGTTTTGCTGACGGTCTCTGCCATCGAAAGGACGAATAAGAACGTCTCCGGGCTTCACGTGTGGGGATCTGACTTCCAAGGCCTTGGCGCCGAGTTGTTCCGCATAGTATTGAAAACCCCAATGCATCTGAAACCAAAGTTCGTGTCCGGAGCTTCGATATTGAGCCGAAAGTGTTTTGGCCGCCGTGCACTGGACATTGGCTAGATTGTAATCGGCCTTGACCAGAATCAGAGTAATGATCCCCGCGGGAAGTGCCGGCCACAGCAGCCGCATTTCTCCTGGGGCAAAGCCCGCCTTCCGTCGTTCCAACCGCCGGGCGGCCAGGATGCCAATCGCCGGAACGGCGGGCAGTAAACTGCGCCCGTTTATGGTCCAGTTCAAAGCGACCGTGAAAACGAACATTCCCGATAACCATAGCAGCAAGAGCACGGACACTGCGTCGCGCCGTTCCCATAAATCCATGGCGGCCAGCAGGAAAACATACAACCCGGCAATCACGAGGATGGCGGTGTAAGAGAATGTTCCCCACTGTAGTCGCCCGTCCGGCTTCCACATTAGCGAAACATATACTGCCATGCGCGGGATAATGAGCAGACCGGCGGCGATCAGGCAGGGCATGGCCAGGATGATTCGCCGGGACCACAACCAGGGCGCATAAAACAAGACGGGCAGGAAACAAGCGCCGACGAAACTGATGCCAACCGTAACCTGCTCCCAGCGGATGTCATAAGCATTCGCGCGGAATCGCGAAGCTTCATGGGCTGCGTTCAAAACCAGCCCGTGTCCATACAACCGGAAAGTCAACCATTGGTAACCGGCGGCGAAAAAGAGCGGAATGATGGGTGCGAGGAGCCACCAGCCAGGCCGGCGCATGCGGCAAAATCCATATGCCAACAGGAGGGGAACCAGTGACAAAGCGAGATATTTGGTCAGCAGGGCCAGCCCGGCCATGATCCCGCTGGTGACCAGGGCCGCGCGACTTTCAGACCGTAGTCCCTTTTCAAAAAAAACGAGGGTCCAAACCCAGAAGGCCAACTGCATGACATCGCACATCACGGCGGTCGCGGAAATGAGGAAGACCGGGCTCAACAGGGCGATCAACGCCGCCGTAAACGGGCGGTCACAGTAATTTTTCGCCAGTGCGAAAATTCCCCAAACGGCGGCCAACGCGGGGAGCAAAAAGGCCAGGTGTAATGCCCATTCGCTCCAGCCCAAGAGCAACGCGACCAGGGCGATGTAATAGGAAGTCAACGGCGGATTGTCAAAGGCCACGGTCATGGGCGTCGAATAGCCGTACCAGTTTATGTTGAAGCCATAGAAATCCGCCGGATGCTTTTGAATTTGCTCCGCTGCGCGAATGAACAGCGTGTCGTCGATGAAGAAGGCTTTTCCGGCAAACGGCACCAGGCACGCCAGCGTCAGCAGCAGCAGCCAAACCAGCGGCGGAATGGACGCCAGACGTTGTTTTAGGGTCGCGCTCATCAATTCTTTGTCTGCAATGGCCGGTCGGGTGTGTCCAAGGTTCGGCGGGCAATCTTTAAGGCCCTGACCGGCTTCCGACCGGCACCCCGTGTACCCGACTTTTATCATTATGCCGTCGGTGAAAAGCAAATTATGGACCAATTGCGCCTCAACCGGCCGTGATTTTTCTCCCAAATCCGGCATCCAGCGGGATGCGCGCCGCGACGATGAAACTGGGAATGGTGGCCAGGATCACCCACATAAAAAAATGCGGATAGCCGATCTGTGCCTGCAACCAGCCGCTCCACATCCCCGGGATCATCATCCCCAGCGCCATGAACCCGGTGCAAATCGCATAATGCGCCGTGCGATGCGCGCCACGCGCGATGTAGATCATGTAAAGCATGAAGGCCGTGAAACCAAAGCCGTAGCCGAATTGTTCGACGGCGACGCCCGCGCCAATCGCAAGCAGACTTTGTGGTTGCGTGCAGGCCAGCCAGATGAACACCGCGTCCGGCAGATGAATCGCCAGTAGCATCGGCCACAACCAGAATTTCAGGCCCTGCCGCGCCACGACAAACCCGCCGAGCAAACCACCGGCCAGTAGCGCTCCGACGCCGACATACCCGCTGATCTTGCCAAATAAGTCGTCCGACAAGGCCAGGCCGCCCTGGTCGCGCGGGTCGAGGAGAAAAAATTTGGCCACGTTCAGCAACTGCGCCTCGCCGAAGCGGTAGAGTAACAGGAACAGGAGCAGCGCGACAATTTTGGGTTTCTGGAAAAAGGTTCCGAACGTTTTGAAAAATTCCGACATGAATTTTTTCAATGAACCCGGGCTTTGGGGCTGGTCAACCGCCGGTCGGGGCAGGACCAACCGATGATAAATTCCCAGGCACAAAAAGATTCCGGCGATGAGCGCGAACGCGATTGACCAGGCAAACGGAAAACTGCCGGTGTGTTCCTGGACGGTTCCGGCCAGGATGACCAGGCCGCCCTGGGCGGCGATCATGGCCACACGGTAAAAGGTGTTGCGAATGCCGGAAAAGAACGCCTGCTCGCGTTCGGTGGTCGCCAGCATGTAAAAGCCGTCCGCCGCGATGTCGTGCGTGGCGGAGTTGAACGCCAGCAGCCAGAAAAACACCAGCGTCCATTGGAAAAAATGCGTCGTTGGAATCGTCAGCGCCACCCCGGCCAGCGCCGCGCCAATGAGCAATTGCATCGCCCAAATCCACAGCCGCCGTGTTTTTAAAATATCCACGACCGGACTCCACAGCGGTTTGACGACCCACGGCAGGTAAAACCAGCTCGTGTAAAACGCCGCCGCCGTATTGGAGACGCCGAGGTTTTTGTAAAGCACCAGCGACACCGACATGGCCAGCGCGTAAGGGAGCCCTTCGGCGAAGTAGAGGCTCGGAATCCACAGCCACGGATTGCGGGAGGTCGGTTTCACGCCGGTCATCGCCTTTGAGTAACAGGCCGGGGCGGCGCAGGCAAAAATTTTCCGACTTGCGCTTTGCCGGAACGATGGTTGAGTCAGGGCGTGACCGGCGCGTTTCTCAATGCCTTGGGTATTTTATTCGGCGGCTTGTTCGGGCTGGCCCTGCGCCGGCCGCTACCCGTCCGCGTGCAGCTTTTCTTCCGTTCAGCGCTGGGCGTTCTCACCGTTTTTTTCGGCCTGCGCCTCATTTGGTTGAGCTTCAATGGGACGTTTTTGGCCGCGCTGAAACAGATTTTCATCGCCCTGCTGGCGGTGATGGCTGGCAACCTGTTGGGTAAACTGCTCGGCCTGCAGAAAATGTCGAATCAGCTGGGCCGTTACGCGGGCACTATCCTTCAGGCCGGACCCTCGGGCGCCCGGCGCCATCCGGGGGATGGTTTCAGCGCGTGCACCATTCTTTTTTGCGTCGCGCCGCTGGGCCTGATCGGTGCGGCGGCCGACGGATTATCCAATTATTTTTATCTCCTGGCCGTCAAGGCCGTCATGGACGGGCTGGCGACGCTGGGTTCCGTGAAAACCCTGGGCTGGCCGGCGGCCCTGGCGGCTTTTCCCGTTTTCCTTTTTCTCGGCGTCATCACGTTGACCTGCCGGCTCTACGCCGTGCCGTTCCTGACATCGCACAGCCCGGGCGGAGACGACCTGGTCAATTCCGTCAACATCGTTGCGGGGTTGGTGTCCTGCGCCGTGGCCCTGGTGATTTTTCAGGTTCGCAAGGTCGCGCTGGCGAATTATTTGCCGGGCCTGGTCCTGGCGCCATTGTTGGCGTGGTTGTTCTCTCACTGAATCACGCCGCGTTTGCGCAGCATCGCCTCCATGGCCCGGTCCAGCAGCGAGTCCGCCAGCGGCCCGGTGATTTCGTCCAGCGCGGCGATGGCGGCCTGCAATGGCTGCAAATCGCCCGCGCCGGTTTCCGGTTTTTCCGTTGTCAGGACCAATTCCACTTCGCGCACGGCCTTTTCAATTTCCGCGCGATAACCGGCCTCAATTTCATCGCTGCAATCCGCCAGCGCCTTGCGCGTGGCGGCGAGCGTTTCGTTCGCGCGCAGTTTCGCCTCAATCCAGCGGCGCACCGCCAGATCCTCGAACGCGTGCGCGACGGATTCCTCGACCATCAGCTGCACCGCCGTGTCCTCCACGTCCACGGCGGATTTCATTTCGACGATTTTTTCCCGGCCGGTTTTCACGTCACGCGCCAGCGCGTGCAGAATGCCGTTGGCGTCAATTTCAAATTGCACGCCCACGCGCGGCACGCCGCGGGGCGCCGGCTCGAACTCAATCGTGAATTTCCCGAGGCTCCAGTTGTCCTTCGCGCGTTCGCGTTCGCCCTGCAAGACGTGGATCAGCATGGAACGCTGGTGGTCCACCGCGGTCGTGAACATCTCGCCCGCCTTCACCGGAATCGTCGAGTTGCGCGGAATCAATACATTCATCAGGCCGCCAAACGTTTCGAGGCCGAGCGACAGCGGGGTCACGTCGAGCAGCAGGACATTTTTGAAACCGCCCGACAAAATTTCCGCCTGAATCGCCGCGCCCAGCGCGACGGCTTCGTCGGGATTTTGCGACGTGTTTAACTGGGGGCCGGCGGCTTTATGATGGTCGCGGCCGAGCCGGATGCCGCCGCGCGTTTCCGCAAACTCCGCGCAGCCGAACCACTCGCCCACGAATTTGCGGACCAGCGGCATCCGCGTCTGGCCGCCGACGAGAATCACCTGGTCCAAATCCTTCGGTTCAATCCTGGCGTCGGCCAGCGCGCGCAGGCAATGCGGCCGGGTGCGGGCAATCAGGTCGCGGGTGAGATTCTCCAGCTCGGCGCGCGTGAGCTTGCAGCTGAAATTGAAATCCGGCGTGAGAAACGGCAACGCGATTTCCACCTCGGTTTCGGTTGAAAGTTTGATTTTGGCCTGCTCGGCGGCTTCCCGGACACGTGACAGCAGCTGTGGATTCCCGATTCCGGATTTTGGATTGAGCCTCTGGATTTCCCCGACGAGGAATTCCACCAGCCGTTTGTCCAAATCATCGCCGCCCAGCCGCGTATTGCCGTTGGTGGCCAGCACCTGGAAAACGCCTTCGTGCAGTTCCAGAATCGAGAGGTCAAACGTACCGCCACCCAGATCATAGACCGCGATTTTGGATTTCTCCTTCAACTTGTCCAGACCGTAGGCCAGCGCGGCGGCCGTCGGCTCGTTGAGAATGCGTTCCACCGTGAATCCGGCCAGTTCGCCGGCGCGTTTGGTGGCGTTGCGTTGCGCGTCGTTAAAATAGGCAGGCACGGTGATGACGGCGCGGGTGACCGGTTCACCGAAATAATTTTCCGCGTCCCGCTTGAGTTTTTTCAGAACCTCGGCGGAAATTTCCTCCGGCGAAAAATGTCTCTCGTGAATGGGAATCGTTACCGCGCCTGCGCCATCGCCTTTGACGGGATACATCACCAGCATTTCCTCCTGCGGAATGTCCGCGCCGCGCCGGCCGATGAAGCGTTTCACCGAATAGACCGTTTCCGCCGGTTGGATGGCGCGCACACGATTCGCCTCGTGGCCAACCACGGGGCGGGCGTCGGCCGATGAAAAATGAACCACCGACGGCGTGAGCCGCCGGCCTTCGGCGTCGGCGATGACCAGCGGGATGCCCGAATCCACCGTGGCGACGAGCGAATTGGTGGTGCCCAGGTCTATGCCGACGATTTTGCTCACAACCCAATGCTGCCACGAAACGGCGGCAAAACAAAATTTTTGTGCATTTGTGCCCCATCGCGGTTATTTTGGTTGCATGAATTGTATTGTTACGGCCGGTCCGACATATGAACCGCTCGACGACGTGCGCCGGCTAACCAATTTCTCAACCGGCCGGCTGGGCACGGAGCTGGCCAATTTCCTGGCCGCCCGCGGCCATCAGGTGACGCTGCTCATCAGCGCGCAGGCCACGTACGGCGGCGAGCGCGGGGCCCAGCGCGTCGAAGGGTTCACCACCACGGTGAATTTGCGGGAAAGGCTGCAGGCCCTGGCGGCAAAAAAAGTGAACGCGGTTTTTCACACAGCCGCGGTCAGCGATTTTCGTTTCGGCCGGATTCGGCTGCAATCGCCCCATGGCAAGTTGACGGACATCAAATCAAAAAAGATTCCCACCGGCGAGGGCACCCTGGTGGTGGAGCTGGTGCCGACAAAGAAAATCATCACCGAATTGCGCGCCTGGTTTCCCTCGGCGAAACTGGTGGGATGGAAGTTTGAAGCGGAGGGCAAGCGCCCGGACGCAATTCGCGCGGCGGAACAGCAGCTCATCCAGTGTCTGACCGACGCGTGTGTGGCCAACGGTCCGGCCTATGGCGAAGGTTTCGGTTTGATTACCCGAAGCAGCCACGTGCCGCTGGCGGATCCACCGAAATTGTTTGATGCGCTGGAGAGATTGATGCAGGGGTGAACGGCGGCAGTCGGGACCGTGGCGTTATATTTCAAAATCGTTCAACCGCCGCAGACCCAATTTCATGGGGAGCCAGCCGACCAGGAACGACAGGAACACAAAGGCGATAATGCCTTCGGCCGCCCACGTCGCCCGCCCGTGCCAGCCGGTGCCGGCAAATCCCAACAGCAAGACCGAGGCAAGGATATAAACGGAACTCAGCACGAAGCATAAGGTGCCGCCGAAACCGCTGACAATTTTGTTGGGGTTGGCTTCTTTCAAATTGGGATACAACACCCCCAACCCAACCGCGAGGCCGTTGAGGGCAAAGGTCATGATGGTGACCACCGCGCCGAAAAAAGCCACCCGGTCCCAGCTCATTTTCAGCAGGTAGCATGAAAGCATGATCAGGCCGGAAGTCACGATGAACGACATGACGCTGGCCAGCCAGAACTTGGTTTTAACCACGCGCGCCAGCCCCATCGGTGCCAGGCCGACGATCCAAAGCCGGCGGCCTTCCAGGGAGAATTGCGGGAAGACAAACCGCGTCGTCACGGAGGCGAGGTTCAGCGCGCAAACGCCGAGGTTCAGGAAGGCGATGAGATTGATCCAGAATTCACTGCTCAGCTGGTGGGTAAAATTCCGCAAGTTGATGATATACACGCCCAACAGGCCGAACAGCATCACGGATTGCCCCCATTGGGTCGTGTCGCGCCAGAACATGCGGATGTCCTTGATGGCCAGCGCGCGGCTGTCGCGGCCGAACCAGAAAAATGCCCCGCCGATTTTTTCCATCGCCCGGGCGGAATTTTGCGATGCAGGTTTAGGTTTGAGCCGAACCCGGGTCCATTTCCCGTTGCGGTGCACGCGACTTTGCACGGCCGACGCCGTGTCGTAAAACAAATAGCCGAACTGTGTGAAAGCCAGTCCGCCGAAGAGCAGGGTGTAACTCAACAGCACCAGCGCGAAAAACACGGCGCCGCGCAGGATGCCTTCCGCCCATTGCAGCACGGCGGCTGACAACCAGTAACTGGGCAGGAAGGGGAACATCGTAAAACGCGTCTTGGCCAGCAACTGATCGAGCGCTTCGAGGGTGCGTTCGCTGAGCAAGGCGTTGGTGGCCGGCTGGGCCTTCCACCAAAAAGCGACCAGCGCGAGCGAGATCAAGGCGGTTCCCACGATCGTGATTTGGAAGCTTCGGCGATCCAGCAGCCGCCCCATTAAGATCGCCAGCCACGCGCCGGCGACACCCGGCAGCACGATAAACAACGCGATCAAAACCAGCGTCATCACGTAAAAATGCCACGCCGCGCCGCGCACCAGGCCAAAGGCCACCAGCAACGGCGCAATCAGGAATAAAAACGCCCACGAGGCCAGCAGTGTGGATTCAATGAATTTCCAACGAAATACCGTCTGGGTGGGAACCGGAAGCGTGAGCAAAAACGCGGTTTCGCGGTTGCGGAACAGGTTCGTGTAGCTGATGACCAGGTTGCTCAGCAGCAACAATCCGAAGAGAAAGGCAAACAGCGTGTACATCAATCGCTCGGTCAGCACCGCGCCCAGACCCGGGAATCTCGCGACAAACCACAGGGCATGATAAAACAGCCAGAAGGATAGAGCGAGATAACCGACGACAAAGCATAGGATGACGCTGGTGAGCAACTGCGATTGTTCCCGCAATGACAGCAGCCGCCGCCAAGTTTGAAGCGCATTGATGCGCAGTAACAGAAGCAGCGGCGATTTTTGGGGTTGAACAAAATTCGCGGGCACGGCGTCCAAGATAACGTGGAACGACGCCGGGCGCAATTCTACCGGGGAGGTGATCTTGGTCGAGGCGTCAAAAGCACCAATGAAATTGAACCGATTGAGCCGCCGCCATTTTCTGCTGACGCTCGGCACGGCTTGTGCCGGAGCGCCGGTGGCCACCCTGACGGATGCCCGGTGGCTTGAACCCACGTGGTTGAAAGTCCGGCACTTGCGTGCCGGCGAGGGCCCGCCCGCCGTCCGCCTCGTCCATTTCTCCGATTTGCATTACAAGGGCGACCGGGCTTATGCGGAATCGGTCATCAAAACCATCAATTCCTTCTCGCCGGACCTGGTGTGCTTCACCGGCGACATCATGGAGCAAGCCCGGTTTCTGCCCGAAGCGTTGGAAATTCTTTCCGGCATCCAATCGCCCCTGTTTGGCGTGCCCGGGAATCATGATTATTCGAGCGGCGCGTCGTTTGAGGTCATCGGTCAATGCTTTGCCGCCACTGGTGGCGCCTGGCTGCTCAACGAACAACAAGCTGTGGCCGGCGGGAAAATCAATCTGGTGGGCATCACCTGCCGGAGTTTCTACAACGTGGCGCCGCCGTTGAATCCCGAGGCGAAAACAGTTTTGCTGATGCACTATCCGGCATGGATAAAATATCAGGGTGACCAGCGGTTCGATCTGGCGCTGGCCGGTCATTCCCATGGCGGTCAGGTGCGCGTCCCATTTTATGGCGCCCTCGTCCTGCCGGACGGCGTGGACCAGTATGACCTCGGTCTGTTTCAAACCCCGGCCGGTCCGCTTTATGTGAATCCGGGCATCGGCTGGTTTTACTATGACGTGCGATTTAACTGCCGTCCGGAAGTCACCGTAATTGAAATTTGACTTGGACCAGTTGGAGCGCCGAAAAGCCCCTCGCGCTCCTTTCCCGTTGAAGCCGCCGTGAACGGTTTGTATCGTGCGGCCAATGTTGGCGCCAGAACCCAAAAAATCCCCGCCGGCCGCATCGGCCGGCTGCGGCGAAGCCACATCGGCATTGCAAAGGCCGGTCACTTCGCTTTGGGGCGTCGGCGCGGAGCGCGCGGGGCAACTCGCGCGGCTCGACCTTCACACAGTTGAAGATTTGCTGCTGCACCGCCCGCGGCGATACGAGGACCGCCGGCATTTTCGCGCCATTATCGAATTGACCCGCGACGCGGCCTCCACGGCGCGCGGCACGATTGTCGCCCAGGGACTCAAACGCTTTCGCGGCGGGACGAAATCCGTTTTTGAATTTGTCCTCGACGACGGCACCGCGCGCCTGCATTGCCGCTGGTGGAACCTGCCATTCCTGGAGAAGTATTTCGCTGTTGGCGACGAGGTTTTCGTCTTTGGCAGGCTGGTCGAGGCCAAACCGCGCACGATGGATCATCCCGAGACCGAAGTCATCGAAGGCGGCGAGGAGAGCTTCATCCACATCAATCGCATTGCGCCAATTTATCCACTCACCGAAGGCCTGCCGCAGCGCTGGCTGCGCGGACTGATCTGGCGCACGCTGGGAAGAATTGAATCACAAATCGTCGAACCGGTGTTGGGAGTTCCGGTTTCGGCCGGTTCTTTGCCGCCCAAAGGCGGAACTCCCGGTCTGCCGACGCGAGCCAACGCGGTCCACATGATTCATTTCCCCGAGGAATTGACTGATGTGGAGATTGCGCGGCGACGGCTGGCTTTGGATGAATTCGTAGCCTGGCAATGCAAAATGCGGCTTCGCCGGAGGAATTTCGAGTCCAAATCACACGCGCTGCCGTGCGGCGGCGACAACCGTTTGATGAAGCCATTTCTGGCAAAGCTCGGCTTCAAGCTCACCCGCGCGCAGACGAAAGTGCTTCGCGAAATCCGCGCGGACGCGGGCGGTGCGCATCCGATGCGACGGCTGCTCCAGGGTGATGTCGGGTCGGGCAAGACCGTGGTGGCCGCGTGCACGGCGCTGATGGCGTTGGAAAGCGGCTTTAACGCGGCGCTGATGGCGCCAACGGAGATTCTGGCGGAACAGCATTTCCGGAATTTTCAAAAGTGGTTTGAGCCGCTGGGAATCAAGGTTCAATTGCATACGGGCAGTCGTAAACCAGCCGGGAGTCGGGAGTCGGGAGTCGAGAGTCCATCAGGTCACCCCCCCGCGACGCTCGATGCCCGGCCCCCGACTTTGTTTATCGGTACCCATGCCCTGCTGACCTCGGGTTTTGATCTGCCGAAGCTCGGCCTGGTGGTCATTGACGAACAGCATAAATTCGGCGTGACCCAACGCGAACAACTCGTGCGCAAGGGAAATTACCCGCATTTGCTGGTGATGACGGCGACGCCGATTCCACGCACGCTGGGCCTGACGTTTTACGGCGATCTCGATGTTTCCGTGATTGATGAAATGCCGGCCGGTCGCGGCCGCGTGAAAACGTTTGTGCGGGCGGCGGACAAGTTGCCGAAGGTGTGGGAGTTCATCCGTGAAAAAATCACCGCCGGGCGGCAGGCTTATGTGGTTTATCCACGGGTGGAGGAGCAGGACACGGCCAACGACCTCAAGGCCGTGACCAGGGAATTTGAAAACGTCCGGCGCTCCCTGGCACCTTTTCGCGTTGGTTTACTGCATGGCCGGCTCAAAAGCCGGGAGAAGGAGGACGTGATGACGGCGTTTCGTGCGAACCAAATCCAGGTACTGGTGGCGACGGCGCTGATTGAAGTGGGCCTGGACGTGCCGAACGCGACGGTCCTGCTCGTCGAGAACGCGGAGCGATTCGGGCTGGCGCAATTGCATCAGTTACGCGGCCGTATTGGCCGCGGCGCGCATGAATCCTTTTGCATTTTAATTTCCGGTGCCAGGACTGACGAAGCGCGCGAAAGGCTCCGGGTGCTGGAAGAAACCGCGGACGGTTTTCGCATTGCCGAAGCGGATTTGAAACTGCGCGGGCCGGGTGAATTGCTGGGCCAACAGCAGAGCGGCCTGCCCAGGTTCCGCTTTGGCAGTCTGGCGGAAGATTTGGATTTAATCCGCCAGGCGCGGGAACTGGCGGCGCAAATCCCGGGCGGTGTTCCTGAAAAAATCTGAAAATTGTGCTTGCGGCACGCAAGGATTTTCGGGTAGTTGAATCGCGTATGAAAAAACTAGTCTATCTCGTTGCTGCGTTCGGTCTTCTGTACATCGGGTTGCTGGCGGGTTGCCAGAAACAGCCGGACACGACGCCGGCGCCGGAAATGCCGTCCACCAACGCGCCCGCCACCAACGCGCCCGCGCAATAACTGCGCCGGGTGGTTTGTCGCGCGTGGCGCGGCCGGGGGCTTGTTTCTCGGCGTCAATATAAATTCCGCGATTGACGCTGGGAAATTTTGCGGCTTGGATTAAATTGCCGCTATGAAAGCTATTTTATTGATTCCCGTGGTGGCCGGCCTCTTCCTGACCGGTTGCGGCAACAACTCCAGTTCCACCAGCCCGGCGGCCACGAACAACTCCGCCACCAATTTCACCAGTGGGAACCCGCTCACCGTCGCGCCGGATTACCTCGGCGTGGTCGGTCAGGCGCAGAAATACTCGGTAAAGCAGATTGATCTGGCGCAACTGAACCAGGCCATCCAGCAGTTCAACGCGGCCGAAGGGCGTTATCCGAAGGATCTTCAAGAACTGGTTCCCAATTACCTTGCCAAAATCCCGCAGCTGCCGGCCGGTTATCAAATCAGCTACGACGCGACCACCGGGAAGGTAAAAGTGGTCCAGCAGTAATTTCCCTCTCAAAGGGAAAGGTATTTCAACACGTCCACTTCTTTTTTGAAGACGAGTTCAATGAAATTGTCTTTGAACTGCACATTCAGTATCGGCCCTTTGTCAGCCTGATAATACTCCCAGAGGACCCGCCCGTTCCTGGGATTAATCCGGCGGATCCAGATATGGGCCGGATTGGGCGTAATGCCGGCCACGTCCGCCATTTTGGTTTCGTCCTCGCTGGGATTATAGATTTGGACCGTGTAAATAAAATTTCCCGACAGATAGGAGATGAAGCCGCCCGGTTCAGTGTGCCACAAGGTCTGGCCGGTCCGGGGGTCAATCTTGAGCAGGCTGGCCTGGATTTTTTGCGTGATGTCAATCTGGCGCGAATACCGGATGTTTTCCGGATCGGCGGTCGTGGTGTTGACGTACAACATGCCGTGGTCGTCGAAAAACAAGCCGACCACGCCGACCGTCGGCACGCGCCAGCGCGCGTTGCCGGTTGCCGGATCAAACGCCGTCAGCACCGCCTGATCAAAGACATAAAGCGTGCCGCTGTGCTCGACGCACGGTCCTGCGCCAAACGGCGAGGCGGTTTCGTTTCCATCGCGGTTATCAACGGGGACGCTGTAAGTCAGCGTGGCTTGCCAGAGCTTTTTGTTCGTCTTGTCAAAAACAATCAGCGTCTTTCCGGCGGCGAGGACATTCACGCTTTCAAGCGGGAACAGCGCGGGCGATCCGATGACTTCGCCGGTCCAATCGGCGGTGCCGGTGGAATCCGGCCGGCGAAGTGAGACCTGGTAAACGCTTTCATCCTCCTGCACCGTGTCGCCTCCCCGACTGCGCTGCATCTCGTTGAGGACTTCGTTCACGGCGGCGGATTCGTTTGCAGTGCCCACGTTGCCATTCAGGGCGGATTTCCCCGACGATGCCTTCATTGCTTCCCGCGTGACAATCTGTGATTTCAGCAGCCGGACCGCGAGCTCGACATAGCCGTACTGGCTGGGAATAAGCGTGAAATGTCCGATTTCATTTCCAGCCGGCTTTGGTGGTTGGGGCGGGGATGCGCCGGCATGTGGCCGGTTCTGGTCATCGAGTTCCGCTTGCAGGCGCTCCTGCTCCGAACTGTTGGCCAGCAACGCGGGCAGGGCAATCCGTGCCGGCAGGCTCAGATGTTGCGCCTGTTCCCCGACTTTTGCCGGGTTCATTGGCCTCGCCACGCCGGTGCCGGGCGCCAACGGCAGACCGGCGGTTGCCGGACTGCCGGCACTGCCGCTCGCCGCTGTCGCGGCGACCAGGGCCTGTCCTGGCTGGCCGATTTCCTCGACGCGCGATTCGCCGGTCGCGGGATTGATATGCGTGACGAGCGTCTGCCCGTTTGCGCTTTCTCCCATTACCAGGAGTTTGCCGTTGCGGGCGATCAATTCACCGGCGCCGGCCAGTGGAATTTCCTGCAACACTTTGCCGGTATTCCAATCGTAATGCGTCAGTTTTCCCGGCGCAGCGACCCAAACGTTCTCGCCGGAAATGTGCAATTGCAGTGGTCCTGCCAGGTCACGGGCCGCCCATTCTTCGAGCTGGCTCTGGGGAATTCTTGGTTGATCCCTGTCCGCCGGCTGCAATTGATTTTCGCGCGCAACCGCATCCGCGATTTGCTGCGGTGTCACCAGTACCTGCGACCAGACTTCGTTTCCCGACTTGAGGTCGTAACGCGCCAAAGTGCCGCCGTGCAGGAATACAATCTGATTTGTTCCGCAAAGTCTGGATTCGCCGGTATAAGCAGTGTCATTGAAATGTACGGAAAAGGCCGTGTGCGGCACGGAGCCGATCCACGCATACCACGTCCAAAATCCGAGACCCGCGACGACGAGAAACCCGGCCAAACTGCCGATGAGGCCCATCTTTCGCCAATACCTCGCCCCGGCCACCGTCTTTTGTCCTGCGAAAACAGGTACTTCGACGTTCTGCGCTTCGGCCCGTGCACGGCAGAATGGTGAACAGACATGGCCGAACAGGCTCATGCATTGTCGGCACATCGGCTTCCTGCAAATCACACAATGATGCACGGCCAACTCGCGGGGATGTTTCGTGCAATGCTCTGTCGCCGCGGACAATTCCGGCATTGCTTCCACGGGTGCGGGGGGTTGCGGTTCAGTGCGGGCAATTTTGAGTCGTGGCGTTTCGGCCGCCGGCGGCGGTGCAGAGGTCTGCCCGGCCAACTCGCGCCGGATCAATTCGTTGACGAAATCCGAAGAATCCAACCCGCAGCTCGGGCAGACAAACTTCACCGGGTTTTGCAGCATTTCCGGCGTGGCGTCGAAAGCGTATTTTGCGCCGCAGGCACATTGGATTTTCATCAGGCGCCTAAGGTTTTGGATTCAGCAGCACAACGCCATTGGTGGTCACGAGCGAAAATGCCAGCTGCGGCGGCGTCAATTCCGTGTGTCCGTCACAGAACAGAAAATTCCCGCCGTACTTGTAATGATTGTTGCCCGGCGGCTTGCCCGTGGCGGAAAATACCAGGTCGCCGGCCTTCTTCGGCAGCGGATTGACCTGCCAATCGGACATCAGCGGTTGTCGCGCGTCGCCTAGGCGTTGTCCCAGGTAGTAGGCATAGCTGATTTTGCGGTTGGCAAACGACACGCCCGACGGCAGCGGCGAATCCTTGCTGCCGGGGCAGATAAAAATGGACGTGTCCGCGGTGTAACGCGGCACCAACCGGCTCAACGGCTCTTCGGATCGGGTGGCGTTGGTACTGTCCGGCAGTTTGCCGTTGAAATCATTGGCGTAAATTTGCAGCGCCACGTAAATCTTCTCCAGATTTTGCCGGCAAGCCCGTTGCGCCGCGTGCTGGTGACTTTCCGACGTGAATCCCCACATCATGACGGTAAGGATGATCATCAGTGCCAGCACGATGATCAACTCAACGAGCGAAAAGCCCGACCTGGCGGAAGGCGCTCCGCAGCGCCCGCCATGTGCGCGAACGCAGCCGCTTTGCCCATAAACCGTCATACCCGCCTTATAACGCAACCGCGCATCCTGGGCAACGGCAAGATTTTCAACCTGATGAAATCGCCATTTTTTTCGTAAAATTCGCCGTTCGCGGGCAAAGAGTGCCTCACATTTCCTGTGAACGGGGAGAATCGTTTCAATGTGTTTGTCCTTGGATCGGCACGGCGCATTGCCATACCCATTGCAGTTTATCCCGGTCTGGCACTTACGCATGCGCGTGTGAGAGACGCGGTCAGCTACGACGTGGTGTTATGCGGGAATCTTGATCCAGCGGGTGTCTTCCGCCAATTGGCCGCCGATGAAGTGAGGCTGCGTACCACCGACTTGCTAGCGGCCACGGCGGGCCATCGAAATTTTGTGCTTTTCTCCGGGCGCGACCTGCCGGCCGGCCCGCCGCTCGACAATCTGGACGCGTTTTTTGCGGCGGTAAAATCTGCCGCACTCATTCCGAAGGCCGCTTGATTCAAGCCATTACTCGTTTGGCCAGACTGGCTGCCACCGCCGCGCTCTCGCCATAACCGTCGGCGCCGATTTCATCGGCAAATCGCTGCGTAATGGGCGCTCCGCCCACGAGCACCTTCACCCGGTCGCGAACGCCGGCTTTCTTGAGGGCCTCGACCGTGTCTTTCATGGCGGGCATGGTCGTGGTTAAAAGTGCGGACAAGGCCAGGATTTGCGGGTTTTTCTGATTAATCGCCGCGACGAATTGTTCGGGCGTGATGTTCACCCCGAGGTCGGTCACCTCGAAGCCGCCGCCTTCAAGCATGGCCGTCACAAGGTTCTTGCCGATGTCGTGCAAATCACCTTTGACCGTGCCGATGACCACCCGGCCCGCCGGCTGCACCCCGCCCGCCGCCAGCAAGGGGCGCACCGGTTCCAGCGCGACTTTCATCGCCCGGGCGGACAACAGCAGTTCGGGGACAAAGTATTCGTTGCATTCGAAACGCTGCCCCGCTTCGCACATCGCGGGCATCATGTAATCCTGAATCAATTTCATGGGATCCACCCCGTCCTGGATGGCTTGCTCGGTGACGGATTTGGCGGTTTTGACATCGCCATGGAGGATGGCTTCGTGAAGCGACTTGAGATCTTGCATGTGTTGGGATGGTTAATCGGGAAAGTTTAGCCTGTTTGCAGGAAGTACCGCCATTTTTTTCTCGTAAAACCTGCCGTTCACAGGCATGAATCCAGGCTCGTTCCGATGATACGTGAACAAATTGTCATTTTGGACTTCGGGTCGCAATACACTCAGGTCATCGCGCGCCGCGTTCGCGAGTGCAATGTCTATTCACAAATTCTGCGCTACGACACTCCCGCGCGCGAACTCGCAAAGCTCAAGCCGCGCGGCCTCATTTTGTCCGGCGGCCCCAACAGCGTCTATGCGCCCGATGCGCCGCTGCCCGACCGGAGGATTTTTGAACTGGGTGTTCCCGTTCTGGGGATTTGCTACGGCGTGCAATTGTTCGCACAATTCCTCGGCGGCCGCGTTGAGAAAGGCCGGAAACGCGAATATGGCAAGGGCACGCTCCGGGTGAAGGATCCGGCGTGTGCCCTGTTCAAAAATTTGCCCGGGAAGTTGCAGGTGTGGAATTCACACGGCGACAAGCTCACGAAATTACCGCGCCATTTCAAGCCGGTCGCCGTAACGGAGAATTCCGAATTTGCGGCGATTGAAAATCGCGCCCGGAAATTTTTCGGCCTGCAATTTCATCCGGAAGTCGTCCACACGCCGCGCGGGCGGGAAATCATCACCAATTTTGTCCACCGGATTTGCGGCTGTGGCAAACAATGGACCATGCGGAATTACGTCGAACAGGCCGTTGCCCAGATTCGGGCCCAGGTTGGCAAGGAGAAGGTCATTCTGGGGCTCAGCGGCGGCGTGGACTCAAGCGTTGCGGCGGCGCTGATTCACAAGGCCATTGGCGCGCAGCTCACCTGTATTTTCGTCAATAACGGCGTGTTGCGCGGCCGAGAGGCGGAAGTTGTGCGCGAGGTTTTCGGGCGGCATTTCAAGCTCAAATTACAGTATGAAAACACCTCCAAGCTGTTTTTGCGGCGGCTCAAGGGTGTGACCGACCCGGAACGCAAACGGAAAATCATCGGCCGGACATTCATTGAAGTTTTCACCGCGGCCACCCGCCGCGCCGGGAAGGCAAAGTTTCTGGCGCAAGGCACGCTTTACCCCGACGTGATCGAATCGATTCCCATTGCCGGCAATCCGGCGGCGATGATCAAGAGCCATCATAACGTCGGCGGCCTGCCAAAGAAAATGAAGTTTCAACTGGTCGAGCCGCTGAAATGTCTGTTCAAGGATGAAGTCCGCCGGCTGGGACTCGAGCTGGGTCTGCCGCGGGAAATGGTCTTCCGCCAGCCGTTTCCCGGCCCGGGCCTGGCAGTGCGTATCCTCGGTGAAATCACGCCGGAACGGTTGAGCATTTTGCGCAACGCGGATGCCATCGTCGTCAACGAGATGAAAAGCAGCGGCTGGTACTACAAAATCTGGCAAAGCTTTGCCGTGCTGCTGCCGGTTCGCAGCGTGGGCGTGATGGGCGATGAACGGACTTATGACTATACGATAGCGATTCGCGCCGTGGAATCCCAGGACGGCATGACGGCGGACTGGGTGAAGCTGCCGTATGCCTTGCTGGAAAAGCTCGCCAGCCGCATCATCAACGAAGTCAAAGGCGTGAATCGTTGCGTGTTTGACATCACCAGCAAACCGCCCGGGACAATTGAATGGGAATGACCCGGATTTTTTTGTTGGTTTAAAAAAGGCACAGGTCTAATCTGACTTCGTCGTCAACCCATTACCGATTATGGACATCATTTTTGACTGCCCTAATTGCCAGCAGGAACTGGTGGTGG
Source organism: Verrucomicrobiia bacterium (assembly GCA_035945675.1). Lineage (GTDB taxonomy): Bacteria > Verrucomicrobiota > Verrucomicrobiia > Limisphaerales > UBA11358 > UBA11358. The sequence goes on along the minus strand of DASZAB010000045.1, from coordinate 40,798 downwards.
ACAGCGCCGGGGCGGGCACGGAAATCGACTGCCCGGCGTGCGGTGAAACCATCACCATTCCACGGCAATCGACCAAACCCGCGCCGGAAGTGGCTCCCCTGACCGGCCAACCGGTCAACCCCATCGCCGCGTCGGCCGCCGCCAAGGTCGAAAAGCACCTGAAAGTGCCGGTGCGCGACAAGCCCAGCGAGTTGCTGATCAAGGCGAGCGAAGCGCCGTTGGAAACGGTGACCAAAGGCGCCAATAAAAAAATCCGCCTCCACACGATTCGCCACGCCACCTGCTTTGAATCCGGCCACGACCGGTTTGATGACAAGGTGACGGAGTTTCTGAATGAAGTCGGCGAGGGCAATCTGATCGGCGTTCACACTGTCAATTACACCTACGTGGACATCGCTTCACAAAAGACATTGTCGGATTTTGGCGTGTTGATTGTTTACCGCGGTTGAACGCGGTCGCGGCGCGTTTATGAAAAACGTGAATCGCAGCGCGGCTGGAGCCTGCCGGAACTTTTGTGCGTCATTATCATTATTTCGATTCTGTCCACGGTTTGCCCGGGCGTCATGGCCGGGGGATTTGCGCATGTCAAAAAATCCCCGGCGGATTTTAGCTGCCGGCACCCGGAGCCTGCCTTGACTTGCCGATTTTAGACGGGTAGTGTCGCCGTATGAATCGCCGGATTATCTTGCTGCTGGCCGTGGTTGTGAGCGTGGCGCTGTTTCCGTTTCGCTCGCCGGCGCCGTTGATTTATACCCCGGGTGAAGGATGGTATTACGAACCGTTTGGCACCACGGCCGGCTGGCAGCGCACGCGCGCCAAGGACCAACTGGATGTGGCGGAGCAGGCCTTCAAGGTCCATGACTACAACCTCGCGCTCCGGGCCGCGTATCGCGTCGTCAAGGTGTGGCCGCTTTCGGATTATGCCCCTCACGCGCAATACCTGGTCGGCTGTTGCCTGGAGGAAAAGGGCAGGGATGAAATGGCCTTCGCAGCCTATCAGGTGATCGTCGAACAATATCCCAAGAGCGCGGAATATGAGGATGTGCTTTGGCGTCAATACGCCATTGCCCGACGCTTTCTCCTGGGTGAATGGCCCAAACTCTGGGGTTACATCCCCTATCCGCCTTCCATGGATCAACCGGCGGACATGTTCGGCAAGATTGTCCAGAGCGGCCCTTACAGCGATGTCGCTCCCCACGCCCAGTTGCGCATCGGCGCCGCCCGCGAAATACAGAAGGATTATCCGGCGGCGGTGAAAGCCTACGAAACCGCCGCGGACCGTTATCAAAACCAGCCGGTGATTGTCGCCGACGCATTGTATCGGGAAGGCATTTCGTACGCGAAAGAAGCGGCCACCGCCGAATATGATCAGAACACCGCCGCCCAGGCCATTGCGACGTTTACTGATTTCACTACGCTTTTCCCTGACGACCGGCGCGCGCCACAGGCGCAACGGATCATCACCATGCTCAAGTCCCAGCAGGTGCAGGGCAATTTCAAGATCGCGCAATTTTACGAGCACAGCAAAAAGTGGGATGGCGCGGTGATCTATTACAACGAGGTGCTGCAACTGGATCCCAATTCACGCTATGCCGCCCTGGCCCGCCAGCGCATTGAAGTGCTCAAGCCGCGCCTGCAGGCGGCCACCGACTGAGATGCGCCGGCTCCTGTTCCCCGCCGCCCTGGTTGTGGCCCTGTTCCTGGCTGGCTGCGCCGGTTATCATCTGGGCCCCGTCAACGGCGCGATGGCCGGCGAAAAATCCATTGAAGTCCTGCCCTTCAACAACCAAACCCTGCAACCGCGTCTGGGCGATGCACTGACCCGGGCGTTGCGCGAGGAACTGCAAACCGACGGCACTTATCATCTGGCCGCGCGGGAACCCGGCGATGTGGTCGTGACCGGCGTCATCACGCGTTACGACCGCGAAGGCTTGAGCTTTCTGAGTGCGGACGTGGCCACGCCGCAGGATTATCGCGTGGCGATTACCGCGCACGTCACGGCACGCGAACGCAGCACCGGCAAGGTGCTGCTCAGCAAGGACGTGCATGGCGACACGTTGGTGCATGTGGGCAGCGATTTGGCGGACGCGGAACGGCAGGCGCTTCCCTTGCTGACGCAGGATTTGGCACGAAATATCACCGAGCTTTTGACCGAAGGAGCGTGGTAAATAGTTGTTGGTTTGGCTGGGTCAACCGGTTATTCTTGGGACTGTTTCAACGCAGTAAACAAACCAAATACACTTATAAACCTATGAAAAATCATATCTCCAAAGTCATGGTCTTAAGTCTGTTCACCGCCGGGTTGCTGGCGGTGCCTGTGTTGGCTCATGCTCAAGACGCGAACGTTAAAAACGCGCCGGCGTCGTCAGATCAAACCACCAATCCCAAGCCGGCCAAACATGGAAGCATTCCGTTTCATGGAAAGATCGGGGCCGTGGACACCAGCGCCATGACCTTGAAGGTGGGCGCGCGGACCTTCGAAATCACCGCCGACACGAAAATTTTTAATAACGGCGAGCCGGCGGCCTTGTCGGACGGCAAGGTGGGCGAACCGGTGCGCGGGACCTACAAAAAGACCGAGGCCGGCAAACTTGAAGCCGTGACCGTGCATTTCGGCGCCAAGACCGAGGAAAAACCGAAGCCGGAAAATTCAAACGAGAATTAATCTGACTCCCTGATACGCTTCCAGCGGGCGGCAACGCCCGCTTTTTTATTATCGCTTCCACCAGCTGGTCAGGCTCTTGGCTTTTTGCGGCACTCCTTGATATTGTTTCACCAGCAACTGGCTGCGCGCCGCTTCAAGCGCCATGCGGAATTCGTCGTAGCTTAAAAACCGGGCCCCCGGATCTTTGGCCAGAGCCCGCGTCAGCGCATCGCTGGTGGGCTGCGTGATTTCGGGCACGGCCAGGTTGGGCGGTGTCAACGCCGTTTGTACCTGGGCGATAATCACCTCCTCGGCCGTCGGGGCGTCAAACGGAACCCGCCCGATCAGTGCGTGATAGAGCGTCGCGCCCAGGCTGTACATGTCGGACAAAAACGTTTCCGGCTCGCGTTTGATTTTTTCCGGCGCGACATAGTACGGCGTGCCCCAGGTCACATCGTCCGATTCCTGTTCGGCGTCGGTTTTTTGCGCGAGGCCAAAATCCACCAGTTTCGGCTCGTGATCGGCGTTGAACAGGATGTTACCCGGCTTGATGTCCCGGTGGAGCAAATCGTGTTTGAGCGCCATGTCGAGCGCGGAGGCGATTTTGATGCCGATGTCCAGTACGTCGAGTTCCGGCAGTGCGTGCAATTTCTCGATGCGCTGATCCAGACTGCCGCGGTCGGCCAGTTCCATAACCAGATAGTACTGGCCTTCGGCCTCGTCGAACGTATAGATGTGGACGATATTCGTATGATTGAGGCGGGCACAGGCGCGCGCTTCCCGGTAGAAACTTTCCCGCGCCTTCTCATCTTCGAGCAACTCTTTCTTCATCAATTTCACCGCCACCATGCGTTCCAGCGTCGTGTCCCAAGCGCGATAAACGTTGCCCATGCCGCCCGAGCCAATGACCGCGCGCAATTCAAACTGCCGCAACTGCATCGGCATCATGATCGGATGCCCGCATTTGGTGCAGGGTACGGTGGCGAGCGGAGCCAAATCGCCGGGGATGAAGACCTTGGTCTCGCACCAGCTGCATGTGACCATGCGCAGGGGTTTTTCGCTCATGCTGGAGTAAATCTACCACCGCCCTGCCCGCCGACAAGCCCGGAGAAGCAGGATTTGCGGCACAAAAATTTCTTTGACAAACACCCCAAAATGGTGTTTCTTTCGGGCGTTGAAAATGAAAGACACGTTTGTTCAAACACTGAAACACGCGCCGGCCGATGGTGGCATGTCCATTTGGCAGCGTAATTGCTTTGGTTTTGGCATCGTGGGAATGAAAAGGTAAAAGCAACCATAGATTTTCGGAAAACCCGCGATTGCCAAGTCAATCGCGGGTTTTCTGCTTATTGAACCAAACGGTAACGAAAGGATAAAATATGAACAAAAACCAAACACGGGCCTTCGCCGCGCCGGAGTGGCTTGGGCCACGCAGGCGGGTGGCGACCCGATTCGTCCCCGAAACACGGTTCGAACTGCGGCCGGGACCCCCGGCGCCGTTCCGGGCCACGCGGGAAAATGAGTTCGAGCGGCTGAAAAACCAGTTGCTCACGCTGCAACTGGCCGGGCTGACCCGCCCGGAGTTGAACACCCCGCTGCGGCGGGCGGCCAATGAAGCCGCGGCACTGGCCTGGGTGACCCTTTACCCGCTGCTGGTGTTTCCGGTGTTGTTCGAGGAAAAAGCCGCGGCGGCGCTGCGCCAGACCGAACGCCAGGCGCGCATCTATGAAAGCAGCCGCGAACTGCTCGGCGTATGAACTCGTCGCACCGGCTTAAAGTGGGGCACGGGCGCACGGGCAGCCATTTGCGCGGGTGAGCTTTGCCTCACCTGCGCCAACGGCTGCTCGTGGCGCCTTTTTGCTTTGTGGGGAATAAAAATTGGTAGGGCCGCGCTGCTGCGCGGCTTCGGACGACCGGCAGGTCGTCCCTGCCAATTACGTTTCCGCGACGCGCTTTTTAACTCACGTTGGAGCGTTTATCGCCACCCAAGCAGTTGGATAATTTCCAGATCAAACGCGAACTCAAAATTAACAAAATTGACAGTGCTGGGATTATTACAAAGGTCGCCACCCTAATCATCCCTCTCATAGCGCTAACTATATCTAGATTGATTGCCGCTCCGGGTTTGAGCCAATCGCTTTGAACATACCACTTAATGCAAAAGACCAAAGACAGGATTGCCACAACGAGAAATATTAAAGCGGAAGCACGTGCCGCACGTGCCTCTCGTTTGCTTGGTAGCTTGGTTTTCGGAATGTTTAGAGCATTGGCGTTCATAGTTTTTCATTCTTCTACACGTTGAATCCGCGCGCCGAGTTTTCGCAGCTTTGCGTCCATTCCCTCGTACCCGCGATCCAGGTGGTAGATGCGGTTCACCTGGGTCGTTCCTTTGGCCGCCAGTCCGGCAATTACCAGCGCCGCCGACGCGCGCAAATCGCTGGCCATCACCGGCGCGCCGCTCAAGGGCCGCCCGCCTTTGACGATGGCGCTCGGCCCCTCGATTTCAATGTCCGCGCCCAGCCGCGCCAGTTCGCTGACGTGCATGAATCGCGATTCAAAAATCCGTTCCGTAATGATGCTGATGCCCGACGCCAGCGTCAGCAGCGACATCATCTGCGCCTGCACGTCGGTCGGAAAACCCGGGTACGGCAACGTGGTGACGTCCACGGCCTTTAATGCGGCGCGCCGGCGCGCGCGCAGATTCTCCCCGCGGCGTTCCACGGTCACACCCGCCTCGTTCAACTTGTCCGTCATGGCATGCAGATGGTCCGCCCGGGCGCCTTTCAGGGTCACCTCGCCGTTCGTGGCGGCGGCGGCGATGGCAAAAGTTGCCGCTTCAATCCGGTCGGGAATGACTTCATGCTCCGTGCCGTGTAGTTTCCTGACACCGGTGATGGTGATGGTCGGGCTGCCCGCGCCTGAAATTTTCGCACCCATGGCCGTCAAAAATCTGGCCAAATCAACGACTTCCGGTTCGCACGCCGCGCTTTCAATGACCGTCACCCCCGCGGCCAGCGTCGCCGCCATCATCAGGTTGGCCGTGCCGAGCACGGTTGAACCGGCGCGGCCGCCGAGAAACAGGATGGTTCCGCCCAGGTGCCTCGCCGCGGCCTCAACGTAGCCACCCTCAATTTTAATTTTGGCGCCCAGCGCCTCGAACCCTTTCAGGTGCAGATTGATGGGCCGCGCGCCGATGACGCAGCCGCCGGGCAGCGAGACCCGCGCCTGCTTCAACCGCCCCAGCAGGGGTCCCATGATGCAGATCGAGCCGCGCATTTTGCGGACGAGTTCGTAATCGGCGTAACCGCGGATTTTTTGCGCGTGAACGGTCAACGTGCCGCGCTCAAGCTTCGTCGCCGCTCCGAGTGATTCGAGAATCCGCGCCATGAACCGGGTGTCGCTCAAATCCGGCACGCGCCGGATGACACACGGTTCCTCGGTCAGCAGCGCTGCCGCCATGACAGGCAGCGCGGCATTCTTGCTGCCGCTGATGGCCACTTCGCCATGCAACGGCACGCCGCCTTTGATCAAAAAACTTTCCATGATTTTTCTGTCCTCCTCGTTCTCGTTCTCGTTCTCGTTCTCGTTCTCGTTCTCGTTCTCGCATTTCCGATTACGAGGACGACGAGGACGATTTGGCAATCAAAATTCTGGCGCGATGAGAGTAGTCCTCCTTCAGCGCCTCCACAATCCACTTTTCGTTTTCAAAAATCTCCCGGATTGCTCCGGCCTGGCCGTCGCCGAATTCCAGCATCATTTTGCCATCCGGTTTCAGAAACGGCCCGGCTTGTGCCGAAAACCTGCGATAAAAATCCAGCCCATCCACACCACCATCCAGTGCCGCGGGCGGATCAAAATCGCGTACTTCCGGCTGGAGCGTGGCGATTTCGGCGGAGGGAATGTAGGGCGGATTACTGATCATCAAATCGAATCGCGCGTCAACCGGGAGTGCCGCGAAGCCGTCACCTTTCCGGAATTCAATTCTTTCGGCGACGCCGTTCCTGGCCGCATTTTCCCCCGCCAACACCAGCGTATCCGCCGAAATATCGGTGGCCGTGATTTTCGCCTCCGGGCATTTTGCTGCCAGCGCGATCGCGATGCAGCCGGTGCCGGTGCCAAGGTCTAAAGCAGTTGAGGGTCGAGAGTTGAGAGTTGAGAGGAAGCTCCAGCCTTCTTCGGCGAGCAATTCCGTTTCGGGCCGTGGAATGAGCGCATGGCGGTTCACGGCAATTTCCAGTCCGCAAAACGAGGTGGAACCGATGATATGCTGAAGCGGTACGCGCCGGCCGCGGCGCTGGATGAATTCGCGCAGCGCGCCCGTTTCCATCGGGGTGAGCGCGCGTTCGAAATTCAGATACAATTTCATGCGCGGCAGCTTGAGGAGATGCGCGAGCAGCAATTCGGTTTGCAGGCGCGGTGATTCGACGCCTTTTTTGGCCAGAAACTCCGTGCTTTTCTGAATCGCCTCGAGGACGGTCACGCGGCCAGCTTAAACTGAAACGACACGCTTGAACAAGTGGCGCGCACGCGCCAGAATCAAGGCATGAACGCGCGAACGAGTTTCTGGTTTGCCGCGGCCTGGTTCAGTCTGGTTGCGGCCAGTTGCGCGGATGACACCCAAACCGCAAAGGAGCCAGCGATGAGCATCCAGATCACCAGCACTGCATTTACGGAAGGCCGGCCGGTGCCTGACAAATATACCTGCGCCGGACCGAATGTGTCGCCGCCATTGCAATGGGCCAACGCGCCTGCCGGCACCAAAAGTTTTGCACTCATTGCCGAAGATCCCGACGCGCCGATGGGCACGTGGGTGCATTGGGTAATCTACAACCTGCCGCCTGCCGCAACCGCGCTCGCCGAGAATAGACCGCCATCGCCGGAACTTCCTGACGGCTCGAAACAGGGTGTCAACGATTTTCGCGAGACTGGCTATGGCGGTCCCTGCCCGCCGCCCGGCAAACCGCATCGCTATTTCTTTAAGATTTATGCGCTCGATACGGTCCTCAGTCTGAAAGCGGGCGCGACCAGGCGGGAGTTGCTCAAGGCGATGGAAAGCCATGTCCTGGCGCAAGGACAGCTCATGGGGACCTATCAACGCCAATAGCAAAATCTCTGCTTTTGTCACGGCACAAATTGGTGTTTAGTTTGCGGACTCTATGAGTAAAACCGCATTGCTGTTTGCCGGCCAGGGGGCGCAAGCCGTTGGCATGGGCAAAGACCTTGCCGAAAAGTTTCCCTCGGCCAAAACCTGGTTCGACCGCGCCAACGCCGCGCTCGGCTACGGCCTCGCCTCCGTTTGTTTCGACGGCCCGGAACCTGAGTTGCTTAAAACCGAAAATGCGCAGCCGGGCATTTTTCTGGTGAGTTGGGTCGCGCTGGAACTGCTCAAGGAACACGTGCCGGCGCTGGAATTTAGTGCCACCGCCGGGCTGTCGCTCGGCGAATTCACGGCGCTCGCCGCGGCCGGCGCGATGAGCTTCGAGGACGGCCTGCGCGTGGTGCGCCAGCGCGGCCGTTTTATGCAGGAAGCCTGCGACGCCACCCGGGGCGGCATGGCCGCGGTCATCGGCTTGGGTGAAGCGCCCACACGGGAAGTCTGCGCCGAAGCCGGCGTGGTGCTGGCAAATTTGAATTGTCCCGGTCAACTGGTGATTTCCGGCGAAACGGACAAAATCGCCAAGGCGGTCGAGCTGGCCAAGGCCAAAGGCGCCAAACGTGCGATTCCGTTGCCGGTCGCCGGTGCGTATCACTCGCCACTCATGGCGAGTGCCCAGCCGAAACTGAAGGCCGAACTGGAGAAAATTAATATTTCGTCGCCGGTGGTGCCGGTGATCTCGAACGTGACCGCCCTGCCCCACGGCCGGCCGAGCGGCATCCGGGAACGGCTGGTTGAGCAGGTCACCTCTTCGGTGGTCTGGGAACAATCCCTGCGCACGCTGCTGGCCCAGGACTTCACGCGCTTTATTGAACTCGGTCCGGGCACGGCCTTGAGCGGTTTCATGAAGAGGATTGACAAAAATGCGCAAATGTTGAACGTGGCGGATGTGGCGAGTCTGGGAGCGACGGTAAAAGTCCTGGCGAGTCATTAGTCCTTCGTCAGTGGTCAGTAGCAATCGCATTCGGTTGGTTCCGGTTGTTCACTACTGACTGCTGACCACGAACCACTGACTACAATATGAGCCAGCTTGAGAACCAAATCGCCGTCGTTACCGGTGCGGGCCGGGGCATCGGCCGGGCCATCGCATTGAAATTCGCCGCCGAAGGCGCGGACGTGGCCTGCGTTTCGCGCACGCAGGAGAATTCCGAAAGGGTGGCCGCGGAAATCCGTGCGCTGGGCCGCAAAGCCTGGGCCTATGCCGTGGACGTGGCCGATGCCGCTGCCGTCAATGCCGCCGCCGGGAAAATTCTGGCCGAGTGCGGCCGGGTGGACATTCTGGTGAACAACGCCGGCGTTACGCGGGATAATCTGCTCATGCGCATGAGCGACGCCGAGTGGGACGCGGTGTTGAACACAAATTTGAAGGGCGCCTTTCTGGTCACCAAGGCGTTCAGCCGCGCAATGATCAAGCAACGTTCAGGCCGGATCATCAACGTGGCCTCGGTCATCGGCCTTATCGGCAACGCCGGCCAGAGCAATTACGCCGCGAGCAAGGCGGGGCTGATTGGTTTCACGAAATCGGTGGCGCGGGAACTGGCGTCGCGCAGCATCACCGTTAACGTCCTGGCTCCGGGATTCATCGAAACGGACATGACCGCGTTGTTGAAGGAAGAACTCCGCGCCGGGGTGCTCAGGCAAATTCCGCTGGGCAATTTTGGCCAGCCCGACGACATTGCCGGTGCGGCGGTGTTCCTGGCCAGCCCGGCGGCCCGCTATATTACGGGGCAGGTCCTGGCCGTGGATGGCGGCATGGTGATGTGAAGGCAGCCTGGCCAGCGCCGATTCAGCAATTTGGGCGAAGAAGAATTTTGTGATTGGGGCTTGACGATTTGGCCATTCATGGCATAGAGACAGGGCAAAATTTAATTTATGGCTGACAAACCTATAGACCAACGCGTAAGGGACATCATTGTTGAACAACTCGGCGTCAAGCCGGACCAAGTCACCCCGGAGGCCAAGTTCATCGAAGACCTCGGCGCGGACTCGCTCGATACGGTCGAGTTGATCATGGCGCTGGAGGAGGAGTTCGGCATCGAAGTGCCGGATGAACAGGCGGAAAAACTCCTGACGGTTGGCGACGTGGTCAAATATATCGAGGAACACCAGCAAAAATAGTTGCGACTTTGAGTGCTTCGGGGCAGTTTCGGCTGAATCCAGCTTGAACTGCCCCCTTTGAATTTTATGGTAAGCAATGGCACAGATCGCCGTGTCGTCATCACCGGCCTTGGTGTGGTGACGCCACTGGGACATCGCCCCGACGTTTTTTGGAAGCATCTGATCGCCGGCCAGTGCGGCATCGATCGGATTCATTCCTTTGATCCGTCGCCGTTTGACACGCAAATCGCCGGCGAGGTGAAGCACTTTGACCCCACGCCCGCATTCCCGTCGCCGAAGGAAATCCGGCGCACGGACCGGTATTCACAATTCGGCGTTTATGCAGGGCATCAGGCGCTGCTCGATTCCGGCCTCGACCTGGACAAAGAAAACCGCGACGAGATCGGGGTTATCATCGGTTCGGGCATCGGCGGCTTGTCCACCACCACCGGGCAGCTCGAAATTTTGCGCGATCGCGGTCCGGGCCGGCTTTCGCCCTTCATGATCCCGATGCTCATCAGCAATATGGCTTCGGGTCTGTTCTCGATGTTCTACGATTTGCGCGGTCCCAACTTTGCCACCTGCTCAGCCTGTGCCACGGCCAACCACGCCATCGGCGAAGCCTGGCGGGCCATCAAAATGGGTGACGCGCAGATCATGTTCGCGGGCGGCGCGGAGGCCGCCATCGTGCCCATCGGCATCGGCGGCTTTTGTGCGATGAAGGCGATGAGCCGGCGCAACCACGATCCTAAACATGCTTCCCGCCCCTTTGACAGGGAACGCGACGGTTTCATCATGGGCGAAGGCGCCGGTGTGATTGTGCTCGAAGAATTGGAGCGCGCCCGGAAACGCGGCGCAAAAATTTATTGCGAAGTCGTCGGCTACGGCAACACCGCCGACGCCTACCATTTGACCGCGCCGGCGCCCGACGGCGAAGGCGCCGTGCGTTGCATGAAGATGGCCTTGAACAACGGCCGGTTGAAAATCGAGGACATTTCCTACATCAACGCCCACGGCACTTCCACCCCGCAGGGGGATGCTTGTGAAACGCAGGCCATCAAGACCGTTTTTGGCGTCCATGCGAAAAAAATCGCCGTCAGCTCCACCAAGGGCGCGACGGGCCACATGCTCGGCGCGGCCGGTGCGGTGGAAATGGCGGTTTGCGCGCTGGCCATCAAGCACGGGATTGCCCCGCCGACCATCAATTACGAGGTGCCGGATCCGGAATGCGACCTGGATTATGTGCCCAATACCGCGCGCGAGATGAAAATCAACGCGGTGATCAACAATTCCTTCGGCTTCGGCGGCCACAACGCCAGCATCGCGGCGAAGAAATTTGTCGGCTGACGTGGTTTAAAACAGGATGGGCTTCCAGCTTGTCTTCGAATTCAGAGACCGAATCAGGCCAGATGCCTGATTTGCGCCAACGATTCCAGAATTTTCTCCGCCGCGACGCGCGGATCGGGCGCGGCATAAATGGGCCGGCCAATCACCAGCCAGTTGGCCCCGGCCGCAATGGCTTCGCGCGGCGTGAGCGTGCGCTTTTGGTCGTCGGCGGGATGCGTTTCCGGACGGACACCGGGGGTGACCAGTTGGACGCCGGCGGTCAGTATCTGCCGGAGTTCGGACACTTCCAGCGGGGAACAAACGAGGCCGCGCAATCCGGCTTTGGCGGCCATGTTGGCCAGCCGGCGCACCTGGCGGCTGACATTCGGGTCAAGGCCGATCTCGCTCAACGCCTGGCTGTCGAGGCTCGTCAACACGGTCACGCCCAGCACCAGCGGCGGCGCATGGCCAAGCTGCCAGGCAGTCTCCTGCGCGGCTTGTTCGGCGGCCTTGAGCATGTCCACCCCGCCCGCGGCATGGACGGTAAGCATCTGTACGTCGAGCCGCACCGCGGAAGCCACCGCCCCGGCCACCGTGTTGGGAATATCGTGAAATTTCAAATCCAGAAACACCGCCGCGCCCGTCGCGCGAATCCGGCGCACGATGTCCGGCCCGGCGGCCGTGAACAATTCACCCCCGATTTTGAAGCCGCCGACGGCCGGGGCGATTTTTTTGGCCAATTCCATGGCCGCCTCGGCGTTCGGCACATCCAGCGCAGCAATGATAGGATTGCGCATGAGATGAATTTACTCCAAAGTCGGGAACCGCCACAAGGTTGGACACAGAAAAACATTCATGGACAAAATAAAAATGATTCTCAGTCTGGGTTGCCTTGGCTCTCTTTTGGAAGGAGCGGCACTGGCGCAATCCCCCGTCACCGTAACCGTGGCCGCTTCAAAAGTTCCCGGCTTGGAGGTTCCGGCCGACTTCACCGGCTTGAGTTTTGAAACGCAAAGCATTCTGCCCGATGCCAATGGAAAATACCTGTTCAGCCCGGCCAACCGGCCGCTCATCACCTTGTTCCAGACCCTTGGCATCAAAACCTTGCGCGTCGGCGGAAACACCGCCGACCGCCCGGGGGTTCCGATTCCCGGCCCGGTGGACATTGACAGCCTGTTCGCTTTTGCCCGGGCGGCGGACGTGAGGGTGATTTACACCCTGCGTCTGCGCGATGGCAGCATTACCAACGACGCCGCGATCGCCAAATACCTCGCGCTGCGGTACCGGCCGCAACTCGCCTGCTTTGCCATCGGCAACGAGCCGAACTTTTATTTCAAATCCTATTCCGCCTACCGCGACGAGTGGAAAAAATACGCCGCCGCCATCATAACGGAAGTGCCGGACGCACAGTTCTGCGGGCCGAGCGCAGGCGGTTCTCCTGTTTGGTCGCGCGATTTCGCCAATGACTTTGGCAAATCGGAGCCCATGGCGTTCATCGCCCAGCACGATTATCCGTGCGGCAACGGCATGCTGGCGACGGACCTGGCCGCGGGGCAGGACAAAATGCTGTCCCCCCAATTGCAGAATGAATACCGCGGCCTGTGGCATTCGTTTGTGCCGGCGGCGTTGTCAAACGGTCTGCGGTTCCGGCTGGAAGAAGCCAACAATTTTTACAACGGCGGCGCAAAAGACATCAGCAATACCTTTGCCTCGGCATTGTGGGGCCTGGATTTTTTGGACTGGTGGGCCGCCCACGGCGCCAGCGGCGTCAATTTTCACACCGGAGACAAGGTCGCCGCCGGCAGCGCAAACCGGTCCTGCTGGTACGCCACGTTTTGGTCCTCGAACCAGGGCTATGACGTTCATCCCATCGGATACGCCATCAAGGCGTTCAATCTGGGCGGACACGGGCGCGTGGAGCCGCTCACGATTTCCAATCCGGATGGCGTCAATCTGACCGCCTACGCCAGGCGCGATGGCGAAAATCTGTTTGTCACCATCCTTAACAAGGGCCACGGTGCCGGCGCCAAGGCGGCGAAGGTAACCATTGTGCCGCCGGGGATTCCGGCCGGCGCGGCGGTGATTTTTCTGAGTGCGCCGGACAACCATGTGGCAGCTAAAACCGGTGTGACGCTCGGCGGCGCCTCCGTCACTGACCACGGTTGGGAAGGCAAATGGACGCCGCTGGCACCGGACCACACCGGCCGATGCGCCGTGGATGTGCCCGCAGCGTCGGCGGCCATAGTAAAATTGTCGTTGCCATAGAACCCGCGCTCTGGTTGCAGGTAACCCCAAACGGCGGCACATACCCCGTCCGTCTTTTGACTTTGCCTGGTTTATTCCCTAGCCTGTTCCCCTATGAAAGTGCTTCGCCACACCGACGTGAATTTTGCCGCCAGACTCCTCGAACTGACGGCGGCCTCCAACCTGTTCGACCCGGAAATCGAACAGCGCACCCGCGCCATTCTGCAGGACGTTTATTTGCACGGCGACGAAGCGTTGCTGGAATTCACCGAAAAATTCGACGGCGCGAAGCTCACGACCGAACAGCTCGCCGTGACGCAGGCCGAACTCATGGCCGCGTCGCTCAAGGCCGATGAATCTCTGCGGGCCGCCGTGGCTGAGGCGGAGAAAAATATTGCCAATTTCGCGAAAAAATCGGTGCGAAAAAACTGGCAGACAAAGAATTCTCATGGTGCGAGTGTCGGCGAGAAGTTCGATCCGTTCCAGCGCGTGGGTGTTTATGTTCCCGGCGGCACGGCACCGCTGGTTTCGACGGCCTTGATGACGGTTACGCTGGCCAGGGTCGCGGGTTGTCCGGAAATCGTCGTCTGCACGCCGTGTGGCAGGGATGGCTCAATCAACCCTGCCTTGCTGTTTGCGGCGCGAGCGGCGGGCGCAACGGAGATTTATCGCGTCGGCGGGGCGCAGGCGATTGCCGCACTGGCTTACGGCACAAATACCATTCACCGGGTCCAGAAAATTTTTGGTCCGGGCAACGCCTACGTCGTCGCGGCCAAGCGATTGCTCGTCGGCCACGTCGCGATTGATTTGCTGCCCGGTCCCAGCGAATTGCTCGTGCTCGCGGATGAAACGGCCAATCCAAAATTCATCGCCGCCGACATGCTGGCACAAGCCGAGCACGGCTCCGGCCACGAGCGCGTCTGGCTGGTCACAACCTCGGCGAACATTTTGAAGGCCGTCGAAGATGAAGTTGCGAAACAATCGCCCCGGCTCGCACGGCGCGAATTCATCCAACGCGCCCTCGAGGCCAACGGCTGGCTCATTCAGGTGAAATCGCTCGACGAGGGCGTGGCGCTGACCAACCGGCTGGCGCCGGAGCATTGCGAAGTGATGGCGCGCAATCCACGCAAGGTTTCCGAAAGTATCCTGACGGCGGGCGCCATTTTCCTTGGTTCATGTTCGCCGACGGTGCTGGGCGATTATGTGGCCGGCCCAAGCCACACGCTGCCCACCGGCGGCGCGGGCACATCCTTTGCCGGCCTGACCGTGGACCAATTCCAACGCCGCACGAGCGTGGTGGAATACAACCGCACTTCGCTCAAGAAAGCGCTGCCGGCCGTGAAAAAATTCGCGGAACTCGAAGGCCTGGCCGCGCATGGACGTTCCGCTGAAATTCGTTGTGTAAAATGACAAATCCGAAACAATTAATCCGCCCGCTCGTGCGCGAGTTGAAGCCTTACGTCTATGGCGAGCAGCCAAAGATCAAGGGGTTGATCAAGCTCAACACGAATGAGAATCCGTATCCGCCTTCGCCGACGGTGTTGGCGGCGGTCAAGGCGGCGGTGAACGAACGGTTGCGGTTGTATCCAAACCCGACGGCACAGACGCTGCGCGAAAAGCTGGCCAGGCTGCATGGCTGCCATGCGGACAACATTATTGTCGGCAACGGCTCGGACGAATTGCTGGCGCTGGCGACGCGGGCGTTTGTGGAACCGATTCCGGACGGACGAGTTCGACGAGTCCCAAACCAAAAAAAATCAGGGACTCACGGAGTCCGTCCCTCCGAAGTTGTCCAATACTTCACGCCGAGTTATTCGCTGTATCCGGTGCTGGCGGATATGCACGGGGCGGCGAAAAATCCCGTGCCGCTCAAGCCGGATTTCAGCCTTCCCGGTGTGGCGGAATTGAAACGCGACGGGATCTGGAGGTTCGACGCGGCGCTGACTTATGTGACGACACCCAATGCACCGAGCGGTCACGGCTACAAAACCTCGGAACTGGAGAAACTTTGCCGCGCGCAGAAGGGGGTGGTCATTCTCGACGAGGCCTACGTGGATTTCGCGGAGGAGAACGCGATGAAGCTGGCGTTGGAATACTCACAGGTGCTCGTGGCACGGACATTTTCCAAAGCGTACTCGCTGTGCTTCCAGCGCGTTGGCTATTTTGTCGGCCATCGCGACCTCATTGCGGCGTTACACAAGATCCGCGACAGCTACAACGTAAACGGCCTTGGCCAGACAGGCGCCGGGGCGACGCTGGAGGACTTGAAATTCTACCGCGCGAACTTCAAAAAAGTTATCGCCACGCGCGAATGGTTGGGCCGGGAGTTGACGAAACTGGGCTTCCGGGTTTTTCCGAGCCAGACGAATTTCATTCTCGTCCGGCCCTTGCGGTTCACGGCGCACGAATGGTTCCAGAGGTTGCGCGCGCAAAGAATTCTGGTCCGCTGGTTCAGCTTTCCGGAGGTGAAAAAATATTTGCGCGTCACCATCGGGACGCCGGCGGAAGCCCAGGCCCTGGTCCGGGCGGCAGGCAAAATCCTGCGCGATTAGGCTGTTTTTAAGGTTAAATTTCCTGTCCGGGTGAGCACGGTTTTTGCTGATAACCGGGCATGTATCTGGATTATTACGGCCTGACCCAGGCGCCATTCGATATCACGCCGAACCCGCGCTTCCTGTTTCACAGCACGAAACATCGCGAGGCGATCAATCATTTGTTGTACGGCATCCGCGAGCGCAAAGGCTTCGTCCAACTGACCGGCGAGGTCGGCGCGGGCAAGACGACGTTGTGCCGCGCGTTGCTTGAACAGCTGGACGGGCGCTTTTCCACGGCGCTGATTCTCAATCCCGTGATGAGCCCGGAGGAACTGGTGCGGGCCATCGCCGCCGAATTCGGCCTGAACGTGTCGGGCCGCGACCGCCTGGAAACCATCGCGACGATCAACGAGCATCTGCTCAACCAGGCGCAGAGCGGCCGGGATTGCGTGCTCATCATCGACGAGGCCCAGAACTTGACGGATGACCTGCTGGAACAGGTGCGGCTGCTGTCCAACATCGAACTGGACGACCGCAAGCTGTTGCAGATTGTCCTGCTCGGCCAGCCGGAATTGCGCGACCGCCTGAACAACCCGCGCCTGCGCCAGCTGCGCCAGCGCATCACGGTGCGTTATCATCTCGCACCGTTGACGCGCGTGGAAGTCGGTCAATACGTCCAGCACCGGCTGGAGCTGGCCGGGGCCGATGGCGCGCCGCAATTCACGCAACCGGCGTTCTGGCGCATCTTCCATTACAGCGGCGGCATTCCGCGGCTGGTCAACGCCGTTTGTGACAAGGCGCTGCTGGCCGGTTTTGTCGAGCAATCCGAACGGATCAACTACCGGATGGTCAGCCGGGCCATCCGCGAACTCGAAGGAGACATCCACGTATGAGCCTGATCAACGACGCGCTCAAGCAGGTGAAACAGTCCCGGCCGCAAAATCCGCCGGCAAATTCACCTCCGCTGCCGCCGGCTGAACCCGCTGCGGCGGGAAATGGAAACTGGCTGGCGCCAGTGATGAGTATTTTGCTGGTCGCCGCCGCGGGAATTTTTATCGGATTATCCCTGTCCAAACAGGCACCAGCGATGGCCAGTGTGCCGCTGGCGGCCGCGGCCACGAATCGACCGGTGAACGCGGTTGCCACCACGCGGCCGCTCGTTGCCAATTCTCCGCCAGGATCGAACCGCGTGGTGAGGATTCCACCGAAACCGCCGGAACCAAAACTGCAAGGCATTTTATTCGATGCGGCGCGCCCCTGTGCCATTGTGAGTGGCCGGACGGTTTTTATCGGTGATCGCGTGGGCGAATTCCGCGTAACGGCAATCTCGAAAGACGATCTTACAATGCAAAGCGAAACTGAAACCAGAGTTCTAAGCTTGAGTCGGCAATAAAATTCACGCCATTGTACTGCGTGCATTTCCTGAAAAAGACCCTGGGGACCTCGCCCTTGATGGCGCGCGTGGCGCCTTTCGTTGCTTTCCTCGTGCTGACGTTTTGCCAGGGTCAATTCGGCGCGGCGTCGGCCTACTGGTTCTACCTTGCCAAAACGCTGGTCGCCGTCTGGTTGATTTGGGAGATGCACCCGCTGGTTTCAGAAATGCGCTGGGCGTTTAGTTGGGAAGCAGTCGTCGTCGGCATTGCCGTGTTTGTCCTGTGGGTCGGGCTTGACCCGTTTTATCCGAAATTTTTGACAAGCGGCGTGGTCTGGAATCCTCATAAGCAATTCGGCGACAATGCGGCGCTGGCGTGGCTGATGATTGGGACGCGGATTCTCGGCTCCACGCTGGTCGTTCCGCCGCTGGAGGAGGTTTTTTACCGTTCGTTTTTGTATCGCTACTTCGCCAGGCCGGATTTCCTGTCTGTGCCGTTGAACCGGTTCCTGCCGCTGCCATTTTTTGCGACGGCGGCCGTGTTTGGCTTTTCCCATTTTCAATGGCTGGCGGGTATTTTGTGCGGCATGGCGTATCAATGGCTGGTGCTGCGCAAGAATCGTTTGGGCGACGCGATGACCGCGCATGCGATCACGAATTTTCTGCTGGGCGTGTGGGTCGTGTGGAAACCCGCCTGGCAGTTCTGGTGAAGCCTGTTCAGTTCACCCGGGTTGCTCGGGGATAACGTCCGCCCTCACCTTTTTCCGCTCTCCCGGGAGAGGAAATGGCTTTCGGCCGTTTCTTTTTTATGGATCACCCTTTGACCAAACCCGTCACAGGTTTCAAAGAAGCGACAAACATTTCTCCCTCTCCCGGGGGCAGAGGGCCGGGGTGAGGGCGAGCGTAAACACACATCTCACTGAACATGTCGAGGAACCGGAAAGATTACGATCAGGATTAAGATTATGATTTAAGACGGGAGGAGATTACTTCGCCTCGAGGTTGATGTGGTATTGTTCCAAAGTGGAACCTTCCTGCTGCGCGAGGGTGACGAGCGCCTCGTTGTAATCGGCGAGCGCCCGGATTTCCGCCGAGCGGGCGGTGGTCAGGTTGTTTTGATAGGTCAGCACTTCGAAGGTGGTGGCCTTGCCGACGGCGTAGGTTTTCTGCTCAGCATCGAGGGCGGCCTCGGCGTAAATGCGCGCTTGTCGCGTGGCCTGCACGCTTTCGTACTTGGATTGCGCCTGCTTCACTGCGTTGTCAATCTCCACCAGAATGTTTTGTTCCAGTTGCTTGAGCTTCAGCAGCAACTGCTGCAACGTCACCTTGTCGGATTTGTAGGTATTGCGCGGGCCAACATTGCTCAAGGGCATCTTCAACTGCGCGCCGTAATAGTAATTTGGAGCATTGCCCTCTCGGACCTGGTCGAAAGTGCCGTCGTATTCCCTGGATGCGCCATTGAAGCCATAAGAGCCGAGCAAATCGAGTTCGGGGAAGAGCTGGTTGCGGTCAAATTTCAATTGAACGCCCTGCCGTTCAACACTCAGCTGGGCTTGCAACAAATCAGGGCGCTCAGTCATGCCCTTCGCCCAACTGTCCTGTAAATTGAACGATTGCAGCGGGGCTTCCAGTGCGGCGGTGGGCTGGATGTCCACATCATGCGTTTTGGCATAGCTGTCGGTGAGCAGATTTTTCAGGGCATTCTGATCCGTATCGAGCGTGCTTTGGGCTGCGATCAGGCTGGCTTTGGCCTGCGCCACTTGTGATTCATCCTGTTGCACACTCAGGATGGCGAGCGTGCCGATCTGCACGCGCTGGTTGTCCTGGTCGAGCTGCGTTTGGGCCAGGTCCAATGCCTGTTGCTGCACCTGGACGTTTTGCTGCGCAAAGATGAGTTCGTAATAGGCGTCGATGACGGCGGTGACGGAGGTGATGAGTTGCTGGCGCACCCCCTGCTCGTCATTTTTCAACTGGTTCTTAGCCAGGCGAATCGTCAACCGGGTACTATCAATCCAGAAATTTTTCAACAATGGCTGCGAAAGCGTCACGCCGATGTTGCCGAACGAGTTGTCAAACGGAAGTCCGTTGTTTCCGTAGGCCTCGGCAATGTTGCCGCTGAAAGTGTATTGCAGCCCCGACAACGGGAGCCTTCCGGTCAGGCCGGAATTGAATGAATTTTCATCGGATACCGTGGCGGGGGTTTGGTTGGTGGTGTACTGACTATAACGGCTGGGCGATACGGTGTAATCGTGCTGGCCGGAAATGCTGAAGGCCGGATCGTAACCGTCATAAGCCGCCCGCAAGTTATAGAGCGAGATTTGCGGCTGGTAACGCTGGATTTGCACGTCAAAGTTCTGCTGCAGCGCCTGCTGGATACAGTCCTGGAGCGACATCGGGCGCGCTGCAGAGGTGTTGGTGCCGGTTTGGGCGGCGGCCGTGAGGGCCGCGAAGAAAACGATTGAGAAAACTCTGAAACTTTTCATTTTGCCAAAAAAAGCGCGGTGGTCCGCGCTGATTCAATAAACTCCAGGTCGCGGCCAAAGTCGCGTTAGCGGCCGGACCCGTGTAACCAAAGACGCTCCGGCGCGCCCGAAGGTAACCAATCAGTTAATTCGGAGTTGCCCCCGGCCCGGCCGGTGCCGGCGACACGTCCTCAATTCTGGCGTTTTGTTCAAGGAACGCCAGCACCTTTTCTTGCGCGACCTGGTCATACAACTCCATCACGCCATTGCGTTTCTGCAAATCCTTGAGGAATTTGTCCGGCGGGATTTGGTACATCGCCGCCAGGGTCTGCGCCCGCCGCAGGGCTTCCTCCTGCGTCACCTTGATGTTTTCCTGCTCGGCGATGCGCTGGATCAAAAACGACAGTTTCACGCGCTCCTTGGCGCTGCGGGTGGCGGCGGAATAAATTTCGTCCTTCTGCTTTTCAATGGCGTCGCGCGCCACACCGCGCTGCGAATTTTCGCGCACAATGTCATAAACCACGTTGCGCGTTTCGTGCGCCACCGCCGTCTCCGGCAGTTCAAAATTCACCCGGTCGAGCAGGCCGCGGATCACCTGGTTGCGAATCGCCTTGGTCTGCGAATACTTCAGTTCATTCTCCAGGTCACGGCGCACGCCTTCGCGGAGTTTTTCCAGGTTTTCCGCGCCGTATTTTTTGGCAAACGCGTCGTCAACCGCCGGCAACGCTTTTTCCTTTACCTCGACCAATTCAACCTCGAAGACGCCTTTCCTGCCCGCGAGTTCCTTCGTGGCGAAATCGGCGGGGAAATCCGTGTTCACCGTGCGTTGGTCACCCGCCCGGGCGCCGATGAGCTGGTCGGCAAAGCCGGGCAGGAAGGTTTCCGGCCCGATATCCACCCAGAAAGTTTTCTGTTCGGCCAGCCCCTTCGCCGTCGGCGCGACTTCGCTGATCGGTTTCCCATCACACGTGCCGGTGTAATTGACCACGGCGATGTCGCCCAGACGCAATTCGCGCGCGACGGTCTCAAACTGCACGTGCTGTTGCGCCAGCAATTTCATGGCGCGTTCCACGTCGGCCTCGGTGACCGACTTTACTTCACGCCGGGCCGGGAGGCCCTTGTACTCCGGCAGTTGAAATTCCGGCGCGGTCTCGATGGTCGCGGCGAATTGGAGCGCCTGACCGGGGCCAAACTGGATTTCCTCGATGTCCGGGTAGCCGACCACGTTAATCTTCTTTTCGTCAACCGCTTTGCGGTACGCCTCGCCGATGAGCTTGCGTTTGACCTCGCTTTTGATGTCCGCTTCGTACTTTTTGAGCACCATCGCGCGTGGCGCCTTGCCGGGGCGGAAACCAGGCAGCGCCGCCTGCTTTTGAAACTCCTTCGTGGTGGCCTCAAAGGCCTCGTCCACGGCCTTCACCTCCACTTCCACCCGGAGCAACTTTTTGCACGGAGCCAGATTTTCAATGGTGACATTCACAATCATTCTCGATTTATAGCTTCTCAGCGAGTCGCGCAGCTTAATGGAACCGCGCCGGGAACGTCAACGGTTTTAATGGCTTGCCGCGGGCATTTCCGCTTTGATGTTGCAGAAATGAGACCGGGCACCATCCTCCTCACCGGCACCGACACCGGCGTCGGCAAAACCGTGCTGACCGCGCTGCTCGTGCGATATTTGCGCGAACGCGGTGTTAACGCGGTGGCCCTCAAACCGGTTTGCTCCGGCGGACGTGATGACGCCCGCCTGCTGCACACCGCGTCAGGTGGCGAGCCGACGCTGGATGAAGTCAATCCCTGGCATTTCCGCGCGCCGGTGGCGCCGTCGCTGGCCGCGCGCCGGGAGCGCAAGCGCGTCAGGCTTGCCGATGTGCTGGCGCAGGTCCGCAGGATGCAGAAGCGTTTTGACGTTTTGCTCGTCGAAGGCGCCGGCGGCTTGCTGAGTCCGCTCGGCGAAGATTTCAATTCGCGCGATCTGATTGAGTCGCTGTCCGCCACGCCGGTGGTCGTCTGCCCGAACCGGCTCGGCGCGGTGAATCAGGTTTTACTCACCCTCGAAGCTTTGTCACGTGATGCCAGGGACAAAGCGCGAGTCGTGTTGGTGTCGGCGCCCCGGCCCGATGCCTCCGGGAAGACCAATGCCGGTCTGTTGGCGGAGCATTTTGACGGGAAACGGATTTTCCGGCTGCCGTGGCTGGGCGGAGGTTTCGAGGCATCACGGGGATTGAAGAATCTGCGGATACGGGGGGCCGTTGAAAAGTTGGCATCGACATTTCAAATTTTTCTGTAAAAAGTCATTGCAATTCCTGGGAGGCCGGGTAGTAATTTGCAGGGGCAGGAAATTTGCTCGACCGCCTGCCGCTTGGCCGCTACATCGGTTCCTCACGACCAGGTAACAATTGTCGGCATCATGAACGTATTGTCGTTTGCTGTCGTGGGGGCCGCTTCTAACCAAGCGGAACTCGTCTATGTCTGGAAACAGGCGACGCCGGAAGCCAAGGGCGTTATCGCCTGTTTGTTTGTCCTTTCCATCGTCGCCTGGTCCAAGATGGTCTACAAGACCCTCCAAATGCGCCGCGCTCTCCGGTTGAATTATTATTTCAACGAGGAGTTCCGTTCGCAAAAGTCCGTGCTGGACCTGTATGACCGCAAACTGCAGGTCGAGGGCTGTCCCTTGTATGAGGTTTACCGGACGGGCTGCTCGGAACTCGACGCCCGGTTGCGGGGTCCCGGCGGCGAACGGCGCCGGCAGCGCGTCTCGCTCAAGAACATGGAACACGTCAAACGTTCCCTTGAAAATGCCGTGGCGCAGGAATCGCTGAAACTGGAATCGGGTCTAATCTGGCTGGCCATTGCGGTGAGCGGCGCGCCGTTCCTCGGCCTGTTGGGCACCGTCTGGGGCGTGATGAGCGCGTTTGGCGGTATTGCGCAACAGGGCACCGCCACGCTGGCGGCGATGGCGCCCGGCGTGGCAGCGGCCCTCATCACCACCGTCGCGGGTTTGTTGGTGGCTATCCCCGCCATGTTTGGCTACAACTGGCTGGTACATAATTTGCGGGTGTTTACCGTCGGACTCGACAATTTTGCGCAGGATTTCGTTTCCAAAATGGAATCGGAATTTTTAGAGGAAGAATGAGACGATTTTCACAACGCAGTTATCTGGTGACGTTGAGCGAGATCAACATCACGCCGCTGCTCGACCTGGCGTTTGTGTTGCTCATCATTTTTGTCATCACCACGCCGTTGCTGGAGCAAAGCATCAATCTCAAGCTGCCGCGCGGCGGCCAGCCGGACAAATTTGTGAGCAAACGCGACATCCGCACCGTCGAAGTCAGCGCGACAGGAGTGTACGCGCTCGATCGGCGGCGGATGCCGTTCAACGAAATGATTGCGCAGTTGGGGTCGGAGTTCCGGGTCAACCCGAATCTCATCGTGTATATCCGGGCGGACCAGGAAGATCCGTACAAGTACGTGGCCGCGGTGATTGACGGCTGCCAGCGCAACGGCATCACGCGGTATTCGCTCCGCACCGAACCGACCAAATGAACCGGCTGCAAAAAAAATGCGTTCTGGCCACGGCAGGTGTTCACCTGCTGTTGTTCGTGATTTTGCTGGTCGGTCCGGCATTCTTCCAGCCCCGGCACAAGGCGGACGACCTGCAGGTGCTGGACGTCATCCCGGCCAATTTGATCGATGCGCTGCGTACGAGTGGCGTGCAGAACGCCCAGCCGCCGCCGCCCGCCGTGCAACCCGCGCCCACGCCGCCGGTGGTGCAACCTCCCGTCACGCCGCCACCGCCCGCGCCCTCGCCCGAGCCGGTGGTAAAGCCCGAGCCGGTCAAACCGGCGCCCGTGCCGGACAAGGTTCAATCTCATAAAATTGAACCCAACCTCAAAAAAGTGGTCCGCCACACCGCAAGGAACGTTTCCAATAATCCGCCGCAGACGCCGCAGACGTCGCAGCAGGCGCGGGCGTTGCGCAATGCGATTCGCAGCTTGAAAAATAATTTTTCAACCAGCACGACGGTGGACATGCCCGGGGACAGCAACGCGTCCTATGCGA
The DNA here is from genome assembly GCA_035945675.1 of Verrucomicrobiia bacterium. Taxonomy (GTDB): domain Bacteria; phylum Verrucomicrobiota; class Verrucomicrobiia; order Limisphaerales; family UBA11358; genus UBA11358. The sequence goes on along the minus strand of DASZAB010000045.1, from coordinate 16,905 downwards.
ATTATGCCTCGGTTGTCGTGAGTGTGTACAAGCACGCCTGGGTGCCGCCGGACGGGATGGACAACGACAACGCCATCGTCAGATTTACGGTCACCATTGCCAGTGACGGGACGGTGATTTCGGCGCGGATCATCGAGCCTTCTGGCGACGCCAAAATCGACGCTGCGGTTCAACGGGAGCTGGAGCGGGTCACGTCCATAGCGCCGTTTCCCGAAGGCGCGCCGGAAAAGCAACGGGATTATACCCTCAATTTCAACGCCACGCGACGAACACTTGAATGAAAAACAACATGCTTAATCTCATCAAAACATGGCTGCCGATGGTTTTGGCTGCCGTGACCTGCAGCCTCGCTTTCGGTCAGAACCAGCCCGAACTGAGCATCCCCGTGGAGGTTCCGGTCCTGGGCCAAACCAAGCCGATTCCCGTTTCCATCGAGGGATTCGGCCCTGAGGTCACGGAGATTTTGAAATTCGATCTGTATGTCCAGGGTTTCACCTTTGTGGCCCCCGATGCCGCACAGTATCATATCAGCGGCACCAGTGCCGACAACCTGGTGGGCCGGGTGATGGTTGGGAGGAACACCATTCTGTCGCGTTCGTACAACGGCGCGACGTTGCGGCGGCAGGCGCACGCGTTTTCCGACGATGTCGTGTTGGCCATTACCGGCAAAAAAGGCATCGCGCAAACCCGGATTGCGTTCAAGGTCGAGGCGGCCAGCGGCAACGGCGAGATCTACGTTGCTGATTTCGACGGCTACAATGCGCAGGCCGTAACGCACGACGGTGTCATCGTTTCCGCGCCGTCGTGGGTGCCCGGCCGGGCAGCCCTTTACTACAATTCCTACAAGCTCAACAACCCGGACATTTTTTACCATAACCTCGCCACCGGCGAACGGAAGGTCATCGCGCACTACAGCGGTTCGAACATCAGCCCGGCCGCCTCCCCGGACGGCTCGCACGTGGCAATGATCATGAGCCGCAGCGGCAGTCCGAACGTCTGGGTCGCCAATGCCGATGGTTCCAATCCGCGGAAGCTAACCTCCACCAGCGAGGATTCATCGCCCTGCTGGTCACCGGATGGGCAATGGATTTGTTTCGCCACCAAAATCCACGAACGCCGGATGCTGGCCAAGGTCCCCGCAGCCGGCGGCAAGGTGCAGGTTATCCGCACCCCCGGCACGCCGAACCCGACCGAGCCCGACTGGTCGCCGGACGGCAAATGGATCGCCTTCACGATGCAGGCGGGTGAATTTGACATCTGCGTCATGCCGGCGGACGGCAGCGCGTCGCCCACGATTCTGGTGCGGGGCGAGGATCCGTCGTGGTCGCCGAATTCGCGGACGCTCATTTACGCGCGCCGCATCGGCGGCCGGTACAGATTGTCTTTGCTTGACGTGTACACGAAACAAGTCAAGGATATTCGCCAGATTACGGGCAGCGATTCCGAACCGGCCTGGGCGAGATGAATTTTAACTGTTTTAACAAACCTTTAACCGAAGGAAAAATTATGAAAATACTGAAGCTGATTTACCCCATGACACTTGCATTGGCGGTCACTCTCGCCGCCACCGGTTGCCGAAACCATCGGCCGTACGGCGTCACGCCCATCCCGAACGGAAGAGGGGGGCTGGTCAGCAACCCGGGAGAGGGCGGAACTTTGGCGGGCGGCAACCAGCCCGGTGGCGGTCCACAGGCGAGTATTTCGGATTTTGACAACATGACCCAAGACCGTGCGGCGCTGGCGGCTTACACGATTCACTTTGCCTTTGACAGTTCGGTGATCCGGCACAGCGAAGACGCGAATCTTCAATCGGTCGCGTCAGCGTTGAACTCCGATCCCAGCACCAAATTAATCATCGAGGGCAATTGCGACGAGCGCGGCACCGAGGAATACAACCGGGCGCTCGGCGACAGCCGCGCCCTGGCCGCGCGCGAGGCATTGGCCAAACTGGGCGTGGATCCGGCCCGCATCCGCACCATGAGTTACGGCAAAGACAAACCGGTGGATCCGGGCCACAACGAATCCGCCTGGGCCCAGAATCGCCGGGACGACTTTGTCTTATTGCATCCCAAGACCGGCGCATAAATTCGGAGCGCGGACGGCTCGTCCGCGCGCTATAAGATAGATTTCAAAGGCCGCGCCAAACGCGGCCCTTTTTATTACTGCGGTCTGCCGCCGCCCACAATTATAGCGCAGGTTGGCGGCCTGCTGTATCGCCGAATGGAATTCGGCAGGGGCGTGGTATTATACGAGGCCGGCGGATTGCCAATCCGCGATGCCGCAGACAACCTGTTGGTTTGTAGAAAACAACGAACCCGGAGACGACACTTCCATTTGATCTCCCTCTCCGCCAACGAAGTTGGAGGAGAGGGCTGGGTGGTTTTTTGTTGAACGGCCCCTCTCCCTGTCCCCCTCCCCGCGCTTCGCCACGGAGAGAGGGAATTGAACTTTTGACGCCGGACAATCATTTCTACAAAGCAACAAGAACGTCTGCGCGACAAGGACTTTTTGACGCTTTACTAACGGATGAACCGGGCGTAACCTGTCAAAGGCTCGACAAAACTTATGAATGTCATGTTTGCAGCTTGGCTTGGTGGCTGGGAGTGGGTCATTGTGATTCTGGCCGTCCTGCTGTTGTTTGGCGCCAAGAAGATTCCCGAACTGGCCCGCGGTCTGGGCCAGGGCATCAAGGAATTCAAAAAGGCGACCCGCGAAGTGACCGATGAGATCCAGAACGCGGCGGAGGAAAAGCCCGCGGCTCCCACGAAATCCGTCACGGACAGCCAATCACGGCCCGGCCAAACCGTTTCACAATCCTCCCCTCCGCCGAAGGTTTGACGGCGGCGGTTTCTCGGCATGGCCGGCGACAATGAACCGGAGCGTCCCGACGAGGCCGAGGGCGGCCCGGTAAAGACCTTTCTCGAACACCTTGAGGATTTCCGCTGGGTGCTCATCAAGAGCATTGTCGCGCTGTTTTTGGGAATGCTGATCTGTCTTTTTGCGGCGAACCACGTGGTCGGCATCATCAAATGGCCGCTGGCCCAGGCCGATTTGGGCTATCCCATCACCGTCTGGAATTATATTTTCGGCTGGGCACACCGTTTCGATTACGTCAAAACAAACCGCGGTGGCACGAATCAGACCGTCGCCGTCAGTTTTGGCACGAATCACCTCGGCAATTTTCAGCTCACGCCGGAACAGGAAAAATCGCTGAATCTCAGTACGAACCGTTTTGTGGCCGTCACCGTGGAGCCGCTCACGCTGGGCACCAACCACGTCCTCGGCTGGCGCGTCAATGACAGTCCCGCCGCCCTCGCTACCGCACGGAGGGCGAACATCGAACTGATCAACCTGAGTCCGGCGGGCGGATTTGTGGTGGCGTTCCAGGTCGGGCTTTATGGCGGCGCGTTGCTGGCGTCGCCGTTCATTTTTTACTTTATCGCCGGATTTGTCTTTCCGGCGTTGAAAATCCGCGAGCGCAAATACGTTTATCACGGACTGGTCATTGGCGTCGGCCTGTTTCTCACGGGCGTGGCGTTCTGCTATTTCATCTTAATGCCAGTCGCCCTGGCGGCGGCCCAGATGTACTCGCAATGGCTCGGGTTTGGCGCCCTGCAATGGCGGGCGGAGGATTACATCAGTTTCGTCTGCAAATTCATGCTCGGCATGGGGCTGGGCTTCGAATTGCCGGTGGTGATTTTGACCCTGGTAAAAATCGGCGTGATTGACTACCGCACGCTGGCCAAGGCGCGGCGTTACATGATTGTGATCAATTTAATCCTCGGCGCGGTGCTCACCACGCCTGAACCGATCACGCAACTGGTCATGTTCGTGCCGTTGCAGGGACTTTACGAAATCACCGTCTGGATTGCGTGGTATTGGGATCGCCGGGAAAAGAAGCGGGCGCGCGCCGCCGAGGGAGGTGCCCAAGGATGAAATCAGCGCGTTTGGAATGTCGATAAAACACGCTTTACATCCGGTGGATTTGCCGTAAGCTGGCCTGGTCAATACGAGAATTTATGCGTAACGCACTTGCCTTTCTCAGCGTGGTTGCCATGGCTGCGTTGTTTACTTCCGGCTGCGCGGGGCCGGAGGCCAAACTCGGTCGCGGCATGAGTAATTTTGCCGAAGTGGCCCGTGGCGGCGAATGGCGCCGGTCCGTGGAGCAAACCGCCGTGTTCGATTCGCCGGAAGTCGGTTATACCTACGGATTTGTTCGCGGTTTCGACCGCTCCGTGGCGCGCACGGGAGTGGGGATTTTTGAAATCGTGACTTTTCCCTTTCCGCCCTATCACCCCATTTTCACCAAGTACCTCGCGCCGGAACCGGTTTATCCCGACAATTACACTCCGGGCTTGTGGTCCGACTCAATGTTTGACACCGATACGTATGTCGGTCTCAGCGGCGGCGACGTTGCTCCGTTCGTTCCCGGCAGCCGGTTTCGTGTGTTTGACAACTGACCGGGGCTGAAACTTTTTGTTCAACGCGCCAGCCGTTATTCGTTGGCGCGTTTTGCTTTTTTGAGGTCCCCATGCGCTTGAAAAAAAAATCGCCCTGCAAGGTCAACCTGTTGCTGAACATCCTCGGCCGGCGTGCAGACGGCTTCCACGAACTTGAAACCATCCTGTACCCCGTCAACGTGTGTGATCAACTGACGTTTGCCCGCGGCGGCCACGGGGTTGAACTCTCGTGTTCGGACGCGAACCTGCCGGCGGATTCGCAGAATCTGGCGCACCGCGCCGCGACCGCGTTTTTACAAGCGGCAAAAATCAGCGAAGGTGTGAAAATTCATCTGGAGAAGAAGATTCCGCTGGCGGCCGGTCTCGGCGGCGGCAGCGGCAACGCCGCCACCACCCTGCTCGCCCTGAACGAACTTTTCCATCAGCCGCTCGCGCCGGCAAAGTTGAACGAACTGGCCGCGTCGCTCGGTTCGGATGTGCCGTTCTTTTTGCAGAATAAACCGGCCCTGGCCACCGGTCGCGGTGAGAAAATCCAGAAGCTCGACGTTTTTCCCGCGTTCCGCGACAAGGCATTTCTGTTGATCCATCCCGGGTTCGGCGTTTCCACCGCCTGGGCTTATCAGGCGCTGGCGCGGTTTCCGGCCGCCTTGCATGGCCGGCCGGGGCGCGCCCGGGAATTGATTTCAAGTCTTCAAACCAATCATTGGCCCGCCGTTGCCGGCGGCGTTTACAACTCGCTCGAGGCGCCGGTGTTCGAAAAATATCCGGTGCTCGCGCTGTTTCAGGAATTTCTCCGCGCGCAGGGCGCCCTGGCCGCGCTCATGTCCGGCAGCGGTTCGACCACGTTCGCCATCGTCGAAAACGTTTCCGCCGGTCAAACGCTTGCGGAAAAATTCAGGGCGAAGTTTGGTGACGCTTCCTGGACGGCCGTTGTGCCAAGCTAAATTGGCAGCCGCCGACGTGAGTTGGCGCATTCTTTACGATTTGAGCAGGTCTGCTTCCGTTTCGCAGAACTGCTACTTTCTGAATCTCACGAACGCGAACGCGATCATTTCCTTCGCCGCCGGAATTTTGAATGCCAATGCGATCAACCAGTAAACCAGGCCGGCAATTCCCGCCGGCACAAACACCTCGCCGATTTGCAGCGCGACCGTCCTGTGGCCAAGCGAACCTTCCCAGAATTGCCAGCCAAACCACGCTACCAATCCGGCCAGCGTGCCGGCGATGGCCAGCGGCAAAAAGGTCGCGTGCAGCGGCTCCATTTCCAGTCTGGCAAGCTTCCGGCGCAGCCAGTAGAGCAGCAGGCTGACGTTACAGATGGAAGTCGCCGTGTTGGCGAGTCCGAGGCCACCCTGCCGGAGCGGCTCGACCAGCGCGATGGCCAGGATGAGGTTGACCGCGAGGCACACGATGCTGATTTTCATCGGCGTTTGCGTGTCGCCGAGCGCGTAAAAGGCGCGCGCCAGGATGTTGACGGTGGAAAACGCCACCAGCCCCGGCGCGAGGCACATCAGCGCCAGCGAGGCACGGTCAGTGGAATCGGCGGTGAACCGGCCATGCTGAAAAATCAAGCGGACAATCGGTTCGGCCAGCACCACCAACAGGATGGCCGCGATGAGATTCAGAAAAATCAGCGTGCCAACGCCCTGCCGCAGCGTGGCGCGGAATCCGGTATAATTCTTTTCCGCCGCCAGTCCGGAAAGCGTCGGCAGCAGATAAGTCGCCAGCGAAATACCGAACATGCCCTGCGGCAGTTCCATCAAACGCACCGCGTAGTTGAAGGAGGCGACGATTTGCGGGTCAACCCAGAACGCGATGGCCAGCACCAAGGTCACGTTGATTTGAAAAGCCGCCACGCCAATCGTGCCGGGAATCATCCGGTAAATCACGCGGCGCACGGTTTCATCGCGCCACGGCGAAACCCAGCGGTAACGAAAACCATCCAGCCACAAAGTTGGCAGTTGAAACGCCGCCTGGGCCACGCCCGCCGCCAGCACGCCAATGGCCAGCGCGAAAATCTGGTGCGGCAGCCGTTCTCCCTTCGGATACGCCAATCCCAGTTTGGGCGCGAACCAGAGCACGGACGCGATCATCACGATGTTGAGCATCGTGGCGCCCATGGCCGGAATGAAAAAGTGGCCCCGCGCGTTGAGCATGCCCATGAACGCCGCCGCGACGCAGACCAGCAACATGTACGGGAACATCACGCGCAACAGCCGCAGCATCAGCTCGGTTTCAGCATTGAATTGATGCACCGCCAGCGTCACGGAAAGGCCGAGCAATACCACCGCCACCACCACACTCGCGGCGATGACCAGGCCGGAAATCACCGCGTTGGCCGCGCGCCACATCTCGATTTCACCGTGGGTTTTTTCCTTTTCCTTGAAAATGGGTATGAACGCCGCCGTCAGCGCGCCTTCGCCGAGCAGGCGGCGGAACAGGTTGGGAATCGTAAACGCGAACTGAAACGCGCCGGCCACCCAGCCATCGCCCATGAACCGCGCATAGACCATTTCGCGCACCATGCCGAGCAAACGGCTGGTCAGCGTGGCGGCGGCCATCGCACCGGACGACTTGAGCATTTGTGACATCGGCGAAGATTAAAGTCCACAGCCCGAAGTCCAAAGTCGAAAGTTGGCCGGGAGCGCCGGCATCTTGCCGGCGTGGTGCAAATTTATGAGACTTGCCGGCTGGAAGCCGGCGCTCCCGGCGAGGCGGGCAAGCTAAAGCTTGAACTCCAACCCGGGCAATTTATTCTGCCGACGTGAGCATTCTGGAAGAATTGAAGTGGCGGGGTCTCCTTGCCGATTGCACTGACGCGCCGGAACTCGCCAAAAAAGTTTCCCCGCCCATTACGCTTTACTGCGGTTTTGACCCGACCGCCGACAGCCTGCATGTCGGCAATCTGGTGCCGTTGCTGGCGCTGCGGCGATTCCAATTGCTCGGCCATCATCCCATTGCCGTCGCCGGCGGGGCGACCGGTTCCATCGGCGATCCCAGCGGCAAGACCCAGGAGCGGCAGTTGCTCACGAAAGAGGTGCTGGAACGCAACATCGCCAGCGTAAAGGAACAGCTCAAGCGGCTGCTCGATTTTGAAATCAAAACCAATCCGGCCCGGCTGGTGGACAATGCTTCGTGGACGGCCAACGTTTCGTTTCTCGATTTCCTGCGAGACATCGGGAAGCATTTTTCGGTCAACCAGATGGTGGCCAAAGAAAGCGTTCGCGCCCGGATGGAAGACCGCGAGGCGGGCATCAGCTACACCGAATTCAGCTACATGTTGTTGCAAGCGTTCGATTTCCTGAAGCTTCATCAGCAATATGGCTGCGAATTGCAGATCGGTGGCAGCGATCAATGGGGCAACATCACTGCCGGCATTGACCTCATCCGGAAAAAGCTGGGCAAAACGGCTTACGGTCTCACGCTGCCGCTCATCACCAACGCCGACGGCACCAAATTCGGCAAAACGGAAGCCGGCGCCGTCTGGCTCGATCCGAAACGCACGAGCGTTTATCGCTTCTACCAATTTTGGGTCAACACGGATGACCGCGACGTCGTCCGTTACCTGAAATTCTTCACGTTTTTGCCAAAGGGCGAAATTGAAACGCTGGAAAAGAAGCACGCGGATAATCCCGGTGCACGCGAAGCCCACAAGGCTTTGGCGAAGGCGGCAACCGATTTGATTCACGGCCCGGCTGCTACCACGGAAGCCATCCGCGCCAGTGAAATTTTATTTGGCGGTGAACTGAAGGGTGTTGCCGAGAACATATTCAAGGAAATTGTCGGCGAAGTGCCGACCAGGGAAATTGAGAAATCCAAACTGGGCGGGACGGGTTTGCCGCTGGTCGAACTCCTGGTTCACGCCGGTTTGTGCCCGTCCAAAGGCCAAGCGCGGAAAGACATCGAAGGCGGAGGTGTGAACGTGAACAACGTCCGCGAAGCCAACGCTGCTCGTGCGGTGACGACGAACGATTTACTTTTTGGCAAACACATCCTCCTCCGCAAAGGCAAAAAGAATTACGTGGTCGTGACCGTGAGGTAGCAGCCGAGGTAACGAGGCTCAAACTCAATCCGCGTCGATTTTTAGTCGGAGCCTCCTTACGTCGGCTGCTACACGATGGGAGAATTACGTTATGGTGGCGGTGAAGTAGGGTTTATTCCAATTCACCGCGTTCTTTGGCCTCTTCGCGTTCGCGGAGGAGGGTTTCCTCGTACAAACGGTCGTATTTGGCTTCCTGCGAAACGTCATCCGTCGGTCGTGGCAGGGATTGGATATGTGAAAACTGGCCATCGAACGCCGGGTCAATCGCCAGGATGCGTTTTGCCAAAGGCGGGTGCGTGGACAGAAAATTGAGCCACGGGTCGCAGGCCGAATTGACGAAATACAGGTGGCTGGCGGTTTCGGCAAAAGGGGTGTCGAGCCGGCCTTGTTTGTACAAGCCGCCGATTTTCTTGAGCGCGTCGGCGATGCCCGCCGGATTGCGGGTGAATTGCACCGCCGCGGCATCGGCCAGCCATTCACGTTCGCGGCAGATCAAGCTTTTGAGCAGTCGCACGAGAGGTGCGCTGATGCCGCCAATGGTTAAAAACAGCACGCCCAACGGCGCGGTCGGCAGAAAAACCGGCGGAGTACCTTCGTCAAAGATGGATTCGCCGATTTCCGGCGCGCGTGTTGTCCCGCGCACCAAAATGCGGCCAACGATAGTCGGCCAGAAGAGCCCGTGCGCCAGCACCATCAACCACATGTTGAGCCGCATGTCCCCGTTGAGAACGTGGCTGAACTCGTGTGCCACGATGCCCTGCAATTCGTCGCGGTCCAGCAGCGTCAGCGCGCCGAAGGTGACGCCGATGGCCACTTCCTCGCGTGTGCGGCCGGCCGCGAAGGCATTGATGCCGCGTTCGTTGTCGAGCACATAAACGGCGGGAACGGACAAGCCCGAAGCCACCGCCATTTCCTCCACGACATCCCGTAATCTTTTTTCGTCGGCATCGGCCGGGTTGTTTTCAATGAGCCGTCCGCCGAGCAGTTCCGCCACGGCCGCCCCGCCGCCGGCGAGCAGGCGCAGCTTGTAGAGGCAACCGAGGGTAATGGAAAACAAGGTGACGAGGGCAACCCAGCCCGCCAGGCGCGGATCCCAAATCCATTGAAAAAAACCGGTGAAGGGTGTTGACGTTTTGGAGAAGAATAGAATGGGTATGGCCAGAATCAGGTAGGTCAGAATCAGAAAGGCGAGCACCGCCAGGCCGAACAGGCACAGCAGCAGGCGGGTTCGTCTTTTGGCGTGAGTTTCCTGGTCAAAAAAATCCATCGGCTACAATCCGCTTGTAGCACACCGGTCTCTTTTGAAAAGGATTTTTACGCGTTCAACCTCGTAAAAATTTGGCTGGCTTCCTCCAGCGTTTCCTTCGAGCCGATGTCGAACCACAGCCCCGGCACCTGCCAGGTATAGACCGGCGTGCGCGGGTAAAGCCACTGCACGAGCCGTCCGGGTTGATCGTGGTTGTTGTCTTCGGAGATGTATTGCTTGATGAGCGGGATGGTTGCCTGGGGATAATAATACAGGGCGATGCCGGCCATCGTGCTTGTCGGATGCTGGGGCTTTTCCTCAAAGGAAACGATCCGGCCGTCGGCCGCCACGGAAATTGAACTGTATTTTTTGATCTGTTCCAGGTCACCCACGTCATAGAGCCCCAGCACCGGTGCGTTTTTCTCGCGGCAAAATTTTCCAAAATTGCCGAGTTTTTCGCTGAACAAATTGTCGCCGGCCACCACAATCAAATCGTCGTGCACATTCTGGGTCTGGAGCACGTAATGAATATCGCCGATGGCGCCTAGTTTATTGGCCTCGCTGGTCGTGCCGTCATTGACCACGGTGAATTCCAGATTCGATTTGGCGGCATGATGCGGTTCCGACCATTTCTGGAAATGACCGGCAAATTTGGCGTTGGTCACGATGTAAATCCGGTCAATGCCGCCGATGGGGGCGAGCTTATCGAGGACATGTTCGATCATCGGCTTGCCGGCCACGGCCAGCAGCGGCTTCGGTTGGTTCAAGGTCAGCGGATACAGTCGCGTGGCGTAACCGGCGGCTAAGATGATAACTTTCATGTCCTGGAATCAGTCCCTATGGCGGGGAGCATTATTTGCCGCAGGTGCTTGAGTCGTCAAACAGATATGTCGCTGCCGGAGGAAAAAGTAATGCACAGGCTTTAATGAGAATCAGCGCGCCAGGCGTTGTTTGAAATGGACCACCGCCGTCTCGCGCAGGCGTTGGGCGGCCTGTTCGGGCGTGAGGTCGCGCTGCGGTTCGGCAAGCATTTCGTAACCAACCATGAATTTCTTTACCGTGGCGGAACGCAGTAACGGCGGGTAAAAATGGGCGTGTAACTGCCAGTGTTCGTAATGGCCATCGTCGGTCGGCGCGCCGTGCCAGCCCATCGAATACGGAAAGCTCGTCTCAAACAGATTATCGTAACGCGTAAGGCCCCGCTTCAGGATGTCCGCCAGACTCCGGCGCTCGTCGTCGGTCAACTCCGGCAGGCGCTGGACGTGGCGCCGCGGCAGCAGCAGCAGTTCAAACGGCCAGACGGCCCAATAGGGCACCACCATCACCCAGTGCGGATTGGATTCAATGATGCGTTCTTTCGACCGCAATTCGGTTTCCAGATAATCCAGCAATAGCGGGCGTTGATGTTTTTCGAGATACGGCTTTTGCGTGCGATCCTCCGGAGCCACGAGCCGGGGCAGGAAATTACCCGCCCAGACCTGGCCGTGGGGGTGTGGATTCGAGCAGCCCATGATTTCACCCTTGTTCTCGAAAATCTGCACCCAGCGATATTTGGCGCCCAGTTGGTTGGTTTGCTCCGCCCAGACATTCACCACGCGTCGAATGTCCTCCTCCGCCATTTCCGGCAGCGTGAGGTCGTGGCGCGGTGAGAAACAAATAACCCGGCATTCGCCGCGAACCGGTTCGCAACGCAACAAATTGCCGCTGACGCCGCCGGTGGGCGGCACCTCCGGGAGCAGCGCGGCGAAGTCATTGGTGAACACAAAAGGTTCCGTGTAGTTGGGATTTATCGCGCCGCCCGCGCGTGGATTACCCGGGCAGAGGTAACACTTCGGGTCGTGAGCCGGGCGGTCAGTGGAAGCGCCGTCTTCACGCCGGCCCTGCCACGGGCGTTGCGTGCGGTGCGGGGATACCAGCACCCATTCGCCGATCAAAGGGTCATAGCGGCGGTGCGGATGAAGATTGGGGTCAAAATTCACAATGCCATAGCCGGTGGAACCGTTGGGTTGTGGCCTGGCTCGCCGTTGATGCAGGCGGACATAAATTTAATATATCGTCCGGGCCGCAATCCAAACGCCAGATGGTGAAATGCACGGATCAAGATTTGCTTTCAAAAAGACTCGGCGCTGTCTGGCGGGCGAGTTCCTGGCAACGGGCATGAATTTCCGCGGGTGATTCGCACTGAAGCGCGAATTCGGCCAGTGCCTGGGCTTCGCTCAATTTAAGACGGCGGACGATATATTTGACCTGGGCGACCACCGTCGGCGCGGCGCTCAGTTCATCCACCCCCAGACCGATCAACAGCGGGGCGAGCACTGGGTCGCCGGCGACTTCACCGCAAACACCCGCCCAGATGCCGTGGCGATGGGCCGCATCCACCGTGGTTTTGATGAGACGAATGATCGCGGGATGGGTCGGTTCATAAAGATGTGAGACCTTCTCGTTCGTGCGGTCGGCGGCCAGGGTATATTGGATGAGGTCGTTGCTGCCGATGCTGAAAAATTTCACGCGCGGGGCCAGGACGTCGGCAATCAGCGCGGCGGACGGGATTTCAATCATCGCGCCGACTTCCATTTTTTCGTCAAACGGCAGTCCTTCGGTGCGCAGTTCGGCGCGGCACTTTTCCAGCAGCGCATTGGCCTGGTTCAATTCCTCGAGGCCGGAAATCATCGGGTACATCATTTTCACGTTGCCCTCGGCGCTGGCGCGCAAAATGGCGCGGAGCTGGGCGCGGAACAGTTCGGGCTGCGCGAGACAAAACCGGATGGCGCGCCAGCCCAGGAAGGGATTCACTTCCTTGGCCAGTTGCAGGTGCGAGGCGAATTTGTCGCCGCCCAGATCGAGCGTGCGAATGATGACCGGATTCGGTTTCAACGCCGAGGCCACCTTGCGATAGGACTGATATTGCTCTTCCTCGGTCGGCAGGCTTTCATGATTGATGAAGAGATACTCCGTGCGAAACAGGCCAACGCCCTCGGCACCATGGGTCAGGACCGATTCGACGTCATTTTGATCTTCAATGTTTGCCGAAAGATGGATGAATTTGCCGTCGAGGGTGACAGCGGGTTGCTGCTGAATTTCGTGGAGTTTCTCTGCCAGCGAGGCCTTGATTTTGGCCAGTTGGCCGTATTCGAACAGCGTTTGGTCAGTTGGATTGACGACGACCGTGCCGTTGTAGCCGTCCAGCAAGGCATAATCTCCACTTTCCAATTCCTGGCTGACGGTTTGGAGGCCGACGACGGCAGGAATCCCCAGCGAACGGGCCATGATGGCGGTATGGGAGGTCTGCCCGCCGATGTCGGTGGCGAAGCCCAGCACGAATTTCTTGTCCAATTGCGCGGTGGTGGACGGGCTCAGGTCGTGGCTGACCAGGATGCAGGGTTCAGCGAGGTGGCGCAGATCGAATTTGTCTTCAACTTCGAGCAGGTTATCCAGCACCCGCGCCGCCAGGTCGCGCATGTCGTTGGCCCGTTCGCGAAGATACTCATCGTTCGCCCCAACCAAAGCCGTGACGTAACGTTCCGCCACGGTGTGAAAGGCAAAGTCGGCGTTGACTTTTTGGTCCCGGATCATCCGGATGACTTCGTCCACCAGCACCCGGTCTTCCAGCATCAGCAGGTGCGCTTCAAAAATGTCCGCCTCCTTCGCGCTGAGGGTTTCCAGCACCTTGCCCTGGATTTCCAGAATTTGCTGGCGGGTCTGGACCAGGGCCTTTTCAAAACGGCCAACCTCTTCATTGAGCTCGTGGTCGGCCAGTCCGCGCCGGGCGATGATGTGGCGCGCACGGTGGAGGATGAGAATTTTGCCGCGGCAAATGCCGGCAGAAACGGCAATGCCGCGAAATACCGTTTCTCCTTTCGCTTGCTCCGGCATACGTGTCGGCACAGAAATAACCAAAGCCGGCTGCCTTGAAAAGCAATTCCCACGGCAAAATAAAAGCCCGCGCCGGCAAACGGGGAACAGGATGGTTGGATGATGGGATTGATGAGTTGCTGTGTCGAAACGGGAATTACCCCGTTTGTCCAATAACCCGGCCATCCATCAATCCATTTCCGTCACGCGCGTTCCATATATTTGCCGGTGCGAGTGTCCACCTTGATTTTTTCACCGGTCTTGATGAACAACGGCGCCTGGACCGTGATGCCGGTTTCCAGGATAATGGGTTTCTGGACGTTGTTTGACGAGTCGCCCCGGATGCCTTCCGGCGCGTCCGACACCGTCAACACCACGCTCGACGGCAGTTCAATGGACACTGCTTTCTCCTCGACAAACGTCACCGTTACCTGGCCGTTTTCCACGAGGTAATTCTTTGTGTCGCCGACCAGTTCCGCGGCGAGCGTGACCGTTTCATAGTTTTCCGGGTCGGTAAAAACGTAATCCGCGCCGTCCTTGTAACTGTATTCCATCCTCTTGGTGATCATCGGCACGGGGTCGATGCGCTCGGTGGAGCTGAACCGCACGTCGGACGATTTGCCGGTGCGGATGCTGCGGAGGGTTGCCTGGACGAAAGCACGCAAGTTGCCCGGTGTGCGGTGCTGCATATCCAGCACCACGCTGATGTCGCCGTTGTAATTAATCGCCATGCCGCGGCGGAGATCGTTCGCTGTTGCCATAAAATCAATCGTTCAAAAATATCGTGTTACTGCCGTTTCGCCAAAAAGAGTCGTTAAGCATAATCAAAAAAAGCATGAACGCAAGCGCGGTTTCGTGTGAATAACTTTTGGCATCTCCTCCCCGGACACGCTTGACACCACAAAGATTTGTATGGTACAAGGAAGCAGCCACAATTAGCAGTGGCTTTATGCGTTGTCCCAAGTGCGGCTGTCAGGAAGACAAAGTCATTGACTCGCGCGCCTCGCGCGAAGGAGCCACGATTCGCCGCCGCCGCGAATGTACCAAATGCGGTCACCGCTTCACGACTTACGAGGAAGTGGAACGCGAAGGATTGATGGTGCTCAAGCGCGACGGGCGGCATGAGGAATTTTCGCGCGAGAAACTTCTCTCCGGCATCAAGAAAGCCTGTCAGAAACGTCCCGTCAGCCCCCAAACCATGGAAGATATGGCCGACCACATCGTGGCCGCGGTGACCGACAAGTTTGAAAGCGAAGTGCCCGCCGAATTCATCGGCAAATCGGTCATGGACGGTCTGCGCAATATTGACGAAGTCGCCTACGTGCGATTCGCCAGTGTGTATCGCCGGTTCCAGGAGGCCACCGATTTCGTTCATGAAGTCAAAAAACTGGAGGCTGCCAAATGATTGCCCTGTTGTCCGACTGCCTGCTGTTCCAGCTCACCAACGGCGAGAGCGTGCCGTGCTCGGCCGAAATGATTTCCGTCGAGCTCGTCGGCAACGACGGCTGGCTTGACCCCGAAGTGCTGCGCCACGCGGCGGCCTCGGTTTTTCACTATTTCAAGAATGACCTGTGCCGGGAGAGCGTCACGGTGGGTGAATTTGCCGGCGCCCTGGAAAAGGTGCTGCGCAATCTCGGTTTCACCATCCGCGCCGGCGCCACGGAACCGCGTTCACCCGAAACCGGTGAGACTGACCTGGGTCTGATGGCGCGCGAATCCGGCGACGGCTTCGAACTTTTCTTCTTTCCGCGCCTGCGCGATGAACTCCGTGCCAAGCTTCGGCAGGCGCCACGGGTGCTGCGCTTTCGTGGCTTGCGCGGTTGCGTCAAGCGGTTGGCCGGCGCGCGCCGCTGGAGTGTCCGCTGCGAAAAATTGCAGGACCACATCGTCGAATACTTGCGACAATGCCTTACGGCGGAGCCGGAATCCACCGATTGCGCGCTGGTGGTGGAATAAGAGTGGCAGCTGACGTGAGTCGGCTCATTATTCCGGGTCAGAGCGGACTGACCTCCGCGGCTGCGGTCAAAGAATTAATCCGTGCAAATTCGTGATGTCCGTGTCAAAAGTTTCGTTATGAGCAAGACCCTTTTTGAAAAAATCATCGCGCGGGAAATTCCCGCGACCATTATTTACGAGGACGACCTGGTCTTTGCGCTGCGCGACATCAATCCCCAGGCGCCGAAGCACGTTCTGCTGATCCCCAAAAAAGCCATTCCGCGTCTGGCCGAGGCCAAAGCGGAAGACCAGCCGTTGCTCGGACATCTCCTGCTCAAAGCCGCCGCGGTTGCCGGCCAACTGGGGCTGAACGAAGGCGGCTACCGGCTGGTGATCAACAACGGCGAGAATGGCGGCGAAAGCGTCCCGCACCTGCACATTCACATCCTCGGCGGACGCCACATGAACTGGCCGCCAGGCTAATTCAGCGGAAACCCTTTTTGATCTTTGGGATTGGCGAAGACCAATTCCTCCGTATGCGGGCCGGTGCGAATCAACACCGCCGGATGCGACGCGACCAGTGCCAGCAGTTCGCCGTCGTTGATCACGCGGTAGTTGCCGCCGCGCGTTTGAACGATTTCGATGCTTGGCGTTGACGTGATGAATTGTCCCGATGCCACCGGCTGCGTGGTCACTATGTCGCTCGCGGGCAGTGGTTGCGTATCAACCAATGTGTAACTTGTTCTGACCGTTTTTGGCGCTGGCGGCGGCACGGACGCGATTGGTTTTTGCGGCAGATTGTCCCGCCGGATAAAAACCCCGCACAATGTCAGCACGGCCAGCAACGTCGCCGCGTGCCGCGCTTGCCGCCAGCGACGACGGCGACGGACCAGACGCAGCGTTTCGCCGAGCATCGCGGCGCGGAAGTCGGCGGTCGCCGCCTCGGTCAGCACGTCGGTCAGCAAATTGTTGGCGTCATCGTTCATGTGGCTTTTCCCGGCAATCATCCCGATGGCCGCGAGGTTTTGGGCTGCGCCAGCCCTTTGGCGCTTTGAACCGCGGCCGCTCCTCGAAAAGTGGCAGAGGGCCGCCGCGCTCCAGGACGCTTCGCGTCCATCGCCGCCCGCTGAAAAATTCATGCGTTTTCATTTTTCAATTCCGCCAGCACCGCGTCCTTCAACTTTTTGCGAACGCGGGATAATTTTGATTCCACGGCCTTTTCCGTCGTTTGCAGTTCGTCCGCGATTTCACGGACGGCGCGGCGCGCAAAATATTTTTGCTCGATCAATTCCCGCTCGTCCGGCGGCAGCGCCGCGACCTGGTTTTCCAGCAAGGTTTTCAATTGTTCCTCGGTTCGAGCATCACTTGCG
>DASZAB010000044.1:0-24527 GCA_035945675.1 Verrucomicrobiia bacterium | reverse complement strand
CCAAAGGCAGACGGGTGCATCCGCAAAGGGGACAGACTGGCTTGGCACGCCAAAGTCAAGCGTCGTGGAGCGCGCCAAAGCGCCACAGTGGCTGGCACTGTGGAAATGAAGTTGGTTTGGACGCTCGCCCTCACCTTTTATCCTCTCCCCCAGGAGAGGAAAACAGTTGCCGGCCGTTTCGGATTTGGCGGATGGCTGTCCGGCAAATCCCGGCACCCAGCTTTTCAAGCGGATGACGGACGATTCTCCTTCCCCTTGGGGAGAAGGCCGGGATGAGGGAGGTCGTAAACCCATGACGGGCCACCGGCACTGGTCGACGAGTGGGGCGTTGCCGGAGAATGTCAATTACGCGGTCAAGAGCAGTTTCCTTTTGGGTTTTCTGGAATCGGTGCCGGGCGTGGAGGCCAAGCTAAAAAAACCGAATACGACCGATGAAAAGTTTGAGGACGTGGTGAAGCGGGCGCAACGGGCGGCTGTTCTCGTTCTTGTGTATTGAGGTGTGGCGAGGCTACTGACGAGCCGGTTCGCGCGGACGCTCGCCCCACCGAGAGCGGCGGTGCTGGTGCTGGTTTATTGAGATGGCAGGGGTGCTGCCGCGCGTCCCGGCTGACCGGCAGGTCAGCCCTGCCCCGGTTCAGAGCCGGCTCACGCCGGCTGCCACGGGTGGCGGCGGTATTTGCCCGGCGAGCACCCGAGCACGCGCTTGAAAACGCGGTGGAATTGCGGGTAGCTGCCAAAGCCGGCTTCCAACGCCGCCTCGAGCATGGTCAACCGCTGGCCGGTCCCGTAAAGGCTCAAAAAACGTTCGATGCGCTGGCGGTTGCGGAAATCCACCAGCGCCACGCCGGTTTGTTGCCTGAACAACCGGCTCAACCGCGCGGGACTTAAGCCGGCCCGTCGGGCGAGTTCGTCCAGACTCAACGGGGCGGTCTGGTCGCGAATCAAGCGCGCGGCTTTTTCGACGGCGGGATGGACGTCCTGCACGGGCACATCGGCGGCATGTTCAAAATGTTGCCAGGCCTTGAGCAGCGCGTAACTCAATCCGGCGTTCAACAGGCCGGGCCGTTCTCGTGTTCCGGCAATTTCGGAACACAATTCCTCCAACTGCGCCAGGCCCTCTCGCGGCAGGCGCCGGCAGTATTCGCCGGCCGGGTCAGGTTCTCGTAAAACTTTTGCGTCCGCATCGGTAGCGATGCGCTGCACGGCCCGGGGTTTGAACACACCAATCCACATTTCAAAATCCAGCGTCTGCTCGACCAGAACGTGTTCCTGCGCCGGGAACAGCCAGAGCAAATCCCCGCGGTGAATCCGGTATTTGCGATTGGCCAGCAGGTAGAGACCGGCGCCTTGCGTGACCAGATTAAATTCCAGCTCGGCGTGACGGTGCAGCGCATGGGTGCGGCCCAGGTTCCGATAATGCCAGAGGTGGCCCTCCCATTGCGGCGGCAGGTGGAGTTGTTGGCGCATAATAACGATTCCACTCAGGGTGGGGCGAGCGTACCCGCGAGCCATTCAGCTTGCCGGCCGGTCTCCGGCTCGCGAGGACGCTCGCCCCACCCAAGGTGCAGCGACAAAAAATGATAACAAGACACTGCCAAAATGAGAAGTGCGACTGTGGCCGATGTAGTAAATTTGTTCATACCATGAACATCGTTCCTGAATCTCAACGCGAATTGTACCGGAAAGAGGGGTACCTGATTCTGCCGGGCGTCATCCCCGGTGATCTGCTTGAAATGTTGCGCGAGGAATGTTCCTACTATCTCGGCTACTACGACTCCCTCATGGACTCCAAGGGCGTGCAGACCGAGGGCATCAGCCATCGCGGCAAGCGTTACTTCATCAACAACCGCTACCGGCTGAGCAGCCGGCTGTGGCAGTTCATTTTCAGCGAATTGATGGCCGAGGTGGCCAAGGCCACGGTCGGGCCGGAGGCGTATCTGTTCCATGAACAATGGGTCGTCAAGGGCGCGGAACAAGGCATGAAATTTTCCTGGCACCAGGACAGCGGCTACGTGAAGTGGTACGATCCGACGACCAACCACAAACCCTACGTGACCTGCTGGTGCACGCTCGACGCCGTGAACGAGGAAAACGGCACGGTTTATATCCTCCCGCATTCCCGCGCCGGCACCCGGGACAAAATCATCGACCACTTCAAAGAAGAAGGTTCCAACGACCTCATCGGCTACACCGGGAGCGACCCGGGCGATCCGCTGATTGTGCCGGCGGGCAGCATTGTCGCATTCGACAGCTACGTGTTTCATCGCAGCGGTCCAAACAAAACGAACCGGATGCGCCGAATCTATCTCCCGCAATACAGCGGCGCGCCGATTCCCCGGCCCGACGGCAAGCCGTGGGCGATGGCCACGCCGTTTCTCAAGGATGGCCGGAACATTTACGACCACGCCAACGATTCGGCGGAGAAATACGGGCCGTTCCCTGACAAAAAGAAGGAAGCGTGATTCGTCTCAGGCAACCCCAACCGTGCGCGGGCGAAATGTTCTGATTCAGCAGAACTTTTCCGGGTGCTGAGCGGTGTCGCTTGGCAATGACCAGTTCGGAATGGTAAAACCTTCACGTCTGGTATGTGGAAGAACAATTGGGAACAATCGAAGCAGCGTTTCAAGAAATGGTGGAATCGCGAGGGTCTCCTCATCGGCATGTGGGGCGCGCCGGAGACGGGACACGCGATCCATGAAGCGGTGGCGGCACCGGTGATTCCCGCGACACTGGAGGAACGCTACGGCCACGCCGCCTTCCGCGCTTCCGAGAATCATTACCGCCTGTCGCGTTCGATTTTTCCCCTGGACATCCTGCCCAGCGCCATCACGGATCTGGGGCCGGGGTCGCTCGCCTTGTTTCTGGGTTCGCAGCCCGGATTCAGCGAGGACACGGTTTGGTATCACCCGTGCATCGAAAGCGAGCCCGCACCTGAAAAACTGCCTCCGTTGCGATTCGACGAAAACAATCGCTGGTGGAAAATTACCGAAGACATCCTGCGTCGTTGCGCCGGGACGGCCCGGGGGAAATACCTGGTCACCTGCCCCGATCTGGTCGAAAACATGGACACGCTGTCGTCCTTGCGGGGCGCCCAGACGTTGTGTTTCGACCTGATGGAGCGTCCCGAATGGGTGGAGCAGAAGATAAGTGAAATCAACGACGTCTGGTTCGCCGCCTACCAGAGGATTTACGACCTGATCAAGCTGGAGGACGGCAGCTCGGCTTTCGGCGCGTTTTATATCTGGGGGCCGGGCAAGGTCGCCAAGGTGCAGTGCGATGCCTCCGCCATGTTTTCACCCAAGATGTACCGGCGCTTTGTCGCTCCCGCCCTCACGGCGCAATGCGAATGGCTGGACCATTCCCTGTATCATCTCGACGGCACCCAGGCTTTGATCCATCTTGAGGCCTTGCTTGAGATTGCCCCGCTCGATGCCATTGAATGGACGCCGCAAGCCGGCATTGAAACCGGCGGGAACAATCGCTGGTACGACCTGTATCGTCGCATTTTGTCTGCGGGAAAATCCGTGCAAGTGGTCAATGTCGAGCCGGACGAAGTGGTGCCGCTGCTCGATGCCATTGGCAACCGGGGTGTTTACCTCCTCATCCAATTCAAAAACGAGCAGGAGGTCGAGCAGGTGTTGAAGAGCGTCGATGGTTATTACAAATGAAATCTGATTTCCAGCCCTTTACCCGGATCGGCAACCGCCTCGCCTGGCGTTTCAAGGAGCAGATTCTCTGGGTCGAACCATGGGGTCGTGATTGCATCCGCGTTCGTGCCACACCGCTGCCGGAAATGCCGCTCCGCGACTGGAGCCTGCTTCCGCCGGCAAAAGTGGCACAGGCGTCTCGCCTGTCAGTTTCGAACGGGCAGGATGCCCGTGCCACTATTATTAACGGAAAACTCACAGCGACCGTGGATGCAAAGTCCGGCCGCGTGAGGTTTTTCAAGACAGGAAGCAACGAGCCGCTGGTTGAGGAGATTTTCGCCCGGACCAATTATCCGCCGTCGCGCACGTTCAAATCCATGGGTGGCGACTTGTATCATGCCGAGGCGTGCTTCACCGCGTTTGAGGGCGAGCGTATCTATGGCCTGGGCCAGCGGCGGCACGGTTTGCTGGATCAGAAAGGCTGTGTCCTCGAACTCACCCATCGCAACTCGCAGATTTCGATTCCGCTGCTGGTCTCCAACCGCGGTTACGGGTTGCTCTGGCACAATCCGGGCATGGGCCGCGTCGAATTGGGCCGCATGCAAACGCGCTGGGTGGCTGACGCCACACGATTGGTTGATTACGTGGTAATGACCGGCGACGGCTACGCCGGCATCCTGGAACATTACGCGGATCTGACCGGTCATCCGCCGGTGTTGCCGGAGTGGGCGGCGGGTTTCTGGCAATGCAAACTCCGCTACCGGACGCAGGACGAATTGCTCGCCGTCGCGCGTGAACACAAACGCCGCGGCCTGCCGATGTCGGTCATCGTGGTGGATTACATCCACTGGACGAAAATGGGCGAATGGAGATTCGATCCGGTCTGCTGGCCCGATCCGGCGGCCATGGTCCGCGAGCTGGACCAGCTGGGCATCAAAGTCATGGTCTCGGTCTGGCCGACGGTGAATCCCGACAGCGAAAATCACGCCGAACTCGAGCGCCGCAACCTGCTCGTCCGCACCGAACGCGGAATGAACACGTTCATCCGCTTCACGGACACCAACGCCAAACACACCGTGATTTCGCACCTGCTCGACAGCACGCATCCCGAGGCGCGCGAATTCCTCTGGAGCAAGCTGCGCGAGAATTATCACCGCCATGGGATCAAGATCTGGTGGCTCGACGCCATCGAGCCGGAGATGGCGGTTTACGATCACGACAACGTTCGTTATCACGCCGGCAACGGCTCGGAAGTCGGCTGCCTTTACCCGATGTGCCAGCAGCAGGCGTTGTTCGAGGGCATGAGGTCGGCCGGTGAATCAGAAATCATCACGCTCGGCCGCGCGGGGTTTGCCGGCAGCCAGCGTTATGGCGCGGCCATCTGGTCGGGCGATATCCATTCGACGTGGGAGGATTTGCAGCAACAGGTCCGCGCCGGATTGAACATCGGCCTGAGCGGCATTCCGTGGTGGACCACCGACATCGGCGGCTTCTTCGGCGGCGAAATTGACACGCCGTATTTTCAGGAATTGATTGTCCGCTGGTTTCAATACGGCGCGTTTTGCCCGCTGTTCCGCCTGCACGGCTGGCGCAACAGTTCGCTCACCCATCCGGAAACGTCCGACCCCACCCGCGGCGGCCCGAACGAAGTCTGGTGTTTTGGCGACCGCGCCTACGGCATCATCAAGGAAATTCTTTTTCTCCGGGAACGTCTGCGGCCTTACCTCATGAAGCAGATGAAACTGGCCAGCGCGAAAGGGACCCCGCCGATGCGGCCGTTGTTCTTTGATTTTCCGGACGATGACCGTGCGCCGGCCGTGGACGATCAATTCATGTTCGGGCCGGACTTGTTGGTTGCACCGGTCCTGCATCCGGGGGCGACCAGCCGGAAAGTTTATCTGCCCGCCGGTGCGAAATGGACGGACGCCTGGACCGGCAAAAAACACAAAGGAGGACAAACTGTTAAAGCCGCCGCACCTTTGGACAAAATCCCGCTTTATCTGCGCAATGGGCGGCGGCTGCCCATTCAGGCGTAGCGGCGTTTCGGCAGAGCTCCGCCATTGAACGACAAACTTGATTTTTGCGGCGCTCTGCCGGGACGCCGTTGCGGTACAATGAACAAGACTTCCTACAGCACCCGGTTCAGCTATGCACTCCCCGATGTGGCCGGGCAACTCATTTTCACCTTCATCATCGGCGGTTACATGGCAAAATTCTTTACGGACGTCTATGGGCTGACAGCCATGACGTGTGGCAGCATTCTCGGATTCGCGCGGATCATTGACGGTGTGGACGCACCGGTTTGGGGAATGATTTTCGATCGGGCGCATAGCCGGCTGGGAAAATTCCGCCCTTGGTTTCTGTGGCTTTGCGTGCCGTTCGCAACTTTTGGTGTGCTGACGTTTCTGACACCAAATCTCAGTTATGACGGCAAAGTCATTTACGCGGCAGCGACTTACATCATTTGCAGCGTGCTTTACACCGGCATCAACACACCGGTGACTTCGATTCTCACGACGCTGACCACGAATCCGCAGGAACGAATCACGCTGATGAGCTTTCGCATGTATGGCTCAAAGCTCGGAGTGCTGCTGGTAAACCTGACCGCGCTGAAACTGGTGGCGCTGCTTGGGAACGGCAACGACCGCAAAGGTTACGCCCTGACCCTGCTGATTTTTGCGACCATCTCCGTCCTGTTGTTTTTGCTTTCATTTCGGAATCTTAAGGAAGCCGTTCCGCAGGAGAGAAACATTCAGCCGGTTCTCGGCACGTTTGGCGCGCTGCGCGGCAACTGGCCGTGGTTCATCATTTTTTTCAGCAGTCTGTTGTTCTGGATCGGTTTCATTTCCCGCGTCACCGTCGTTCCATTCTTTTTGCAGTACAATCTGCATCGCGCAGACCTGACCGGATATGCGTACAGCATGGATTTTATTTCGCTCGCAACCGTCACTTTGCTGCCATGGTTCTGCAAATGGTTTTCCAAAACGGCTGCATGGGGTTGGGGCCTTGCGGCGATGATTGCCGGCCAATTGATTTTTTCTGTCGGCTTAAATCCGAACTTTGCAGCATTTAGCTTGAACATTCATTATTGGTTTGGGCCCAATGATGTTATTTCCATTCCCGCGGTGATCACTCTGGGTTGGACCATCGGCTATCTCGGCAGCGGTATGGCAATGGCCGTGCCGTTCGCCGTGCTGTCCGACAGTGCGGATTACGGCGAATGGAAAACGGGCATTCGCGCGGCAGGTTTGTTGACCGCGATGGGCGCGGCGTTTTGCCTCAAGGCCGGCGCAGGTCTGGGCGCGGCAATTCCGCTTTGGATCATGGGGTTGAACGGCTACACGGCCAACGTCGCGCAATCGCCCGCGGCTTTGAACGCGATCAAATTCGGCATTGTATGGCTTCCAACCATTTGCCTGACGCTGGCGCTGCTACCGGTTTTCCTTTATCGCCGCTTCGAGCGCATGGAACGGCAAATCCACGCGGACCTGGAACAACGGCGAAATGCCTCCTCGACTCCTCCAGGCCCTTTGCGTGAGGATGATGAATCACCCCGCTCTTGAAATAAAATGAAAACAACACAAAGCATTTTCATCCTGGTTTGCGCCGGCTTTCTGCTGGCCCAAACTGCCCTGGCCCAATCACCCGTAACTGTCACCATCGACACGAAAGCCCCCGGTACGGCGATTCCGGACGATTTCGCCGGGTTGAGTTTTGAGATGCAATACGTCCTGCCAAATACAAACGGGACTTATTTTTTCAGCCCGAAGAACCGGCCGCTCGTTGCGATGTTCCAAACGCTCGGCATCAAAAATCTCCGCGTCGGCGGCAACACCGCCGACCGTCCGGGTGTCGCGGTGCCGGGTCCGGCGGACGCGGACAGCCTGTTTGCCTTTGCCAGGGCCGCGGGCGTGAAGGTGATTTATACCTTGCGTCTCCATCAGGGCCGCGCCGAAAACGTTGTGCCCATCGCCAAATACATCGAACAGCATTACCGGGCGCAATTGGCGTGTTTCGCCATCGGCAATGAACCGGATGTATTCACCAAAGAGTATTCCGTCTATCGCGATGAATGGGAAAAATACGTTGCGGCCATTACGGCAGTGGCGCCGGAAGCGAAATTCTGCGGGCCGTGCGCCACGCCCACCCGCGTGGCCTGGTCCCGCCAGTTCGCCGATGATTTCGCAAAGTCAGGCCTGATCAAATATATCACCCAGCACGATTATCCCGGCGGCGACAGCCGGCACGCGACCAACGTTGTCGTCGCCCGCGATAAAATGCTGTCGCCGGCCTGGCTGAATCATTACGAAAAATTCTATTACGCGTTTGCGACCACTGCCTTGTCGAACGGCCTGCCGTATCGCTATGACGAGGCGAACAGCTTTTATGACGGCGGGGCAAAGGACGTAAGCGATACGTTTGCCTCAGCGTTGTGGGGACTGGATTTCCTGCACTGGTGGGCCGTGCACGGCTGCGCCGGCATCAACTTTCATACCGGCGACAAAGTGGCCGCCCGCGACATGAACAATCCGTGCCGTTACGCCGCATTCTGGACTTCGAGCCGGGGATACAACGTCCATCCCCTCGGCTACGGCCTCAAGGCGTTTGACCTGGGCGAACAGGGCAACGTGTTGCCGGTGACCATTGCCAACACGAACTCCCTCGACCTGACCGCGTACGCGGTTCGCGGCGAAGACAAGACACTTCGTGTCACCATCATTAACAAGGGACATGGCGCCGACGCACAGGGCGCAGATGTGACCATCAACGCCACGGGCACTGGCGGGCGCGGCCAGGTGATTTTCCTGAGCGCGCCGGATGGCAACCTGGCGGCGAAGAGCGGCGTAACCTTGGGCGGCGCATCTATCGAAGATAACGGTGCCTGGGATGGAAAATGGAAGCCGCTCAAAACCGGCGAGGCCAATCATTGCCGAGTAACCGTTCCTCCCGCATCGGCGGCGGTGGTAAAGCTCACGCTGGAATAAATTCTCCGTCGCCGCCGAACGTTTCAGGCGCTTTCCAATATGAGGTTTGCATATTGAATCGTGTCGCCAGTTCGGATCAGGCCGATGGCGTGAGGCACACGTTTCTTGAATTCGGCGTGCGGTTCGAAGTTCAACTCCACACCACGCAGCGCAGCGGCAAAAGCGCCGCGGACCCTGCCCGAGTTGTGTTTTAAAAACTCCCCGGCCATCCACGCCTTGCCGGCCTGGAAGTTCCGGCGGACCGCCGCCAGCACCTGCAGCACGGTCGGGATGTCGTCCACCAGCGAGACGTCCACGGTCTCAATCTTTGGCCAAAACGGAAATCCGCGGTCCGCAATGACCAGCGTATTGGTGTGCCTCACCCGGCTTAACAAAGAGTTGATTTGGGGATTCAGAATTCCGGTTTTTAACATAGTTTGGTTCCTTTCACTAAAACCCGCGTAAATCCGTGCTCGAGCGGTTGGGCAGACCCGGCGCCGGCGTGCGCTGAAGCACAAGGTATTCAATACCGCTTTTCCGGCAATAGTCGCGTTTGCCGCCCTGGTCGCCCTCTTCGTTCACAGCATAAATATCCGGCTTCAGTTTCCGGATTTCCGGATCCGCGTCGAGCCAGCCGTCACCGCTGGAAATCAGCGCCTGTTTTACGTATTTGATGGAGCCAACCACATAACGGCGCTCGTCCTGCGGCAACAACGGATGGCCCGCACCTTTCAAAAGCCGGATGTTCGCGTCGTGGCCGACAATGACGTACAGCTCACCGTAAGCGCTGACTTCTTCAAAAAAGCGGACATGACCGCTGTGAAACCAGTCGTAGCAGCCGGTGACAATCACTTTTTTACGGCCGGGCGCGGACGGTGCCGACGGCGGCCGGGGAAAACCCTTCAATTCGTCAGCGCCAAAAACGCGATACTCAAGGCCCCGTTCGCGACAAAATTTTTCACGTTCCCGCCCGGCGGCGGGTTCCCGATCCGCCCAGATATCGGGAGGCCGAGCGAGTCCGTCTGGCAGTGCCTCGGGTTTAAGGGCGGCATCCATCGTGATGACTTTGCTGACATAGCGAACCGCGTTAAGCAGATAAAGACGTTCAGCCAGCGGGAATTTTGGCGCCCGGCCGGTCCATTGCTGTAACGTCTCATCCGGCCATAGCAGCACGGTCAGTTCAGCGAGCTTTGCAGCCTCGTCCAGGAAACGCAAATCGTGGGATCGAAGGTCGTCAAAACCTCCCGAAACGATGACTTGCCTGGGACAACGATTCATTGAGAGCGGGTGCGCACCTTGACTTGGAACGCGCCGGGGACCGGTTCCGGAGATACGACGATCAGATAGCCGCCGCCACAGCCGGAATACATGGCACCGGGATATTGCCGCTGATACGCTTTGAGAAGCGCCGGCAAATCCGGCCGCAGGAGCGGATGCCGGACGACCTGCGGCAGGAGCGTCTCCCAGCATTTCATGTTCAGTCTGAACGAGGCGCCGAGGGCTTCCACATCCATTCCGACAATGGCATCAAAACAGTTTCTTCCCGACTGGCCCAGGCGCGCGACCCACTTCGGATCAAGGTTTTTCACACCGAGCGGGTGGTAACCCTTGGGCCGGGGTTCGACGGCAATCAGATGCAATACCGTTTCCAGCCAGCGCGCGACGCGGGGCGAGTTGCACGATTCGATGTGCAACGGGAAAATCCCGCCGTGGACTTTGAAGCTGTAATCCAGCCGGTTGATGCCGGGATAGACCAAGCCGATCATGTCTTGCGAACCGCTCGGTTCGGCCTTGCCTTTGTTTTCGGCTTCGTAAAGTTCCCGCACCAGGGCTTCCGGCGCGCGGTTGGGCAGTTTGCCCCGCCAAATCCGCATGGCGACGGTGCGCGTGCCGCTGGCGATGCCCGAACGGTCCATGGGACAGAAATCCGGTTCGATCTGCACCACCACCATCGAGCCGTGCGGTTCGGGGTTGTGCCGGGAAACGAACGGCTGGTCAATCCAGCCGCCGGCCAGTTGCAGACGGTGGGGAATAGGCCCCAGCCATCTGGCCACGGGTAATGGAGATCTGCGTTTCATCAACCGATGCCGACGCGTTGGCCGGCCTTGCGCCGCTGATATTGTTGTTGGATCCATTTATAGGTAATGGCCAGCCCTTTGTCCAACGGCATGGCGGGTTCCCAGTTCAGAACTCTCTTAATAAGGGAATTGTCGCTGTTGCGGCCCGCCACACCCTTGGGTGCGTCCAGGTCGTATTTGCGGGTCATCTTTACCCCCGCAATTCTTTCAATCCGGGTCAGCAGTTCGTTGATGGACACCAATTCGCTGGAACCCAGGTTGATGGGCGTCGCGATCAAATCGTCGCAGTGCGTGATCAGATCAATGCCCTTCAGGCAGTCGTCAATGTACATGAAGCTGCGCGTTTGATGACCGTCACCCCAGAGGGTGATGTCCTTCGATCCCGCATCCCTCGCCTCAATGACCTTGCGACAGAGCGCGGCCGGAGCTTTTTCGCGTCCGCCATCCCAGGTGCCGTGCGGGCCATAGACGTTATGGAATCGCGCGACGAAGGTCTTCATGCCCCGTTCGGCCCAATACTCCTGGCAGAACATTTCCGACATAAGCTTTTCCCAGCCGTAACCGCGCTCGGCCATGGCCGGATAAGCATCGGCTTCCTTCAACGCGCGGACATGGGGGTCCTGCTGGAGCAACGTGTTGTAGGCGCAGGCCGAACTGGAAAAAAAGTAACGGCGGACACCGGCGCGACAGGCGGCCTCAATTAGATTCGTGTTGATGAGAATGGAACGCAGGCATTCGACACGGAAACGCTCGATAAAGCCCATGCCGCCCATGTCCGCGGCGAGGTTGTAGACCTCCACCGCACCCTCGCAAACCCGATGGCAGTGATCCTCCCGGCTCACATCTCGGCAAAGATTTTCAACGCCGGGCACGTGCAGATACCATTCGTACAGCGGTTTCTTGTCCACGGCGCGGATGCGGGTAAAACCCTTCTGTTTGAAATACAGGGCGAGGTTGCCGCCGATGAACCCGCCGGCCCCGGTGATGACGATCAAATCATCGCGCTTTAACTCCGGATCTTTTTCAACAAGTCGCTTCATCCCGACCCATCCTGCCTTTCCAATATTTCGCAACGGTCTCGTCATCTGGAATAATTCATTTCACCTTCGTTAGTTTCGGCTTTTCTTCACAATTCGGAATGTCCATTCTAGGCCCGATTATATCTATTATTGACTTTAAATGAAGAATCCCGCCTCCGGGGCAGGCACGTTCACACCGCCCGATTATTTTTCAACCCAGGTTTCCCGGGCGCGCCGGTTTTATTTGAACCTGAACCCGGCGCCGCGAACCGACCTGGCCGTGGTCTCTGGCGGGGTTGAGCATTGCACGCCGGATTACGCCATCGGCCGGAAATCATTCCCGTTTTATGCGGTCGAATTTGTGTCTCAGGGAGGTGGCCGTCTGAAGTTCAAACAGGCGGAACACCGGTTGTTGCCAGGCAGCGTGTTTTCCTATGGACCGGGTGTGGCCCATGAAATTTCCACCGACCCCCACCATCCTTTGACCAAATATTTTGTGGATTTTACCGGCGTCCGGGCCGCCGGCTGGTTGAGAAGTTGCCTGCTCCGATCCGGCACCCGGTCACAGGTTTTCCCGCCATCGGAAATTCAACCACTCTTCGACGAATTGATCCGCTGCGGCCTGCGCAACACACCGCAGGCGCCCCAGATTTGTGCCCGGTTGCTGGAGGGATTGTTGCTGAAGGTGGCCGAATCCCGGGCTCCCCTGCCCGGCCGCGAGACCCTGGCCTTTACCACTTACCAGCGATGTCGGGATTATCTCCTTTGCCATTTTCTGCGTCTTCGGACGCTGGAACAGATTGCCCGGGAATGTCATGTGGATAATACCTATCTTTGCCGGCTGTTCAAACGGTATGATCATCAGACTCCCTATCGTCTGCTGATGCGTCTTAAAATGAATTACGCGGCCGAGCGACTGCAGATGCCCGGGATCCTGGCCAAGCAGATTGCCGAAGAGACCGGCTTCGCCAATCCATTCCACTTCTCGCGCGCGTTTAAGTCTGTGTTCAGCGTCTCGCCCAGGACATTGGCCAAAATGCGTTAGCCGACAAATTGGAGGATTTGAAGGGAATCAAGGCAGTGCCATGGTTTCCGCACTTCGGAGGATCACAGGGCCGAGCAAGCCGGATTTCGGCAGCGGCGAATCCCTGGTGAAAGGTTCATAGGAACTCCAGGTGAGACGTTCCGCTGGCGGCAACGCTGCGTCGCCAATCATGCGGTTGGGCCACAGGTCCGCCACGCGCACTTCCAATGTGTTGCGGCCAGGCTTCAAGGCGTCGGTGACGTTCACCCGGAAAGGGGGCTTCCACAAAACGCCAAGATCATGGCCGTTCAGCTTTACGCGCGCCATCACCTGCACATCGCCGAGGTCGAGCCAGGTTTCCGTCTTTTGTTTTCCGGTTTCGGTCGGTCGCGCCCATTCAAACGCCTTGCTATATGTCGCCGTTCCGGAAAAATACTTCACTCCGGCATCCGGTGAATCGCTCAACGAAATGAGATGGTCCAGGGTGATTTCCGGTGGGGCACCCCACTTGGGCGGAAAATGAACCTCCCATGGCCCGGTGATTTTCCGCGGCCCGGGCACGCTTTTGATTTCTACCGCCCGCGTCCTGCCGCTCGCGGTGGTCAGTTCATAATGACCCGGCTTTGACGCGACCAATTCCAGTCGTCCCGCCGCGTGGTAACGGATTTCCGCCGCGCGGCTGGCCGCGGAAACCAGCCAGCTCAAGTGGATATCATCGTTGCCTCCTGCCTGAAAGTATTCGACCCGAAAACGATATTTGTGGCCCGCCGCGAGATTGATTTTTCCCGTACGCGCCTCGTTGCCGCCGTCCAGGCTCCAATGATCAATGACGTTCCGGTCATCAATAAACAGCCGGCAGCCGTCGTCGGCGTAGAGGCTGAATGCATACTCCCCGGATTTTAGCGCCGTCAAGGTGCCGGTCCAGCGCGCCGACCAGTTGTCGGCCGGTATCCCCGCCGCGGGGGAACCGCTGCGCCACGCAAAGTTGACCCCGGCATCCGTACGAACCACGGTGGGCTTGCCGCTCAGGTCCGCATTCGTGAAGTATTCTCCAGTCAATCCAGGAACTCCGCCAGCCCCGGTGGTCAGGATCAATGCCGTATCCAGACTGATACGATCCGGGTCCTGGCCCCTGATGGTGAACGGCCGGCCATCGGCGGTGTATTCCAGGAGCAGGGTTTTAACGGTGTTGTAGGCCGGGTCGTCGCCTTCCGCCAATTGCGCGACTTGAAAATCGAATTCGCCCCGATCCACCCACGCCTGCACTTTGGCCCGCACGTCGCGGGTGCGCGCCGCATCGCCGGGCACACCGTAGGCGGCTTTTAGAATCCTGATCACCGGCGGCCGGATCAATGGAATTACCGGTTGACCATTCCGCGTAAAGCTCGTGATGGGGTCAAACGATTCAGTTTGCGGGCGAAACACCACAAAGCAGGAACCGCTTTGTTCGAGACGGAGCGGGATGGAAATCCCTGACGACGTTTGCTCATAAACCGCCAGCCGGGAAATCTCGCCGGTTTCCGGATTCCACAATTCCGGGCGCAAACCTTGCACGCGGAAATGGCAGCCGGCCTCCACCGGGACAGCGCTCGCGTTGGCCACAAAATAAACCTGGGTGTCGCCGACCTGACGGTGAATCCAATTCAGCTTCAGGTTCGACGTAAAATCCGCCGGCGTGCGCATTTTCTCCAGAACGCCTTCCAACGGCTGGCCCCAGATGACTTTGCCTTTGCCGAGGGCATGTTCCGTCACGGTCTGGCCGTCGCAGTTGCCCCAGATTTCCGCCGCCAGTCCCGTCACTGCTTCATCGCATTTCGGGAACCCGGCGAGGCTCGGCGAAGCGGTCGGACGCGGGCCAAGGATGGTGGCGCCGTCGGCCACCAGCTCCTTGATTTTCCGAACGAGAGATGGTGTCATCAACGTCACATTTTCCGGCAAGACCAACAGCCGATAGCTCATTCCATCCGGCAATACCAACCGTCCCTCCTTCACGCTCATGCGGGCAATCAATGCCTCGGCACTGCACTCGTCGTATTTGTATCCCGGCGGCACTGCCGGCGATGGCGTGAAATAAGTCTGGTCAGGCAATTCCGGTCGCAGGTAACACAAGTCAGCCACGAACAAACCTTGCCGGAGCAGATACTGGCAACGGGAAAGATATTCATGCCAGGCACCGGACATTTCCCACCAGGTCTGCGTGCGTTCATAATGCAATCCCCACGGCCCCATCGTCGCGCCGGGATAACGGTCGAGGTAAGGCTGATGCGCGTAGCGATGGATGACAAAGCGGTTGATGCCCTGGGAAAATTCATAATCGCCAAGCGCCTTGACGGTCGCCGGGGTAAATTTCCAGTTTTCGGTGTCGTCCGAGGTGAAGGCTTCCGCGCCGACGATGTTTTCGCCCATGATATGCGCCACTGACGCCATCTGCCGCGCCTTGGCCAGATTTTCGTTTCCGCCGGTCGCCCAAAATTCGCTCATCGGTTCGTCCGCGCGCGCGGTGTAAGTCGCCTCGTCGCCAAACGGCAGATTGTAACCTTCGAGCGTGAGGCGGAGTCCGTGTTCGTGCGCCAGTTCCGCCAGCCGGCCCACGTAATTCTCCGCCAGCAATTCAGAGATCGTCTGCTCAAAGTCCCAGCGAAAGCGGCGGGCGATAGCCGGGTTGCCTGTGGAGGCGTGACTGTCCGTACCGGTCACGTCCGGCAAAAACGGAACGGGATCATAGCCCCGGCGTTTTATGAATTCCTCGCGAAAATTTGGCGTCCAGTCCTGCGATCCGACTTCCCAACTGTCAATGTGCGTCGCCACAAGCGTCTGACCCGCCAGGGGTCCCACTTCGGCAATTAGTTTTCCCATCATGTTCGTGAAATGAACCTCCATCGCTTCGCGGCTCAACTTGTCGCATTCCAGGCCGTTGCCGCCCTTCACCGGCGGACGGGTGGATGAACCGGTCGTCGTGTGGCCGATACGCTCGATGGTCCACCGGCCGGCGGGAACCTCCCAGTTGAGTTTCCCATTGGCGGCCAGATTCGTCGTCAGGTTCAGCACGGCTTCCGGAGCCACCACGCCGTTGCTGGTCACCGGGCAGGCCAGCACGGCAATGTCGCGGTAGAAATGATGATCAAATTTCACGGTGCTGTTAAAGCCATCCTGCGCACGATTGCGGTCCGTGTCCGGCTCCGGCAGAACGGCAGAAAAATGAACCGGTCCCGTCACCGCCACATTGGTGGTGACGAGCCTCTGCATCGAAAGTTCCGGCGTGATCCACGGTCCGCTGCTGCCGGTCCAGCCCGGTCCGTTGGTCATGTTAATTTTGAGACCCAACCGGTGCGCCTCGGAGACGGCGAAGCAAAATAATTCCTGCCATTTCGCGTTCATGAAATTGGCGGGGCCGGGCGGCGGGGCGAATCGCTCCACCACATCCATGATGATGACCCCGCCAATACCCACACGCTTCATGGCTTCGAGGTCGGCGGTGATGCCCGCCTTGGTGACATTGCCATTGTTCCAGAACCAGTAAACCCATGGCCGAGCCGAGGCAGGTGGAGCGGCGAATTGTGCGGCCAGGTTGCCGGCCAACAAGGGTGAGGTCCACAGGGCCACCATCAAAGCGATCAATTTTTTCATGTTTGCTTTTTTTGATTTCTCCGAGCATACCCGACTGAATCAGTCGCCGGGCCTCAAGGCCGTGTCGTGTATAATGCCTCGGGCAACTGACGACGAGCTGCAATTCTTGCTGCGCGACAAGTCCCATCAGTTCGCGAGCCTCGGCGGCGGTGAACGTCATCGGTTTCTCCAGCAAGACGTGACGGCCGCTTTCCAATGTGGCCATCGCCTACGCGAAGTGGACGTTAGTAGCCACAAACCTGAAACGGCATATGCACCAAAGCAGGTTAAGGCCATTTGACCCAAACAGGTCAAGTCCAGGAGGAAATCCCGGATGGCATTGCCGGCCAACCAGGGCGGCTCACCTATAAGCCGACAAAAATCGTTCACCGATGAACTTGGGCAGTGGCGGCGTAGCTCCAGCGCAGGAGCAAATGTGCCGGGCGACTTCGTCGGCAAATGCATTAATTTCGTCCAGCCCGATCTGGTGCAACATGCCGATGATCATCGCGGCGGTGAATCCATCCCCTGCGCCGACCGTATCTGCGATTTTAATCGGCGCCGAAGGACAGTCCGACCATTGGCCGGCCTGGAAAAGCAGGCTGCCTCTAAGCCCGCGGGTCAGGGCCACCAGCTGCAACTCATATGTTCCTGCCAATTGTTCGATTTGTTGCCGCGCCGAACCAGCCAATCCAAACAAGCCTCCCAGCACAGACAATTCACTTTCATTGAGCTTCAGCACATTGGCTGACCGCAGTGATTGCTCAATAATATCAGTGGAAAAAAAGTTTTGCCGCAGGTTGACGTCGAAGACGCGCAAGGCCTCCCGGGGCGCGGCGGCAACGAGTTCTTGAATGGCATGCCGCGTCGGCTGGTTGCGTTGAGCCAGCGTGCCGAAACACACCGCATCGGCCGTTCGGATGGTCGCGAGCGCATCGGGCGTGACGGCCAGCCGGTCCCAGGCCACGCGTTCTTGAATGGTGAAACAGGGAATGCCGTCGTGCGAAAGTGAGACCGTCACCGTGCCCGTCGGCGCAGACTCATCCACCTGAACCATGCCATCGGCGACGCCCATTTGCCGGAGGCGCCGGCAAATCGCCTGGCCAAAATGATCATTGCCCACACGCGTGATCACGGCGGCGTGCGCGCCCAACGCCCGGGCATGACAGGCGACATTGGCGGGAGCCCCACCCATTTCCGGGCCGGAGGGGAGCAAATCCCACAAGACCTCGCCCAGGCCAATGACTTTGAAATTCATACTTCTCCTTGCTTCCACCCGTTTGAGATTCCATTTAAGACCGGACATCGCCGTCCTCCGTCAGCTTGATCCCAAGCTTTTCCTGCATTTGTTCCAGCGGCACGCCTTTGGTCTCGGGAACCATGGTCTTCACCCAGATCAATTGCAGCACCATCATGAAGGCGAAAAAGGAGAACACATAGCCGGGCGGAAAGGCGGAAACCAGCTTGGGAAAAAACGTCGTCAGCAGCGCGGCAAAAATCCAGTGGGTCGAGCTCCCCAGCGTCTGGCCCTGGGCGCGATGACGGTTCGGGAAAATTTCCGAGATGAAGACCCAGATCACCGCCCCCTGGCCGACCGCGTGCGCGGCGATGAAGGCAAAAATGCAAACCGGCACGATGCTGTAGTGCTGTGTGAAAAACGCCCAGGCCGTGAGCCCGAGAGAGAGGATGTAACCAAACGAACCGATGAACAGCAGCGTGCGCCGGCCCAACCGGTCAATGAGCGACAGACCGACAAAGGTGAAGATGAGGTTGGTGACGCCGATGCCGACCGACTGCAGAAACGCCGCCTTGGTCGCCAGACCGGCCATCTCAAAAATGCGGGGGGCAAAATAGAGAACCGCATTGATGCCGGAGAGCTGGTTGAAGAACGCGATCAGGAACGCCAGGATGATCGGCATCCGTAACTGCCACGTCCAAAATTTCGCGGAACTGACGCGCCCGGAGGAAGCGGCGAGGATCGCATCGGCATCCGCCTCAACCTGGGCGGGCGATGCGTCCGGCTCAATGAGCTTCAGGACTTTGACTCCGGCGGCGCGGTCCCCCTTGCGCCCGATCAACCAGCGCGGGCTTTCCGGGATGCCGAAGCAAAACAACGTGTAGAGGATCGAGGGAAACGCCGCCACCCCCAGCATCCAGCGCCAGTCGTTGTCGCTGATCCCCACCAGCAGCCAGTTGGAGGCCAGGGCAATCAGGATGCCGAAAACAATGTTGAACTGGAACATTCCGGCAAGGCGGCCGCGATATTTCGGCGGCGCAATTTCTGAAATGTAGAGCGGCGCGGCCACGGTGGAGACGCCGATGCCGATGCCGCCGAGCACCCGCGCGATGATAAACATGGCCACACCGTTGGAAAATGCGCAGCCCACGGCCGAAACGACGTAAAGCATGCCGATGCACAGCAACGTCTTTTTGCGGCCGAAATAATCCGTCGGCCAGCCGCCGAGCAATGCGCCCAACACGGTCCCGTAAAGCGCCGAGCCGATGGCGAATCCATGCAAACCGGCGCTCAGGCCCCAGAGCTTCTGAATATGCTGTTCCGCCCCCGAGATGACGACGGTATCAAAGCCAAAGAGAAATCCCGCCAGCGCGGATACCAGCGACCAAAAGAAGATTTGTTTTTTCATTTTAATAATCCCACCGTCGTTGCGATTTTTTCATGGCTCACAGTCACCACGCGGACTTGAGTTCGTACACCCTCAACGAGACGATCCTGGCGTTGCCACCGTCACCGGACAGTTTCAAACGTCGGTTTTCGGGTGAGAGCGCCTGTGCCATCGGCAGGTAGAGGCTCCCCTGCCCGCCGTAGATGTCCACCGAGGCACGGTCAATGTAAAGGTGGAGCGAGATTTTTCCCGCTTCCGGCGCGAGCGCGGCCCGACAGCCCAGGCAGGAAATGCTCCGGCTCGCCACATCGTAAACCACCGGGACTCCGCGCAGATCAAAGGAAATTTTCCTGGCATCTCCGACGGCGATCACCGCTTCGATCTCGAACAGGTCGCCCCGAATTCCCGCCAGCGGGTTGTTGCCGGGGGTGAGCGGCTGCGGCTTGAGGTCGTGCGTGCGCCGACGCAGGGTTTTGAGTTCCCTGACGGGATTCACCGCCAACGCCGGCCCCGAACTCGTGGAGTGCAAGGTCAGTTCAACGGGCAGGCCCATCATCTGGTTGAATGGCATGCCCCGGAAGATGTCACCGTTCGGCAGCCGTCCCCAGGGAATCAGAATGCAGCGGCCATCGCTGGCGGGAATGTCCGAATAGACTTGCGAGGCATACCAGCAATTGCCGTTCTGCAGACGCCGTGGCCGGGTTTCCGGAACAAACCCTTTGCCGTCAAAATTTCCAACAACATAGATCCCGCTGGCGCCATAGAACACCCAGCGCTCATTGTGCGGGTTGCCATCGAGGGGAATCTTGAACAGGTTCGGGCACTCGGCATCGCCGGGCAGGTTGAAGTCACTGAGCTTTTGCCAATGTTTCAGGTCGGGCGAACCGAAAAAGGCGTAGGTGTTGCCATCCAAATAGAGCGCCATCACCCATTTCTTCCCGGGGGCATACCAAACCACTTTGGGGTCGCGGTTCTCCGCGGCCACGTGACCCAGCACGGGATTATTCCGGTATTTGGTCCAGGTGCGACCACGATCATTGCTGAAAGCAATTTCCTGGGTAAAGGGGTTTCCGGCCGCAGTGAACATGGCCACCAGCGCGGGATCCTTTCCGGTTTGGAACCCGGCGGTGTTGTTCCAGTCCACCACCGCGGAACCGGACCACATCGCGCCGTGTTCATCAGGATAAAGCGCCACCGGAAGCTCCTGCCAATGAACCAGGTCTTTGCTCACCGCGTGGCCCCAGGACATGTTGCCCCAGTTCCAGCCGTAGGGATTGTGTTGGTAAAACAAATGATACTCGCCCCGATAAAAAACGAGCCCATTGGGGTCGTTCAACCAGCCGCGGCGGGACGTGAAATGAAATTGCGGGCGCAACCGCTCATGATAAAGGTCCCGGCGGTCTTTGATCTCGTCGGATTGATCAATGGAACTTAACCCGGTCGAATCCTCCGGCAGCCGGTCCACCGTGATCGTAACGGTCCGACCCGCAAATGGCGTCGCATCCAGAAAAGCCCACCAATCCGGTTTGCCATCGGCGAGTTCGATGTCGAAGGCGTATTCCGTTTTGCCGTTGACCAGCACGCGGACCTGACGCCTGGGCGCGCCATTCTTCACGGGCAGGTTCAGGTAACGTTTTTCGACGAGCATGGACCGTTGGGGATGATCCAGAATGACCGCGCCGGCGATTTTCCGGTCGGTCTCGACGATCTGGTCAACGTTGATATGCCCCCAGGTTCCGGTCGCCTGGTCCACGATTTGAAGGGTGGCCATCCGGTTCGACAGGCCGGTGACATCCCATTGTTGAACGGCCAAATGTTCACTGCCGCCGGGTTCAGTATTCGGACCGGTCGCCGTACGCACCACTTTGCCATCAGACAGTAAATTAATGCAGGTCTTGCCTTCCCAGCCGCCGCCGCCGATGAGAAATTGAAGATACTTCCGTTCGATTTTGAACGGAGGCGAGGTCAAGGTGCCGGTCGAATCATCTCCCCCATGGTAAGAGTTTGCCAGGCCGTGTCCCTGATAGCCATCCACGGTCATTTGATTGGGCAAAGTGCCCTGCGCCGGCCCGTGGCCGAACGCCGTGCCGGTCACAGTCCAAGCCCCATAATTTGTTCCCTCAAAATCCGCAATCAGAATGTCGGGATTTTGAGCGCCAGCCATTGCCCGGCCCAACGCCGCGAGGATGGCCCAGCCATAAATGATTTTCAGTTTTTGCATTGTGATTTTCGGTTTATATCCGCTTTCCCGTCCGGTTGACAAAGCAAACAATTGACTCTGGTATGTTCATTCAAAATTTCCGCGTCCTGCGGTCTCGTGCGCAGTTCCAGTGAAACCGACTGACCACCCACGACCCAATCCCCGGAAGCGGTCAATTCACAAAAACCCGCAGCCAGGACGGCGTTTTTTCCCACGACCGCCACGATATCTTCGTGCAACAGAAACCGCGAAAAGATCAGCGGAACTTCAAGCCCATCCGATTCGATGATGATATATTTTGATTTCATTTTCCACCCGTGTTTTGATCTTCCGCCAACCGCGCCTGGAGCGGGAGCAAATGATGCCCTCCCCGCCCAGGCACTGCGAAATTTTCAAACACCGGTCAAATCGAATTATTTCATTTTTCAGGGTTGATTCACTGGCTCACGCCACTCCAGATGGATTTCAGTTGATTGACAGTCAGGGAATCAAAGGTGGCATTTCCACCAGTACACGTGAGCGAGATCAAGGAATTGCTGACCGGATTGCTGGCGGGCAACGGCATATAAAGCTGGCCATTGTTGCCGAAAATTTCGATCGTGTCGCGATCCACAATGAGTTCCAACTGAACACTGCCGTTCAACGGCGGCAGGGATTGGGTGTCTCCGTTGCAGGAAATTTGCTGCGTCGAAGCATTGTAAGCCACCGTCACACCTTGAAACGTAAAAGTGATTGATTGCGCCGCGCCGGCCGAAAAGCGGGCCTTTACATCAAACAAGCTCCCGCGGATGCCCGCCAGCGGATTGTCGCCCGGAGTTAAAGTCAGGTTTGTCCAGTTATAGACAAACTCGGCGTTATTGGTGATTTCAGCAATGGGTGTGGAACAAAGGCGGACACCGTTCGCGCTGGTTTGCAGCGTCAACACGGTCGGGAAATACATCAATTGATTGAACGGCATTCCGGGTGTGGATATCTGCGCCCAACCGATACGCACCGTACGATGGTCTCCCGGAGCCATGCAGGTGAAGGTTTGAGAAGCGTAAAAGCCGGAACCCAGATTGCCGGGCAGTTCCGCCGTTGAAGGGGTGAAAACTGCGCCATTAAATTGTCCGAGCATATAACCGCTGCTGCCGTCATTTAATTCCCACATCATGTTGTTGGTTTTGTCGTCCACCGGCAGTTGGAACATATCCGGACACTCAAAGAAGCCGTTATAGATTTTGCTCTGGAACATCCAATGTCTGAAGTCGGGCGTGGAGTAGAAGCTGACGCCATTTCCGCCCGTGGCATCGTACACTGCCATCACCCAGTCATTGGACGGCGCGTACCAGAGCAGATGCGGATCCCGGCCATCATTCACCACCACAGGATTGTTGGAATAATCGGTGAACGTCAGCCCGCCGTCGTTGCTGTAGGCGATGCATTCGCCGCGGGCGGTGCTATAAAATGCCGCCACGATCACGTCGTTGGTGCCGGTCTTGAACCCGCTGGTGTTGGCGGCATCCACCACCGCGCTGCCCGACCAGACATCATCGCCGTAAGTATGGGAATAAATGCCTTCCTTGACTTCCTGCCAGTTGACCATATCAGGGCTGACCGCGTGTCCCCACCATTTCTGTCCCGAACCATCCCAGTTGAAAGGATCATGCTGATAATAGAGGTGATATT
Source organism: Verrucomicrobiia bacterium (assembly GCA_035945675.1). Classification (GTDB taxonomy): domain Bacteria; phylum Verrucomicrobiota; class Verrucomicrobiia; order Limisphaerales; family UBA11358; genus UBA11358. The sequence goes on along the minus strand of DASZAB010000044.1, from coordinate 1,697 downwards.
GGCCGCGATAATAAAACATGCCATTGGCGTCGTTGAGCCAGCCACGCTTGCTGGAGAAGTGTGCCTGCGGCCGCAGAGTCTCTTGATACAAATTCGTGGCGCCGGTAATACCGTTGGTTTGGGTGATGGAACTCAAACCGGTGGAACCTGAAGTCAGGCTGTTCACTGACACGGTCGCCGTCTGGCCCATGAACGGCGACACATCCACAAACGCCCACCAGTCGGGCGTGCTGTCCGCCAGCTCAATGTTGAAATCGCGCACCGGAATTCCGCCAATGGTGACCGTGACGCGCTTCAGGGTGGCGCCATTTTTGACCGGCAAATTAAGCAGGTTGTTGGTAATCAGCATCGTTCGGGACAGCGACGGGAAGGCCGTGTCGGACAACGTGATTTCATCAATCAAAATGTGCCCCCATGAGCCGGTGGCTGAGTCCACAATTTGCAGTGTCGCCGTTTGTCCGAGGTAAGCACTGACGTCCCATTGCCGGGCTGTCAGCGTCTCACTATTGGCACCGGTGGCGGTCTTGACGATGACATTGCTGATGATCAGGTTCATGCATTCCTGCCCGGGATAATTCCCGCCGCCAATTAAAAAGTCGAGGTATGGCTTGGTGATGACAAAGGGCGGCGAGGTCAAAGTGCCGATCGAGGTGTCGGTGCCATAATACGAATTGACCAGACCGGAACCTTCATAACCGCCGACCGGGTTTTGATTTGGCAGTGTACCCTGTGCCGGGCCGGAACCAAACGCCGTGCCCGTCGTCACCCACGCGCCGTAGGTCGGCTGCTCAAAATCCGCAATAACTATGTCGGTTGATTGTGGTCCTGACGCCGTGGCCCCGTTCAACGCCCGATAAAACCGCGGCGTGCTGGTGGCATTGGTCTCGACGAACTGCCCGATGCCCAGGCTCGAGGCCGTCACCGCGCCAATGCCCGCCCACGGGCCGGCTATGTTGGTCGCGGCTTGCACCTGATACGCGTAATTCGGCGATGCCGCCAGCAGCAGGGTCGACGCATTATTCGTCCGCTGCGCCAGCTGCAACTGCGACACCGTGTTGCCCATAACATCCGCCCAAGTCATGCCTATGCGCACTTCGTCGTGCGACACAGTGACGCCGTTGAGGTACGCGCCAAACGAAATCCCGTTGAACGACATGTCGGCGAGGTTGGACACCGTCAACGTCGGCGTAGCCGGTTCGGTCAGTGATGTCGGGTTGCGATACACAGTCACCCGGTCGTTGCCGGTGCGGTAATCAATCCGCAGCACATAAAAATTGACGGCCGTGCTGCCCGGGCCCAGGTCATAGAACGTCGAGTTGCCGCCGGCCGGAGATTCAATCCGCAAATTGGCATCGTTGTTGCCGCTGCCAACATCATCGCCGATACCGCCAATCCGGCCGCCGTCGCCTAAATCCCCGCGCTTCAATTCAAATTCGTAAAATGGGCTGGTGCTGCTCGGCTGTTGCAGGAAACTGAGGTAGATCGTCGTATCGTCCGCACCGATATTGCCATTGCTGTCCACATAGCCGTGCCGGGCAAAGGGGCCGGTCGGTGAACAATCCAGATAACGGCCTTTGCGTGATGCGTTGGGCTGGAACAAGGAGCCATGGACAGAGTGAGAATCGTAGCCCGCCGGAGCGCTGCCGCCGGCCAACAGACTGTTGGAAAGCGATTGCGAGGAGCTGCCGTTGACGTTG
>DASZAB010000043.1:0-80963 GCA_035945675.1 Verrucomicrobiia bacterium | reverse complement strand
CGCAGTTACCGGCTTGCGTGCGTCGCCGGCGCATGGCAATTCGTGTCGCAGCCCGAATACGCGCCGTGGCTGAAGGCGCTGGTCGGGCAGAAAATCCGGCCGCCGCGATTGTCGCAGCCCGCATTGGAGACGCTGGCCATTATCGCCTATCGCCAGCCGATCACGCGCGCCGAGGTCGAGCAGATTCGCGGCGTGAACGTGGACGCCGTCATGCAGACCATTATGGAACGCGGTCTGGTCGAGGCCGTTGGCCGTGCCGAGGTGGTGGGCCGCCCACCGACCTATGGGACGACGGCATTATTCCTTGAATACTTTGGCTTACGCGGGTTGGAAGATTTACCCGCTGCAGATGAGCTTCGGAAAATTGTCCTCCAAAAGCCGCCCGCGCCGGTCACCGTCGAACCCGGCCTGGCCACCACGCCGCCGGAGCAACTCGCCCTGGGTGATTCCCAAGGTGAAGGACAGGGAGGAAAACCACCGGCCCCGGCCACCGATCCAGCCGGCTCCAATCCGCAGTAGAGCGGCAATTTTATTGGCAGGGTCCCGATAAATCGGACGATGGCTTGGCGAGGCGTTGTCTTTTGGGGCAAAGCTTCAACAAGAACCTTTTCATTTTTCCGGGCTAAATTATGTTGCACCGCGCTGACAGCAAATGCTTGCTGCCGTTCAGGTAGGTTGATTGAACATCCTGATCAATTAATCCATGCGCCGTGAATGGACCATTTATCTTGCGCTGCTATTGATCACCGCCGCCGCGTATTGGCCCGTCGGCCAGTACGGTTACTTCAATTACGACGACCCGGAATATGTCGCGACCAACCCTTATATCGGGCAAGGACTGACGCCGGCAGGTGTGGCGTGGGCCTTCCGGGCGGTGGTGGTGTCCAACTGGCATCCGATGACATTGCTGTCGTTGATGCTGGACTCTCAACTATTCGGGAACAACGCCGGGGCGCATCATCTGGTTAATCTGCTGTTTCATGTTGCCAACACGCTTCTGCTGTTTCTGGTGTGGCGGCGGATGACGGGGGAGGTCTGGCCGAGCGCGCTGGTGGCGGCATTGTTCGCCTGGCACCCGCTGCACGTCGAGTCGGTGGCGTGGATCTCCGAACGCAAGGACGTCCTCTGCACTTTTTTCGGGCTGCTGACTATCTGGGCCTACACGCGGTTTGTACAGAGGTCGGAACTCGGAAATCGGATCTCCGACTTCCGGCTTCCGACTTCCGGCCATTACTGGCTGGCGCTGTTCTTTTTTGCGCTAGGGTTGATGTCCAAACCAATGCTCGTGACCTGGCCGTTCGTACTGCTGCTGCTCGATTTCTGGCCGCTCGGAAGGGTGGCAAGTGACAAGTGGCGGGTGACAAGAATGCGAATTCCTGTCCCTCAACTCTCAGTGCTCAACCATTTAGTACCGGAGAAACTGCCCTTCTTCGCACTGGCGATGGCGTCGAGTGTGATCACTTTTCTGGCGCAACACGCTTCGGGGGCAACGAATCTCCTGGTTCAACTTCCGCTTTCAGAAAGCGCCGGCAACGCCCTCGTTTCCTGTGTCCGTTACCTGGGCAAGATGGTCTGGCCGGACCGCCTTGCGTTTTTTTATCCCTATCCCGGCAGGGGGATTGTGGATTCAAACGGGTGGGCGGTTTGGCAGGTGGCCGGCGCGGCGGCATTGCTGGCGTTGATCACGATGGCCGCGGCTTGGCAGGGGCGGCGGCGGCCTTTTTTGATCGCGGGCTGGCTGTGGTTTCTGGGAACGCTGGTGCCGGTGATCGGTCTGGTGCAGGTGGGCGCTCAGGCCATGGCGGACCGTTACACGTATATCCCGCTGATCGGCGTGTTCGTGATGCTGGCCTGGAGCGGGAAAGAGCTCGGCGACCGCCGGCCCGGCGCAAAATTTATTTTCGGTCTGAGCGCGGCGGGGTTACTGGCCGCCTGTCTGATGGTGACCAGCCGGCAATTGCGTTACTGGCAAAACAGCGAAACCCTTTGCCGGCACGCCATCGCGGTAACAAAGAACAATTACCTGGCGCACTTTAATCTGGGCCTGGCCTTGATTGATGAGGGGAAAATTGATGCGGCCGTGAAGCAGATGTATGAGGCGGTGAACATCGCGCCGGGTTTTGGCGGCCGCAAAAAACTGGCCCAGGTCCTGGTGGTTCAGGGAAGAATCCCGGAGGCGATTGTGCAATACCGTATCCGCCTCCAATACAATCCCAATGACCTGGACGCCCTCAAGTATCTCGCCTGGTGGCTGGCCACCGACGCCGATCCCAAAATCCGCAACGGCGCCGAGGCTGTGCAATTTGCCGAGCGGGCGTGCAGGCTGACCCATTACCAAAAAACGGAGTACCTCGGCATTCTGGCGGCGGCTTATGCCGAGGCGGGTCGATTCAATGATGCCATCCCAACGGCAGAAAGGGCCATCGCGTCGGCCCAGGCCGCAGGCGAAACCAGTCTGTTGGAGAAAAACCGCCAGTTGCTGGAACTCTACCGCGCCGGACAGCCGTATCACGAAATCACAAAATGACGATGGCCATCGGCGAGCCGTCCGGCCCGAAAACCTGGTTTTTTCTCCGTGCGCGTATTTGGTGTATTTCGCGGTTCCTCCGGCGCTTTGGCTTGCGTTCCGTTTCCGTCGCGCGCAAGAAAAGGCCATGGTTTACCAAAAACAAATCCTGCTGGAAACACGCGGCCACCGGCAGATGCACGACCTGACGGCGGACGTGGCCCAGATCATCCATGACTCCGGCGTGCGCACAGGCACGGCGCACGTGTTCAACGTCGGCAGCACCGGCGCGATCGGCGCCATCGAATTCGAACCGGGATTGCTGGAGGACCTGCCGGATCTGCTGGACAAACTCATCCCGCCCGGCCGCCATTACGGACACGAACGCGCCTGGCACGACGGCAACGGCCATTCGCATTTGCAGGCCACGCTGTTGGGGCCATCCTTGACCGTGCCGGTGGCCGGTGGCAAACCGGTGCTGGGCACCTGGCAACAGATTTTCCATCTGGAATGCGACATCAAACCCCGCCATCGCACCGTCGTGGTGACTGTCTCTGGCGAGTGAAGGGTTTGCGTCGCGAAATGCGCCAAACACGCGAAAGTAATTTTTAACCGCAGATGACGCAGAGGAACGCAGATTCTTGGCCGGAACGATGCAGTAGGACAGGCGTCGCGCCTGTTTCTGACTTTTGAATTTCCGCCTTGAGGCGTTGTTTCCTCGGCTTGTTGGCAATCACCAACTGGTGAGGAGAAATTTTTAGATGGAGACAGGCGCGACGCCTGTCCTACGCGTGTTGGTTGTCGCCAGGCATCCGTTCTCAACTGCATGGTTCCAGCTTAGCCGCAAAAAGGCTCAAAAAGCCAAAGGTTTTAACCACGGATAAAAACCAATGGATACGGATTCTTTTGACGCGGTGCGCTGTCCACTGACTACTGACCACTGACTTCAAACTCCTGCTTCAATCATTTCTTGACTGAACCCAATTGCCGCAAGTCCGGGGGGCTGACGCGCAGCAAGACCCACTCGTTCATGACCTGCGCGCCGAGGCGGCGGTAAAATTCCAGCGCCCGCTGGTTCCAATTCAGGGCCGTCCATTCGAACCGCCCGCAATTGCGTTCCATGCCAATCCGCGCCACCGCCTCGATCAAGCCGCGGCCCAGTCCACGCTTCCGGAACGGCGGCCGCACAAAGACGTCCTCCAGCCAGACGCCCGGGCGGCCGACGAAGCTGGAGAATGTGAAGAAATAAATCGCGTAACCGGCCACCTCGCCGTCGCAGCGCGCGAACAGCGCGCCCGCCGCCGGATGCGGCCCGAACAAGGATTGGTTCAATGAGTCCGCCGTCGCCTCGACCTCGTGTTCGAGCTTTTCGAACCGGGCGAGTTCACGAATCAGTTCCAGCAATGTTGGAACTTCGGCGGGTGTGACGGGCGCAATGGCGATGTCCATGCGCCAAATTAGGAATGCGCACCGCGCCCGGCAACAAATCTTCCATCTGAAATGCGACCTCAAACCCCGTGCCACACCGTCGTGGGACCGTCTCCGGTGAGTGGAAGTCAATGATGACGTTTTGCCGTGGGTTGGTTGCATGAAACAGGTTTGATTCTTCCTTTTTTATTCTGCATTCTTCCCTGGCTGTGAACATTCCCAAACATCGCCAGGCGATCGACAAGCTGGACGCGAGCATCGTCCGGCTGCTCAATGAGCGCACGAAACACGTGCTGGCCATCGGCGCCATGAAGCTCAAAGCCGGCGAGGAGATTTACGCGCCGCACCGCGAACGCGCCGTGCTGCAGCGCATCTGCCAGTTGAACCAGGGGCCGGTGACCGACGAGCAGCTGCGCGCGATTTACCGTGAAATCATGTCCAGCGCGCTCGCGCTCGAGAAGACGATGATCATCGCGTACTTCGGGCCGGAGGCGACGTTCACGCATCAGGCGGCCATTCAGAAATTCGGCGCCAGCCTGCGTTATGCGCCGCAGAAAACCATCGCCGACGTGTTCACCGAGGTCAGCAAACGCCGCGCGGATTATGGCGTCGTGCCGGTCGAGAATTCCACCGAAGGCGTCGTCACCCACACGCTCGATATGTTCGTGGACAGCGATTTGAAAATTGTTTCGCAGATTGTTCTGCCCATCCAGCAGTGCCTGATGGTCCGGCCGGGCGGAACCCGCGCGCGGATTCAAAAACTGTTCGTGCATCCGCAATCGCTCGCGCAATGCCGCGGCTGGATCCAGAATCATCTGCCGCGCGTGGAAATCGTTGAAACCTCGTCCAACGCCCGTTCAGCGGAGCTGGCCGCCCGGGAGAAAAACGCGGCGGCGATTGCCGGCATTCTGGCCGCCGAAAAATACAGTCTGGACGTGCTGGAACAGGACATCCAGGACAACGCCGCCAACGCGACGCGGTTCCTCGTGCTGGGCCGTCAATGCAGTCCGCCCACCGGCCAAGACCGCACGAGTTTGCTCGTCAGCGTGGCCGACAAGGCCGGCGCGTTGCACGAGGCGATTGCCGCGTTCCGCCGGTACAAGATCAACATGACGAAGATTGAGTCGCGCCCGAGCAAGCGGAAGGCGTGGGAATATTTCTTCTTCATTGACTGCGACGGCCACGCGCAGGACCGCAAGGTGGCCAAGGCCATTGAGCTCCTCGGCCAGCACTGCAATTTCATCAAAGTCCTCGGCTCCTATCCGAACGCGGAATAAAAATCCGCAGCAGCTTCCCGTCAGAACGCCGCCAGCTCCGAAGCGAAAGTGCGGCTTTCTACCGAAAGCCGCTGCGCCGGAGCGCACAATCCAACTTCTTCATTCCAAAGTGCTTTTGAAAGACGCACGACAGCAACAGTTTTTGCTTTTCAAACGATTACCGAAGGTGATAAAATGGCATCGTGGAAGGCAAAGAAGTTTCAGAAGTTGCCAACGATTTTTTTATCTGGGGAATCGACGATGCCCCTTATGGTCCGGTGGAGCTGGCGGTGGTGATGGACTGGATCAAGGACGCGCGCGTTCTGCCCGACACGTGGATTTTTGCGCGGCACACCGGCGCGTGGCAGCAGGCGGCGGATGTGCCCGAATTCAAAAAACTTTTCCAGCAGCTGACCGAGCCCGTTTCCGGCGCCGGCGCCCGCGCCGGCATCACGCCCGGGTCATTGCGCCGGATCAAAATCCTCGCCGAGTTGAACGACGCGCAGCTCGATCATCTGCTGAACTTTATGGAGCTGCAGCGGGTGTCGCAATGGTCGGCGGTGGTGAAGCAGGGCGAACAAGGCGACGCGATGTACCTGGTTTTGGCGGGAGAATTGCGCGCCCGGACCATGACGGGCGATCGCGAGACCATTCTGGCGACGTTTACCGCCGGGGACTTCTTCGGGGACATGTCGTTGTTCGACCACGGACCGCGCTCGGCGGACGTCGTTGCGAACGTGGACAGCACGGTGTTGCGGATTTCGGTGGCGGCCTTTGACCGGTTGACGCGCGAGGCGCCGGCGCTGGCCACACCGTTTCTGCGGGCAACGGCCCGGACCCTCTCAGCCAGAATCCGCGCCGATAACAAGCGGCTCAATCAGTTGACCCAACAATTCATTGCCAGCCGCGGCTGACGGCTGAGGCTGCCGGCGCCAGTCAGCAGCGGTTACTTCCTGGAGTACGTCTTGATTTTTTCGGCCAGATTCGCTGCGGCGGGTGTCGCCTCCAGTTTTTTGTCGAACAGGATATCGCGCATGGAGACGTACTGGCCGTAGTACACCCGGTTGTCATTCTCGTTGGGCGCCAACGCGCCGTTTTTGAAGGCCACGCCGCCGTAAAATCCGTTGTGTTCGTCATAAACCAGCACGGATTGGAACGGCGAGACAATTTTGCCTTCCGCCCCGGAAGAGGTGTCACCGGCGGTGCCCTGGGCTTCCGCGCCAAAATCAATGGCCGGTTTGAGCAGCACGCGGGTGGCGTTGGTGGTCATTAACAGGATGACATAAAAGTTTTGTTCACCACCGGCCTGGAATCCGAAACTGCCCTCGTTGCGGTTGAGGAATGCCACCGGACTCCAGTTTCCCCACTTGTCCTTGACCATGGCCACGCCATCGCCGCCTTGAAAGGCGAACATGAAACCCGCCTTGGTGGTGTCCAACAGGATGATGCCCTGTGCCTTGCGTAAAACATCCGCCGGCACGCGCTTGTCCGGCTGCGCCTGCAGCGCTTCGAACTTGCCGGTCAACATGCGGACGCGGTCGTCCAATTCAGCGCGGTCCACGGCCCAAACCGGACTGACGAACCCAAATAACAACAACCCAAGTAACATTGCTTTCATAGTTCAGATATCCAAAGTTCCGCGTTCTCCTTCATTCAACGCGAGGATTGGACAGCAAAATGTGAGATGTCGTTTAAAAAAACAAATCCGCACCGAAATCAAGATGGGCCTGGCATATCTAACAACGCTCACGAGAAGGAAATAACTCCTTCTCCCCGCCCAGGCGGGGAGAGGGTGGAGCGAGGGAATATTAAGGTCGAATATATTGACCGCTTCCCGGCCCTCTCCTCCCCGGGGGAGGAGAGGGAGAAGCATCGGGGCACGACAAGCCGGTTGTCGTCAACGCGCAGATTGCGCCACCTGCGCCACGCCGTCCGCCCGGTAAATGGTTTGTGCCAGATGAAAATCGCCGGTGAGTGGAAAGTCGCGCGAGGAACGACCGACGATGATTTTATATTCACCTTTTTCGGAGACCCAGCTGCGCGTGCCGACGTCGTAGTACGCGAAGGCGTTTTGATCCAGCGTGACGGCGACCTGCTGTTTTTCCCCTGATCGCAGGAACACTTTCGCGAACCCTTTCAATTCTTTGACGGGCCGAAACACACCGGGATGGACGGGCTGCACGTAAACTTCGGCAACCTCGGCACCGGCCCGGTCACCGGTGTTGGCAATTTCAAACTCGACCGTCAGGGGCAACCCCGTGGCGCCGCCGTTTTGAACGAGAGTCAGATTCGTGTAGGCAAAGCGGGTGTAGGAGAGGCCGTAGCCGAAGGGAAACAGCGGTTGGATGTCCTTCGTGTCATACCAGCGGTAACCCACGAGCAGGCCTTCCTTGTAAATGACCGTGCCTTTCTCGCCCGGATACGCGTTCAGCGCGGCCGCCGGCGTGTCGGCCAGGCGCTGCGGGAAGGTGCAGGGCAGTTTGCCGGACGGGTTCACGTCGCCAAACAAAACGCGCGCCAGGGCGTTGCCGCCTTCCATGCCCGGATACCACGCATAGAGCAGGGCGGGCACGCGCGACAACCAGGTCTTGTCCATCTCGACCGCACCGCCGCCAATCAGCACCACGACGGTCCTGGGGTTGGCGCGAATGATTCGCGTGAGCAGCTTGTCCTGACCCGCGGGCAATTCAAGGCTCTTCCGGTCGTTGCCCTCGGAGTCGAAACCATCTTTGCGATTCAGTCCGCCAACATAAATCACCACGTCAGCCGATTTCGCCACGGCGACGGCCTGGTCGGCCAGTTGGCGGCTGTCGGCCGCCGTCGATTTGTGGCCGTCCGGTTTGGGCCCGGGTGCGCCCCGGTTTCCCGGGGGATAATAGCCTTCCGCGAAGACGATCTTTGCCTTGTCGCCGACATAATCAATGATGCCGGCGAGGGGAGTGACTTCAAAAGGCGCCTTGATGTTCGCCGAGCCGCCGGCGTGGCAGAACTTCGCCGCGGCATTGCCACCGATGACGGCGATGGTTTTGATGCGGGTGTCGTCCAGCGGCAGAAAGTTGTTATTTTTCAACAGAACGAATGATTCCACGGCGATTTGCTGCGCGATTTCCTGATGGGCTTTGGTGCTCAACGGCGTGGTCGGTTCAGGTTTGGGGGCCGGCGGGTGGGACGGATCATAAATCAGATTCAATTTAAACATCACGTACAGATGCCGGCGCACCATCGCGTCGAGCGCGGAGACCGGATATTTGCCATTGTTCAATCCTTCCAGGAATGGCGCGGCCAGATAGTTGCTTTCATAGGGCGGGTGGGTTCCCATTTCGATGTCGAGGCCGTTGAACACGGTCAAATCCGTCTGATGCACCGCGCCCCAATCGGACATGACGAGACCTTTGAAGCCCCAGTCATTCTTCAAAATATCCTTCAGCAGATGCGCGTTTTCCGAGCAATACTGGCCATTAATCTGGTTGTAAGCGGACATGACGGACAGGACCCCCGCCTCCTCCACCGCGGCGCGAAAAGCCGGCAGATAAATTTCGCGCAAGGTGCGTTCGTCGATGATTTCGTTGATGGAACCCCGCTGAAACTCCTGGCTGTTCGCGGCGAAATGTTTGACGCAGGAGGAAACACCCTGGGCCTGCTCGCCTTCGATATAATTGACGGCCATGCGCGAGGTAAGGAACGGGTCCTCGCCCATGTATTCAAAATTGCGGCCGCACAGCGGTGTGCGCTGAATGTTCACCGCCGGCCCGAGCATGATGTCCTTGCCGCGTTGCACGGCTTCCTGGCCGATGACCGTGCCAAACAATCTGGCGGTGTTGGTATCCCAGGTCGCCGCCAGGCCAAGCGCGCCGGGGAGGGCGGTGGAAAAATCATCCACGTGGCCCAAGGCATGAAAATGATCATCCACTTCTTCGCGCACGCCGAGCGGGCCGTCGTCCATGACCAACTCGGGAATGCCGAGCCGCGGAACGCCGGCCGTCGAGAAATTGGAATTGGCATGGACCAGCGAAATTTTTTCCGCCAGCGTAAGGCGCGGGAGCAGGTCGTTCACCCGCGCTGCCACTGGCTGTTGGTCGTCGAGGTACAGCGGGCGTTCCTGGGCGCGCGCGATGCCAACCCTGGCGGTCAACAGGGCCGGAACCAACAGGAGAAAAAAACGGGGTGGGAGTCGGAATGACGATTTCGTAGTTCTCATTTTGTTTTATCGGGGGCCGGGTCAGGCACTAACTACAGAATTTCCGTCGCCGCGGCCAGAAAAATGCGTCGGCCCATAAATAAAAAACGGGAACTTGAACCGTGAACGGTCCTCCTCTATTGTGGAACTTTCAAAGACGTGTATGTTGCAAGATATGTTGAATGTCTCCGGGCACAAGCGGACGCAAAAAATCCCGACAGGTATTTCAAAGAGTTTGGCCGGCGCAAACGGGCTGGTGCCGGGTCCGGTGGAACGCAAGCAAACCTTCACTAAAATCTTCCGCTGGCACCTGCCGGAGGGCCAGAAACCGGAACCCGCCACAGTGGAAGTCATCGGCACCTTCACGAACTGGGAGAAAGTGCCGCTGGTACACGACCGTGTGCGTGGCGGCTGGCATGTCACGCTGGATCAGCTGGCGAGCAACCGCACGCACCATTACATGCTGCTGGCGGACGGCCAGCCGGTCCGGGACAGGCATTGCGACGGTCTGGCGGTTCCGCGCAACGCGCAGGAGGCGCAATACGCGCTGGCCACCCCTCGCGGCCCGCGCGTCTTCATGCTCTTCGCGCAGACGAAGTAAAAATCATCGTTCAGTGGCGCTCAGAGTCCTGCGCGCCACCGGGTATCAGTCACGGCCATGACCGCGTCCATGGCTTCCACCCTGGCCTTGATCCGACCGCGATGGAGAACTCCGGTCACCGCGCGGAACCATCGGCACGGGCGGTTGAGCAGGGTGAATCTCCTCGTATTTTCGTTCTGCGGAGGGTGGCCCGCCCTGGTTCGGTGGCACCACGTCATGTGCCGCCGCGGGCGCGTACGTTTTCGACGGCACGGCCGGATCGGGTTGGTGATCTTTCCTGTTTTCAGCCGGGTGGTGCCGGACATTTGAAGGCAACGGAGTGCGGCGAGCAGCATCGCGGATCGAAATCGCCGTAAATCGTTTGCCGGTGGCCTTTTCCATCACAGCCAGGCCCGGGCCTTCGTTAATATAGACGTTTCGGCGGCCAACGCCGCTGAAATCGCGGGTGGCACGTTCTGCACCGGAGACAAATTTTGTCTCCCGGATGATGGCGGAGTTGTTCACGACCACCGTAGCCGGCGTGATGTGACGGCTGAAATGGTCGTTGTTAACAAACACAAACGCGGAGTCGTCCGGATGATGGACAAAAAACCCGCCTGGGGGCGGCATGGGGGCCCAGCCGACGAAACCTCCGCCGAAACGCCAGCAAACCCAGGCTGGCGCCCATTCAACGCCCGGCACCCAGATCCAGCCATAGTCCGAATCGTAAACCCAATAGCCATAGTGGTAACAGGCCCAGGCCCAGGGCTCGTCACTGGCCCAGTACCAGCCGCAATCGGTCCAAACCCAGTAACCGTTACAGTAAGGCCGCCAACCCACGACCACCCCGATCGGCCGCCAGCAGCGGCCGTAGGAACCCACGTCCACCCAGGTGCCACACGAAGACAGCGGGGCATAAAAATCCGCGTCGGCATGAATTTGCACCGAGGCGGTGACTTCGAGATCCGCCTGCGCGGGCGGGACGCCCGGATTTAACAAGAATGCAGCAATGCCAAATATCAAAAGGTTTGACCGTTTTTTCATAAAACCTCCTTTGGTTGCTTTTGTCGCCACCGGCTCGTTTTCGAAACGGCGATGATGACACATTAAATTAGACGCCCCACCCCCGGGGCGTGTACACGGCAAATTCAAATAAACTTCAAAAATTTTTGAACGCAAATCCGAGTTGAGAAAAAACTGCCACCCCGGCATCCTGAATTCATGAATCACCTGGCCGGGGCCAAAAAGGTTTTCGACATTGAACTCGCTGCGCTCAAAGCCGTGCGCGCACAACTCGATGACGCGTTTGGCCGCGCGGTGGAAACGATGGCAGAGGCGCTCGGTCAACGCGGCAAAATCGTCGTTGTCGGCATCGGCAAATCCGGCAATGTCGGCCATAAAATTTCCGCCACGCTCACCAGCACCGGCTCGACCAGCGTGGTGCTCAACAGTGTGGACGCCCTGCACGGCGACGTCGGCCTCGTCAACGACGGCGACGTGATTCTGGCCTTGAGCTATTCCGGCGAGTCGGAGGAACTGCTGAATCTGCTGCCGGCGTTGAAACGGTTTTCCGTCAAAATCATCACCCTCACCGGCAACTTGAAATCCGCGCTGGCGCGGCACAGCGACGTGGTACTGAACGTGAAGGTTCCCCGGGAAGCGTGTCCGTTCAACCTGGCACCCACGGCCAGCACCACGGCGATGCTCGTAATGGGGGACGCACTGGCGATGGCGGTGTTGCAGGCGCGCGGCTTCAAGCAGGGCGATTTCGCGCGGCTGCATCCCAGCGGCGCGATTGGCCGCGCCATGCTGTGGCGCGTCGCCGACATCATGCGCGCCGGCGAACGCAATGCGGTGGCGGACGAAAATCTGCCGGTCCGGGACGCCCTGCTGGTGATGACGCACGCCAAATCCGGCAGCCTCAGCGTGGTAAATGCCCGCGGAAAGCTCGTGGGGGTGTTCACCGACGGCGATTTCCGCCGGTGCATGGCGACGAACGAAAACCTGCTCGCGCAACCGTTGAAGCAGGTGATGACCCGCCAGCCGATTTGCATCGGCGAAACCGCGCTCGCCGTCGAGGCGCTGAAAATTTTCAACGAACGGAACATTGACGATCTGATTGTGGTGAATGCGAAACGCGAGCCGGTCGGCCTGGTGGACTCGCAGGATTTGCCGAAGTTGAAGATTATGTAAGTGAAACTGCCGGTGAAACCATGAAGCCATCCGCTCGCCGTCCGCTGGTTCTGATTTTCATGGGCGTGTCCGGGAGCGGCAAGACGACCGTGGGAACGTTGTTTGCGCAAAGGATCGGCGCAATCTTCTACGAGGGGGACAATTTTCATCCGCCGGAAAACATCGAAAAGATGCGCCGCGGCATTCCGTTGACGGACGCTGACCGTGAGAAATGGCTGCACACCTTGAAGGACATTATCACGCGTTCGCTCGCTGAGGGCACGTCCACGGTGATGGCCTGTTCCGCCTTGAAAGCGGCCTACCGCGATTCGCTCCGGGCTGGCGACCCGCGCGTCCAGTTTGTGCATCTCGCCGGCCCGCGGTCGCTGATTGAAGAACGACTGGAGGCCAGGCGGAACCATTTTATGCCGGTGACATTGTTGGACAGCCAATGGGCGACGCTGGAACCGCCGGCGGACGCGCTGACTTTCAGTTGCGAAAAATCCCCCAGCGAAATCGTCAGTGCCGTGATTCAGGCTTTGGGCATGGGCGATTGAATCCGGCGCGCGGTTTTCGGCGGTAAAACGTTTTGAAAAAAACTGGCGGGAGTGGCGGGGCTCGAACCCGTAACCTCTGCCGTGACAGGGCAGCGCTCTAACCAATTGAGCTACACCCCCACAAGGGGACGGCGAAGCTAAAAAATGCCTGCAGGAGCGTCAAGCGACTTTACAAACATTCGGGCGGCAGACGCCAAGGAGGTGGGGGTGGGGAACCCCGCTGAAGAAACGTACTGCCACCCGAATGCATCAATGTTACTTTTTTGTAAACCTTTGTCAACAAGTTATCGTTCACGAACGCAACTATTTCAGCCCCCGGCCCCTTTCCGGGCTTTACGCGGCTAAACTTTTCCATAATGTTACGTTATGGCCGAATTGGAGTCGGTGGGACTTTTTCAAGGATTGAATGCCGGTGAATGGCAGAGCCTGCGGCGCATGGCGCAGGAACGGGAGTTCGCCACCGGGCGGGAAATCTTTCGCGAGGGAGACCCGGGCGATGGGGTCTATGTGGTCCGCGACGGTCTGGTGGAAATAGCGCATTTCGTGGATGGGAAGGAACACCGTGTGTTTTCACAGCTCGGGCCCGGTGAAATTTTCGGTGAAATGGCCGTGATCGAAAATCTTCCGCGCTCGGCCACCGCCATGGCCGCGCGGAACGCGCGGGTCTATTTCATTCCCCGCGATGAAATGCTCGCCCTGCTCAAACGTTCGCCGGGGCTCGCTTTTAACCTGTTGTCGGAAATCAGCCGGCGCCTGCGCGATTTCAACCAGCGGCATCTGCGCGAAATCATCGAGGCCGAGCGTCTGGCCGTGGTTGGCAACTTTGCCCGTTCCATCCTTCACGATTTGAAGAATCCGCTGACCGTCATCAGTCTGGCCACCGAAGCCTTGGGCCAGCCTGGTCTCGCCCCGGAAAAACAGGCGCAATCGCTTGACTACATCCGCAACCAGGTGTGGCACATCAATGAGATGATTGGCGGCATCCTGGAATTCACCGGCACCTCCACCAAGGCGGCGCTCGCACCCGCCGATTACCGCCAATTCATAAACGAACTGTTACCCGAATTGAACGCGGATGCCGGCATCAAATCCGTGCGCATCGAGTTGGAGAATCAACCGCCGTCCGTCCGGCTCCGGTTGGATGTCCGCCGCCTGCGCCGGGTCTTTTTCAATCTGCTCCACAATGCCACGGACGTCATGCCCGGGGGCGGTAAAATTTCCCTGCGTTTCCAGCGCGGCGAAAAGGAAATCACTACCGAAATGGAGGACACCGGCCCCGGCATCGCGCCGGAAATCGCCGACCGGCTTTTTCAGCCATTCGCCACCCATGGCAAAGCCCACGGCACCGGCCTCGGCCTTTCCATCTGCAAAAAAACCATCGAAGACCACGACGGCCGGATGGAGGCGCGCAGTGAACCGGGCCGCGGGGCAATTTTTTCCTTCACGTTGCCATTGGCGAAGGACAATGAAGTGCTGAAGGGATGAAGGGGCCAGGCGCAGCTGCAATTCGTCTGGACATCCAGTGGCAACACCTCAACCCTTCCACCGTTTAACCAACGATGAATCGCATCCGCCTGTTGCCCGAACACGTCGCCAATCAAATTGCCGCCGGCGAAGTGGTCGAACGCCCCGCCAGCGTCGTGAAGGAGCTGGTTGAAAATGCGCTCGACGCGCAGGCGGCGCGCATCACCATCGAGATTCAGGCCGGCGGGCGCAGTCTCGTGCGGGTGGTCGACGACGGCTCCGGCATGAGCCGTGATGACGCGCTACTCTGTCTGGAACGCCACGCCACCAGCAAAATCCAGCGCGCCGAGGATCTGGCGGCCATCGCCACGATGGGTTTTCGCGGCGAGGCTCTGCCCAGCATCGCCAGTGTCAGCCGGTTCACCCTGACGACGCGCGAACGCGATGGAGGTTCGCCCGAAGGCACGCAGATCATCGTCAACGGCGGGAAAATCGCCGAGGTCAAGGCCGCCGGCAGCGCGCCGGGCACGAGTGTCGAGGTCCGGCAACTCTTCTTCAACCTGCCCGCGCGCCGGAAATTCTTGCGCGCCGAAGAGACCGAGGCGGCGCACATCCAGCATTACCTGACGCTGGCGGCCCTGGCGCATCCGGAAATCGCCTTCACGTTTGTGAAGGACGGCCGCACCATCTGGCAACTGGCGGCGCAAAAATCCGGCGCGGCGGTGTCCAGCCGCCTGGGAGCCCTGCGGGAACGCTTTCGCGCCCTGCTCGGCGACGAAAAACTTTTGTCTGTGGATTTTGCCGCGGCGCTGGCCTTGGATTTCAAACCCGAGGAAACCGAAACTTTTGAGACGTCCTCGCCGAAAAAAGCGGACCCCCAACTTCCAACGTCTGACTTCCGCATCTGGGGTTTGATCGGCGCGCCGGGCGTTTCCCGCACGACCCGCGACAGCCAGTTTGTTTTTGTCAATCGCCGGCCGGTGGAAAACCGCGGACTCAACTATGCGCTGATCGAGGGTTATCACACGTCGTTGATGAAGGGCCGTTATCCGGTCTGCTGCCTGTTCCTGGAGATTGATCCGGCGGCGGTGGACGTGAACATTCATCCGGCCAAGCGCGAGGTGAAATTCCATCGCGAATCCGAAATCCGGAAACGGGTGGCGCAGACCATCAGGGAAACGCTGCTCGCTTTCCACGGCGGTGGGCCAGCCGAAGCCAAAAGGCGGGAGCGTCCCCACGAGCCACTCACGGCACACGCGCCCGAATTGTCCGGCTCGTCCGTGGCCTCGCCCCATCCGTCAACCACGCCCGCGCTGCCGCCTTTTCCGGAACCGCTGAAGCCGCTTCCGGCCGTTGAAGCCCCGAAACCGTCGCTTTCGCAATCGCCCTTGCGAATGGGCTTTTCGCCGGCGCCCCGGCGAGGCGAATCAGAATCCACGTCGCCGCAGTTGCCGACGGCCGGTCCGCCATCGGCAACGGTTCCGTCGGTTCCGGCCTCCGACTTCCGGTCTCCGGCGTCCCCGGCCACGCCGCTCCTCAACGTCCCGCTCCGGCTCGTCGGCGTCATCGGCAAACTCTACGTCCTGCTGGAATCCGACCGCGGACTGGTGTTACTCGACCAGCATGCGGCGCACGAGCGGATTTTGTTCGAGCAAATGATGAATCGCATTGAACAGAATGCCGCCGCGCCGTCGCAAAAACTGCTGTTGCCGGAGACCATCGAACTGCCGCCGCGCGACGCGCAGTTCCTGCGCGAGCAACTGGCTGTCCTGACCAAACTCGGGGTGGGTTTGAGCGAATTCGGCGAGCGGACGTTTCTTCTGGACGCCTTGCCGCCGTTCGTGAAGGCCGCCGACCCGCGCCGGTTTGTGTTCGACCTCGTGGATGAACTGCGGGCCGCCGGCCGTGAGGTGAACCTGGCGCGGCTGGGCGAGCACACCGTGGCCAAGACCGTCTGCCGGCACGCCGTCAAAGCCAACGACCCGCTCGTCGGACGGGAACTGGAAAATCTCATCGAGGATTTGCGTCACTGCGCCATGCCCTACACCTGTCCGCACGGCCGCCCGACGCTGATTGAAATGAATTACCGCGAGTTGGAGAAAAAGTTCGGAAGGGTACAATAGAATGTGAGCTATAACGACGACCCAAATATTGAAAGAAGCACACCGGCGTTGACTGTCTTGGACTACGATTTTAGCGAAGTAAAATCCGGAGCCGAATTGCAGGCTTGCGGTTTTTATGAATATGCACGGGAGTCGCGTGCCATTGGGGCAGAGGTCACAGCATTGAGAAGGCAGCTCGACGCGAAGACGGGACAATTGCGGTGCGGCCCCCGCGTTCAGTTTCTGCATCAAAGCTATGTCTTGATAACGTTATCGTCTTGCTCGGGGTTTCCAGACACGCCTTGGCAACGTCTTTCAAATGAGGACAAGCAAATCGTGTTCAGACACTTCTCATCCCTTCCGCATGTGTACCGCTATTCTACCACTTGGCATAATCCGCCACTTACTTTTACTCTGAACGAGCCGGGAACAATGACATTGGACGCGTGGAAAAAACAATGTCGAGAACGGCTGCCGACCGTTCCTGAAAGTGACCCGATCAAGTCTGGTTTCTTCGCCGTGAACATGAAATACGATCACTCTGTTTTGATCGAAGAATTCTCAAAATATCTCAGACACTTTGAAGGTAAACCCACGTTAGAAACTCCGCCGACTGCAAAAAGACTTGTTAGAGCCAAACCTCGGGGAAGAAAAAGTACCCGCGATGCGCTAAATGCACTCGCCGCAATGCGGCTTCGTTATTATTGCGACACGTTCACTGAAGCTCAAAAGCTGATGCAGGCACTGAAGAGCAAACCTCACGGAATGTTCTACGGGTATCGGGACAACGCCAATCGGGCTTGCAGCGTAGCTATGAGCTATTTCCAAAAGCTTTTTGGCTGGTTAGACCCAGCAGAGCCAATTCATTTCACCAAGCATTGGCGGGGGACTCGGAAAACAAAATGCATTTCTGAGTCGCTTCAAAAATAGGTTTTTATTTAAGCTTCCTATTGTATTTCTTAAGGAAGTGTGACTTTCGGTGTCATGAAAGTTCGCGAAGCCATTAAACTTATCGAAGGCGACGGCTGGTATCTTGATCGCACGCGTGGCAGCCATCGTCAGTACAAGCATCCGCAAAAGCGCGGTTTAGTGACAATTGCTGGAAAACCCGGCGATGACCTTGCGCCCGGCACAAAAAATAGTATCCTGAAGCAGGCAGGACTCAAATGAGCCGTTACCTTGTCATCATCGAAAAGACCGCCACGGGTTTCTCGGCCTACTCGCCGGATTTGCCGGGTTGTGTCGCCACCGGACGCACCCGTAAGGAAGTGGAAAAAGAAATGCAGGCTGCCATTGAGTTTCACATCGAAGGCTTGCGTCGGGCCGGCGAGGAAATCCCCGAACCTCAATCTCAGGCTTCTTATTGTGATGTCGCAGCCTGATTCGGCTTCATCCGATAAACTTCATCAAAACGCTTGCGCCGTGTCCTTCGACAAAAACATTTCCGGCGAGCATTGGCGATATTGTCCGCAGTGCGGGCACGAATTGATCAACGAGAAGTGCAAGCTGCGTTGTCCACGCTGCCATTATTTCATGAGCTGTTCGGATTTCGATTTCGCCGGATGAGTATTTACCCGAATTTTCCAGGCATTTTAATTCGCGACAATTCGTGAAATTCGCGTCGAAATTTCTTCGTGTTTATCCCGTCTATTTGTGGTTAAATTTCCGTGTTGATGAACGATTGGAACATTCAATCCCGCGCGTCGGCATGCGAGGCGTGCGCGCAGCCGTTTGCCGACCGGCAGATGCTGCACACGCTGCTCTTCGACGAGCATGCGGAAAATCTGCGCCGCATGGACGTGTGCGAAGCGTGCTGGCAAAGCCAGTTCAGCGATGGCGCCCGCGAGCGCAAAGGGTTCATTTCCCACTGGCAGAGCATTTACGAAGCCCCGGCGCCGGCCACAGACGCGATCCAAAAGGACACCGCCGAAACGCTGCTGCGGAAGCTCATCGAACAGAACGACCCGCGTTACGCGCCCGCCGGTTACATCCTCGCCGTCATGCTCGAACGCAAGCGCGTGCTCAAGGTGAAGGAAGAGGTTGTCCGCGACGGCAAGCGCGTGTTTGTTTACGAACAACCCAGGACCGGCGACGTGTTCACGATTGCCGACCCGGTTCTGCGGCTGGATCAACTCGAGGAGGTCCAGCGGGACGTGGCCGCATTGCTCGAACACGGGTTGAATCCGCCGGCGCCACAACCCCCCGGTGAAACTCCCGCTCCCGCGCCGGAAAATCAGGCGATGGTTCAAAATTGAAAACATCGAACATTCAACATTCAACGTCCAACATTCAATGTGCGGGCGGACGTGAGCTCGTTGGGTGTTCAGCGTTGGATGTCGAATGTTGAATGCGCCCAAGCTGATGATGCCAGAACTTGCCGAGCTTCAAACCGGCCTTGGCTACACGTTTCATGACGAGGGCCTGCTGCGGCTGGCGCTGACCCATCCGTCGGTTGCGCATGAAAGCGGCGAACCGACTGCGCACAACCAGCGGCTGGAATTCCTCGGCGACGCCGTGTTGCAACTCATTCTGACTCATGAACTTTACGAAAAATTTCCCGCGTTCGATGAAGGACCGCTGACCAAGGGCCGCGCCAAACTGGTCAACCGCCGCACGCTGGCCGAGCATGCCCGCGGACTCGGCCTGGGCGCGTATTTGATTCTCAGCCACGGCGAAGAAACCAGCGGCGGGCGTGAGCGCGCGTCCACGCTGGCGGACGCATTTGAGTCCTTGCTCGGCGCGATTTTTCTGGATGGCGGTTTCGATGTGGCGCGGGAATTTGTGTTGCGGGAGTTCAGCGCGGCGTTCAGCAAGTTGAGCGTGCCGCCCACCATCGAAAACCCAAAGGGCGAGTTGCAGGAGCTGTTGCAGTCGCGCTCGCCCGAAGCGCCCGAATACCATGTCCTCTCCGCCACCGGGCCCGATCATGACCGGGTGTTTGAATGTGTCGTGCAGCACGCCGGCGTGGAATTGGCGCGCGGTTCCGGTAAAAGCAAAAAAGGCGCGGAGAGCGACGCGGCCCGGGCGGCGTTGAAAAAGTTGCGGGAGGAAAAATCTTAACGGACGGGACGCCGGGCCGCGGCGTCCGGACAGCGCCGCACGCGGTCCTCACCTTTTATCCTCGTCCAAAAACGTCAGCTTCACGCCGCCGGCCTTGGGCTTGGAGAAACTGTCGAGCAAGGTCGGCGCCTTGGCGGGACTGGCAGGCTTGTCTTCCACCTTTTCCGGTTCGAGCGCGGAACGGAGTGCGCCTTCGACCAGCTGGGCACAGTGAATTTTCATCGGCGGCAGCGGGCCGAGTTCGCCGGCCAGTTCCTCGGTCTTGAGCGCAAGCGCCTCGTCGGCGGTCTTGCCGCGAATCAATTCGGTCGCGAGACTGGCGACGGCAATCGCCGTTTCGCAGCCGAAGGATTGGAACGTGGCGCGGTCGATGACCTTCTTGCCATTCTGTTCCTTGAACTTCACCCACAAGCGCAGCATCTCGCCGCAATCGGCGTTGCCCACCGTGCCGACGGCATCGGCGCCGGTCAACTCGCCCATGTTTTGCGGACTGGCGAGCGCGGCCTGAATGCGTTTTTGCAGGTCGTCGTTCACGATTTCAATACCGCGGCACGTTGGAATCAATTTCCTCCGACCACGCGTTGATGCCGTCCCTGACGTTTTTGACGTATTTGAAACCCTGTTCGCGCAAAAATTCCGCCGCCTGATGCGAGCGCGCGCCGACTTTGCACAGCAGATAATACTGCTGGTTCGGGTCCAGTTCCGTAAAGCGCTGGCGGAGCTGGCTCATGGGCAACAGCGGCACGCCGTCAATATGCGCAATCTCGTATTCAAACGGTTCGCGCACATCAAGGACCTTGATGCCGAGCCGGGGATCGTCCAACGCCTTCTTCATTTCCTGCACCGTCACTTCGTCGGGGTTCGCCGTCGCCGGCTCGGGAACGATGCCGCAGAATTGCTCGTAATCAATCAGTACCTTGATGGTGGGATGCTCGCCGCAAATGGGACATTCGGGATCGCGCCGCAACTTCAGTTCGCGGAACTTCATGTCGAGCGCATTGAACAACAGCAACCGGCCGACGAGCGTGCTGCCCCGCCCGATGGCGAGCTTCAAAATTTCCGTGGCCTGGATGCAGCCGACAATGCCCGGCAACACGCCGAGCACGCCGCCTTCCGCGCAACTGGGCACCATGCCGGGCGGCGGCGGTTCGGGATACAGACAGCGGTAACATGGCCCGCCCAGATGCGGGGCGAACACGCTGGCCTGGCCCTCGAACCGGAAAATCGAACCGTAAACGTTGGGCTTCTTCAACAGCACGCAGGCGTCGTTCGTGAGATAGCGCGTCGGGAAATTATCGGTGCCATCCACCACGATATCGTAGGGCCGGACGAGGTCGAGCGCGTTTTCGCTGGTAATACGCGTGTTGTGGAGGACGACTTCGACATTCGGATTAATGCCCTGAATGGTCTCTTTGGCCGACTCGGCTTTGGAGCGGTTCACATCCGCATCGGTATGGAGAATTTGCCGTTGGAGGTTGGAATAATCCACGGTGTCGAAATCCACGATGCCGAGTTTGCCGATGCCGGCGGCGGCCAGGTACATGGCAATGGGCGAGCCGAGGCCGCCGGCGCCGATGCACAGGACGCTGGTGCCCTTGATTTTCTTTTGGCCGGCCAGACCCACGTCTGGCAAAATCAAGTGCCGCGAGTAACGGCGGATTTCGTCATTGTTCAATTCCATAAATCGGGCCAGTCATCATAGGGCAAAAATGAGATAAATCAAGTCGTGCAACTGCTGTTACATCTTTTGATTTTCTGGGTGCTGGCTTTCGCGACGCTGGGCATGGCGCTGTTGTTGTTGAGCGTTTTTTTTGCTTTGATCGAAGATGATCTCACCCTGCACAACCTCGGCAAGGAAACGATGATAGCCGCCGTGGCTTCACTGATTGAAGGGGCGAGCGTCTGGGTGGTTGTGACTTTCATTCCGTTGGGCGCCCGCGCGCTGTTCATTCCGGCCCTCATCGTTGGCCTTATCTACAAAGTCACGCATCTGGAAGATTGGAGTCGTTACGAGATTATTTTGCTTTTGCTTTTTCAACTGGTCATTTCAGCCTTTGGCGCATGCCTGGTTTACGGCCATTTCGTAGCGGCACTCGGCATTTTGTTTATTTTCGCTGTTTGTCTGGGTATCACCATTGCTTTTATGAGAGGCCTGTAAATGGAGTCCGGCGTTTCACCCCAAACTGCCGCCGCGCGGCTAAGGCAACTCTCGCCTCTGCGCCCGAGGCTCGCCATTGTGCTGGGCAGTGGATTTCATCATGTCTTGACGGCCTTGCGGGTGGACAAAAAAATCCATTTCACCAAAATCCCCGGCTTTCCAGTTCCGACGATCAACGGCCATGCCGGCGAATTGGTTTTCGGGCACCTGGGTGACACGCCGGTTTTGGTTTTAAGCGGTCGGGCGCATTTTTACGAAGGGCATTCGATGGAACAGGTGATCTTTCCCATCCGGACACTGGCCGCGTTCGGCATCCGCGATTTGCTGCTGACGAATGCGGCGGGCGGCATCAACCCCGGCTTTCGTCGGGGCGATTTTATGGTTGTGACCGACCACATCAATTGGATGGGGGCAAACCCGCTGCGCGGTCCGGCGGTCTCCGGATTAAACCGGTTTGTGGATTTGACCGATACCTACGATACGGGTTTGCGCGCGCTTTTGTTCCGGGCCGGCAAAAAATGCCACCTGCGGCTGCGCCGCGGCATTTATCTGGCGGTGAGCGGGCCAAGTTATGAAACGCCGGCGGAAATCCGCGCCTTCGCCCGGCTGGGGGCGGACGCGGTAGGCATGAGCACGGTGCCCGAAGCCATGGTCGCGCGGCAATGTGGATTGAACGTGGCCGGCATTTCCTGCATCACCAATCCTGCGGCGGGCATGGGCAAAAGCCCATTGTCGCATGCGGAAGTGTTAAAAACCGCAAAAAAGGTGGAGCTTTTGGCAGTGGAAATGCTGAAAAACTTCACGAATTCATATGGTAAAACTGATAGGGCGCGGCAGCGTCAGGCAGAAACAACCGCGCGTTGACCGACATCAGCCATTGGCGGGGCAAAAACTTCGGCCAGCGCCATTCAACGGACGTGCCTTGATAATTTTGACACGAAGCGTAATCTAGGTTTTTTGCAGCGGAATGAAGCCGGAAATCGTATTTGGTTTGGAGAGTGCTGCCTGGCCCGCGTTGCTGGTGGATGGCAACGGCGTGATTATGCGTGCCAATACGTCGGCGGCGACCGCGTTTGGCGCGGTGCTGTCAGGCGAGGCGTCGTTGCTATCGGCCATCTGGCCGCCGGAAAACGGCACGACGGCGGTGGACTTTCTCACGCACTGGGAGCGGTCGCCGACGCCGGTGGTGAATTTGAAATTTCGCGCGCCGAACGGTCCGATGGTCGCCTGTACCGTCTCCATCTGCACCTTCGCCAAGGACGGCCGGAAATGGTTTGTTTTCCAGTTGCTACCCCTGGCCACCGCACCGTCCTCCACGAACGCGCCGGGGGGAACGGCGGCCGCGCCATCGGCCGGGAACAAAACTGAAGCCGAGGCGGGGCTGACCCTCAAGCAGAGGTTGGATTGCGCCCTGCAACTGGCCCGCACGATGTCACTGGATTTCAACAATGCGCTGACGAGCATTCTCGG
Organism: Verrucomicrobiia bacterium; assembly: GCA_035945675.1. Taxonomy (GTDB): domain Bacteria; phylum Verrucomicrobiota; class Verrucomicrobiia; order Limisphaerales; family UBA11358; genus UBA11358. The sequence continues at coordinate 58,033 of DASZAB010000043.1, read as the reverse complement.
TCACACGTCATTTTTGTTGAGCAAGGCCGAGCCGGGACATCCGTGGCGGCATTCACTGATGGAGGTGGAAAAATCCGCGTCCAGGGCGGCGGAGATCGCCAATGAACTGGCCATGTTCAGCCAGCAGGAGCGGCAGCAAGCGCGCCGGGTGCCACCGGGCAATCTGAATGCCGTCACCCAGCGCTGCGTCGAATTTTTCCGCAATGCCAACGCCGGGCAGATCAACTGGCACACCCAGTTCGAGCGGGAATTGTTTGCCGTGCGCTTCGACGAGGCCAAAATCCAACAGGCATTGACGAAGATTCTGGAGAATGCGGTGGAAGCGCTCAATGGCATGGGGCAAATCGCCGTGCAAACGCGGAGCCTCGAATTGACCGAGCCGACGCAGGATGGCAACGTGCGTCTCAACGCCGGCACGTATGTCTGCGTCGAGATCGTGGACAACGGCCGGGGCATTGACCCCGACGTGTTGCCACGGATTTTTGAACCGTTTTTCACAACCAAGGGCAGCAGCCACCGCGGGCTGGGACTGGCGCTGGTTTACGGCATCATCACCAATCACGGGGGCGGCGTGGCGGTGTCGAGCCAGCCGGGCACGGGCACGTCCACGCGCGTTTATCTGCCGGCGGAGAAACAATTTGTCCGGGAAAGCGCCGACACGGAGGAAGACCTGAACGGCACGGAAACCGTTTTGGTGGTGGACGACGAGGATATTTTGCTGACGATGGCAGATACGATCCTGTCCGAATACGGCTACCACGTGCTGACGGCCAACAGCGCCCAGAAGGCGCTGGCGCTGTTGTCGCGTGACGAGGCGCACGTGGATTTGGTGGTGACGGACCTGGTGATGCCGACCATGGGTGGCCGCGAATTCGTGGAACGGATTCATCAACTCACGCCGAAGATACGCATTTTGTGCGCGAGCGGCTGTGTTTTGCCGCCGGACCAGCAAATCGGCCTGTTGTTCCTGCAAAAGCCCTATACCAGCCGGGAATTGCTGGGCAAAGTGCGCCAGGCCCTGGTCGCCGAACCAGTTGAACAATCGGCAGAACATAATGTTGACTGATGTTTAGGTTTTCTGCTAAACAAATAACCCATGCAAATCGAAAGCCTGAAAGTATTCTGTGATTTGGCTGAAACCGAAAGCTTTACCAAGGCCGCGCAAATCAACGGCGTGACCCAATCCGCGGTGAGCCAGCAAATCAGTTCACTCGAACGCACGTTCAAATCCCTGCTCATCGAACGCAGCAAAAAGAAGTTTCGCCTCACGCGCGAAGGCCAGGTGCTGTACGACTACAGTAAACAGATCATCCAGACCTACGAATCCCTGCACAGCAAGCTGCAGGAGTTGAAGGACATCATTTCCGGCACGATTCGGGTGGCGACGATTTACAGCATCGGCCTGCACGATTTGCCGCCCTACATCAAGAAGTTCATGAAGGTTTATCCGACGGTGAACGTCCATGTCGAATACCGCCGCGCCAACCAGGTTTATGAAGACGTGCTGGGTAATGTCGTGGACATGGGACTGGTCGCGTATCCGGTGAAGGACTCCAAGCTGGAAATCACCCCGTTGCGCAAAGAACCGCTGGTGCTGATCTGCCATCCGCAGCATCCGCTTGCCAAATCGAAATCAGTCAAACTTAAGACGCTCGCCGGCCAGAAATTCATCGGCTTCGAACCGGACATCCCGACGCGCAAGGCGCTGGACAAGATTTTGAAGGAGTACGACGTGAGCGTAAACAACGTCATGGAATTCGACAATATCGAAACCGTGAAACGGGCGGTGGAAATTGACGCGGGCGTTTCCATCGTGCCGGAAGGCACCGTCGTGCAGGAAGTCGCCAAACAGACCCTGGCCGCCGTGCCGCTGGAAGACGGCACTTTCTTCCGGCCGCTGGCTATCCTCTACAAGAAAAACAAGGTCCTTTCGCCGGCGATGAAGCAGTTCCTGACGATCCTTAAAGACGCAGCGTAACGCTATTTCAGGTTCGACGGGTTCAGCAGTTTCAAATCCTTGGGCACGAAAGTGCCGTCCTGGCGGATGAGTTCGCCGTCGAACCATACCTCGCCGCCGCCCCATTCCTTGCGCTGGATCAACACCATGTCCCAGTGTACCGCCGAGCGGTTGCCGTTGTCGCATTCCTCGTAGGCCTGGCCCGGCGTGAAATGGAGTGAACCGGCGATCTTTTCGTCGAATAAAATGTCGCACATCGGGCTTAGAATGTAGGGGTTGAAACCCAGCGAGAACTCGCCGACGTACCGTGCCCCGGCGTCTGTGTTCAAGATTTCGTTCAGCCGTTTTGGATTGTTCGCCGTCGCATTTATAATTTTGCCGTCCTCGAACTCCAGTCGCACGTTTTCAAATTTTGTGCCCGCATAAATCGTCGGCGTGTTGAACTGGATCACGCCGTTGACGGAATTTTTCACCGGGCAGGAAAACACCTCGCCGTCGGGGATGTTGCGATCGCCCCGGCACATCTTGGCACCGATGCCTTTGATACTGAATTTTAAATCCGTTCCCGGCGCTTTAAGCTGAACCTGGTCGGCGCGCTTCATCCGGCGTTCGAGCGGAACCATGGCGCGCGCCATCCTGGCATAATCCATCGTGCAAACGTTGAAATACAGATTCTCGAACGCCTCGGTGCTCATGCCGGCGGCTTGGGCCATGCTCGGCGTCGGCCAGCGCAGGACACACCAGCGCGTTTGGTTGATGCGCCAGTCCAGCACCGGCCGCGTGATGCGCGAGTAAAGCGCCATGCGATGGCCGGGCACGTCGGAATTTTCACTCGCATTTTCGCTGCCGCGAATGGCGATGTACGCCTGCACTTTTTTCATGCACGCCAATTCGAGGTCACGGACCAGCACGGCGTGCCGTTCATCCATTTCCAGCAACAGCTCGCGGGAAACCCGCGTGTGGCGGACTTCCACCAGGGGCGTGGCGCCTGCCGCGCGCGCGGCGCGGATGAGTTCAACGGTGAATTCATCGGGCACGTCAATCATGTCCAGCAGGACGCGGTCGCCCTTTTTTAATGCGGTCGAATATTCCACCAACAGTCTGGCCAGTTTTTTGTAGCGCGGATCGGTCATAAATTTTCAGCAGGTTAATTTAGATTTTTCCGTTGTCGAGTCGGTTTGCTTTTTAATGCCAAGGCGCGAAAAAACGCTGGCCGTCTTGGAGTGCGGTGGGTGAGGGGTGAGGGCACACACCGCTTTAGGCACATCCGTGGTCGAACGAAAGTGGTATCAACCCGCTCCCGCCAGCCACCGCAGTCCAGGACGCTTCGCGACCACCAGAGAACTACGGCAAAGCGCCAGCGTTTTGGAGTTCGCGAATTCCGCCGCTTTTCTTGGAACAACGTTAAAAGCCAAGTTTTTATCGTTTATCGATGACAATTACTTGACTAGCGAATTTAATTGGTTCAGGCTTTGCACCATGACTGCGAATGAAACTTCTCCAACGACCAGTCGTCGTTTGAATCGAATCCAAGAAATCAGCCGCATTCTGAAAGTTTGCGTGCTCTTTTATTTTGTTGTGCCGCTGTGCGTTCTGGCTTTCCACCTTAAAAGCATCCACTTAGCATCCGGCACGGTTTCAATATTCAACCATCCCTACGCCAATGCATCGGACATCTCCGTGCCGATGTATTTGCTCTGGGCAACCGGAACAGCTGTTTACCTGCTTGGTGTCATTTCTTTTTACCGTTTACTGTGCCTGTATGAAAAAGGATCAATTTTTTCCAAGGCAAACGTTTTGGAGATGAAAAAACTGGGAAGTTGTCTGGCTGGTTATGGCCTACTCGCCGTCGCTGCCAATATCATCCATGCAGGAGGAATTGTTTTCCCGTGGGTGCTCCTGGAAGGGATTGTTTCTCCGTGGATTGTCGCTGGCGGAGCAGTTTACATTTTCGCCTGGATCATGGACGAAGGCCGGAAGATTCAGGAGGAACAGGAGCTGACCGTTTAGGTTTATGCCCATCATCGTCAATCTCGACGTGGTTCTCGCCCACCGCAAAATGCGGCTGAATGATCTGGCTGACGCCGTCGGCATCACGCCGCAAAACCTATCGATCCTTAAAACCGGCAAGGCCAAGGCTGTCCGCTTTTCCACCCTTGAAGCGATTTGCGAAACACTGGAATGCCAGCCCGGCGAAATTCTGGAATATCGGCCGGAAGCGGCGAAAAAGAAATTGGCGGCTCGCGGCTGATTCGCGGCTGCGGATGTGAGTCCGCTCATTCTTCTTCAAAAGAAATTTGAGCCGACTCACATCGGCTGCTACAAATTCAGGCGGCAATGAATCGTGAAGCATGGGATCGTTTGTGTGAGCGCGGCATTCTTTTTCTCGTGCTCGCGATTCTCGTCTTTGGCCCGCTGGCGATGGGTGCGGTGGACGCGTGGGCGCTTCTTATTCTCCAGGCATTGGCGATCGGCGTGATGCTGGTCTGGGCATTGCGCTTGTGGATCAGCCCCCATCCCCGCCTGTTCTGGCCGCCGGTCAGCTGGGTGGTGCTGGCGTTTGCCGTCTATGCCATCGGCCGTTACCTCGCCGCCGACATCGAATACGTGGCGCGGCGGGAAATGATCCAGGTGTTGCTGTACGCGTTTTTGTTTTTTGCCATCGTCAATAATTTGTATCAACAGGAATCGGCGCAAATCATCAGCTTTACCTTGATTTTTCTGGCGGCGGGAATCTCAGGTTATGCCGTTTACCAGTTTCTGACGCACACAAATCACGTGTGGAATTTTATCTCGCCCTACACGGGGCGCGGATCGGGCACCTACATTTCACCGAATGATTTTGCCGGATTTCTTGAAATGCTGTTGCCGCTGGCGGTCGCCTACGCGCTGGTGGGACGGATCAAACCTTTGGCGCGCGCGGTCCTCATTTATGCGGCGGTCGGCGTGATGGCCGGGCTGGCGGTGACCTTTTCACGCGGCGGCTGGGTGGCGACCGCGGCGGGATTGCTGGCCCTTTTGCTGGTTTTGAGCTGCCATCGCAATCATCGTTTGCCAGCCCTCATTTTGCTGATTATTTTTATGGTCGGGGGAGCGGGTTTTGCATCCAAATATCTCGCGACCACGTCAAGCTACGCTCAGCGGATAAATAGCCCCGAGACATTTACACAGGTAGACTGGAGCGTCCGGCGGGACATGTGGAGTGCCGCCATCCAGATGTGGCGGGATCATTTTTGGTGGGGTGTTGGGCCGGGGCTTTATGACTATCGCTTCCGGGAATACCGGCCCGAAAGTATGCAAATGCGTCCCGGCCGGGTGCACAATGATTACCTGAATCTGGTGGCCGATTGGGGCACGGTTGGCGGTGTCATCGTTTTGACGGGAATGGTGATTTTTGGCGCAGGATTGATGAAAACCAGGAAATATGTCCGTCCACCGGAAGATGATTTTGGCCGCGGCCTGGGCAGCCGGTTCGCCTTTTTCCTTGGTGCTTCCGCCGGTTTGCTCGCGTTGGCGGTTCATTCACTGGTGGATTTCAACCTCCATATCCCGGCCAACGCGATTCTCGGAGTAACCTTGCTGGCGTTGGTCAGCAGCAACCTGCGATTTGCCACCGAACGTTATTGGCTGACAGCGCGACTTCCCCTTAAAACACTGACGACCCTGGCGTTGATCGCCGGGAGTGTCTATTTAAGCGATCAGGAATGGCGGCAGGGTCGCGAGCAACTTTGGCTGGCAAGGGCAGAGCAACTGCCCGAGTTTTCGTCTGCCCGCACGGCCGTATTGATTAAAGCGTTTGCCGCCGAGCCGATGAATTTTGAAACGGCCTACGACATCGGCGAGGCGTACCGACTGCAAAGTTTCAAGGGTGGGCAAAACTACGAGGACCTGGCGAGGACCGCGATGACATGGTATGCGCGGGGCCTGAGCCTCGACCGTTACGATGGCTACGATGATTTGCGCTACGGAATGTGTCTCGACTGGCTGGGACAGCATGCCGAGGCAGGGTTGTATTTCAGCCGCGCCGAGGCACTTGACCCCAACGGATATTATACCGTGGCCAATATCGGCTGGCATTATGTGCAAACGGGAGATTATGCCGCGGCCCGGGCCTGGTTGGCACGATCCGTGCGGCTAAATTACCAAGACAATGTGATTGGCCGTTCCTATCTGGAAATATGCGAGCGCAAACTGGTTGAAAACGCCTCCGGACAGAGCCTTTTACCCGCTGGTTTTCAGGAACTTCCAACACGAAAATGAGATTTGACATTTGATTGCAGAGATTTATAGTTTGACGAGAGTAAACCGTTCTGGAAAGGTACCTTTATGAAATTCATACAAACGTTGATTACCATGGTGGTTGGCGGCGCCGTTCTGGCACTGGGCAGCAGTGGGGTGGCGCAGACCGTGAAACCTTGTGTAGTAACAGTTGTGCGCGTCCAGGGCCAGGCTCGCTATTCCCTCGGTGACAATACCTGGCACCCGTTGGTTGTCGGCAAGGTGCTCGGAAGCGGTGCCATCATTCAAAGTGCCGTAAACTCATCAGTGGACATTGTGTTGAGTGGAAACGCGGTGGCGATGCCTCAAGCCTCTCCGACGCCCGATACGATTTCTCTCGCACCTGACCCGAACGTTCGCGGAATGGTTTCCTACAAACCCATGGTTGAACAAAATGTGATTCGCATGTGGGGCAACACCGTGCTGGCGGTTGACAAACTGACCCAGTTCGACACGGGGGTGCAGACGGTCAGCGACACGGAACTCGATTTGCGCGCGGGCCGCATCTTTTTCAATGTCAAGAAAATGTCCGCGACGTCCCAATTCATCATTAAAATCCCCAATGGCGTCGCCGGTATCCGGGGTTCCTCGGGTTTCATTGATGCCAATGGTGACATGGCCATGCATGATGGTTCCGCAGTGCTTTCCATTGTGGTCAACGGCAGCCCGTTCACGCATGTTATTAATGGCGGATCCGAATTCAATCCATCAACCGGTAATGTCACACCGATCCCGCAGAATATTATGGATAATTTGATGACCACCCTGACCTCGCTGATAACCCTGTATCAAGCCCCTGGAGGTCCAACTCCTCCGCAATACGATACGACGCAGTGTTACACCTCCAATACCACCGGCGTACGGGAATGAGTTTTATTCGCCTGCAAGGCGAATGGCAGAAACCAGAGCAGCCTTGAGTTGCTCTGGTTTTTCGTTTAATCCGGCGGGGTGCAGTTCAAACCCATCCAACGGACACCGGCCCTTTTGGCCGTGCTGGTTCTGCTGCTCGTTTGCACCGCCCGCTTGTTGCGGCTCGATTTTCTGGAGCAGGTGGAATGGAAAACCTACGATTTACGCATGCGGGCGGCCCTGAATTTTCCCACACCCATTGCCACCAACCTCGCCTTCGTTGCCATTGAAGACTCCAGCATCACCGCCGTGCTAAGCGGCAAACTCGGATACCAGTTCGGGCTGGAATGGCCGCGTCAGGTCTTTGGCCGCCTCGTCGAGGAACTTTCAGAGCAAGGCGCCAAGGCCGTCGCCTTCGATGTGCAGTTCAGCGAGTTGCGGCCGGACCAGCCTCAAGTGCAAATGGCCAACGGCGAGATAATGAACTCCGACCATTATTTCGCCATCCATTGCCGGCTGGCCGGCAATGTCATCCTGGCCACCACGCCCGACCTGGTGCCGCCTGAACTGTTCGCCACCAATGTGCTGGCGCTGGGGGATATCACGACCGAAAAGGATTCCGACGGCGTGCTCCGCCGGGTCAAAGCCTTTCGGACTTATCGTCTTTGGAATCCGTTGTTCAAAAAAGCTGCCGGTGAATTTAATTTGGACCTGGCAGACGCAACCTTCGCGCCCGGTAAAATCATCCTGCCACAAATCGGGACTACCAATACCGCAGAAGTCCCCGTGGACGCGGACAACAATTTCAAGACCGCTGATTTCGTTGGCGATGAACTTCCAGCCGGTCTGCCGCCGAAGGCCAAGGCGTATACCGACGAACGCGTCTGGCACATGGGCATCGTCCTGGCTGCCCAGGAATTAGGGCTCAATCTCGCCCAGGCCGATGTGGATTTGCCCAATGGCCGCATCATCCTGTACGGCACCAATGGCGTGATGCGGGTGATTCCCGTGGATTCCCGAGGTTATTTTTATGTGGATTGGCGCTTGAAACCGAACGACCCGCATATCGCCAGCGAGCCAATTGAAAATTTGCTTTGTCAGAACATGGAGCGCTTGCTTGGCAAAACCAACGATCTCAGTGATGTGTTTCGAGACAAGCTGGTGGTGGTCGGCTCCGCAGCCCAGGGAAACAACCTCACGGACCGCGGCGCAACGCCGCTGGAAAAGGACACCTTGCTGGTCAGCAAACACTGGAACGTGGCCAATTCCATCATCACCGGCCAATTCATCCGCCGTACTTCGTTGCAAACGGAATTGGCTCTCATCGTTTTGTTGGGTGCGTTGACGGCGTTTCTCACCTGGCAATTGCGCGCCATGACAGCCTCACTGGCGGTGGTGTTGCTGATGGTCGCCTATGTCGCCATCGGTTTTTTTCTATATGTAAAATTTCTTTACTTGCTGCCGATGGTGTTCCCGATCGTCGGCGCGATGCTGGTCGAGCATGTCAGCCTGGTCACTTATCGCGTCGCCTTCGAGGAACGTGAACAACGCCGCGTCAAATCCGTCTTCTCCAGGATTGTTTCGCCGGATGTGGTGAACGAGTTGCTGGGAGCCAAAAAACTCTCGCTGGGCGGCGCGCGCCGCGAGGTGACCGTGTTTTTCGCGGACATCCGTGGCTTCACTTCCATGACGGACGAATCCCAGGAACGCATCACGGAATTTGTGCTCAGCCATCAACTCGACGCCGCCGCCATGGAGGCGTGTTTCGACGAGTCCGCGCGCGAGACGCTCAATACCGTGAACCTTTACCTCGCCGTCGTCGCCGATGCGGTAAAAAAACACGGCGGCACCCTGGATAAATACATTGGTGATTGTGTCATGGCGTTCTGGGGCGCGCCAACTCCGAACGAAAAACATGCGTTGGCCTGCGTCCGCACGGCGATTGATACCCAACGCGCCGTTCATGAGTTGAATCAAAAGCGCCTGGCCGAAAACACGGTGCGTGAGGCGGAAAACCCCGCGCGGCTCGCGGCCGGCTTGCCGCCTCTGCCCCGGCTGACGGCCCTGCAGCTCGGCACGGGCATCAATACCGGCCTGGTGGCCGTGGGTTTGATGGGTTCCGACGCGCACATATTGAACTATACCGTGTTTGGCCGCGAAGTGAATGTTGCCAGCCGCCTGGAGAGCGTTTCCGGCAGCGGCCGCATCATCATCAGTGACACCACCTACCATCATCTGCTCCGCGACGACCCCGCGCTGGCGGCCACGTGCATCGAAATGTTCCCGGTCACCGTCAAGGGCATCCGCGCCGCCGTGCGGGTTTACGAAGTGCCCTGGCAGTTGCCGGAGGCAAAGTGATTTTTCTTCCTCGTCAATTTTGCCCTGCGTGCTAAAGTAACGGTGATGCGCACGGCAATTTATCCCGGCAGTTTTGATCCCCTGACCAATGGCCATCTGGACGTGGTTCAGCGTGCGGCCAAGCTGTTCGATCGGGTGGTCGTGGCCGTGGCCAAAAACGAGGATAAGCACCCGTTGTTCACACTGGACGAACGGCTCGCCCTGGTAAAACAGGCGGTGCGCCATCTGTCCGGCGTCGAAGCCGACACCTTTGACGGCCTGCTCATCGAATATGTGGTGGAACGGAAGGCGCAGTCCATTGTGCGCGGGTTGCGCGCCGTGTCGGATTTTGAATTTGAGTTTCAACTCGCGTTGATGAACCGCAAGTTGAATGAAAACATCGAAACGATTTTTATGATGCCGAAGGACACGTACACGTTTTTGAGTTCGCGCATCGTGAAGGAGATCGCGCGGCTGGGCGGCGACGTGGGGGCCTTCGTGCCGCCTAATGTGCGGTCCGCCCTGGCAAAAAAGTTTTCCGGCACTAAAACGATTTGAACGGAGCAAGTCATGCCGCTGATCGTCAATCTGCGCCATCTGGAGGAGCACAATGTCACCCTGTGCGGCGAACTGCCCGTGGCCGAGCTGGACATGGAGACGGGCGACGAAATGATTCAGGCTGCCGGGCCATTGCAGTACGACCTCGAGGTCCAAAAATTGGAAGGCAGTTTATTGGTTCGCGGCGCGTTGCGGCTGACGTTGGGATGCCGGTGTGTGCGGTGCCTGAAACCCTTCACCCACCGGCTGGAACTGAAGGCGTGGACGTGCCATCTGCCATTGGAAGGCGAGGACCAGGTGGCCGTTCTCAACGATTGTGCGGACTTGACGCCTTTTGTGCGGGAAGATATGCTTTTGGAATTTCCGCGGCATCCGCTGTGCAAGCCGGATTGTGGCGGACTGAATACAAAGACTGGCACGGCCCAAAAGAGCGCTGATGAAATTGCCCCGTCCGCGTGGGCTGAATTGGACAAATTGAAGCTGTAGTTTTTAATTTATTACTGATTTATGGGTGTTCCCAAACGCAAACCGTCCCGCAGCCGGCAGCGCATGCGCCGCGCTTATAACAGCGTCATGACGCTGCCGCAACTGAGTACCTGCCCGCAATGCGCCGCGCCTTATGTGCCACACCGGGTCTGCCCGGCTTGCGGCTATTATAAAGGCCGTCAGGTGTTGAGTGTTACGGCCGGCACTTGAGCCGCCGCCCCGATGCGGGAAATTTCCGCGTTCTTTCATCTATGCGAATAGCGGTGGATGTCATGGGCGGCGACCACGGGTGCGGAGTCGTCATCGAAGGCGTCCGGCGGGCACTGGAAGAAAACAAGAAGATCACCGCCCTCTATCTGGTGGGCGACCAGGCCAGAATTCACGCCGCCCTGCCGGCCCGGGGTTTTCGCGACCATCGCGTGCGCGTCATTCACACCAGCGAAGTCGTGGAAATGGAGGACAAGCCCGCCAGTGCGCTCCGCAAAAAACGCGACAGTTCCATCGCCCGCGCCGCGGAACTGGTGCATGAAGGCAAGGCCGATGCGCTGGTTTCACTCGGCAACACCGGCGGCATCTTCGCCGCGGCCACGTTCAAGGTCGGCCGCATTCCCGGCGTGGATCGCGGTTGTATTGCCACGGTCATTCCCCGCCAGGGAAATGAATTTGTCCTGCTGGACGCCGGCGCCAACATCGAATGCAAGCCGGTTCACCTGGCGCAATTCGCGGTGATGGGCAGCATCTATTCCCGCGAGGTTTTGCGCCGCCGCAATCCACGCGTGGGCGTTTTGAGCATCGGCCGGGAGGATTCCAAAGGAAATGAATTGACGCTCGAAGCCTTCAAACTTTGCCGGCGCCTGGATCTGAATTTCATCGGCAACGTCGAGGGACATGATTTGTTCAAAGACCACGTGGACGTGGTGGTGTGCGACGGGTTTGTCGGCAACATCGTTTTAAAAACCTCCGAGAGCCTGGCCGTCGCCATGTTTTCGATGCTCAAACGTGAGTTGATGAATTCGGCCCAGCGACAGATCGGCGCGTTCCTCGCGAAAGGCGCTTTTCATGCCATTCGCAAGCGAATGGACCCGGAGGTGTATGGCGGCGCGCCGTTGCTCGGCTTCAACGGACTGGTGTTCAAGGCACACGGTTCGGCACGCGAACGGGCCGTCGCCAGCGCGCTGCAAATCACCGCTGATGCGGTGCAGCATCACGTCAACGAAATCATCGCCCGCGAAATCGCGCACGCGAATGAAAAACTGGAAGCCGCACAAATTTCCAGTCCGGTTTCCACATGACTCCAAAATTTAAAAATCCCCGCGCCCGGTTCAATTTCCAGGGGCGCACCTGTTCCATCACCGGTGTCGGCTCGTACGTGCCGGCCAAGGTCCTGACCAATGCCGACCTGGAACAAATGGTGGACACGTCGGACGAATGGATCACCAGCCGCACCGGGATCAAGGAACGGCGGGTGGCGGCGAAGAATGAATTCACCTCGGACATGGCGGTCAAAGCGGCGCAACGGGCGATGAAAATGGCCGGTGTCACCGCCGAGCAACTCGACCTCGTGATCGTGGCGACCATTACCCCCGACATGCCGTTTCCCGCCACGGCGTGTCTGGTCCAGCAGAAGCTCGGCGCGCGGCGCGCGGCGGCCTTTGATCTGGAGGCGGCCTGCTCGGGGTTCATTTACGGCCTGGAAGTCGGGCAACAATTCATCATGTCGCGCACCTATGACACGGTGCTCGTGATCGGCGCGGAAAAACTTTCCTCCATTGTGAATTGGAAAGACCGCAACACGTGCGTCCTGTTCGGCGACGGGGCGGGGGCGGCGGTGCTGCAAAATCGTCCCAACGCCCACGGTCTGCTGACCGCGGTGATGGGCGCCGATGGCGGCAAGGCGAATTTGCTCTTCATGCCCGGTGGCGGCAGCCGTTGCCCGGCCACCCTGGAAACGGTGACCGGAAGGCTTCATTACCTGCAAATGGAAGGGCGGGAGACGTTCAAGAGCGCCGTGCAAGCCATGTGCACGGCGGCCCAGGAAGCGTTGCGCCGCTGTGAGGTGGATATCTCCAAAATCAAATGCATCATTCCCCACCAGGCCAACCGCCGCATCATTGATGCCGTGGGCGAACGCCTCGGCGCCGCGCCGCACCAATTGTTCGTCAATGTGAACCGCTACGGCAATACGTCGGCGGCCTCGGTGGCCATTGCCCTGGACGAAGCCGTTGCTTCGGGAAAAATCCACCGCGGCGATTTGATTTTACTGATCGTTTTCGGCGCCGGCCTGACGTGGGGCGCGGCGGTGATTGAGTGGTAAGGACTAATCTGTTGAATCGCAGGTACTAATTTGACGTTTGTCGCTCGCGTGTTATTTTATGCTGTTCTTATGAGTGCAAGAAAGCTTGAAAATGTTGGTTCATTCCAGCAACAAATCACTGTCGAAGCGCGGCAAACCCGCCTTGAACTTTCCCCCAATTCGGTGGTTATCCACAAAAGCGGCGTCGAATTTCGCAGCCCGGTGCCGTTCAATTTGTGGACGGAAATGACGATTGCCCTGCAATCGCCCCGGGAGGAAAGCCCCATCCAGTGCAGCGGCGTGGTGATTGCCTGTTCCGGCAGCAAACACGTCGGCTACCACGTTTCCCTCCTCTTTACCGGCATGTCCAAACAGGCGCAGTCCCGGCTCAATTCCATGGCCTATTCTGAATTGGGCGCCGGTTGAGTGCCAAATTTTCATAACCACAGGCACTTTTTCATTAGCCTCCGTGATTGATGCGGAGGCTGATTTTTTATACCCTGATTCGTATGAAAATTTTACTGACGACCACTTCGTTCCAGGACACACCCGGTGCGCACCACGATTTACTTGCCCAGACCGGCTGGGAAATCATCCGCGCGCGCGGCCCGCTCAATGAAGCCGACACGCTGGCGCTGGTCGGCGACGCGGAAGGCTACATTTGCGGCGACGACTCCATCACACGCAAGGTGCTGGAAAAGGCGCGCCCGAAACTTAAGGTCATCAGCAAGTACGGCATTGGTGTGGACAAGATTGACGTGAAATCCTGCACCGAATTCGGGATTCCCGTGCTGTTCACGCCCGGCGTCAACCATACCACCGTGGCCGAGCACACTTTCCTGCTGCTGCTCGCGCTGGAGAAAAATTTTCTGTTTCATACCGATTCCACACGCAGTGGCGGCTGGAAACGCAAGACCGGCCATGAACTGCTGGACAAAACCATCGGCATCGTGGGCTTGGGCCGCATCGGCAAGGAAGTCGCCATCCGCGCCAGGGCCTTCGGCATGAACCCCGTCGGCTTTGATATTTATTGGGACGAGACATTTGCGAAGGAACACGGCGTGAAACGCGCCGCGTCGCTCGACGAAATTTTTGCCGCAAGCGATTACATCTCACTGCACACGAATCTTACGCCGGAAACGCGCGGCATGATCAACGCCAAGTCATTCGCCAAAATGAAAAAGGGTGTTCTGATTTTGAACTGCTCGCGTGGCGAGGTGGTGAACACCGACGACATGGTGGCCGCGTTGAAGTCCGGCCAGGTGGGTGGCTACGGCATGGACGTGCTCGACAAGGAACCGCCGCCGCCCGACCATCCGCTGCTCAAATTGCCCAACGTCGTTTGCACGCCGCACATCGCCTCGCGCACCTACGAAAGCGTCGTGCGCCAGGCAACGACCTCCGTGAAGAATCTCATCCTGGCCATGAAAGGCGAAAAGCCCATCGCCCAGGTCAATCCCGAAGTGCCGGTGAAAAAAGTGGTCTGATTTGAAATGAACATTCAGGAATCAACATTAAATACCAAACGCTCAACTTTTTCGGGCGGTGGTTTTTGAATGTTGAGCGTTGAATGTTGAATGTTTCCAATTTTTATGCCCGAAACCTATTACATCGTCCCCAGAGAAAAACATGATGTCCTTGTGCAGAAGGCGTATTTGGCACGCGGCTACACCGCCGACGAGGCTGCTGCCGGTGCGCGGTTTTGTTCCAGCGCATCCTATTACGGCATCCGCACGCATAACGCCATCAAGGCCTTACACCTCGACGAATTGTTTGGCAGCAAGGTCGGCCGCTGGAAACCCGGCGCAAAGATTGAGAAGCTGCCGTCGCGCTTCGCCGCCGCTGAAATCTGGAATGCCAATTTCAAACTCGGCCAGGCCGTGGCCTACACGGCGATGGATACCTGCATGAAGCTGGCCGACAAATTCGGCGTGGGCATGGTGAGCGTGGACAACGCGACACATTATCTCTGGGGCGGCGGTTACGTGATGGATGTCGCGCTGAAAGGCTACATCGCCTACACCAACTGCACCTCGGCCACGTCTGAGGTCGTGCCGTTCGGCGGCAAAACACCGACGATGGGCACCAACCCGCATTCCTGGGGCTTTCCGACGCAGGACGCCATCGGTTTTCCTATCGTGATTGACTGGGCAACTTCGACGGTCGCGATGGGCCGCGTACAAGTGATGAAACGCGAAGGCAAACAGCTTCCGCCCGGCTGTGCCGTGGATGCCGAGGGCAAGGAAACCACCGACCCGAACAAGGCAGTTGCGCTGCTGCCCTTCGGCCAGCACAAGGGTTACGGCCTGGGTTTGATCGACGAACTTTACGCGGCGTTTATTGGCGGCGGGTTGCCGGAAATCCGCGGCACGTCCCGCGGTGATGCGGCGGAGAAGCGTAGTTCGACGTTCTATTTTCAGGTGATTCATCCCGAGGCGTTGAATGGGAAACATTTCGCCAAAGGCCGCACGCAGGTGCAAAACGTGAACGCAATCATCGCCGACATCCTCGGACATGGCAACGAGAAGTGTTTGCTTCCAGGCCAGCCCGAAGCACGCGCAGGCGAGCTTTCAAAGCAGCACGGCGGGCTGCTGTTCACCAAGGCAGAAATTGAGGAATTCGGCCATTTGTCCCAGGAGGTTGGCGAACCGGTCTGGAATTTGGCTGAATTCAAATCCGTGCAAGTATAATTTTTAACCGATCAACTGACAAAATTATGGCAATTCAACTTCGCGACAAATCACAATGCAAATATGACATGCTGGCGCTCGGCGAAATCATGCTCCGGCTGGACCCGGGCGAAAGTCGCATCCGCTGCGCGCGTGAATTCAAGGTCTGGGAAGGCGGCGGCGAATACAATGTCGCCCGCGGCCTGCGCCGGTGCTTCGGTTTCAAGACCGCCGTGGCCACCGCATTTGCCGACAACGACGTTGGCCGGTTGCTGGAGGATTTTATTTTGCAAGGCGGCGTGGACACGGATTTCATCAAATGGGTGCCGTTTGACGGCGTGGGCCGCACCGTGCGGAACGGCCTGAATTTCACCGAGCGCGGCTACGGCGTGCGCGGCGCGGTGGGCATTCCCGACCGCGGCAATTCCGCCGCCAGCCAGCTTAAGCCGGGCGATTTTGATTGGGACCACATTTTCGGCAAGATCGGCGCGCGCTGGCTGCACACCGGCGGCATTTTCGCCGCCTTGAGCGACAGCACGCCGCAACTCGTCATTGAAGCGGTCAAAAAGGCCAAGCAGTACGGCACGATGGTCAGTTACGACTTGAATTACCGCCCGTCGCTCTGGAAATCCATCGGCGGCCAGAAACGCGCGCAGGAGGTCAACAAGGAAATCGCCAAATACGTGGACGTGATGATTGGCAACGAAGAAGATTTCACCGCCTGCCTCGGCTTCGAGGTCGCCGGGGCGGATGAGCACCTGCTGCACATTGACGTGGGCGCATTCAGGAAAATGATTGAAACCGCGGTGAAGGCGTTTCCCAACTTCAAAGTCACCGCCACGACGCTGCGCGCGGCGAAGACGGCGACGCGCAATGACTGGGGCGCCATTTGCTGGATGGACGGGAAATTTTACGAATCAAAGAAATATCCCGACCTTGAAATTCTGGACCGCGTGGGCGGCGGCGACAGTTTTGCCAGCGGGCTGATTTATGGTTTAATCACGACGGGCGATCCGCAGAAAGCGGTGGATTACGGCGCGGCGCATGGGGCGCTGGCCATGACGACGCCGGGCGACACCAGCATGGCGTCGAAGGCCGAAGTGGAAAAATTGATGAAGGGCGGCAGCGCGCGGGTGCAGCGATAAAGTTGAACCCTCACCTGGCCTTTGGCCACCCTCTCCCATCGGATGGGAGAGGGACGGGGTGAGGGCAACTGACTAATTTTATGAAAACTCCGACTGAATTATTTTCACTCAAAGGCAAAATTGCCGTCGTCATCGGCGGCACGGGCGAATTGTGCGGTGCCATTGCGGAGGGGCTGGCGGCGGCGGGCGCGACGGTGGCACTCGTTGGCCGCGACGCCGTCAAGGCCCAGAAACGGCTGGACAAAATTTCCAAGGATGGCGGCAAGGCGGAATTTTTTCCGTGCGACACCACTTCCAGGCCCGGCCTGCAAAAATTGCTGGCGGACGTGGTCGCCAAATTCAAACACGTGGATGTATTGGTCAATGGCGCAGGCGTGAACTCGCCGACGCCGTTTTTCGATATTTCCGGTGAGGAATTCGATAAAATCATCACCGTGAATTTGAAGGGCCTGATGCAGGCCTGCCAGGTATTCGGGAAACACATGGTTGAACGGGGTTCGGGCAGCATCATCAACGTCGGCTCGGCGTCCGGCTTGAATCCGTTGTCCCGGGTGTTCACCTATTCGGCCTCGAAAGCCGCCGTGCATAATCTTTCCAAAAATCTGGCCCGCGAATGGGCGACGCAGGGCGTGCGTGTGAACATTCTGGTGCCCGGCTTTTTCCCCGCCGAACAAAACCGGAAGGTGCTGAGCCCCGACCGGGTGGCCACCATCATGGCCAAGACGCCCATGAAGCGCTTTGGCGAGGCGCATGAACTGGTCGGCGCAGCACTTTTGTTGGCGTCCGACGCGGGCAGCTTCATCACCGGCACGGAATTGGTCGTGGACGGCGGCTTCGACGCGATGACCATTTGATTTTGGGAAAGGTTAAATAAGCAACTTGTTAAACGAGTGACTGGTTTGGCGTCGCTCGTTGATTTGACTCATTTAACCAATCACTTATTCCACCCACTCACAAGTCCGTGATCGGTTTGTGTCGCGGCACGAGCGCTTTCATGATTCCCCAGGCGATGAGATAACTCAAGGCGCAGATGATGAACATAATCAGGTAGGCGGTCTGCGGGTGGCTCTTGAATGCGTCCGTGAGCACGCCGGCCAGCAGTTGCACAATTGAGCCGCCGATGGCGCCGGCCGTGGTACCAATGCCGGTAACTGAGCCGACGGCTTTCTTGGGGAACATATCGGAAACCGTCGTAAACAGGTTCGCCGACCACGCCTGGTGCGCAGCGGCGCCGATGGCGATCATGGCCACCGCCAGCGTGGCGGCCTTGCCGCCAAAACGGCTGACATCGCCAAAATACTGCGTCAGCACCACCACCAAGGGAACGATGGCAATGAGAAACATCGCCGTCATGCGTGCTTTATAGACCGGCATCCCTTTCTTGATGAGCGTCAGTGGAATACTCCCCCCATAAATGCTGCCGACGATGGCAACCCCAAACACGATAAACGTGGGGAGCATGACCTGCCGCGTGGTCATGCCAAATTGCTTTTCCAAATAATCCGGCAGCCAGAACAGGTAAAACCACCAAATACCGTCGGTCATGAACTTGCCGAAAAAGAACGCCCAACCCTGGCGGTAGCCGAAGAGCTTCCACCAGGCCAGTTTTCCCTTGTCCCCGTTGGCCTCTTTGGCCACTGCTTCATCGTCAACGTGAATATAATCGTATTCCGCCTTGGAAAGCCGTTTTTGTTTGTGGGGCGTGTCGTAGAGCCAAAACCAGAAAAACAGCCAGAGGAAGCCCGACGCGCCGGTGAGAATGAACGCCATCTTCCATCCGAGTTCGTGGCTAAAACTGATCAAGATCCAGGGCACGACCAGCGCGGCCACCATCGCGCCGAAGTTTGAACCGCTGTTGAAAATGCCCGTAGCCAGGGCGCGTTCGCGCTTGGGAAACCACTCGGCGACCGTTTTTATGGACGCGGGAAAATTACCCGCCTCCCCCACAGCGAATGCGCTGCGGATCATGAGGTGCATCGTCACCAGTTGTCCGACGAAGGCGTTGGCGATCCCGCACACCGACCAGAAGATAAGCGACAAGGCCAGCCCCAGTTTGGTTCCGATGCGATCAATGACCCAGCCCATCAAGAGCGTCATGCCGCCGTAAAACATCGTGAAGGCGGTGGTCAAAAAGGAAAAGTCTTTGTTGGACCAGCCAAAACCGCCCCTCGAAATCTCCTGGGGATAAGCGTCATCCAACAGCAGCCGGTTAAGATGTCCGAGCGCGTCTCCTTGAGGATTCAGCGCGAGCAATTTCTGCGTTTCCGGGCGCAACGTCACACCGGCAAAACGCCGGGCATCATAGATGGACTTGCTGCGAATAAGCGCATTCAGATTTTGTAGAAGGTTTGTTTGCAGCGGAAGCGGATTAGCACTTGAATAATTCTCCAGCGCGGTCAGTGTCGAGGCGGACAAGTTGGCCTTGAGATAAGCGGATACCGCGTCGGCCGGCCGGTTTAGTTTGGTGACAAAAGACGGCAGATTGAGATCACGCGCCGAGAAGGTTGAGAAATCCGCATTCTGTTCCGCCGGCACACAGAAGATATAGTCCTTCAGGTAGCTGATGACCTGCCGGTCCATGTAATTGAAGGTCGTCGCGAAGAACAACAGCCCGCAAATGACCCAACGATAATTGCTCATGCCGGATGGGGGTTGACTCGGGGAATTCATGCAGTTGACGGTAAATATCCGGGAAAATGAAGGCGATTCAAGCGTTAAATCCAACTTTACAAACCCCCGGTGCTTGTGTAAACCTGCCTCCATTATGTGGAAGAAAATCTTGCCGGTTCTCCCTGTGTTGTTGCTGACGGGTTGTGCCACGACGTTTACCAACCTGACGCCGCTGGAACAACCACGCAACGCCAACAACCTCTATCCCGTGGAAGTCGCCTTCCAGTCGCAACAACAATCTTTGCGGTGGGACTCCCTCCATCCCTACGTGGTCGCCAACGGCCAGCTCTATGACATGCGCCCGACGCCGCTCATCACCAACCGCTGGGAAGGTTATGTGCCCGTGCCGCCCGGCGTCAACAGCGTCAGCTACCGCTTCAAATTCGAGTATCTTTACAATGACTTGGGCAAGCCGCCCCAACACGACAGCGCCACTTCCCGGCCGTTTAACCTGACCATTCTCGGCCAGTAACCCCGCTCAGTGCCGGGGCCGGAGGAGGATGGCTTTCTTTTCGGAGCCTTCGACCTCGACGCTGTGGGTTTCCACATCGGGGTCGTCCTTGAGCGCCTGGTGCACCACGCGGCGGTCAAACGCCGTCATCGGCTCCAATTCCACGGTGTCACCCCAGCGCCGCACCTTTTCTGCCGCGTTTTTCGCCTTTTTCACCAGCGCTTCGCGCGCCTGCGTGCGATAGCCGCCCACGTCCACCATGACCTTTGGCGCGGTGGTGTCCTGCTGAAACAGCAGGCGGTTGGTAATGTACTGGAGGTCGGAAAGTGTTTGTCCCTGCCGGCCGATGAGCCGGCCCGCGTCGTCGGTTTTAATTTCCAGCAAAAGGCCCTCTTCCAGTTTGTGTTCCTCAATGGCGGCGGTGAAACCAAGAGTTTCCAGGATTTTTTCCAGCGTTTCTTTCGGTTGAGCAGGCATAAGTTGGTTGAATGAGTGACTGGTTAAATTGGCTGAATGGCTGGTCGGTTAAGTGGGAAGTCCTATCACTCATTTAGCCAATCGCCAATCACTGACTTCATTTTTTCTTTTTTGGCGGCGGCGTCAATGCCGGAGTTGCCCCGGCCGGGGCCGGGGATTGGTTCATTCTGGTGACCTTGGTCTGAATCACGCTCATCAGCGTGCTCATCGTCATGTAAAGCGCCATGCCCGAGGAATAATTGTAGAGAAATACCAGAAAGATCAGCGGCAGGTAACGCATCATTTTTGCCTGGGTGGGGTCCATGCCCGGTGACGGCGGCTGGAGATGCGCCTGCCATACCATGACGCCCACCATCAACAACGGCAACAGATTGAATGGAAAATTCAGACCGGGAATCATGAACAGCGTGTCCGGCTTGGACAGGTCCGAGACCCACAGGAAATGCGCGCCCCGCAGTTCAATCGCACTGCGCAACATGGTGAAAAAGCCGAAAAACACCGGCATCTGAATCATCATCGGCAGGCAGCCGCTCATGGGACTGACCTTGTGCTTGCGGTACAGTTCCCACTGTTTCTGGGTGAACTTCTGCATGTCGTCCTTGTATTTTGCCTGGAGCGCCTTTATTTCCGGCGCCAGCGCCTGCATTTTTTTCATCGAGCGCGTGCTCGCCGCCGTCAGCGGCCAGAAGATTCCCCGAAGCATCACCGTGATCAGCACCACGATCCAGCCGTAACCCAGTTTGGTCACGTCATGCAGCCAGTTCATGCACACCAACAAGCCTTTGGCAAAAAAAGTTCCGATGCCCCAGAAACTCATATAGCCCGTGCCAAAATTCATCGCCAGGTCGGCATGGTTCTGGAATTGTGCGCCGATGTGCGCGAGCGTCCGGTATTCCTTCGGGCCCGCATAAAGAACGATCTGCCGCTCGATCACCTGGTTGCTTCCGAGGGTTTGCGCCGGATAGACCAGAGCAGTTTGAATGCCCTCCGACAGCGGCATGCCCGGCATCCATTCGACATTGGTGAAGGCCGGCAGATAAACCGGGCGCGCCACGACCTGGACGGCCGGCGTCTTCGGCATCGCCAGCAGCGCAAAAAACTGGTTGTACGCCGCCGCCCAGACCACATTGCTTGACCCTTCGCGGTATTCGGATTTGGGAGTGCGGGGAAAGAAAAATAAAAACGTGGTGTTGGTGCTGAAATAGGACAGGTTGATCTGCTGCTCCTTTGCCCCGTCATACCACATCGCCCCCCCGTACATGGGGAAATTGTTGTCGTCCGGCCCCATCGGCGTCGCGGTGCCAATGACCCATTCCTGCGTCGGCAGCGGCAGCGATTTGTCCGAAGTGTTGTCCAGCCGCACCGTCACGTTGATCAAACCATCCGCGCCGATGCGAAATTCCTTCACGATGCGCAGGCCGTTGGGAAAAACCTTTTCCGCATGAACGCTGTCGCCCATCTTGATCAGGTTGAAATTGCCGTCACCGACCAAACTGGATTCGCCCAGAATCGCCATCACCGGCACGGACGCGCGCGCATTCAGCGTGGCGACGCCGGCCGACGCCGACTTCTCCTTCCAACGGGCGGAAATCGTCTCCGGGTAATCCAGCAGTTCGACCGACTTCAATCCGCCGCCGCGCGAAGTGAACGTGTAACGTTCATGCGCATTGGTGAGCACGACAGTTTGCTCGGGCACATTGGTATCGGAGGGAAAACCGGGGGGCACAGCGGACGTGGTTGCCGGGGCGGCGGGTGCGGCGCTGGGCGCGGCGGCGGCGGCGTTCGAACTTTGAACGGTAACCGGCGCGTTGGTGCCTGCCTGTGACTGGGCCAGGTGCGAGTAATACTTCTGTTCCGTGACGAACCACACGCCCATCAGAACGACGCAGAGCGAGACAACGATGATGCCGGTGCGGTCCATAATCAAATTCGGAATTCGGAATGCGAAGTTCGGAGTTCCTTTTTTGGCGCCGGATCGTGCCCGCCATCACCCCACGGATGGCAACGGCAAATTCGCCTGACCGCCAGCCCGCTGCCGGCCAGTACGCCCTGCGAACGAATGGCGTCCATCGCGTATTGCGAGCAACTGGGCGTGAAACGGCAGCCGCCGGTGGGTCCGAACAGGAATGCCAGCACGGGCGAAAGTGTCCAGCGGTACAGTCGGATGGTGAAAATCAAAACGGATGAGGGGACATTCAACAACCACCGTTCAACCTTGAACATCGAATGATAGCCGGATCCCCTCCCCATTGAGAGTTGGACGTTGGATGTTGAATGTTGAATGCTTTTCACTTTCATTTCAGCAAGCCCGCCCGCCGCAGCGTCGTCAGGAAATCATTTTCGACCTCGACAAATTTTTTTCCGGCGATTGAATTGCGGGCGACCAGCACCAGTTCGACCGGGTGCGCAAACTCGCCCTGGTGCTGCCGAAAACTCTCGCGCAACAACCGTCGCGCCCGGCTGCGCACCACTGCGCCGCCGATTTTGCGGCTGGTGACGACGCCCAATCGCGGGACTGCGCCTTCCGGCAGTGAATGCCAGTTGGCGATGAGGCAACCCAGCGCGAGCCGCTGTCCTTGCTGCCGCACGCGCGCGAAATCGCGCTGCTGCTGGAGCCGCGCCGGGCGGCGCAGTCTCAGGCGCCGGGCCTCCGGCGTCCGGCGTCCGGCGTCTGGGGACGAGGCGGGCATGAGCAGGCGCATCAGACGGGTGTCAGGCGTTTGCGCCCCACCCGGCGGCGGTTGTGCAGCGTCGCGCGGCCGCTCTTGGTGGACTTGCGGGCGAGAAATCCGTGCTGCCGTTTGCGCCGGATTTTTGATGGCTGATACTGGCGTTTCATAAATCAATTTGGTTCGCGCATTCTGCGCGGGAAAAAACTCCGTTTGACGGAGCGCCGAGGTTAGCAGTGAAACGCCTTGTGTCAAGGCGCGGTTCGGGAAATGATGGCCGGCGAACATAGGGAAAGGGTGCTGACTTGATTGCCGATCCGGCCCGCTGTCTGTAGGATGCGCCGTCATATTTTGATGATGGACAAGCTCATTGACGCCCTTTGCCTGCAATGCGGCATGTGCTGCAACGGCGTCCTGTTTGCCGACGTCCGGCCCGAGCCGGGCGATGCTTCGCCGCTTTTCAACGGCGGCCGGTTGCGCATCGCGCAACCGTGCCCTGCCTTCACCGCCGCCACGTGCGCCTGCGCCATTTATGCCGAACGTCCCGCGCGTTGCCGGAAATTTGAATGCCGCCAGCTCCTCGGCGTGCGGAACGGGACGATCACAGTGGAAAAATCCCTGCGCCAAATCCGCGCCGCCCGCGGACTGGCCGCCGAAGTCGAAAAGTTGCTGACCGAACTGGGTTTCAATAACACACGGTTGCCGTTGAGCCGCCGGTTTCAATGCTGCCAGCGGGCCGCCGAGAATGGAAAACTGCCGGAGGCGCAGTTCGACCGCCTGGCGGATCTGCAACTGGCAGTACACCGGTTGACGGGGCTGCTGGCCAGGGAGTTTTACGCGTGAGAAGCATCCGTTGGTCGGAATACGGAGAATTGGCGGCCCTGTTCTTCGTCCAGTCCATGGCCACCGGCATCTGGATGGTGCCCTTGAGCTTGGTCTTTAAGGCGCACCATTTGCAGGGTATTGCACCCTATGCCTTTGCCACCTCCGCTCTCGCTGCGCTGATTTCACCGCTGATCTTCGGCGCGATGGCGGATCGTCACGCTTCGCCCGTCGCCGTTTTGCGCGGGTTGTCCGTGGCGAGTGCGGCGACCATGTCGCTGGCTGCCTGGAGCATCAAGCAAGGCTGGTCGCCGGGGCTGGTGCTGGGGCTGGTCCAAATCTATGCGCTTTGCGCCGCACCGACCGGCAGCATCGTGAGTGCCATTGTCTTCTCGCGCCTGCACGATTCCCAGCGCCAGTTCGGACCGATTCGCGCGGGGGCGACGGTGGGTTGGATGGCGGGTTGCTGGCTGGTCAGCGCGCTGAATGCCGACGCCTCCATCCTGTCGGAATACACTTGCGCCGCAACCTGGCTGGCGCTGGCGGCGTTCACCTTCCTGTTACCTGGCATCCCCCCGCCGGAATCCGCAGGACACCCGACGCTGGTCCAGCGGCTCGGTTGGGACGCACTCGAGCTGATGAGGAACCGGGATCATCGCGCCGTCTTTATCACCGCCGCGCTGTTCAGCATCCCCCTGGCGGCATTCTATCCGTTCACGCCGTTGCACCTGCAACAACTCGGTTTTCGGCACACCTCCGCCTGGATGACGCTGGCGCAAACCACGGAATTAATCGCCATGTTCTCGCTGGCGGGGTTATTCCTGAAGTGGCGGTTGAAATGGATCTTTGTCGCGGGCCTCGGCATCGGTCTGTTGCGCTTCGTCCTCTGCGCGGTGAACGGCAAGGTGTGGCTGCTGGCCGGCACCAGCCTGCATGGCCTGTCCTTCACCCTGTATTTCATCACCGCGCAGATTTACATCAACGAACGAGTAGGACCCGAATGGCGGGCGCGGGCGCAGGCCCTGATGGCGTTGATGACCAATGGCGTTGGCAACCTTTTGGGATATCTGGGGACCGGTTGGTGGTTCAACGCTTGTACGCAAGCAAATGGGACTCGATGGCCATTGTTCTGGAATGGCATTACCATTGGGGTCGGCATGGTCCTCATTTATTTCCTGATTGCTTATCACGGGAAATATTCGGGTATCACTCGGTCAAGGACGGCCGGTCCCATTATCCCAGCGCCGACGCCGCCGGGTGCGGCTTCTTAAACCGGAACGTGGCCGTTGAAGAAACGCCTTCACACCCGGTCATCCGCCCGCGGCGGATTTTTCACAAGACGAAATTGAAACCGATTTTGGCCTGTTTTTGTTCCTTTAGCATGACAAAGCTCCGGAAACCTGCTCTATTGAGAATACGTATGTGCTTCTGGCTAAGGTGCTTTTTTCCTAAAAGGAATCGTTGTGTGCTGTGGCTCCTGATTCTGGCGGCGGGCCTGCAACCGCTGAATTCACTCCACGCCATGCCCGACCGGAATTTGTCCAGGCCCATTCAACTGAATTCCGGATGGGCATGGCAGGATGCAGCAAAGGTGCCGCAAAGCGGCGAAACGATATCCAGTCCGGGTTATCCGCCCGCCGGTTGGCACCCGGCGACGGTGCCGGGCACCGTGCTCACGAGCCTGGTCAATGACGGCGTTTATCCTGAACCACTCTATGGTTTGAACAATGAAAGAATTCCCGACGAACTCTGCCGCAACACCTGGTGGTATCGCACCTCCTTCATCCCCCCGGCGGCTTACGCGGGCAAGCATATCTGGCTGACTTTTCACGGCATCAATTATGTCGCCGATGTTTGGGTGAACGGACACCGGGCCGGCACGATCAAAGGCGCGTTCGCCCGCGGCCTCTTTGAGGTGACCACGAACGTGGCGGTTGGCGCGCCGAATATTTTGGCCGTGCACATTTTTCCAGAAGCGCATCCGGGTGCGATGCACCAAAAAACCATCGCCACCGGCACCGGCCACAATGGCGGCGCCACGGCGAAAGACGGCCCGACTTTTCTCTGCGCGATCGGCTGGGATTGGATTCCCACGATTCACGACCGGGACAGCGGCATTTGGCAGGACGTCACGCTCTCCGCCAGCGGGCCGGTCGTGCTGCAAAATCCGTATGTCACCTCCGGATTGCCTCTGCCGAAAATCGATTCGGCGGATCTAACGGTGCGAACGACGGTCAGTAACGTGATGGACACTGCCCAGGCCGGCGTCCTCACCGGCCGGATCGGTTCGATTCAGTTCAAGCAGAAACTTTCACTGGCGCCGCACGAGGCACGAACGCTGACATTTTCTCCGGCGACCACACCGGCTCTGCATCTGCAACGTCCGCGCCTGTGGTGGCCTAACGGCTATGGCCCGCAGAATCTGTACAAACTGCATTTGAGTTTCTCGACCGGCAGTACCGTGTCCGACGCGCGGGAGGTGACATTCGGTATTCGCCAAATTACATATGCGTTGCCGGGTTCGGACAATCTGGCGTTGTCGGTCAATGGCGTGCCCGTCGTGGCCAAGGGTGGCGACTGGGGCATGGACGAGGCGCTGAAGCGCGTTCCCCGGCAACGCATGGACGCGATGGTCCGGATGCACCAGCTCGCCAACTACACCATCATCCGCAACTGGGTCGGCCAGAGCACCAGCGAGGAATTCTACGATTTGTGCGACCGGTACGGTATCCTCGTCTGGGACGAATTCTTCCAGCCCAATCCCGCCGACGGTCCGGACCCGGACGACGCGGCTTTGTACCTCGCCAATGTGCGCGAGAAGATTCTACGGTTCCGCAATCACCCGTGCCTGGCCCTGTGGTGCGCTCGGAACGAGGGCGCGCCGCCGCCGGCGATTGGCGAAGGGATCCAAAAGTTGCTCGCGGCACTGGACCCTGACCGGCTCTATCAGCCCAGCTCCACTGCGGGCCGCGGCGTCAATTCCGGCGGCCCTTATTACTGGCGTACACCCCGCGAGTTTTATTTCTTTCCGAAGAGCGAAGCGTTCAAAACCGAAATCGGTTCCATGTCCGTCCCCACGTTGGAAGCCATTCACGCGATGATGCCGGCCAAGGACTGGAACGTGATTAACGACGATTGGGCCGAGCACGATTTCTGCGCCGGTGGGCAACAGGGGAATGTCTATCCTGACATCCTCACCGATCGCTACGGGCCGATTGCCAGCCTGGCGGATTTTGTGCGCAAGGCGCAACTGGCCAACTACGAGGCGTTCCGGGCGATGTATGAAGGGCGGTTCGCCAGGCTGTTCCATCCCGTCACCGGTGTCATCACCTGGATGAGCAATCCCGCGCAGCCCAGTTTTGTCTGGCAAATCTACAGCCATGACCTGGATCCGAACGCCTCCTTTTTCGCCGTGCGCGAGGCGTGCGAGCCGGTCCACGTGATGATGAACCAGGCCAACTGGCACCTGATGGTCGTGAACAACCGGACGACTCCATTGGAACACGCCACGGTCACGACGATGATTTATAACTTGGACGGCAGTCTCCAATCCAGCCATAGCCATGAACTGACCGCCGCGCCCGAGGCGGCAACCGATTTGGACCCGATAGATTTCCCGCCGACGGCCTCCGCCGTTCATTTCGTCAAACTGGAATTGCGCGACGCCCTCGGCCGGCTGAGGTCGGATAATTTTTATTGGCGCGCGCTTCCGGCCCATGAGGACGATTTCCGCCCGCTGAACCAAATGCCGATGGTGACGCTGGACCTGAAGGCCCGCCAGCAAGAGGCGGATGGCAAATGTCTCTTGACGGTGACACTTCGCAACCCGACGCATTCCATCGCGCTGATGGCACATCTGCAACTGCGCCAGGCAGCCTCCGGCGAGCGCGTGCTGCCGGTCTTTTACAGCGACAATTACATCTCACTGACGCCCGGCGAGCGCAAGGAGATCACCATTGAAGCGGCCCAATCGAGTTTGGACGGCCAGGGGCCATTGCTGGCAGTGGACGGCTGGAACGTCACCGTCAATCCGGTTGCAGCCTCCGGCAAGGGGGTGGCCATCGAGCCGAACACGGAGGCGCTGGTGCCGACACCGGTTTCTCTGCCAACCAATGGATGGTACGGAAATATCAGCATTGATTGCGGCGGCGGTTATCTGGGCTTCTGGTTCCGGTTCGGTGCGCCCGAATCGGGATTTGTCAGCGACTGCGATTTCCAGGGCGGCGACACGTATTACGCGCCGGCGGCGATTGACGCGAGGGCACCCAACGCCGCGCCCTCCGGCGTCTATCAAACCGAACGCTTTGGCGATTGCACCTACACCGTTCCCGTCGCGGACGGACATGCCTACACGGTCCGCCTCCATTTTGCCGAGCTTCAGTTCGGGCCGGGCCAGCGCAAGTTCAACGTGGACATCAACGGCAGGCGCATGCTGACAGACTTCGACATAGCCGCCGAGGCAGGCAAGGACAAGGCCTTGGTGAAGGAATTTGACGGCATCGAGCCGGACGGCGACAGCAACCTCGTCATCGCCTTCAGCCGCGGCTCCGCTGACCAGCCAAAGATTTGCGGCATTCAGATCATCCAGCAAGTTCCTTCGCCATGACGTAATCGTCCATGACAAACCCGCCGCCGATGTCGGTGACCACGGATTCAGTGATGACAAAACCGTTTCGGCAGTAGACGGCAATGGCTTGAGTATTGTGCTTGTTCACGGAAAGGATTAAACGGTGCGCGCCGCCGGTGCGGGCTTCGCGCTCGCAATGCTGCAATAACCGGCTGCCCAACCCGTGTCCGTGCAACGCCGGCAACAGGTAGAGCTTGTGCAATTTCATCACGCCCGGTTCGGAGGTTGGCCCATAAGACGCGAATCCGGCCGGTTTGGCATCCACAAGCAGAAGGTGATAGCGGATTCCCTGGGATCGAATTTCCCCGCGCAGGATATCGAGCGCGTACATGCGCGCCAGCATGTACTCAATCTGCGCAGGGCTGATGATGTCGGGATAGCACGCCCGCCAGATGACACCCGCCAATTCGGCAATGGCCGGCAAATGTTGCTCGGTGGCCCGGATGATTGTCGCCCGTTCTGGTCCCGGGCTTTTCATTGGCGCCCGCGAAACTCGTCCATCAGGTTGAGGATGCCTTGGCGAATTTCGAACAATTCTTTCCGCGCCTCGGAGACCATTCCCTCCGGCAACAGTTTCTTCGGAGCAACCGCTTCGAGGCCGGCCTGGGCCTTGTGCAAATGGTCAAGCGCCCGCTTGAGATAAGCGACGGTGAAGGCCGGGGCGCTGAAGCCCTCGCCGCGGGCGATGCCGCCCAACGCGCCACCCAGCTTCACGCCAGTGGTTTGAAATTCAAAAATGAATTGCTGCAAATCCTTGTCCTCGGATTCGGCAAGGCCCAATTCGTCGCAGGCGTGCCAGACCCTCAATGCGCTCTCGAAACAGCGATGCTGGAGCGGATGCCGGAAGTCGCCGTTCGCGGTGCGAATCCAGTCAATCCCTTCGCGATGGGGTTCGGGTTCGGGTGGCGGTTCATTCAGCGCTTCTTCACACGCGCGATTCATTTCCTCACCTGAAATCCGCTCGTCGTCCTCTTCCCCTGCCGCGCCGAAGCCTTCGTGCGAAGGCGGGTCCCCGGTCAATTCGCGCAGCCAGCCCATTTCCTTCGCAATTTTCTCCTCGGCTTCGGGCGAATCACCGCATTTATCCAGCAACTCCATGTATTTGTCGGTGCGCGCGTCGCTTTCCTTCAGGAACTTCTCGTAATCGTGCTCGTCCCATTCCGCTTCCGGGCCCTTCTGTCCGCGCTGATGCTGTTCGATCGCCTCGGTGGCCTTCCGCATGAAATCATCCATGCCGGCGGCGGCATGTTTCGCGCGCGCCGCTTCTTCTTCCGGTGTCATCCGCCATTCGGGCGCGGAAATCGTGAGCTCATAATCCGCGCTTTCAAGGACCACCCGCCCGTTGGCCTCGCTGAACCATTCCAGATAAAGTGAATTGGCCATGTGCTCCGGCGGTTTCTCGCCGAGCTTGCACATCAGATAAGCCTCCGGCATCGGAATGTCGAACACACGCACCTTGCGGGAGGCGGTCAGGTCGCCAATCGTCCCGCGCTGAACCGGATGCAGCGAAGCCAAATGTTGATGCGGAATGCGTTTTTGCGGATTGGTAAACGTGAGCAGACAGCCGGCCAGGTCAGGCCAGGCGTTGCCCTCGAGTTCGAGCACCACCGGCTCGGTCCGGCCTTCCACCCAGATTTTCCCGCGCACCATGCCTTTGACGCGATTGTCAATCTCACCATGCACCACACTGTCATGAATCCGAAAAGCCATGCGCCATTTTTACCACGACCGGCGCGCTTGTCGCGCCGAAATTTGAGGAAGACGGAAATTAAACGGAATGCTTCGGCCGCAAAAGGACACCAGGCAAAGTTCGCCACGACCGTTGGCGACTGTGCCAAAACGCACGAAGCCTAAGGGAGATCCTGCAAGGAGCCTCGATCGAACGTAGCGGCGTCCGGGCAGAGCGCCGCAAACTTCGGAAAATTATAGAGTGCGGCTTTCTGCCGAAAGCTGCTACGCCTGTTTCGCAGAATTTTCCGACGGCATAGTTGGAAAAAAACCGCTCCCCCCCGCCACGCGGGAGGGAGCGGCGTTGATATTCTTCGGACTAAGGCGCCGGTGTAACGGAGAGCACGCGCGTATCGTAGCTGATGGCGCTGCCGCTCGGGTCGAGGAACTCCAGGAGCACGGTCCTGGTCTCAAAGGGGAAGAGGACCTCATCGTTGTCGCCGTCGCCGTCACCCACGGGAACACTGACATAAGGACTGCCGAGGGGCGCGAGCACGGACGTTGTTCCGGCTGGGTTGAGCAACGTCGCATTGGCGCTCAGATTGTCCAGCGCGAGCCACGCGGGCGCGGGCACGGGGGTGAGGCCGGTATTGGTGACAAACACCAACTGAAAGGCATGGTGCGTATTGGGGTCCACGACTAAACGGCCGTGATTCACCGACACCTTTTCCGGGGCCGGGATGGCGCCGGGCACAAACAGGTCGCTCAGGTCATTGACGACGGCAACGTTGTTGTAGCCGATGCCGGTCACGTCCGTCTCGTTGGTCGGGATGGGATTGTTGACGAACGGCAATTTGAACAGCTCCGACCAGGTTTTGATGTCCGACGAATGGTTCACCGGCACGCTGCTGGCGTAGGCATTGCCCTTGGCCAGCGGCGAGATGATGATCTCGGGAATCGCGTGGTTGGTGTCGTCGCCGCCTTCGGATTCATCCCACCAGATGACAATCACACCGTTGTTTTGGTATTCCGGCGAAGCCATGATTTGCGGAACGACCTGCGAGAGAAAGTTGTCGCCCGCCGCGATGGAGGATTGGTCGCCGGTGTAATGAACGCCCTGGTAAGTAAACCCGCCGTTCAGCGAGCTGTGGGCGTCGTTATACTGGTCGGGGGTGATCCAGTTGTAACGTCCCACCGTGCCGTTGTTGAGGTCCAGAAAGAGCTGGGCGAGCGGATAGACGTTCTCGAGGGCGGTGTCGGCAAAGAAGGCCATCGGATTGTGTTTAACGGCATAGTTGTACTGGGTGGTGCCGTTATAGGGATTGACCGGGCCGTTGGTCCCCGAAGCGCTGTTGGTCGGGCTGGTCGTCAAATCCACGTCTTCCTGGTAATCCTTCCATGGAATGCCGGCCGCATTCAACAGGCTGGCAAAGTGGATGGACTGATCATAGAACGTGTTGCCGTTGGCAGCGCGGGGGTCCGCATCGGTGTGCGCCCCGAAATCCGTCCCGGCCTCGGCCCAGACGTAGTTCGGTTCGGACGGATGGTCGTGGATGGCGGCATTGTAGTAGGCCATGGCATACGAAACCTGAACGGCGTTCGAATTGCCCGGCGTGACGAGGCTGTTGAGATAGGGCGCGGCCGGGTTGCCCAGAATCTGCTGCGGGCTGGTCATGTTCGTGGGTTGCGTGAAGTTATGGTTCTCCATCGCGATCACGAAGACGTCGCCGACCTGTTGCGCCGGGAACGGCCAGGCCGAAGCCGATTGGGCCGCCAGCAAAAGGCCGGCCGCCGCAGCACCGAGCAGTATCGTCTTGTTTGTTTGATGGGCAAGTAGTTTTATTTTCATAATGTTCTTCTCCTTGTTGTTGTGTTTATATCCCCTTTATGGTCGGGGCTACTTAACCACAGGCGTGCGGCGCAAGTAAACGTGACAATGGTGAAATTCCGGTCACGAATATGGCGGCCGGATGACAGTGAGGTTACAGGTCCCGTAAGTGTCAGCGAAACAGGGTTGAACGAAAATTTTCTGTTAAAAATAAGATGCCAAAGACTGTTTAACCGCTGAGGGCGCAAAAATTGGAGACCGGCGGAACGCGCTATCCTACGCTTTTTCCCACCGGGCCAGCACTTTGGCAATTTCGCCGTGAACCATTTCACGCGCCTGCTGGCGATTGCCTGTTTCCATGAGGAGTTCGTCGTAGCGCGTGTGCTCGTGCCGGATGTGGGCAATGACGGCCAGTCGCAAGGCCTGAGGATCGAGGTCTTTCGCCGCCGCCGAGCGCCCGACGCGGCCCGAATGCTTCTGACCGGTCCACGCCGCGATGCGCGCCGTTTCCTCCGGCGGACAACCCGGAAACAGTTCCTTCAACCTCACCGTGACCGTCGCCAGATATTCCAAATCCTCGTCCTCGCGGCGTTCCGCCGCCCGTTCGCGCTGCCGGGCGCGGCGTTCCTCGTCGGCCAGACACTCCTCCTCCGCGCGGCGCAGGGCGTCGGCGGTCACGAGGATGCCCTGGCGTTCGTAGCGTTTGCGGGCGCGCGCCCATTGCACGACCACCGCACGTAACGGCGAATGTTTCGTGGCTCGGCGCGTCAGGGCAGTATTGCCGCTGGGCAAATACTCCAGATGGGCAAGGTCGGCGCAAGACAGGCAGAGCGCCTGGTCGTTCTCGACCCGAATCCAGCGCCTCGGTCCCAGTTCCTCGCCACACTCGGCACACTTCGTGTCGCGGCGGATGATGAACACGACGATTTCCTTGGATTCACCGCGTGGAGCGCCTTCAGGTTCACGATGCGTCTGGGGCATGGTGATTTATCTTCCGCAACATTTCTTGTATTTCTTGCCGCTGCCGCAGGGACAGGGATCATTGCGGCCAACCCGGGGTGGCGCGCGGTAGGGTTTTGGCGGCGGCGCGTCGAGCTGGCGGATGACCTTTTCCCGTTCGGCCTTCAACCTCGGGTCATCTTGAAAACATTGCCACCAGGAAGTCTCGCGCGCCACATCGGTGATGGGCTGGTGCGCGCGGCGATATTGCTCCCACCCGCTTCCCCGCGGCCCGAGTTCAACTTCCTCCAATTCGTCGGGTTCCATGAAGCCGGGGTCGATCAGCCCTTCGTCGTACGCCCGCCGTAATTCGGCAAATACCGGCAACGCTTCCATGTCGGCGCACGTGGCGGCGAGTTCATCCCAGACGTTCCCCGGTTCGCGTTCCAGTCCTTCGCTGGCCAGCCAGAGAAAATGGCCGGTGACGTCTTTGCAGGACAGTTCACCCCAGGCAGCCAGCGTCGCCAGCGCGACGATGGCCTGGGCGCGGCAAAATTCATTCACGTCCCGGCTGAGAATCAATTCCTTGATGGGCTTGATATTGCCGGCACAAACGGAAGCCAGGAAACGGCCGCCAGCCTGCGTGACCGTGTCGCCGCCGACGTCAAAGGCGCCTTCGCCGGGCAGCGACAACCAGCGGATGAACAGCGGGTACGCGCGTGGTTCGCGCCACTTCGCCAGCAGATAGGTCGCGAAGCTGAACAGCATTCCTTCTCCCGGCGGCGTGCCAACCGGGTCGGAGATACCGCGTTCGATCGCGCGCAGGAGCGGCTCGGTCAGCGCCTCCCGTTGCGCATCGGCGGCCATGAGCGCCTCGCGCGGCTGCCGGTCGCGCACGGTGGCAAGATCGGCCAGGATTTGCGCCGGGCTCATTTCCACGGGTGGCGGCAGCAGTTCGTGGGTGAACCGGTCGCGATTCTGCCAGAACGGACAGTGCGGGCAGACGCCGCCCTTCGGGTAATCCACCCCTTCCTCATGCGGACAGCCAATGATTCGTTCCGACGAAACGGTATGCTTCACGCCCTGCTCCTGGAAGAACGCGTGCACAGCGGCGGTCGTCGCCGCGTCCCGCCGCACGTCCCCGGCTTGGGTGATCCAGCGATGCAGCGGCCCGGGCTCCGCGCCGGGCCCTTTTACAACAGCGGCCACCAGCTTTGTTGCCAGCGTGTTGTCCGGCCCGTAGAAAGCGATGGTGCCGATGGGGTAATCGCCCAGGTTCCGCCGTGGCAGGGCCGGCGCGTCCGCCCCGGTGTCGGGCGAAAAGAATTTCGCGTGAACTTCACTGGAAGTCTCGCCGTGCGACCTTGCCGCGCAGGCGTCGCAGATAAATTCCTTTCCCCGGACCATGTAACCGTCCGTGCTCAACCGGATGATCACGCCGCAACCACTGCAATAAGTCGGCTCAAACGCCGGCGGGTTGGCGAGCTTCTCGAAATTGTACTCATTGGTGGCGTGATAAACGTACATTTCGAGCGGCATGGCTTCGCGGCACTTCGGGCAATCCTGCCAGCGTCCTTCGTGATGTTCGTTGTGGTGAAAACCGCAGATGGTGAACATCGTGTGATTGCGGAAGCAACTGTTCCGCGCGTAGGAGAACGGCACGTATTTGTCCGCGTCATCGCAAATCCACTGGCCGCAACACGGCGTGCGGGTGAGCTTGCCGGCCTTGCCGCAGAGGCCACAGCGGGGTTTGGAGACGGGTGCTGCCATGGAGTCTACTGGTAGCAAAAACGGCGGGCCGGTCAAAGCGATTTTGCCAGGAATGGCCGGAAGCAAACCGCTCATTGACGCTGATAGACGCTGTTTCTAAAGATGAAAAATACGAAAGGTGGGGCGAGGCGACGGAACGAGCCGATTTTTTACCGTAAAGGCCGCATAGAGCTGAACCGCAAATGAACGCGGAGTAACGCTGATTTTTTTGCCGCAAAAGAGCGCCAAAGGCGCAAAGATTTTTCTTGTCGCGGCGTAGCGCAGCGAAGACGCAAACCGCGGATGAAGGCGGATTGCCGCTGATAAATTTCCGGCGCACACTGCCGCTGTTTTTCAGAACATATCACAATTTGTGACATGTTCCCGCTACAAGATTCAGCACAATAACCCGGGTGAATTATGACTGAACGAACAGACATCATCCCGATCGAGTCGATCGAACATTGCATTTACCTGGTTCGAGGCCAGAAAGTGATGCTGGACTTTCATCTGGCGGCGCTCTACGGCGTCGAGACGAAGAATCTTAACAAGGCAGTCAAGCGCAACCTCGACCGTTTTCCTGCCGATTTCATGTTCCAACTCACTGTGGATGAGGCAGATGCTTTAAGGTTCCAACTTGGAACCTTAAAGCGCGGCCAGCATTTCAAATATCCATCAAGTCAGGCCCAAATTGGGGCAACAACAGCCAAATCAAAAAAATGGTGCAAAACTTAAAGTAGGCGAAACAAATCCCTGCAACCAACGCGGCCAAGAAGAATGTCGTCGCGGTGAACGGGTGTTGTTACGGCATCGAGAACATCGAAGACAAGGGCGTCTATCTCAAGAAATGTGGTCAGAGCTTTTGGGCTTTTGTTTCGGGCGACGAAGATCTCTACACCACAATCATCGAGCCTCCCGGCCACCGGGCCAAGGAACGCAACGAAGCGTTTCAACAGGAATACGGCAAGGTTTTCACCCGATTCACAAAGGAGTTTACAGACGAATTCTTTGAATCAGACTGCGCCATTGACTGGAAGAAACTCTTAACTTTCAACTCCGGGTGGTCGCGCGAAACAATTGAGTAACCCAAGACGGAATTCAGAGACAGGCTGGAAGCGCTGTCCTACGGCGTTGTCCGGCCGAGCATGTGTTGACTGAGGGACGCGACGGCGGCTTCGAGCGCGGGCAGGAAGGAGACGGGCCAGAGCTGGATTTGCAGCGCGTCACAGACGGGTTGCAGCATGGGTTGGAGACGCGAACCGCCGATGTGGATTTTTTCCGGCAGACTGCCAGCCTTGAGCAAGGATGCCGCCAAACCGCGTCCGGCCGCCTCAACCGGGGTGAGAGCGCCGCTTTGCACATCCATGCCCACCACGAGGCCCCGCTGTTGCTCCACCAGCAGGCAGAACCGGCCGAAGCAGGGGCGTCCGTTTTCAAGGAAGGAACCTCCGGGCAACAGGCTGGAATCGAATTCATACACCAGGCCGGGCTTCCGTTCGAGCGTGCGAAGTTTTTCGAGTTGTTCGGCTGCGGGCCGAAACGGTTCCAGGCCGGTCACAGGCGGCGGCAGGAGCGGCCGCCAGTCGAGGTCTCTTGGCGTAAGCGGGCGATCCAGCAGGGCAACCGGCAAAAACGGGACATCCGTGGGTGCGCGTTCGTCGAACAGTCCGGGATGTTCCTCGAACAGCCGGCAAAATGCGGTGAGGCGCGGGAGATCGGCCAGGAGCTGGCCGGCTTCGGTCTGGTTGATATGCCAGGGAAGCCAGCCGGGTTCGGCGGAGCGGAATTGCGGCCAAATGCTGCCTTTGCCAGCCGGTTTGAACGCGGCGGCTTTGAGCATGGCCAGATCTTCTTTCCACAATTCGCGTTTGGGAACAAATTCGAGTTTCAGGCAATCCATGCCGTCGGCGCTGTTGAGCTCCTCGGGGTCAGGCGTTTCATTGAGCATTTGAAGCATCCAGCGCAAGCCGGCCGGCCGGCGATAGAACACGGCAGCGAAAACTTCTCCACCGCTGCCAAGCACCGCACCCAGCCGCGTCTCGCCGGTAGCGGGATCAACAAGGCCGACCACATCACTGTCATACATGTATTCCCATGGTTTGAGCGCGGCGAAGTCCGCGGCGGCGGTGAGCAGTGCGCGCAAGGTTTCCGGCGCAACGAGCGGTGGTGGAGCGAATTTGGGCATGGGATATGAAGTGAACGTGTTGACGAACGCATCAGGAATTGTTTGTTATTGGTGTCTATCGGTGTTCATCCGTGGTTAAAGATTTTTGTGTTCTTTGCGCTTTTTCGCGGCGCGCTGGACAGAATGCAGCGAGCCGAGGTGCAGTTGTGGAATGCGTTTGAGCGGATTGATGAACGTGAGCAGGCAACCGGCCAAGTCGAGCCGGGCATTGCCCTTGAGTTCGAGCGTCACGGGTTCGGCGCGGCCTTTGACCCAGATATTGCCGCGCACGATGCCCTTGATGCGATTGTCAATCTCGCCGCGCACCACGTTGGGGTGAATCCGAAAGGCCATTCTTATTGAGGAAACCAAGTCTGCAACTGTTGGCGTAATCGAATGAATGCTCCGTCTTTGCAATGCAACAAGCTGATCCTGCCAGCGATATGCTGGTAGAGAGCGGATGACCTTGGCAAGGCAGGCACACGCAATGCCGCCTCCAAAGCCTCTTTGGGGCGCACGGGCTTCTCATGCTGGTTGAACGCAAAGCCTTCTTCTCGTAGCCATTCGCGCAAACCCTTTCCTAACGGCCACTCAATTGCAATTTCCACTGCGTTGTCTGACCCCCAAACCCACACATCTAGTTCAGGTTCGATCACAATCGCCTTGCCTTGATTTTTCCAGCTTGCGCTCATCCGCCCATCCAACTGCGCCTCAAGCGTTAAAGCGTCTGGCGAATCAGTTCCACAACCCTCGAAATCCAGCACCAACAAAGCGTGGCTGAATCGCCTCCGTTCTAGCGCCAACATTTCCGCGCCGGTCTTTCGAGTGCCGCCATCACGCCCGGGATGAACACGGAATTCGAATTCAATCGGACGAATCCCCAACGCCTCCGGCCGGCCCAGTGCGCCAGTGAGCGCGAATTGCGCATTCTTGTCTGCCACCAGAAGAACGAGATCTTTCATGGCGATCCGTCAACTGAGAATCCCCGAGGCAAACAACACGCCTAAATCCGGTTCGCCCTTCTTCCACTCCACCAACGCCGGGTGGCGGTCGCCAGAAACAATGTCGGTCGCTCCATTAGCATCTTTGGCAAAGCAAAGCACGTCGCGCGGCTCAAGCATGTTCAACGCGACCGGGCTATGTGTCGCCAGCAGCACTTGGCTGCGGTAAATCGAAGACAACGATTGTAATACCGTCTCGATGGCACGTGGATGTATCCCATTTTCGGGTTCTTCGATGAGAAATGTCCCAGCAATGTCCGACAAATATGCCGGAATTGTTAAGGTCAGTAAACGCAACGTGCCATCCGATGCCAGCCATGAAGGCACCTTCGCCCCATTCATGTATTCAATCACCAGATACCGATGCCTGTCTTCCGACCGCTCCACCGAGGCCACGTCCTTGATGTCCTCTAATGCAGTGCGCACATGCTCTAACCAAGCGTGATAACGCTTTTGATCCTGCCTTAGCTCCTCCACCACCCACGGCAGGTTTGAACCGTCGGTCTGAAAACGCCTTCCCAATCCGGGGGGACTTGGCTGTCTCATCAACTGGCTATTCAAAACAAACGGCTGGACTCCCTTTTCCAGCAGATTCCGGAACCAGGTGCTGACAGGAAAACTTTCCATATCCGCAGGGATGTTTGCCAACGCCGATTTTCCCCGTCCCAGCTTGAATGAAGGCATGTAGGACTTCCGCCCCTCTGTGTAGTAATTGTCATTTCCGCCTGGCGTTTTGGTCAACGCGACTCTCTGCCCCTTTTGAGAGTGACTGATCAAGCTGGGACTGTTCGCCTGCGGCGCGGGAAATAAAACGCGTTGCGTGAACTTCTTTTCTGCTTCGGCCTCTTTTAACCACAGCGTTTCTTGGTCCAATCCAATTTCATTGCTGTTCATCTCAAGTCCCACTTCCACTTCATAACGGACCCGTGTAAAACGTTGCTTGTCCTCCGCCATTACTTTGCGCATGGCCTCCGGAATCTCCGCCTCCACCGCGATCTGAAACGCGTTGCCCTGACCCATCCACACGAGCTTCTCAAAACTACTGCTTCGCGTCTGCACCGTTTCTAAGACATCGCCGCGGTTCCGGACTAAGTCACCGAGAAAACCAATGACATCAAGAAAGGTCGTCTTGCCGCTGGCATTCGGGCCGACAAGCGCGCGAAACGATCCGAGCGTTTGATCCACCGACTTCAAACAACGAAATGAACGGGTCTGAATCCGCGTAAACATGGTCGGATGATGAACAATTATTTAGCTAGCTACAATCCCAGTTTCTTGAACCGGTTGTTGACTTCCTTGAAATGAAAGTCGAGTGAGCAGAGTTTCTCCAGCTCACCGGGCTTGAAGTGTCTGGCGACAGCCGGGTCGGCTTTCAATTGCCCGACGAAATCCGCATCGTCGCGGCCGGCGTGTTTCACTTCCCACGTTTTCATGGCGGCGTCCTGAACGAGTTTATAGGCGGCTTCGCGGGTCAGGCCTTTCTTAATGAGCGCCAGCAGCACGGTCTGCGAATTCCACATGCCCAGGCTCAGGCCGAGGTTTTTCTTCATGTTGTCCGGATAAACCGCCAGGCCGTCCATGAGCCGGATGAGCAGGCCGAACATGTAATCGAGCAGCGTGCAGGAATCGGGGAAAATGATGCGCTCGACGCTGCTATGGCTGATGTCGCGTTCGTGCCAGAGGGCGACGTTTTCGAGGGCAGCGATGGCGTTGCCGCGGAGCACGCGCGCGAGGCCGGTGAGCCGTTCCCAGGTGATGGGATTGCGCTTGTGCGGCATGGCGCTGCTGCCTTTCTGGCCCCGGGTAAACGGTTCTTCCGCTTCGAGCACTTCCGTGCGCTGCAAATGCCGAAATTCCACCGCCCAGCGTTCGATACTCGCGCCGACGAGCGCCAGCGTGGTCATGAATTCGGCGTGAATGTCGCGCTGGATGACCTGCGTCGCGATGGGTGCGGGGCTCAGGCCGAGTTTCCGGCACACGGCCAACTCGACCTGTGGCGAAAGATGCGCGCTGGTGCCGACCGCGCCGCTGAGTTTGCCGACGGCGACGACTTCGCGAACCACTACCAGTCGGCGCAAGGCGCGCGCAAACTCATCATACATCAACGCGAGCTTGAGGCCGAACGTGGTCGGCTCGGCATGGATGCCGTGGCTGCGGCCGATGCACGGCGTGAATTTGTATTTGCGCGCCTGTTTGGCGACGGACGCGCGGACTGCCCGAACGTCTTGAATCAAAATGTCGGCACTCTGCACCATCTGGACGGCGAACGCGGTGTCAATAACGTCGCTGCTGGTCAAGCCGAAATGGAACCAGCGGCTGGCCTTGTCGTGAATTTTCTCGGCGACCGCGGTGGTAAAGCCGATGACGTCGTGGTTGAGTGTCTTTTCCAGCTCTTTCTGGCGCGCGACGAGGCCGGGCAAATTGGCGGACCATTTGTCCGCGCCGCGTTTGATTTTGGCGAAATCGGCGCGTGGCACGATGCGCTCCTTGACCAGGGCTTCGCTGGCCAACAGTTCGATTTGGAGCCAGAGCCGGAGCTTGTTTTCATCGGTCCAGATGCCCCGCATCTCCGGGCGGGAGTAGCGCGTAATCATGCGGCGAGAGTAAAAAGCCGGGGAACGGGTGTCGAGCCGCTTTCGCTTCGCTTCAGCGCGCCAAGGGGTCGCGAGTCCGACCGGGCGCCATGGGCCTCCGCATCGGGTGCATCTGAACACACGCGTCAATTGGAAACAACTCCCTCTCCCCGCCCAATCGGGGGGAGAGAATTCCCAGAAACATTCGCGCATTGAACCCTTGAATCGTAGCAGCCGACGTGAGGAGGCTCTGCCTTTATTTTGTGAATTTCAGATGGAGCCTCCTCACGTCGGCTGCTACGAGCTTCATGGGGAGGATAAAAGGTGAGGGCGAGCGTCAAAACAATTCCCCGCATCTTTGCGTTGAAAAAGAATCAGCGGTTGACCTTTTTCCAGAGTTTATCAATCTCGCCGCGCAGGATTTTGGCTTCCTCCCAACTGTTCGGGAAGGTCGAAAGCGCATAGCCGC
Source organism: Verrucomicrobiia bacterium (assembly GCA_035945675.1). Classification (GTDB taxonomy): domain Bacteria; phylum Verrucomicrobiota; class Verrucomicrobiia; order Limisphaerales; family UBA11358; genus UBA11358. Next base: position 17,354 of record DASZAB010000043.1, on the reverse strand, counting down.
CCACCACCGGACCCATCTCCGGGCAAATAAAAATCTCCCGGTCGGTATTGCGGTTGCCGTCCAGCCAGCACCGGAGCACAGCCTCGGCGAAGGGAAGCCAGTCTTTGACTTCCTGCGTCAGATGGCCTTTCCCGTCGGAGACGGGTACCTGGGCGTGATGACCATTGAAGGGTCGGAAATGGAATTGTTGCGCGCGTCGGATCAAATCGGGACGGACAATCATCCGCTCGGCGTAATTTCCGGGATGGAGATGTTTGACGACGGAGATATGGGAAAAGTCCCAGGAAATCGGCAACAATTCGCCGGTCACTTTCTGATACGCATCGGCCAGCGCGTAGGTTTTCCCCGGCGTCTCGGTACAGGTGTCGCGGTGCACTTCCACGGCCGGTTCCAGTCCAAGTTTGCGGCCTTCCTGCACGAGTGACTGCGCCAAATCCAGAGCCTCCGGCGTCAGGGTGTCGTCGTCCGCCAGTTGCACGTTGACATGGTGAGCGCCCGCATCCTTCTGCTCCTGAAGCAGGCGCGGGAATTCAGCCGCTTTGCCTGACGACATGCCGCCGATGAAAATCAACCCGAGCTTTTTAACAGCTCTGCCCAATTCCGGACTCCCAGCCCAGCACACGCCGTCGAAACCGGCTTCCTTGATCGCACGTAATTTTTGTTCGAGCGACCATTCATTTTCCGGCGAAGGATGCCCAAGGAACGTCCAGAGGTTGGCGATGTGGCGTAAAACCGGTGTTTTCATAACGGAGTTTTAATTGCAAAGAACACAGAGAACACAAAGAAAGACCCGGAAAACATTTTGTGGATTCTTTGCGCTCTTTGCGTTCTCTGCGGTTGATTTAATTCTTAAAATCCAATCGCCGCTCCGCCGTCCACCGGCAGCACCACGCCGTTGACGTATTTGGCGGCGGGCGAGGCGAGATAAACCGCTGCCCAGCCGATGTCGTCCGGCTCGCCGAATTTATTCATCGGAATCCGGCCGAAGATTTTTGCTTTGCGCGCCGGGTCGCCGCGGAGCGCCTGGTCGAGCATATCGGACGCAATCCACCCGGGTGCAATGGCGTTGACGCGCACGCCGTGCGGCCCCCATTCCGTCGCCAGGGTACGGACCATGCCGACATACGCCGACTTGGCGGCGGAATAAGCGACGATGAGGGGAATGCCCATAAAGGAAGCCATGGAAGCAGTAAACAGGACGCAGCCCGAGCCGCGCGCCACCATCCGGCGGCCGGCCTCGCGCGTCAGCGCAAATGCGCCGAACACGTGCGTTTGCAGCACGGCGGCGAATTCGGCGTCGCTCGTGTCGGTGGCGGGTTTCTTCAGATGCACACCGGCATTGTTGATGAGAATGGAAACCGGTCCGGCGAGTTTTTCGGCCCTGTCCACCAGGGCGGCCGCGGTTTCAAGTTCGGTCACGTCGCCCACCAGCGGGAAGGCGCCTTGGCGCAGTGCGGCGCACGCTTTTTCCAATTCTTTCTGGCGCCGCCCGACCAGAACCGCCTTCGCGCCCGACGCAACCAGACATCGTGCCATGCCGAAACCCAGGCCGGTGCCGCCGCCGGTGATCAACGCCGTTTGGCCAGTAAGATCGAACGCTGAATTCAATTGTTGTTGGTTCATAAATGATTTCACCGCAAAGATCACAAGGAGCGCAGAGAATGAAAAGGAATTCGCTTTGGGAAAATGTTTTGCGTTCTTTGCGTTCTCTGCGTTTAAAAATCATGCCCGGCAGCCGGCTGCAAGCGTGGGTGTGTTTTGATGTTTATACATGATGAAATATTCGCGGTGGTTGAGGCTTTCGGGTTTGCTCGGTTCGCCTTGGGCAATGCGCACGACCAGGTCAGCCAGTTCGCGGCCAGCCTGGGCGAGCGTGACTTCACCGGTCAGCACCCGACCGGCGTCGAAGTCCATGTCCTCCTCCATAGCCCGGTAGGTGGCGCTGTTGCCGGTCACCTTGATGAGGGGTGCGATCGGGCTCCCAATGACACTGCCGCGTCCGGTAACGAACAAGACAATTTGGGAACCGGCACTGACCAAATCCATAATGCCTTCAGTATCGTTCGGGTTCGTGTAGCCGAACTGCATGAAATGTTTGTCCGGCACGCTGTCGAGAATCCATAAGCCCGGCCCGCGCGGCGCTTCGGCCACGCGGATGACACCTTGAATCGGCCGGGTGCCGCTCTTGGCAAAGGCGCCGAGACTTTTTTCCTCGATGGTGGTGAGGCCGCCGGCGAAATTTCCCGGTGACACCGACCATTGCCGGACGGAACGGCAATAGCATTCCGCCTTGTCGTAGGCCGCGGCGAGTTGTTGTTTCGCTTCCGGGTTTGCCGCGCGTGATTGCATCGTTTCCCGCAGGCCGATCATCTCCGCCGTTTCCTCAAAAATGGCACGGCCACCGGCGTCCACCAACAGATCAAAAAATGCGCCGACCGTCGGATTGCCGGCGAGGCCGGAGGTTCCGTCCGAGCCGCCGCATTCGCAGCCGACGGTTAAATCGGCCAGCGTCATGGGCGCGCGCGGAGTTTCCTGGCGAATCTTTTCACGGAGCCGGGCAACGATTTCCTTTCCTTTGGACACCGAGCTGCGCGTGCCGCCGCTTTGTTGAATAAAAAACCATTCGGCGGGCCGGCCGGATGCACGCACCGCGTCGGCGATTTTTTCCGGCTGCGTGTATTCGCAACCAAGCCCGACGGACAAGACCGCGCCGACATTGGGATGGCGCGCGAGCGCGAGCATGAGCCGGATGGCATAGGCGTTGTCATAACAGCCGGGAAAACCGATGACGTGCGTGTCTGTTTCGCCGCTGGCGATCGCGTGGGCAACGTGTTGCGCGCATTCGACGGTATAAACAACCAGCACCAGATTGCGGACGCCTTTGCGGCCGTCGGGGCGCAGAAAACCCGCCCATGACGACGTAGCAGCCGACGTAAGGAGGCTCTGATCAATGATCGTCTTTTCAGTCAGAGCCTCGTTACCTCGGCTGCTACGCGATGAGATATTTTCAGGCATAGGCAGAGCTGGTATCGGTCGGCGCACCGGAATGGAGGTCAAGCGTGCTGGAACGCTCATCCACCTCGCTGGCGAGATTGTGCAGATGCACCCACGCGCCCCGCGGAATGGGTTGGGTGGCATGACCAATGCGGGCGCCGAATTTGATCACCGCGTCGCCAGCGATAAGATCCTTGAGCGCGACCTTGTGGCCGCGGGAGATCTTTTCCAACAACCGAATCTCCTGCGGTTGCGCGCCGAGGATTTGAATTTTTCCCTCGGCATCGTCGAGCAGCGTGGCGACGTTGTCCTGCGGATGAATCTGGAAACAGCGCGGTTGCACGGATTTATTTAACCGCAAAGAACGCAAAGAACACAGAGAGAAGACATACGATTTGGAGTGCGGCGGGAAGCGAAGCGCCACGCCCCTTTCGCACCGTCGATGGACGTTCCAAAGCGGTGTCGCCGCTGCGCTCTGCCACCGCAGTCCAAAATCTTTGCAGTTTGCCGACGTTGTTTTTCATCTTCTGCTTCTTTGTACTCTTTGAGTTCTTTGCGGTGAATTCATCTGGTCTTGGTAATTTTATGCTCTACACAGGCCCGGTCAATCGTGTCCCAATCCAGTTCCACGCCGATACCCGGCTTTTGCGGGACGTGCGCGATTCCGTGCTTATCAATTGGATATGGGTCCTTCATCGGAAAGCGGAACGGCTCTTCCGGCACGAGCAACTCAAAGTATTCGCAATTTTTAATGGCGCAACTGACGTGCAGGTTTGCCATGTCCATAAAACCCATCGTCGTGCAATGGACTTCGCAACGCAAGCCGTGCGCCTCGGCCAGGTGCGCGATTTTCAGCGTGCCGGTGACGCCGGCTTTCCACGAAACGTCCGCCCGGACGATGTCCACGGCGTTGAAGGCAATCGCCTGGGCTACACCCCACGGGCCGCCGCGGGTCGTTTCGGTGCCGGCGATGGGAATGTCGAGCGCGGCACAGAGCTTCGCGTATTTCGCGAGTTCAAAATCGCGGAAAGGTTCTTCAAACCAGTGGTAATTTAATATCTCCAGATCGCGCCCGATGCGAATGGCTTCTTCCAGCGAATACTCGGCGACGGGATCGCTCATCAAAACGTAATCGTCACCCGCGGCTTCACGGAGCGCGCGCTGAATTTCCATGTCCTTGCGCCACGGACCCGGCGGGTGAACTTTGTAAGCTGGAAAGCCGCGTCTTTTATAGGCACGCATTTGTTTCAGGTAATCCTCCGTTTTCGGCATGAACAAACTGCTCGCGTAAACCGGCAGGCTGGTGCGGCATTCGCCGATGAATTGATAGAGCGGCAAGCCGGCGGCTTGCGCAGCGATGTCCCACAACGCCACGTCTACCGGACCGGGCAGGTAAAGCGGAAAGAACGCCAGGTGCCGGTCAATTGTCCACAGTTCGTGCCAGATCGCCTCGCGTTCGGTGGGTGAACGGCCCAGCACCACCGGCGCGATGTTCTCGTGCAGGTCAGCCTGGGTGACGATGCTCGAACGCGCGGCGAGCGCCGTGGCGTGGCCGGTTAGGCCGGCGTCAGTGGTCAACCGTAATACGACCACGTCCCAATTCATTGGACTGCGGCCGGTGCGGGAGGCATCGAACAAGGATTCTTTCCGCTGACAGCGCCAGGTTTCGAAGGTGGTGATTTTCATGCGCGGTGAAGTTATTTGGCAAAGGTTGCCAGTTCTTTCAAAGCCTCATCCTTGAAACTGAAGCCCCAGCCCACACCGTCGTTCGGATACGCGAAGCCGTCTTTCATGCGAATGGGGTGCGTGATGAGGTCGTCCACCCAGTCGAAGGACTCCGCGCCGCAGGCGTTCGGCACGGTCATGAGCAACGGCACGTCATATTCCTTGTAGTAGTGCGGCAACACGGGAATATGATGCGCCTGCGCCAATGCGGCCGAGGCGCGCCAGGCCTCGACACTGCCAAGCCGCAGCAGGTCGGGCTGCCAAAGATCAATCGCCTTGCGGCGGATGAGTTCGCGGAGCGTGACCGTGTCGAACTCGCGCTCGCCGGTGGCGATGGCCATGCCGGCCTGGCGGCGCAATTGCGCGTAACCGTCGTAATCCGTGCGGTGCAACGGCTCTTCAAACCAGGCGATGCGGAGCGGTTGCGCGGCGCGCGCGAGTTCCAGCGCCGCGGGAAGATTCAGGCCCTGATTCGCATCCATCATCACGCGGACGTGCGGGCCGACGGTTTCGCGAACCCGGGTGAGACGCTCCAGGTCCCGCTGAATGTCGGGCGAACCGACTTTCACTTTCACCGAACGAAAACCACGTTTCACGTAGTCACGGACTTCGTTCAACAATTCGTCCATCGAATACGACAGCCAGCCGCCGCTGCCATAAAGCGGCACCCGCTGATGACAGGTGCCGAACATTTTCCAGACCGGCACGCCCAGCGTTTTGGCCCAGGCATCCCACATGGCAATGTTCACCGACCCGGCGGCCCAACGGTGCAGGCCGGCATTGCCGAAATACTCACTTGCTTTCTCGTGATGCGCGAGAAACTCGCCCGTGCCGCTGACCTCACGGCCCAAGGCCATCGGTGCGATGTCTTTCAACGCGCCGAGAATCGCCTCCGGCGAATAATGAAACGCGAGCAGATGTCCGTCGCCGGTCACGCCGCTATCAAGTTCAATGCGGGTAACGATGAAGGCAATCTCGGGAATCTGATGCGTGCTGTCCGCGATGGGCCGCGACAGTTTGGAAACGGCCTTGAAACAGGAGATGCGCTTGATCGCGGACATGGCTTTAGAGAATCCCGTATTTCTTGAACGCCGCGGTGCTGCTCATACCGGCTTCGATTTCCTTCCGGACCAGCTTTTCACCGCGCGCCTTGGCCAGCGCGCGTTCCATGACTTCGACCTCAACCGTTTTCGGGACTATGACGACGCCGTCGAGATCGCCGAAAACCAGATCACCCGGTTGTATGGAGACCTGTCCGATTTCAATCGGGCAGCGAAAATCCACAACCTGGGTGCGGACGGCGGAGTCCTGGGCAAAACGTCCGCGCGAAAACACCGGCCAGTTTTGCTCCAGGACTTTCGGCGTGTCGCGATGAAAGCCGTTGATGACCGCGCCGGCGGCGCCGCGTTTCTTTGCCGTGGCCGTCAGGATTTCGCCCCAATAGGCGCAGCGCATGTCGCCGCCGCCGGCGAGATAGATTTCGCCCGGTTGCAGCTGGTCGAGCGCTTCGGTGAGCAGGCCAAACGGTTTTTTCTGTTTCCCGAAAACGTCAATCATCACCACGGGCATCGCCCGGCCGGCCAGTTTCATGTCCTCGCGCAGCGGCTGGATGGGTTGCGGCAGGAATTGATGCGTGAAACCGAGGTCGTCAAGGATGTCGCCGACCACGGGCGTATAAAGTTCCCGCGTGCAGAGGGCGCAGAGTTCGTTGTCAGCTTTCCATTCGGGCATAAATCAATTAAACAGCAAAGGGCGCGCAGAACACAGTGAAAATTCGCCGGCAAGACGAGAGACCGGAAGGCAATCGGCGTTCGGTTTCGGGGATGGCCTCTGCTTTTCTCATCTTTATATTCTCTGGGTTGGGTTTAAGAAACTTTTGCGGGCTGCAACCGTGGTGACAGCCAGTGAATGATGGCCAGCGCCGTCAAATAGGCCGACGGGGCGATGGCAAACAAACTCCAGTAGCTTTCGGTCTTTTCCAGGATGAAACCGGCGGATTCCGAAAAGGCCATCGCCGTCAGCGCGCCAGCCATGCCGCCGAGGCCGACGACGGACGCGACGGCTTGTGTTGGGAAAAGGTCGGACGCCAGTGCAAAAAGGTTGGCCGCCCAGCCTTGATGCGCGCTGGCGGCAAGCCCGATTAACAGCGTCGCGGCCCACAGATTCGACGCGTGCGCCGCGAACACGACCGGGATCACACAAAGGGCGCATACCAGCATGGCGGTCTTTCGGCTCGCATTCAGCGACCAACCGTGTTGGAGCAAAGCCGATGACAGCCAGCCGCCGCCAACGCTGCCGACGCTGGCCATCGAATAAATCACCACGAGCGGCGCGCCGAGGGTTGACAAACCCAGCCCAAATCGCTGGCTCAAAAATGAGGGGAGCCAATAAAGATAGAACCACCAAATCGGCGCGGAAAAGCCGTAGCCAACCCCGAACGCCCAAGCCTGCCGGTGCGCCAGCAATTTTCTCCACGGAATTGTTGGCGGCGGTGCTTCGGGCGAATCGCTGCGAATGTAAGCCAGCTCTTCCGGCGAAACACCCCGGGACTTTTCCGGCGAGTCATAAAAAATCAGCCACGCCCCCAGCCACACAAATCCGAGCACGCCGAGCACGAGGAACGGCGCAGGCCAGCCCCACCGCAGCGCCATCCATGGCACCGACAGCGGCGCGAGCACCGCGCCGACGTTGCAGCCGGAATTGAAAATGCCGTTGGCCAGCGCGCGTTCGCGGCGCGGGAACCACTCCGCCACCGCTTTGACCGCGGCCGGGAAATTTCCGGCTTCGCCCAGTCCCAGCGCAAATCGTGCCGCGCCGAAGCCAAACACCGTCCGGACCAGCGCGTGCGCGGCCGCCGCGATGCTCCAAAAAGCCACGGCGATCGCATAACCAGTGCGCGTACCAATGGAATCAATCCAGCGTCCGAATCCGACAAGTCCGATGGCGTAAGCTGCTTGAAATGCGACGATGATGTTCGCGTATTCCGTTTCGCTCCAGCCGATGTCGCGGTGCAAGGTCGGCGCGAGGAGGCCGAGGACTTGACGGTCCATGTAATTGATGGTGGTGGCGAAAAAGAGCAACGCGCAGATGCGCCAACGATACGAACCGGTGCTGCCGATTGCGGATACCAGCGAAGGATTTGATTGTGGGGATTCGCCCTTCATCCGTCATGCCACCGCACAACCGGGTCGGCGGCCTCCGTTGAAACCGGGATTTCCAGCGCCGGATATTGTCCTGAAATCATCTGGCCGGAGCCGGCGCGGAATTCCCGGCGGCTTTCAGTTTTTGTTTTTCGCCCCATTCTTTGTAGGCCTTGCTCACGTTATGGCCTTGCGCAGTCAGGTAATTGTTGATTTTGCCTTTGTATTTTTTGAAGACAGCCGATTTTTCTTCGGCGCGGCCGCAGTCCATGGCCTCCTCGCGCGCCTGTTTGAGCAACTCCAGGATTCTGGCTTTTTCGGTTTCGGCGAGATTCGGGACGATCTGGCAATAGGCGTTGTAAGTCACCTCGACCTTGTTATAAGTCATCTTGTCCTTGACCGTGTCCACCTGTGAGGGTGTCAGGCGCGCCGAAAGCCTGGAGAGAAATTCGTTGTGCAGCGATTTCAACGAAGTCCGGATTTGTGCGACGGCATTGGAGTCGCCGGCCTTGAGCGCCTGTTTCAGTTTCGCGTCATTGGCGTCGTGCCACGCCCGCAACGCCCGCCACTGCGCCATGATGATATCGTGCACTCCGGCAACCTGATTGGTATCACCCAGCGCCAGCGCCTTCAGGATGTTGGCCGTGCGACCTTCGATGGTTTTGGTATAATTCGCTTCAATTTCCGTCGACGACGAATCGTCTTTTTCCTTCGCGGCAAACGTTGGCACAGTGAAAGCCAAATTTCCGACACAAAGGATGGTGATAATGAACAATGGATTTTTCATGTCCTGGCCAACCTAACAGTTGCTGGAAATTTCATAATCTGAAAACTGCCAGATACATTTTGAATTTTGACAAATCATTTCGTTGCGGGCGCCACAACCGTGTCTCGCCTTGCCCCCGTGTTCGCGTCGCGTTTTTCCAGATTCACCGATTGTGGCACGATCCCGAGGATGACAAAGCTGCCTTTGCCGATCAGTTCCAGCTTTTGCCGGCCGGCGTCGTAGCGAAAGGCGTGAACGTCCACCTTCGGGCAACCTTCGATGCTCGCTGCGTTTTCGAGGACCGTGTCCACGCCGCCGCGCTCGTCGGCCTGCGCCGCGGTTTCCAGGTCTGGCACTTGCAGCCATTCCTTGCTGCGGCTGTTGAAATACCCTACCAGCAGCTTGACCGGTTGAGAGACTTCAAATTCAATCGGTTGGTAACGTCCTTTCTTGGCGGCTTCGTGGGAAAACCGGATGCCGGTCAGCCCGTTCAATTCCGGGGCGAGACTTTGAATCGCAAAATGTCGGTCGGTAAAAACCCGCGCGCCGACCACGACCTTGTAGGTTTCGGCGTTGGTGCTGATCAATTTGAAGTCCGCCGTCGGCCAGGGCTTGAGGTTGGCATTGTCAACCGTCGGTAAATGGCCGCCGGTTTTTTTTAATTCGGCAACCCTGGCGCGGAAGTCCCCCAGCTCCTTCCGGTAGAGCGGCACGAGCTGTGACCAGAGGTAATTGGTGCCGACCCCGTGGATGCCGCCGCTAAACGGGATTTTCCGCTGCGACGTCTGCATGCCGTTGGCGAAGTGGTAGGCTGGCGACGCGAGCGCGGACAATTTCTGATAATCCGCAAAACTTTCGGCCAGGTATTTTTCCGCCTGTTCCATGTCGCCGATGTTGTGGCTGTAGTGGTAACGTAACACCAGTTCCGCGGCTTTCACTTTGGCAGAGTAATTTTCCGCCATCAGTCGGATGCAATGCACATCGTTGTCCAGCCGTGCAAACCCGGCGCGGTTTTCCGTGACGAACGGCGCGGCAGCGTCGGCGGCGGCAACCGCATTGCTCGATTCCTCCAGCACGTCATGAATGATTGATTCGGGCGTCTCGCCCACGTGCGGCTCGTGGTTCCATTCCTTCTTCACGTATTCGTCCAGCCGCTCGCCCGGCGGCGCCTGCGAGAGCCATAGCCCGTCGAACGCCTTGTATTTTGTGGGGTCCACCAGTTCATCCAGCGTCATGCCGAGAGACAATGTCTGGCGGTTGCCTTCGGTGATTCCAAATCGGCGGATGAGGCGCGGCGCAACTTCGCCGGCATTATTGTACGCATCGAGAATTGTTTCCGCCGCGTTGGTGTTGCCATAGCGGCCGGCCAGTTGCGCAATCCAGTAAGCCCGGTCCGCCTTTGGCGGAATGTCGGGATTCCACGAGTAACGCGCCCAGGCCGTGAACCAGATCCAGTCGCGCTGCCATTGGAGCAGGGGCGGGTTGGCGAGGTCGGGCGAGTAAGGCCAGTTCCAATACGACAACGGGTAAAGATGGAGGCCCGTCGCCCCCAGCCGGTCGCGCGCCGCCTGGACGCATTTCTGGATGAACTGCTGGTCGCCGTAACGGAACGGTTCGAGGTTGGACAAAAGATGAATGTTGACCATGTGCGGCGAGAGCTTGCTCATGGCCACGTGGATGGCCGCTTCCTTGCCGCGCGGTTCCCACGTCGTGAGCGATTCGCCGTTGTATTTCGATTCAGTCCAGATGTTGGTATAGACCTTGAGCGCGGCGGGAATGATGGCATAGGCATCCATCGCGTGCGTACGGATGACCACCGGCGGCTCCTCCTGCAAGCCGGCCTCCTTCATACCGTCCAGCACACCCGGCAGGATGACATTGGTGCACCACTCCAGTTGATTCGGCGTACCGCGCAACGCCTCGCCCAGGCAGACCATCAGCCCAACGTGGGGATAGTCTTTCACAAATTCCGCGATGGATTTGCGCGTATAATCCTCCGTCAGCGGCGTGGGCGCGGCCAGCTGGGTGGAAATCCCGTTGGTCTCGGCGAACGGTTTCGAGACCAGAATGTTGTAAAACATCTGCACCAGCCAGATGCCGCGTTTGTCACACTCCCGCGTGAGCCAATGGAACATCTCCTGGTTCTGCTGGAAAACATCGTCGGGCACTTCCACCGCATACGGATAATCCTTGAGCCGCACCAGCGAGGCGAACGGATGGCCGCTCCAGAGATAGAGCGTGTTCAGGCGGTTCTCGACGAGGAAATCCAAGTACTCGCGCCACATGGCTTTGTCGTAGAACCACGGGAACAATTCCGGCGTGTAGGGATATTCATACACGTGCCGGCCCGGCAGAATATAGGTCTTCTGCATCCCGATGCAGGTGCCGCGCAGCTTCATCACCGGGGCGTCGTGATAGTTGGCAATCGCAACTTCTGGCAGCTTACCCGCTTTGCGAATTCGTTTCGCCAATTCCAGGCAGCCATACAGGGTGCCGGAATCATCGCCGGCCGTGATGGCAATATCGTTGTTGCCCGTCAAATCGAACCGGAAACCTTCCGGCCCAGCGGCCGGATTGTGCGGCCGGTTCAAATAGATCGTTCGGCCGGCGGTTGTTTCCGAGTGAACAATCACCGCGTCCATCTTTTCCGCCCGGATTGCTTCGGCCAGTCGCTCCGCGCCAAATTCCACGCGCGGCACGGCGTTGGTCGCCACCACGATGGAAATGGATTCTGCTCCCAGCCGGCGAGCACCGGCCACGAGCAACACAGCAAGAATCAGCTTTGGATAGAATTTCATAGGGCATCAACCCGGTTGATCCGAATTGCGACATAAGGTTTTCCAGGCAATGGAATAGAGCGGCCGTCCTGGTCGGCAAAAAAGTAATTGTCCTGCTTCTTCAACGTGAACTCGCCTTTGACCGGCGTGACTGTCATGTTCCAGGTGTCCAAAACATCGGCGGTGAATTTCATTCCGTCCCGGAGCGCTACGCCGTTGGCCGTCTGCGCCCTGGGCAACAGAAAACTCCATGATTTCGGTTCTTCCTTGCCGAGATAGACCAGATAGTATTTCCCGGACTGGCCGCCATATTGCGAATGCTGCCTTTTGTCAACCGGCTCGATGCCTTGCGGGGGCGCGCCGGCGAGAATTCCTCTCAAAAAGGCCAGCCGCGCCGGGCTTTGGCCTTTGAGCACGCCGCCTTTCGACCACCAAAGCGCATTGTCCGGGCTTACATACGTCTCGCCGTGGCCGCAGTAGGTGCCGGCGACCGTGGCGTTCCAAAAACGGAAGACCATTTCCTGCGGCGACAAATCGCCCCAGCGCATCGGGAGGTTGCCCTCGTATTTCACCTCGTCATAAACGACCGGCTTGCGATAAACGTCGCGGTAAAGTTCCGCGCTCGCCGGACTTTCCACCGCCATTCCATTCTGGATGCTCGCGTGGGTGATAAAAGGCAGGGTGTCGTTGAAAATCTTTGCGCCGTTGTGAATCGAAAGCAAGTGATGATACGGATCATCCCGCGAAACAATTTCGCCGAAGCGCACAAAGTCCGCCTCGGTCTTTTCCCGCATGAAATCCCACTCGTTCGCCAAGGACCACCAGACATTGCGATACGCCGCGAACCGCGCCACGACGTAGTGCAGATAACGGTCGTCTGCGCCCGGCGGCATCCGGTCAAAGCCCCAGTGGCCGCCGTCATACGGATGAAACAGAATAATGTCCGCCTGGATGCCGAGCTTCTGCAAATCCAGGATGCGCCGTTCAATGTGCTGAAAATAGCTCGGATTGAACCGCGTGAAATCCCAGTTCGTCAGCGGGGCGCCGGCAAAGGGATACAGGGACGGCTCGTTGGTATTCCACGCGTAATGCTTCGGAAAAACGCAGAAGCGGATTTTGTTGAACGGCGCCGTCGTAAGCGTCTTTAAGGTTTCCTCCTGCAACGCTTCGGTTTGCAGTTCCCAGACGTAACACGTCGTGCCCAGTTCCTCGTAAGGCGTGCCGTCTGCGCAGGCGAAATGATAGGTGTAGGCCACATGCACCGGCCCGTGATTTCCCGGCGACGGTTGCGCCACGGTAAATTCGCCGGTCTTGCCATTCAGCTCCGGGCTGGAACTCCCGGTGACGTAATGCCATTCGCCCCGGGTTTGCGGCATGAACCGCACGCGATAAATGCCGTCGCCGTCGTAAAAACCGTTGGCTTCGACCGCCGTATTGTCTTGCGTGAAGCGCGCGGAGAGCTTCACGTCCACAAACGGATTTCCATTCGTCGGTCCGTTCAGCGCGAGTTCAAACATGCCCCATTGCTCAACCGCGGATTCGGCGGCCTGTCCGCGATTTACGATGCCCGGGCAGACCAGGAGCAGCGCGAGGCAGAAGCTGAATGGGAGCTTCATGGTCAATCTATTCACTCGTCAGCCAGATTACACCTTCCGGCAGGGTGACCTCTTTTCCGGCTTGAATGGTTCTGGATTGTCCGGTGACTTCGCCAGTCCGCGGGCTTATCGCATGAAGGCGGAAGGAAACGGATTCCGCCGACAAATCCAATTTCCCGGAACCGTCTGACGACCAGACGAGATATTGTTTCCCCGGTTCACGCAGAACCCGGCAATTTGCATTTGAAGCCTCCGGCCACGGCTGCATCTTCGGAATCGCCGCCAGCAACCGCGCGTCCGTGGTGCGTGGGAGATCCGGCATCGAACCACCGGCACACAAAAACGCCCACGACCCCTCCAAATTGGCGTCCTCGCCCGAGGCGATGACGGCTTTGTCGGGAAATTGTTGCCGATATTCCGCCGCCATGGCGGCTAAGTCCGTGTCGGAGGGTGTTCCTCCGTGCCATTGACGCTCAAACTGGCGCGGTGAAAGATTCTGTCCGCCTTTCGGCGCAAACAATCCCTTGGCCGTCCGCCACCAGTAGCGGAAACAAATCACGTCCACCACCGCGCGGCGCTGCGGATCGGCCAGAATAGCGTCCTGCACGTCCTTGGTTGCGGCAAGCGCGACGATGGGTTTCGTCGCCGCCGACGTAAGGAGGCGGAGCCCCGCACGAGTCGGACCATCCGCTTCCTCACGTCGGCGGCTACAACCATGGTCGCGTTCCCACGCCGCAATCGTGTCGAGCCAGAATTGCTCGAATGCCAGCGGCCCGGTGAATTCCGCGCTGGTGAACTGGATGACATTCGGCTCGTTCGTGAAGTTGTCCAGATTCTGTCGGATGAAATCCTCGTGCAGCTGGCGCCGGACGGGGTTGTTCACGTCATAAAACTGTTCGGCCATGAAGATGCGTTTGTCGCCGGCGAATGGCGGTGGCTCCGGAAAGCCGGTGTGATTGATGTTGTTGGCCGGGCGCCACGGACAATCCACCCAATGCGCCCCGGCTTCGAGGATGTTATGCTGAAAATAATTTTCATTGAACAGCACCAGCCCGCGCTGGTCGCAGAGGTCGGCAAACTGTTTCAATCGCGACCAATACCACGGGTTGAATTTTGTAAGATCATATTTGCTCAGGCCGTCCCACGCCGTGCCCTGGCCGCTGCGGGCGAAGGGTTGCTCATAAAACGGCGCCCAGACATCGCCGCTCTCGCGCCGGACGCGTTCGTGGTCCTCGCGGCGGCGGTCATACCAAAGGCCATAGTGATGATCGAGCGCGATTTGATTTTCGGAGACCATGCCGTCGGCAACCGCGTTCAAATCGTCGGTGAAGCCCGGCCCGATCCGCCCGGGCGCGAAACGGGTGAGGTTGATGCCGAATTTTAAGGCCTCGCTGGGGCGCATGTTGCCGCGCCACCAGTTGATGCTCGCCGTGGTGCCGCTGAGCAATTTACCGTCGCACACCAGCCAGCCGTTGGTGAGGGAAAGTTCGGAGTTCGGAGTTCGGAGTTCGGAGTTCGGAGTTGGTAGTTCGTCCACGTCTCGGGCATTTCGAGCATCGGTTGGAATCGGGTCCCGCGTGGCGGCGGCGGCAATGAAATTGGATAGTTGCGGCGCGGGCTTGCGCGACGCCGCAATCAATTCCGCCGCCTGCTGCGGCGTCGGATTGCTGTATTCCTGCATCGAGCGTGGCATCAACTTTATTTTCGCCGCCGCGTCGCGCCCGAGCCGGTCGGCAGTTTGCGCCACGAACAGGCTGCCCGGCCGGACATGGTCATTCGAACTGCGCCAGATACCGTCACCCGCGAACTCGCCCCAGCTGCCGAATGCCCAATTTTGGGCCGTCGGCGGATTTTCGCAGGAAATTTTTGACGCGTCGCATTGCCACAGGACGGAGTTCGCCGCTGACCAGCCCGCGCCCTCACCGGCGTCACCGCGATTCATCAGACTCAAACCGTTGCCGTCTATTCGCACGTTGTCGAACAGGGTGCCGCTCGCCCAGCTTGCCAGCGCGCCGCTGTCAGCCGTCGGCAAAGTATCCTCACATTGCACGAAGGCATTCGGTCCGGCGGCACAAAAGCCGGCGGCGAAATCATGGCGTCCATGCTCGGCCCAACAGCGCAGAAACAACGTCTGCTGGCCCATCGTAAAAAACGTATTGCGCCGCCAACCGCCGGTTTCCGAAACCGGCGCCAGCGACAGACAATCCTCAACCGTCGCCCATTTGCAGCTTTCATAGATCGCCACCGCCGAGCCGGCGAAGTGTTCAAACGTGACCTGGCGCACCCAGGCGTCCGCGGCATTTTCCATCGTGATGGCGAACCAGGAATGATTTTCGTCCCTGGGATTGCCCGCATCGAAGGCGGATTCCAGCCGCACATTTTCAATGCCAATGTTTTCGATTCGGCCCGGCCACGAATATGCTTCGACGCGACCGCCGCCAAAATCCTTTTCCATGGCCGTGGTGAGGGGCGCGTCCAGGATCAGCAAATTGCCGTCAATCCTTTGAATCACCCGGTCCCAGACCAGATCATAACTGCCGGGATGCCAGACCAGTCGCCAGTCGCCGTAGCCGCCGCCAAAGTCCGTCATGCCCAACGCGTCAATCCACGGCCGGGTGCTGGGGCGGGTGACGAAGACGGTGTCGCCGACCTTCAACCCAGTTGCGTCCCGGACGTGAAAGCTGGCTGCGCCAACGGGAACGTAATCGTCCGCAATCTCCCAGTTTGAATTCGGAACGCGTGACAAGTCGTTTTGGCCCGCGACGCGAATCAAAGTCCGCCGGCCAATCCCGGCTGCAACCAAAATTGTTCCGTTGGTGCCCATGCCTTGCCCCCGGAGCACGACGCCGGAATTGGTGATCTGCAGGCCGCCCGAAACTTCATGCCGGCCCTTGAGCAACAACACTGCGCCGCGGATCCCGTCCGGGCCCATCGGCAAACCGGCAACGTAATCAATCGCTTTTTGAATTCGCGCCGTTTCATCACCGGCGACCGGCGGGACGACGACCCGGGCCGGCGCATCGGGGATGTCTTTGTCGCCGCCGGCGTAACCGCAGGTGGAAAAATCGGGAACACGATTGCCGTGTTCGTCGGGGTAATAAACCAGATGACCCTCGGGGCCGATGGAAATGATGGGCGACAATTTTTTCGGCGCGGCGCCGGCGGCAAGCACGAATCCGAAGGTGAAAAGCAGGAGAAATGTTTTCACGGGAGTTTGCCGGTCAATTGCTCAAGTTTGTCTGCGTGCGCGATTTCCTTTCCGCCGGCCAGAACCGTCAAACCTTTGCCGCGGCGGTAGCGTCTTCCGTCCTGGTCCCAAAGAATGGTGAGGGTGTGACCGTGATATTTCACGCCGTCCAGACAGAACCAATCCCAAATGCCCTCCGGCAGCAACGGCCAGACCTCCACCGTGTCGTCCGCCCGCGGCACCAGGCCGACGACGCCGGTGATGAGCAGGTCGGCGAACGTGGAATGGTTGTAATAACGGCTGCGACCTCCCTTGCCATTGATCCATTGGCCGGTCGTTTCGTCGAGGTATTCGCCGATGTATGGTTTGCCGTCGGCGTGCTGGCTGTGGACATAGGTAAGGAACGCGTCGAAATAATCGCGGTGGCTGACCACGTTCTGGGGATAATCGCGCAATACATTGGCCAGCGCGTCCAGGGTCTGGGACGTGGCGAACGGCCAGACGGCGCCGTCCCATTCGCAGTGGCCGTAGCCATGCGACCGGAATTCCGGGCTGCGGCGCTCGGCGGTTGTGATGCCGTAAGGCGCGCTAAATCCCTGCGGGTCAGTCAACTGGGCCCACGCCGTTTCGTATCCTTTCCCCGGCTCCGGCAGGTCAAACATCCAGGGAATGAACCCGATTTCCTCGCGCACATTGGCGAATTTGCCGTCGTCGCGGAGCACTTCAAAAAATTGCGCCT
The DNA here is from genome assembly GCA_035945675.1 of Verrucomicrobiia bacterium. Classification (GTDB taxonomy): domain Bacteria; phylum Verrucomicrobiota; class Verrucomicrobiia; order Limisphaerales; family UBA11358; genus UBA11358. The sequence goes on along the minus strand of DASZAB010000043.1, from coordinate 431 downwards.
CGGGGTTCCATAACTTTTCCTCGACCAGCGTTTTCAATCGCTCGGCTTTGGGATCGAACTCGGCGGCGACTTTCCGGTTTCCGGCCAACCGGGCGATGGCGGCGATGGCGCGGGCGTTGGCAAACATGTAGCTGTTAAGGGTCGGGCGCAGGTTCTGATTCGTGCGCGAGCCGCTGATGGATTCCTCCATCGCATCGCGGACGTCATATTGCCAGAACAATCCGTTGGTCGTCAGGCGTTCCTGTTCCCATTGCCCGTAATCGCGCCTCAGGTCATCCAGCAACGAAATCAGGTACCGGCGGTCGAGCGTAACCAGATACCGCTGGTAGAGCGCCGCCGCCAGCCAATTGCTGTATTTGTGCAGTTGCTGCCGGCTGGCCGGGCTGCGTAACCAGTAGCGGACATAGTCGTCGAGATACTTCTGTTCGTGC
>DASZAB010000042.1:0-21149 GCA_035945675.1 Verrucomicrobiia bacterium | reverse complement strand
TCATCAATGTGGCCGCCATGTTCGGCGTCAAAAGCGTTCGCAAAGAAAAGAACCTCGATCTGGTCATCACCCTCAAAGCCTGGAAAGATGTGGACGAGGTGGACCGGATCGGCATGGAACAGGAATTTGTCAAAGTGCTGGGGGTGGACATTCCGCACATCGTGATTCCCGTGCGGCCGGGCCGGGATCTGGCGCGGCTCATTGAAGTCGCCGCCTTCCAGACCAAACTGAAAATGTCCGGCTACAACGCCGCCGAGGACCTGAACCAGCGGTTGATTGCCCACATGGTGCCGAGCCATGCGATGCCGCCGCCGGCACAAAAATAGCTGGAAATTCAGCTGATTTCATCTAGTCTAGCATGAGCAAACCGATGAGCGCGAAGAAAACACCGGACCTGCAGTTCCTCACCAGGGAGCTCACCATCGCCAACAAGCTGGGGATTCATGCCCGCCCGGCGGCGGTGTTTGTGAAGACCGCCAACCGGTTTGCGTCGGAAATCCTGGTCGAGAAAGACGGCGAGAAAATCAACGGCAAGAGCATCATGGGCTTGATGATGCTGGCCGCCGGTCCCGGCAGCAAACTGACCCTCCACGTCCGCGGCGACGATGCGCACCAGGCCATCACCGAGCTCGAAGCGCTCGTTCAACGAAAGTTTGATGAGGAGTAAAGCGAGTGCGGTTCGTGACGCGGGCCAGCCTGGCACAGCGTCATGCTTCAAGTGTTCCGTTTCACCGTTTCACGCTTCGGCAAACTTTGGACTTTGAACTTTGGACTCTGGACTTTAGCCTGTCCCAATGGCTTCCGCCGAAATTGACATCAAATACGTGGCCCACCTGGCGCGGCTGCAGCTGACCCCCGACGAGGGAAAAAAACTGGGCGCCCAACTGGAAAACATCCTCGGTTACATCGAAAAATTGAATCAACTCGATGTTTCCGGCGTGGAGCCGACCGCCCATGCCGTGCCGATGGTCAACGTCACGCGCCCCGACGAAATTCGCCCGTCGCTCCCGCACGACGACGCCTTGCGCAACGCGCCCGCCCGGGCCAACGGGCTGTTCATCGTGCCCAAAATCGTTGAATAAAATTCCCCTGGTTTGGCCTATGCAACAGATTCAACATCCAACATCCAACATCCAACGCCCAACTTCCAAGGCGCGCTGGCAGCGGAAACCATTGGATGTTCGATATTCGATGTTGGGTGTTGGATGTTTATGCCGTTAAACCAGCTCACCATTTCTGAATTGCGCACCAGGCTCGCCAAACGCGAAATCTCTTCGCGTGAGGCCGTGCAGTCCTGCCTTGACCGAATCGCCCGCGTGGATGGAGAAATCCACGCCTTCATCAGCCATGACGCCGCCGACGCGCTCGCCCAGGCGGACGCCGCCGATCAATTGCTTTCCCGGGACGCCGGCGCCGGCCGGCCGCTGCTCGGCGTGCCGGTGGCGGTCAAGGACGTGCTGGCGGTCAAAAATCAGCCGCTCAATTGTGGCTCGAAAATCCTGGGCCGGTTTGTTTCACCGTATGACGCCACGGTCGTGGAAAAATTAAAGGCGGCGGGCGCCATCGTTTTCGGCCGATTGAACATGGATGAGTTTGCCATGGGCAGCTCGACGGAAAATTCCGCCTTCGGCGTCACCCGCAATCCGTGGGATACCACACGCATTCCGGGCGGCTCGTCCGGCGGCTCGGCGGCGGCCGTCGCCGCGGATGAAGTCATTGCCGCGCTCGGCTCGGACACCGGCGGCTCCATTCGCCAGCCCGCGGCGCTTTGTGGTTGCGTCGGTTTGAAACCCACTTACGGCCGCGTTTCGCGATACGGCCTGGTCGCCTTTGCCAGTTCGCTCGACCAAATCGGCCCGTTCACCAAAGACGTGCGCGATGCGGCGACGATGCTCGGGGTAATCGGGGGACACGATCCGCGCGATTCGACCAGCGTGCCGCAACCGCTGCCCGACTATGCCGCGGCGTTGACCGGGTCCTCCCCGGGCGGGCCAACCCTCAAAGGACTCAAGCTCGGTTTGCCGAAGGAATACCTGATCGGCGGCCTGGACGAGGAAGTGAAAGCGGCCGTGGACGCCGCCGTGAAAAAACTCCAGGAACTCGGTGCGGAGATCATGGAGATTTCGCTGCCCCACACGGATTACGCCGTGGCGACCTATTACATCATTGCCACGGCCGAGGCCTCGGCCAATCTGGCGCGGTTTGACGGCATCCGTTATGGCGCGCGGGTGGAGGGGGCGGACCCGATGGAGCTTTATGGCAGGACCCGCGGGGCGGGTTTTGGCACGGAAGTGAAGCGGCGCATCATTCTCGGCACCTACGTCTTGAGCAGCGGTTACTACGACGCGTACTACCTGCGCGCCCAAAAAGTCCGCACGCTCATCCGCAATGATTTTTTGAAGGCGTTTGAAGCCGTGGATGCCATGGTAACGCCCACCTCGCCGACGGCCGCGTTCAAGATCGGCGAGAAATCGGACGACCCGCTGCAGATGTATCTGAGCGACATCTTCACGATTTCCTGCAACCTGGCGGGCATCTGCGGCATCAGCCTTCCCTGCGGTTTCATGAAAAATCCGAAGCTGCCGATTGGTTTGCAACTGTTGGGCAAACCGTTCGGCGAGGAAACCCTTTTACAGCTTGCCCACGCCTACGAACGCGGCACGAACTGGCACCGGGAGAAGCCGCCGCTCTAAGCTCCGGCCGTTTTTGGGCTTTCCCTGAAACAGCCGAAGGGGCTTGCATTCCAAGTAACTTGATGGTTACTTAATAGGCTTCATGGCCAGACCAGCCAGAACAGCAAGCGTCTCGTTGCGGAACCCGGAACGCACGCGCGAGCGTATTTTGTCCGCCGCGCTGAAGGAGTTCGCGGCGAACGGTTTTGCCGGGGCGCGGGTGGATGCCATTGCGCAGCGCGCGGCCGTCAACAAACGGATGCTGTACCATTACTTCGGCAACAAGGAACATCTGTTTCGCGAAGTGCTGCGTCTGAAAATGACCGAGCGGCAGGCGTGGGCCGAATCGTTGTCGGGCGATCCGGCGGAAAGTCTGACCTTCTGGTTCGACGCCGCGTGCCGGGACCCGGATTGGGTCCGGCTGCTGGAGTGGGAAGCGTTGCAGGAAGCCAACCGGCGGTTGATTGACGAAAAGAACCGGCGCGCAGCAACAAACCGCGGGCTGGAGCGCATCCGGCAGCGGCAGGCCCGCGGCCAGGTTTCCGCCGAATTCGACCCGCGCCACGTCATGCTGGCCATGCGTTCGCTGACCATGTTTCCGGCGGCATTCCCCCAATTGACCCGGCTTATCATGGGACGACCCATTTCCGACCCCACGTTTCAGAAGGAGCGTACCGCGTTTTTGAAGAAATTCGCGGCCGCCTTTCAACCGTCCCCGGCCCGCAGCCCCGCCAAGAACGATCCGGCAAAATAAAGCAGCATGAAAACATCCTTTTTAATTTCCGGAATATTGGCGGTGACCGCCGCGCAGCTGGCGGGCGGCTGTTCCCGCAGCGCGAAACCCGCCGCGGGGGGTGCAGCGCCGGTGCTGGTCGCCACCGCCTACACCACCAACGTGCCGATGCAGATTAATCCGCCGCCGGTCGGCCACGTGATGCCGTACTCGACCGTGACGATACACTCGCAAATCGGCGGCATCATCAGCCAGGTGCATTTCCAGGAAGGCCAACCGGTCAGCCAGGGCGATTTGCTGTTCACGATTGATCCGCGGCCGTCGCGGGCGGCACTGGCCCAGGCGCAGGCCAATCTGTTGCGCGACCGGGCGCAACTGGAAAACGCCGGCATCCAGTTTGATCGCGAACAGAAATTATTCCGCCAGAAACTTGTCTCCCAGGATGAATTCGACACCAGCAAGGCCGGCATGGACGCGCTGCAGGGCACCGTCCAAGCGGATCAGGCCGCCGTCACCAATGCCATGCTAAACCTCGAGTTCACCGAAATCCGGTCGCCCATCGACGGAATCACCGGCAGCCTGCTGTTCTATCAGGGCAATGTGGTCAAGGCGCCCGATGATACCCTGGTGACGATCAATCAGATTCATCCCATCTACGTGGGGTTTGCCGTGCCGGAACAGTATCTGCCGGAAATCAGAAGCGAAATGAAGCTGCGGAAGCTCAAGGTCCAGGCCGCGTTTGAAGGCATGAACGTGCCGACGCCGCAGGGCGAATTGACTTTCATCAACAACACGGTGGATGAAACCACCGGAACGATTCTGCTGAAGGCGACCTTTCCGAACGAGCAAAGCGTGCTGTGGCCGGGACAGTTTGTGAACGTTGAGCTGACGTTGTCGGAACTGACGAACGCAGTCGTCGTACCGTCACCGGCCATCCAGACCGGGCAAAACGGCGAGTACGTTTACGTGGTAAAACCGGATCAAACCGTGGATGAACGTCCGGTGACCATCGGCATCACCTATCAGGACGAGACGATCGTGCAAAAAGGCCTGGTCGCGGGCGAAACGGTGGTGACCGACGGGCAATTGCGGCTGACGCCCGGCGCGAAGGTCAGTGTCAAACAACCCTGATGAAACTAAACCACCCTTATGTCGGGCGACCGGGCGGCTGCTACGTTGATCGGCCATGAGCATTCCCGAGCTGTTCATCCGCCGGCCGGTAATGACCACGTTGGTCATGCTGGCCATCCTGTTGTTCGGCATCATTGGTTACAGTCTGTTACCGGTCAGCGACCTGCCGGACGTGGATTATCCCACCATCAACGTTTCGGCGAGCCTGCCCGGCGCGAGTCCCGACACCATGGCCTCGGCCGTGGCCACGCCGCTGGAAAAACAATTCTCCACCATTGCGGGGGTGGATTCCATGAGTTCGGTCAGCGCGCAGGGCGCTTCGCAAATCACCATTCAATTTTCGCTGGACCGCAACATTGACGCGGCAGCGCAGGACGTGCAGGCGGCCATCGCCAAGGCGGCCCGGCAGTTGCCGCCGAACATGCCCACCCCGCCGACGTACAGCAAAGTCAATCCGGCCGACGCGCCGATTCTTTATCTCGCGATGTCGTCGCCGACCCTGCCGCTCTCGGAGGTGGACAATTACGCCGAAAATCTGCTGGCGGAACAGATTTCCATGGTGGACGGCGTGGCGCAGGTTTCCGTCTATGGCTCACAACAATACGCCGTGCGCATCCAGGTGGACCCGAACAAGCTGGCGGCCTACGGCCTGGGCATTGACCAGGTCGAACAGGCGGTGGAACAAGGCAACGTGGATCAGCCGACGGGCATCCTGTACGGCAAACACCAGGCCTTCACCGTGGAGGCTAACGGCCAACTGGAGGACGCGGCGGCGTTTCGCCCGATGATTGTCGCCTGGCGCAACGGCAATCCGGTGCGGCTGGAACAGCTGGGCAATGTGCTCGACAGCGTCCAAAACAACAAGGTGGCCGCGTGGTACAACACGCCGAAAAGGAGCACCCGCGCCGTGGTGCTGGCCATTCAGCGCCAGCCCGGAGCGAACACCGTTGCCGTGGTGGACAACATCAAGAAATTGCTGCCGCGGTTCCGCACCCAGGTTCCCGCTGCCGTTCAGCTCGATGTGCTTTTTGACCGTTCCCAATCCATTCGCGAATCGGTGGCGGATGTCGAGCACACCCTGTTTTTGGCCGTCTGCCTTGTCATCATGGTCATATTCATCTTTCTGCGGAACCTCTCGGCGACACTCATTCCCAGCCTCGCATTGCCGATGTCTATCATCGGCACGTTTGCCGTGATGGCCCTGCTCGGTTACAGCCTCGACAACCTGTCGCTCATGTCACTGACACTCTGCGTCGGATTCGTGGTCGATGACGCCATTGTCATGCTCGAGAACATTGTGCGTCACATGGAAAACGGCGAACCTCCGATGGAAGCGGCGCTGAAGGGTTCCCGGGAAATCGGGTTCACGATCGTTTCGATGACGCTGTCGCTCACGGCGGTGTTCATCCCGGTGCTGTTCATGAGCGGCCTGGTGGGGCGACTGCTGCACGAATTTGCCGTGACCATTGTCACCGCCGTGTTGGTGTCCGGTTTTGTTTCACTGACGCTGACGCCGATGATGTGCAGCCGGTTTGTGCACGCGGAGCGTGGGCGCAAGCACGGCCGGGTTTACAATGCCTTCGAACGGTTCTTTAACGGGATGCGCGACACCTACGACCGCACGCTCAAAGTGGTCCTGCGCCACCGCCGCACGACCTTGATCGTCTCGCTGGTGATCTTTGTCGTCACCTTGTTCCTATTCATCGTCATTCCCAAGGGCTTTTTTCCCAGTGAAGACACCGGCCAGATTTTTGCGATTACCGAGGCGTCGCAGGACATTTCCTTTGACGCCATGCGGCAACATCAAATGGCGGCGGCGAAAATCGTGGCCGCGGACCCGAACGTGGCCGCGTTCATGTCCGCCATTGGCGCCGGCGGACCGTCCTCCACCTTGAATCAGGGCCGCATGTTCATGCGCTTGAAACCGCGTTCCGAACGCAAACTGAGCGCGGATCAGATCATTCAGGAATTGCGTCCGAAGCTGGCGCAGGTGACAGGCATTAATGTTTACCCGCAAAACCTGCCGCTCATTCGGGTCGGCGGCCGGCTGACCAAGGCGTTGTATCAATACAGTTTGCAGGACTCCGACACAAAGGAACTCTTCCACTGGGCGCCGATTTTGACAGACCGGATGGCCAAACTGCCCGGTCTGCAGGACGTGACCAGTGATTTGCAGATCGCCAGCCCGCAGGTGAACGTGGACATCGATCGTGACAAAGCGGCCGCGCTGGGTGTGACGGCGCAGCAGGTCGAAAACGCTTTGAATTATGCCTACGGAGAAATGCAGGCCTCCACCATCTACTCCGATGTGGCCGAATACTGGGTGGTCTTTGAAGTCCTGCCGCAATTTCAACTTGAACCCGCCGCGCTGGCGCAGCTCTACATCACCAGTTCGATGACGAGCACCAATGGGACGCCGAATCTCGTTCCTTTGAGCGCCGTCGCCCGGCTTTCCCGGAGCCTGGGTCCGGCGACCATTGCACATATCGGCCAGTTGCCGGCGGTCACCATTTCGTTCAACCTCGCTCCCGGGGTGGCCCTCGGCACAGCGGTATCGGAAATTCAAGAAATGGAGGCGCAAACGCACCTCCCGGCCACCGTCACCGGCAGTTTTCAGGGCGCGGCACAGGTTTACCAATCTTCTCTGCAGGGCCTCTTCGCTTTGCTCATCATGTCCATTCTCGTCATTTACATCATTCTGGGCATTCTTTACGAGAGCTTTATTCATCCGCTGACGATTTTGTCCGGCCTCCCCTCGGCAGGATTTGGGGCGTTGATGACACTGATTATTTTCAGTTGGTGTAACACGAACACCCTTCACGAATTGGCGCATCCCCAAAATCTTAAAGCATTTTTCGAGACATTGGTCTCGCACGCCGAACTGAACATATACGGATTTGTGGGGTTGATCATGCTCATTGGCATAGTAAAAAAGAACGCCATCCTGATGATTGACTTTGCCATCGTCGCGCAACGCGAGCATGGCAAGAACCCCGATGACGCCATTTACGAAGGCTGCCTGGTGCGGTTCCGGCCCATCATGATGACCACCATGGCCGCGCTGATGGCCACATTACCCATCGCGCTCGGCCTCGGCGCGGGCGGTTCCTCGCGGCAGACGCTTGGCCTGGCGGTTGTCGGCGGCTTGCTGGTTTCCCAGCTGCTCACGCTTTATATTACCCCGGTGATTTATCTCTACATGGAATCGGCCCACCAATGGTATTTGCGCAAGCACGCCAGACGCGCCGCGATTCAGACCGGAACGAATCCGGCGGCGGCATAAAAAAAGGTGTTTAACCGGACTTCCCCCTCGTTCGGTCACCAGGGCCGTTCGACGCGGAAGAACCCGCTCCCCGACGCGGACAAAGTGACACTCAGCAGGCTGGAGTTGGTGTCGAGAGCATTGGTGACCCACAACCATTGCGCGGGTGAAGCAAGCGAATCGTTCTTCCTCAGCATGGTGTCAATGATGGTATTGGGCCACGAAACGGTGATGGAACCGCCGGCACGGGCGATATTCAACCGTACTGGATTACCGACCACAATCAAGCCGGCGTCCACCGAGCTGTTTCCCGACACGGTGGCAATCACGGTCCAAATGTAAGTGCCCGGAAGTTGGTAGGTGTGGGTCGCGAACTGGTTTGTCCCATGCGGAGTATTGTCTCCGAAGTTCCAATCGTAGGTCACCGGCGCGGCGTTGTTGGAAACGGCGGGCACGACTGCAAACGGAGCCGGCCAATTTGCCGGATAGGACGGCGGGACATATCCGACAGCGCTTATGGAATACGGCCCTTGCGCCACGGACACGGTGCCCGTGCCGAGATTGGAGTTTTTGTTGCCGTCATACGCCGCGAACGTAAACGTGTCCGTCCCCACGGAACCCGGATTCGGGAAATACGTCGCCACATTGTTGCTCAACCCCACGGAACCGTTGGTCGCCTGGGAGATAATGCTCAGGGTCAGGCTGCTGCCGGTCGCCGGCAATATCATGGCCACCGCCCTGTCATTGGCGGTGTTGGTATAAACATTGCTCACGGCGGGTGGAACGCTGTTGTTGGGGTTGCTGTTGCCGGGTCCGTTGTGACAGAGGTAACAGCCAATTTCAGTCCCGCGGTAGAGATTGACCGTGTTCGTAACCGTGTCAAAACTGGCTATTAACGTGCGATCCGCCTGGGCGCGGGACAGGACGGTTCCGCGGTAATCCGTTCCGTGGCAGATGGCACAGGCCGTCACCCCGCCCGGCAGCGAGTTGATCAAATCTCCGTGCGAGCCGATCCAGTTCTGGCCCAGCGTGTGCATTCCGTGCGGGCCGCCGTTGGCGGTATTGGGCATGCTCACATGGCAGGCGGTGCATTCAATCATCATGCCCGCGTGCCCCTGAATCTGGATGTTCCGCAAATTATCATTGAGGTGCGTGCTGGGAAACTCCGCATGCGTCGAGCCATGGCACGCCTCGCATTGCAAACCGCCATGGCCGACTGAAAACCGGTACAACGCAAGATTATTGATTGCGAAAGTCTGGTCCACCGCAGTCCGAACGGTCCAGTTGGTATCAGTAAAGACGGAGGTGTAGCGGATTTGCCCGTTGTTATTGACGGCGGTGCCGGAGTGGCAGCTTTGGCACAGCGGTTCGTCCAGCCAGCCGGTGCGATTGGTCGAGCCGACCAGGCTCATGTTGCCGTGGCAACTCTGGCATTGCATCTCCATGGAACCATCCGCTGCAATGGCCCCGCCCATCGCGCCGCGCAGGCATCTCGTCATGGAACCAGGATGACAGCGATAACAAGCCGACCGGTTTGCGAGATTATCGAGGGTCGTGTTTGATGCCGGATCCATGACATGGCCGTGGAAGCCGTGCATGGAAGCTGTGAACGGAGGGATGTTGCTATAACTGTTCAGAATATTCAACGCCACGTCGGCATGGCAGGCCGCGCACAGGACCGGTTTCCCGTCGGCGGTCACGTTGCGGTAGAGGCCTTGCGGATTGAAACCCCGGGCGGCCAGGGCGGCCTGGTAAAGCCCGGGAAACTGCGAGAATTGCCGCTCGTCGTGCAAGCGAAGAATGTTCAGCCGGAAATCGCGTTCCGGCAAACCGTCCCAGACCCAGCCGGCCAGCGGCTCGGCGGGCGTTTGCGTGCCCGAAGCGTGGCAGGCGCGGCAATCCATTTCGTCGGAGATGGGCAGCACAATCTGGTTCGTCGCAAGGATGTTGTTTCCGGCATCACGCGCCACGAGCAACATGAGCGGATAAGGATTTTTCCTGAGCGCATCGTCGTAAGGTGAAAGCGGGATGCCCTCGGCGCGCCACCAGTTGACCGGCGTGGTGACGCCGGGAAGCGGTGGAACGGGCGTGTTGGTTTGCTCGAACAACATTCCTTGCGGCGTGTTGTTGAGGCCGGGCATGCCCCAGGTGAGTAATCCCGCGTCCACCGGCAAATTGGCGCCGTACAACGGAAACACAAAGCTGTAAAAGTTGCCTTTGCCCGCAGACGTGGAATTGAACGAGCCGGTGGGATCGGCCACCGCCTGATACGTCACGGTGTAGCCGCCGTTCGTAACCAGCAGTCCGCCGACGATGAGCTGAGCCTCAATGGTGTTGTAGGGCGGCAGGATGGAGAACACCGAGTAATCGCTGTCTATGCAATGCATGCCGAGATTGTTCCAACCAAGCACCTGGGCATTGGCCCCGCAACTCGTGTGGGGGAAAAGAAAACTCAAAGCGAACAAACAAACCGCCAAACGCAAACGCCATGGTCGCCACGCTTTCATGGATTGTCCTATCAGAACCGCTTCTTATCCTAACCCAGATTTTAAGTCTGACAATCCACCAATCTGGGGAATTTTATGCCAAAAAATGCTGCGGTTCGGAAAAGAGGAATCGCGGGCTGCGAATGGTTTCAACCCTCGCCGCGCACACCGCGACTCCGCCTCCGTCTTCGTCGGGCTTTGGCGCGACAAGCCGGCGGGACAGGCGGCCACCCGCCGTTCTGGCTTCACTATCTCCCAAATGGCTCAAATCCCTGCAATTTGTTGGCCATCCGCTTTGAACCCTTCGTGGAATGCGACAGTGCCCTGCGGAGTACGCCCGTCGAAAGACAGAGCGAAGAAGACCTCCGATGGCACTCCCTCATGCACAAGCCCGGACACGTTTTTGAACCCGAATTTCCTGTAGTAATCCGGGTGTCCCACAAGACAACATCCTTGAGCGTTCCTATCTTTCAGACGTGACAACCCTGCTTTGATCAGTGCTTTGCCGATGCCCTTCCGCTGATGCTCCGGCAAAACGGAAACAGGTCCAAGGCCATACCAGTTCGGTGTGCCGTCGGAAATGATCACGGGCGAGAAAGCAATGTGCCCGATCACCCGGCCATTCGTTTCTGCGACCAGCGATAACGTCAGAGCTCCGGCGGCACGCAGGGCCTCGATGACGAATTGCTCCGTGTGGTGGCTGATCGCCAGGGTCTTGAACGCTGCGATCGTCACCTCCGTGATCGCGCCGACGTCGTCAGGCCTCTCGTTCCGGATAACGATCTTTGGATTCATGGCCTCAGATTCCTCTTTCTTCAGGCCAACTATTTGTTTAGCAGGAAAGAATTCCTGCCAGGCGGGTAATAGCCGGCAAACCGGGAATTGATTCCTGATTTCATTGGAAATCTCCATCGGCTTAGGGAATCGGAGCGGAAAAGTCAAACGTCAAAGGGATTGGGGACTGTCCTGAATTCGCCCGGAGTTCCGCCTTTCGGCGGCCCGGAACCGCGTAAACGCGGTACGCCAAACTCCAAATCAGGACACTACTGAAGCGCGAGCAGGGAGTCGCCGACCTCCCCGCGAAAGGGAACAGGCGTCAACGAAGGAGAGGGGAAAAGAAACGGCAGGCTCAAAATGGAAATGCCAAAAGGCTGAGAGTGTGTCTGAAAATTCCATGTTCGTCGTAGCAACCGACGTGAGTCGGCTCAAATTCCCTCGTGAAACGCCGCTGCGGTCGTGGCGTCAGAGCCTGCTCACGCTGGCTGCTGCTGTTTTTCACACATGCTCTGAGATTTATCACTCCGGATCGTTTTGCTCATGCCCGCAGCGCGTGCAAACTTCAGCCAGGCATGAAAAAGCGTCCTTGGCTGGTCGCCAAGGACGCTTTCGTTTCAAACATCAACGCCGAATCAAGGATAGCTCACGCGATAGAAGCCCGCACTGCTGGTCGCGGTCGTATCCGTATAATTTGTAGCAGTGATCGCGGATTGCAGCAAGGTCCAGGTAGCATTGGTGAGGCTGGTCTTGCGATACACGCTAAAACCACTGCTGACATCAGCGCCAACCGGGCCCGCCTGCCAGGTGAGGGTCACGTTATTTCCGGCACGGGAAACACTCGCAAGCGCAAGACTCGACACCTGGATCGCCGCATTGGTCACTTGCACCTTGAGTTCCGGGAAGGTGAATTGATCCGGCGCATTTTCCAGCTTGTTCGGCCGGACGGCAATGGTATCGAAACGATGGTAACCCAGATTATTGGTGTCTGTGACACTGAAGGACAGGTTGGTCAGAGTGCCGCCGGTGATTGTTGCTCCAAACGTGCAGGTGTTCGTCCCGGTCCGGGCCACAGTCAGCGTCAACGTGTACTGGGTGCCGGCCGTGAACGCCGTGGTATTGGAGTAGGAACCTCCTGTTGGTCCGCCGCCCATGGACAAATAGTCACCGGTCGTGCCCATGAGGTTATTGTCCAGAATTCCATTCCGGACATACAGGTTCAAGGGCGTGTTGTCACTGAAGACCTGGCCATAGTCCAGCGAAAGCATGTAACCCCTGACCTGCGCACCTTCGCCCGTGCTTCCGGAAACATTGGCATTATCGTTGGTCACGAGCGAGCCACTGTCGGCATAATCAAACAGGCCGATCCGCAGAGCACCATTGTTTGTAAACGCGGCATACGAAGCAGGGATGAATTTAAGGGTGGCAATCATTTGCTTTCCAATCGCCAAATCCACCGGCGCTATGCTGCTGATGGTTTCAGGCACATAATATCCCAGGTACAAAGTTGAACTCCCCGGTTGCGGGATGGCAATCAAACCCGTGCCACTCGGATCGGTATAGAAGTCGGCTGTAAATCGGGCTTCGGTGAACCATTGTGAATGGGTGCTGGTAACCGGACCTGCGTCGCGTAAACTGGTGCCAGGAAATACGTCATCCAAAACCACACCGGAGGGCGTTGGTGCGGGCTGTGTCAAGGTGACCGTTGCCACCGAAGAAGTCGCCGAGCTGTGGTCACAGGCGACACTGACAATGGCCCGGTATTCGTTTCCATTGTCGGTCGCATATTGCAGATTAGGCGTGATATAAGTGCTCCGATCCGCGCCGGCGATGTCGGACCAGGTGGCGCCGCTGTTCTGACTGATTTGCCACTGGTAAGTCGGGCTGGTCGAGTTGCCCGCGGCTGCGACCAGAATTGCGCTGATCTCCGCACTCTGGGTCATGTTGGTGGGCTGCACCGTAAACCCGGCGGTGACACACGAGCCATACGGCGGTGTGACATCCGCCCAATTTGTAGCGATGCGCAATTCATCAAGATTGGCGCTGGGACCATTATCAAAAATAAAGAGCCGACCCGGACCGGTCGAACCGCTGGGTGGGGCACCATCGCCCGCAGGTGATATGGCATCCGGCGTTGGCACATTGGCTTCGTTGGTTCCAAACAGTGCGGGATTCGGATTGATCCACAGATCCGATTCGTCATTCGTGTAATACGCAGTGCCGTTGGTTGCTGCAATCTGCAGACGGGTGACGACAAAGAAGGTTTGTCCCGCCGACAGCAGCGTGGAATCCCAATTGGTAACGCCCGGGACGGGGCCAAAGACATTCTTGGCAATGCCGATTTGAATGTTGCCCGAGGCATTTGTCCTTGCAATCAACTGCCAGTAGGCCTCATTGCCGGGGGGTGTTCCACTCTTATAGCCACCGCCTTGATAAAACATGGCGGTGATAATCGAGCCGTTTGGGCCGACACCTGTGTTGTCATTGAACCGGTAAAGAAATGAGCAATACAGATTAACATTCGTGGTCGAGGGGAAAGTGGGGTAAGGCGTATTCTTATTGGCAAACAAATTGTAGCAGCCGGCCGGAACGGTATCGAGATCGTAATTAATATTAGCCGTGTTTGACACGGTAACCATGTCGCCAGCCGATGCGACCAAGCCCAATCCCGTTCCATCGAGGCTGCCGCTCCCGCTGATAACGACGATATTGGTCCTCGAGCCGTTCCACCCTGGAACCCCGCCGGTTTGACCGGTTCCAGATGCGCCAAGCTGCCCGGTGGCGTAGCCTTGAAATTGCTCCGTCAAGACGGTAGTGGCATTGGCGCTTATACTGAAAGCGGCACCGAGAACAATTGCGAGAACTGCATGAATCTGTTTCATAGGAATCTCCAGAAGGGTTGAGATTTATACGTTAATTTAATTTTTACCTTATTGGGCTTAACCGGCTTCACCCGCCGCTGCTCATCTGTCATGAGCATAAACTGCGGCTTCGCTTAACATTGATTGATTGTAAAACCTTACCTGAACCAAACCTTGGTGTCACCCCCGTATTGTTGCAAACCTGTTTGAAAATTGGGCACCCGTCCCGCCCGCTCGTCCTTTTTTTCACATTGGTTTATCCGGACAAATTCACGTTCCCCGGACTTGTTTCGTGACTTAAGAAAACCCGGGCCGGGAAGTCTTTTGTCAAAAATCGGTTGAAAAGGGCGCCGGTTCGGCTCAATGTGATGAGGCATGCGAAACAAGCAAAAGCGGGTCCTGATCGCGCTCGGATGGTATGACTACAGACTGCACCGTGGAATCGAGAAGTTCGCCCAGGAACACGACTGGCACCTTTCCGCCAATCTGACCCGGGAGAAGGTCATTCCCTGGGGTTGGGAAGGACATGGCATTCTGGCGTGGCTTGGCGCCGGGGATGATCTGGCGGAGTTTGTCGTCAGCGTCAAAAAACCAACCGTGGACTTCAGCTTTCGTCGCCCCCAATTGCGATTTCCCAGGGTACTGGAGGATCATGCCCATGCGGCCCAACTGGCGGCTGAACATTTCCTGTCCCGCGGCTTTCATCATTTTTTGTATTACAGCGACACCGATAACTGGTCTTACGAGGAACGCGGCCGCGGTTTCGTCGAGGCCTTGAAGCGGTCCGGGCACGATTGCACCTGGTTGCGGTGGCACGAGTCTCCGGCGTATCGCGACGATCGGGAACAGTGGAAGCATAAACGAAAATGGCTGCTGGCCCAGTTGAAATCCAAGCCCAAACCGCTGGCGGTTTTCGCGGCGAACGACGAGCAGGCGCTCGACGTGCTGGAATCCTGCGAAAGCGCCGGCCTGACCGTGCCCGAGCAGGTGGCCATCATCGGGGCGGAGAACAATCTTTTGGCGGCAAACACCATGCACACCCCCATCTCCAGCGTGGATACCAATCTGGAGACTTTGGGTTTCATGGGCGCGTCCCTGTTGCAGGATTTAATGAACGGCAAAAGCCCTCCCAAAAAACCAATCCGGGTTCCCGCGACCGGCATTATTACCCGCAAGAGCAGTGATCTGCTGGCCATCAACCACAAGGGTGTGGCCAACAGTCTCCGGTTTATCTGGGAACATGCCGCCGAGCCGATCACCGTGAAGGATTTGGTGGGCGTGGCGGCGATGTCGCGGCGCGGATTGCACAAGGCTTTCCTCGAAAATGTGGGGCGGACTCCCGGCCAGGAACTTCAACGCGTGCGGATCGAACGCGCCAAGCGGCTGCTGGCCGAATCCAGCAGCAAACTGGAAGTGCTGGCGGGCCAATGCGGTTATCAAAGCGCCAACACTTTTTGCGTGGCCTTCAAGCAGGCGACCGGAATGTCCCCCAAGCAATTTCGTGACAGCGTGGTGCGCTGATAGAGGGAAGAAGACCGCCGCTCCGGAGGTTCATTTTTCCCGGCGGGTTGCGGGAGGAATCCGGGTGCCGGAGCGTGCCGCCGGCTGTTTGCGGGTCTCCTTGTTCGATTCGTTTGTCGGCAGTTGCAGATACTGCTGTGCGTTGGCATAGCAGATGTTTTGAATCATCGGCCCGAGCAATGAATCGTCATCAGGAATTTCGCCGTTTTCCACGTCGCGTCCGACCAGATTGCACAGCACGCGCCGGAAGTATTCGTGGCGGGGATAGGACATGAACGAGCGGGAATCCGTCACCATGCCGACGAAGCGCGAGAGCAGCCCCAGATTGGAAAGTGCGTTGAGCTGCCACTCAATGCCTTCCTTCTGGTCGAGGAACCACCAGCCGGAACCGAGTTGGATTTTCCCCGCCATCGTGCCGTCCTGGAAGTTGCCCAGCATCGTCGCAAAGACGTAATTGTCCATCGGATTGTTGTTATAGATGATGGTTTTGGGCAGCGCTTTTTCCTGGTCCAAACGATCCAGATAGGCGGCCAACGCGGTGGCTTGCGGGAAATCGCCAATGGAATCAAACCCGGTATCCGGGCCCAGCTGCCTGAGCAACCGCGTGTTGTTGTTTCGCAGCGCGCCCAGGTGGAGTTGTTTTGTCCAGTTCTTCCCCGCATCCAATGCGCCGAAAAAGAGCATCATGAACGCGGAAAATTGCGCCTGTTCCTCCGGCGTGGCGGCCTTCCCTTTTTGCGCCCGGGCAAAAATCACCGCGGCGGTTTTCTCGGAACAAAAGTCCGCATAGCATTGTGTCAGGCCGTGGTCCGAAAGGCGGCATCCGTGAGCATGGAAATAATCATGACGCGCACGCAAGGCGTCGAGAAATTCCGCAAAGCCGCCAATTTCAATGCCACTGGTTTCAGACAACCGGCTTACCCACCGGTTAAATTGATCCGGTTGCTGCACCGCCAGCGCCTTGTCCGGACGGAACGCCGGCAGCACGCGCGTGGTCAAATCAGACGCCAGGATGGCTTGGTGATGGCTTAGATCATCCGTCGGGTCGTCCGTCGTGCAGACGGTTTTAACGTTGAACTTTTTCAGGATGCCCTGCGTTGTCAGTTCCGGGGTGGCCAGTTGTTTATTCGCGTTGTTCCAGATGCGAATGGCACTTGCTTCATCCAGCAACTCATCAATGCCAAAATAACGCTGCAATTCCAGATGCGTCCAATGATAGAGCGGATTGCGCAACGTCTGCGGCACGGTCGCCGCCCACGCCTGAAATTTGGCAAAGGGATCGGCGTCTCCCGTGCAAAAGCGTTCGGCCACGCCATTGGAACGCATCGCCCGCCATTTGTAATGGTCGCCTTCGAGCCAGATTTCGAAGAGATTTTTGAACTGACGATTCTCCGCAATATCCTTCGGTGAAAGGTGACAATGGTAGTCCAGAATTGGCTCGATTTCGGCAAATTGGTGGTAAAGCCGCCGGGCGGTTCGTGTCTGCAGTAGAAAGTCCTCGTGAATGAATTTCATAGCGAGGGCACCGCTGCCTCCGGCGCCGGGACGGCCGCCTTCCGCGGGGCCACGCGTTCCAGTCCGTGCAGCAAGGGTTTCATATGGCGTTCGTAAAGGTTGGTGGTGACGTTTCTCGCCACCGTCTCTTCATATTTATCCAACGCGTTGAGATAGCGCTCACCCATCTTTGCCGCAATTTTGTAGCCGACGTGGATCAATTGTCGCAGGTGGCGGTTGTAGGCCGGATTTTTCTGGTCATGGCGCAAGGCGGCGGTGAATTGGGCGGCGCTCCAGCCATTGACCGTGACAATCGACGGCAGCTTTCGGGAATCAATGTCAATCACCGTCGCATAGGGAGCGCAAAGCTCCTCGGCATGCTCCACCGCCCCGGCATAAATTTCCCTGGCCAACGCCAATCCCTCCCCGCCGGCCTCCGCCAGTCCAATCACTTCTTCCAGCCAGGTTGTTCCCGCTGTTTTGATGTGCAAGCCGCAGCCAAACCGCGCCAACGCCCGGCGCATCGGCGCGTAAATGGAAAACTTGTCGCTGCCGGAATGCACGCTCAGCTTTAACGTCTCCGGCAACCCGTACTGTTTCACCGCAAAGGCAATGACCGCCAGATCTTCGTTGAACTCTTTCTCGAACTGCGCCACGTCTCCCACATAGTCCACGCCCTTGTTGAACCGCCCGGTAAACTTCGGCGCAATCGTCTGGATGGGAATCTTCTCATCGGCGATGGCGGCCAGGATAATCAACAATTCCGGCGGCGTCTGCGGCTGGTCGGTTTCGTCCATGGAAACCTCGGTAATAAATTTCCGGCCGTCCTTGGCCTCGACAATGTGCCGGTATATCTTTCCAGCTTCCTGGACCGCCAGCAGATATTTGCCGGCAATGCGTCGCACCTCCGCCCCGGTGGTCTGGAACGGCCATTCAATTTGGGGGATCGAAATCTGGCCCACCAGTTCGGGATGTTTCCGGATAAACGCTTCCACCGCCGTTGCGTCCGCCGGCTTTCCAATCCAATCCGCCACGTCAATCGTGTAAAAATCCGAATGCGGTACGAACCGGTCCACCGTTTTCAGCCCGATATGATCGGCATCGACGTGATAGGCCTTTCGCCAGCCCAATTGCTTCACCGCGGCTTCCACCGCTGCCCGGGTGCCGGATGGCTCGGAGCCGACGATGACGTGCTCGCGGTTGGATTTATTCCAGACCGGAATGACGTCCAGGCCTTGTTGGGCGGCCAATAGGAATGCCCGGAGTTGTGCCCTGGCCTGGCGCGCAAAACGGTCTCCGACACCAAACGAAAATTTCTCTAATTTTAATAATTCTGCCATAAAATCATCCATTCCCCGTTACGCAACCAGAATAACTCCAATACCCGCTAATATTAACTACTATCTTTTGCAAGATAACATGAGATTTCTGCACCAAATCCAGCCGGCCGGTTCCCGATCGTAAATGATTGCGGCCACGCCGGAATTTCCCGTCATGGGATCGAGCTTGACGGCGGATTTTGCGGAACGGCCAGGTGTTACCCAACCGTTGGAATTCGCCGGGCAGCGGTTGGCGATGAAATAAGCCCGCCCACCGTCAAACGAGCGGTGGACAAAGGCAAGTCCGACGTCAGCCTTCGGCTCACGGACGACACCCGCAGTTTATCGGGCCCGGATCGAAACGCTGGCCGCTTTTAAGCCATCGGATATTGCCGTGAGTTTAATGGTCCCGCTCTGCCCTGCCTTGGAACGAACGATTACGAGGCAGAAGCCGTTAAATGCCTTGCGGTCGCGGGAGGGAAACGAGACCAAATCCGTTGGGTCGCCGTTATCGGTCGCCGCGATTTCGCCCGGTCCGGAAATTTCGAAATGGATGGCATTGGCCGCCCGGGGGACCATCAAACTGTTCTTATCCTCGACCGTCAACGTGACGAAGGATAAATCCTCGCCGTTAGCATGAATTTTTTTGCGATCCGGCTGCAAGGCGAGCTTCGCGGCCGGGCCGGTGGTCCGCACCATGTCGGTTGCCCACCGCTTGCCGTTTTTATAGGCAACCACCTTGAGTCTGCCCGGTTCATATTTCACTCCATTCCAACAAAGACGGTATTCATACTGTTCCCTGGTCTTCCGGCCCAGCGATTTGCCGTTGAGGAACAGCTCGGCAGAATCGCCGGAAGTATAAACGAAAACGGGTGTGGTCTGGCCGGTGCGGTCCGGCCAGTTCCAGCACTGCGGAACGAGGTGGGCCATGGGCAAGTCAGGCCGCCAGCGCGCCTGGTACAGATAAAAACGGTCTTTCTTGAAGCCGGCCAGGTCAACAATCCCGAAATAAGAACTGCGGGAAGGGTCGTTGGGAGCATCGTACGGCGTCGGTTCGCCGAGGTAATCAAAACCCGTCCACACGAACTCGCCGGCGACGAATGGATTTTCGTCCTGGCCTTTGAATTCGGTGTCCGGGATGGTCGCCCAGGGCGGCGCCGAGAGGTCGTACGAACTCATCTGGAAACCGGACTTGCCGTCATTCTTGTTGGTGCTGACGGGGTAAAAGTACTCACCGCGTGAGCTGATGCAGGAGGCGGTTTCGCTGCCAAAGATCGGCAGACCGGGATTGGCCGCATGGACCTTGGCGTACAGGAAAGGTTTGTAGTTATAGCCGAAAACGTCAAGGTTGGCCTGGAAACCATCGAAGCCCGAGGCAATATGGTCGCAGGCGGCGGTCGTGGGCCGGGTCGGGTCTTCCTCGTGCGCGATGCGGGTCAATTCGGCGGCAATCCGCGGACCGGCCGGCGTGCCCTGGTCGGGCACCTCATTGCCGATGCTCCAGAGTATAATGCCGGGGTGGTTCCGGTCGCGACGCAGTTCCGCGCGCCAGTCTTTTTCATGCCAATCATCGAACAGCAGATGATAATCGTTGGGCCGTTTGCCGCGCTCCCAGCAGTCAAACGACTCGTCCATCACCAACATGCCCATGCGGTCGCACAAATCGAGCAACTCCGGCGCGGGCGGATTATGACTGGTGCGGATGGCATTGCATCCCATCTGCTGTAGAATCTGGATTTGACGCTGCAGTGCGCGGGTGTTGATTGCCGTGCCGAGCGCGCCCAGGTCGGCGTGGTCGCAAACGCCGTTAAGGCGGACATGTTCTCCATTCAGGAAGAAGCCGTGGTTGGCGTCAAACTTGATGGCCCGGATGCCGAAGGGTGTTTCGTAATGGTCCAACCGTTTGCCGTTTTGCTCAATCGAAGTGACCACAACGTAGCGGTGCGGTTTTTCCAGGCTCCAAAGCCGCGGGGTTTTGATTGTGGCCTGCGCGGGAATCATCTGCTGGCCCTGCGGTGCAACTTGCACACCGTCCGTTGTGGTTGTGGCAACGGATTCACCTTTGTCTCCATCAGCCTTGAGTTCGTAAACCTCATTTTTCACCGATACGGTAGCGGCAATTTTCGCGTCGTTCTCCACCGTGACCTGTATTTTCACCGTGGCGGCGGCAGGACTGATTTCCGGGGTGGTGACGTAGGTGCCCCAGTGCGCCACATGCACCGGCCCGGTTTTGACCAGCCAGACATTCCGATAAATGCCGCCGCCCGGATACCAGCGTGAGGAATCCGGCGGGTTGTCCAAACGGACGGCGAGGACATTTTCCGCACCCGCCTTGACATACGGCGTTAGGTCAAGTTCCCAGGAAGAATATCCGTAGGGCCAACCGCCGACGTATTGGCCGTTAATCCAGACGTTCGCGTAAGACATCGCGCCATCCACTTCAAGGTAGAGGCGGCGGTCCTTGTCGGACGCGGGGACCATAAAGTGCTTGCGATACCAGCCGATGCCTTCCCAGGGCAGTTTGCCGGTTGAGCCGGGGGCTTGCAGTTTGAATGGCCCTGCGATGCCCCAGTCGTGAGGAAGATTCAGCCGCTGCCAGCCGCTGTCATCATATCCTGCCTGGGTGTAGGCAACCTCTGCGCCAGGATTGCCCGGCGGGCGCGTCGTGATTTTGCCGTCTGCCACAAACTCGTTGCCGGTGGCCATGACCCAGGGTTTGATGTTGGTATAACTGAGTTCGTCACCGGTCCCGGGCGGATCGCCTTTGATGAAGCGCCAGTCGGAGTCGAATGAAAGACGTTCCCGAACGGGACCGGTTACGGGAGCAGCGATTGTCAACAAATTCAGAGCGAGGAGGCTGGCGACCACCAGAGGTTTCCAACCCGGTTGAGATAAA
>DASZAB010000041.1:0-11481 GCA_035945675.1 Verrucomicrobiia bacterium | reverse complement strand
CGCAATTTAAGAAACGCGCTTGGTTCGGGCAAGCCGATTGGATTCAATGTTGCGGGATGAAGTTGCTCGAAAAATCAAGCCGGCTTTTGCGAGTGCCAATGTTGACCCGGGCGAGGATGATGCTGGCGCTGGCTGTGGCCGTCGTTGCGGACGGTGCGCAATTGTTGCTGGGGCCGCTTGGCTGGGCGTTCGGCGACCAGATCATCGATGTCGTGGCGATGTTGCTGGTGAGCGGGTTGATTGGGTTCCACTGGCTGCTGTTGCCATCGTTCGTTTTGGAACTCATCCCCGCGGTTGATGAACTGCCCACCTGGACGGCGTGCGTGGCCGCCGTCATCGCACTGCGCCGGCGCCGGGAAAGGGTATTGCCGGGGTGAGCGCGGGCATTACCGGCTGGACGCCCCTGGGGAGGATTGGTACTGCTAGAAGACGCATCAAGATCATTATGCCGAAAGCGATTTACAAAATGTTACTGATTGAAACGGGAAAAACTTGCTCGCGGCTATTGAAACCGTACGGGTTTGAGGTTGTCCTGGCACACCGGCTTTCCTCGGGACTTCAAAAGCTGGGCACACACGTTTTTGATCTGGTGCTGGTGGAACTGTCATTGCCCGACAGCCAGGGCCTGGCAACGTTCACCCGGCTCGATGAACTGGTTCCTCAAACGCCAGTTGTGGTATTGGCTGATGCCGGGGATGAAAAATTGGCCGCCCGAACCATAAAGTTGGGCGCACAGGATTACCTGCTCAAATCCCAACTCAGCGGTCCGTTGTTGGCAACCGCCATCGGCAAGGCGATTGACCGTCAACAGGGCCAACGGGCGCACGGTTATGAAGGTTTTCTCTTGCAGGCGCTGATGGACAACATTCCCGACGCGATCTACTTCAAGGACCTGCGCAGCCGTTATTTGATGATTAATCGCTCCAAGGCCAGGAAGCACGGCCTGACCGATCCGCTGGCGGCGCGAGGCAAAAGTGATGCCGATTATTTCACCGAACCTCATGCCCGGCAGGCCCTCGCGGACGAGCAGAAAATCCTGCGGTCGGGCAAGCCGATTGAAAATCTTGAAGAAATTGAAACCTGGCCCGACGGCAGCGAGACCTGGGCTTCAACCACCAAGGTGCCCCTCCGCAATCAATCCGGCCAGGTGGTAGGGACCTTTGGCATTTCGCGTGACATTACCAAACGCAAGCGCGCCGAACAGGCGCTGACCGAGAGCACCCGGCAGTTGCAGGAAAAAAACCGCCAGATCGAGGATGAGTTGAAAATGGCGCGTGAACTGCAACTGGCCATGCTCCCTCAAAAATTTCCAGTCGTATCCGGCGGCCAACCCGGCCACAAAAGCACCTCGAAATTTTTCACTTTCTTCCTCCCCAGTGGCGCCGTCAGCGGCGATTTCTTCGATGTCATTGAGCTTTCCCCGACCTCCGTCGGCGTGTTCATTTGCGATGTCATGGGGCACGACGTGCGCGCCGCGCTGGTGACCGCCATGATGCGCGCCCTGGTGGAGGACCTCGGCACCACGGCGACTGACCCGGGACATCTCCTGTCCCTGATCAACCATGCCTTGTTCAGCGTCTTTCAACAGGCCGGTTCCACCATGTTTGCCACCGCTTTTTACCTGGTCGCCGACCTGAATGCGGGGCACATATCCTACGCCAGCGCCGCCCACCCCGATCCGCTGCAATTAAACCGGCGGCTGGGCACGGTGCACCCGCTGGATGCGGGTCCCGGCGGCAAAAAAGGCCCCGCCCTTGGACTTTTTAAGGAAGCCTCCTTTCCGACCTGCCAGGGCAAAATGGAATCCGGCGACCTTGTCATGCTCTTCACCGACGGCTTGATCGAGGCCGAAGGCAACGACCGGCAGATTTTCAGCTATGAACAATTGACCGCGGCCATTCACAAATACTCGGGACTGCCGCCCAAGAAAATGCTTTCCGCCGTGCTGTCCGAAATCCGGAAATTTTCCGGACGGGACAAATTCGACGACGACGTTTGCGTGGTGGGGATGGAGGTCAGGCCCTTAGAATCTCATTGAAAAACTGCCTCCGGCACGGCAGATTTCGCACATGACAAAATCTGTTTTTACGGGACCGGTTTATGTGGTGCGCGATAACATCGACACCGACCAGATTATTCCCGCACAGTATCTCACGTTGGTGCCGACGATTCCCGACGAATATGAGAAGCTGGGCAGCTACGCGCTCGCCGGCCTGCCTGAATCGCTCTATCCGACGCGTTTCGTCAAGGAAGGCAAGCTCGATAGCGATTATGTCATCATCGTGGGCGGAAAAAATTTCGGTTGCGGCAGTTCCCGCGAACACGCGCCCATCGCCATCGGCTCGGCCGGGTGTAAAATCGTCCTGGCCGAAAGCTTTGCGCGCATCTTTTTCCGCAACTCCGTCGCCACCGGCGAGCTTTACCCCTGTGAACTCACGGAACGTCTCTGCGACGTTTTAAAAACCGGCGACGTGGTGACCGTTGACCTGGACGCGCAGACTGTTGCGGTGAAAAACACCGGCAAAGTTTTCAAATTCAAATCGCTGGGGGACGTGCGCCCGGTGGTGGACGCCGGCGGCTTGTTCAATTACGCGCGGAAAAGCGGCATGATCCCGGCACAGAAGTGAGCGCGAGGCGACCGTGAAATCGCCCGCATTACTCCCCTGCCCTCGCTCGCTGAAGATTCTGCGCGGTACCTTCACACTGCCGGAACGCCGGCCTCCGGTCCGGCGCAGTGCCGGGGTTCCAATTGGTCGTGCCGGGTCGGAGACCGGCGTTCCAGCCATTAGTTTTCGCCAGAGTAATTCCGCCCCCAACCATCCCGAGGGTTATGCCCTGACGATTTCCCAAAATGGAATCGAAATTGCCTTCCGCGAAGCCGGCGGTTTGCGCGCGGCAGTGGCCACCTTGCGGCAATTGCTTCGCCAATATGGCCGGCGTCTGCCGTGTCTGAAAATCCGTGACTGGCCGGATTTTCCGCGGCGCGGGGTGATGCTCGATGTTTCACGCGGCCGGGTGCCCAAACTCGAAACTCTGCTCGAACTCGCGGAACGGCTCGCCGACCTGAAAATCAACGAGCTGCAGCTTTACACCGAGCACACGTTCGCTTATCGCCGCTTCAGATCCGTCTGGCAAAGCTGGGGTGCATTGACCGGCTGGGAAATCCGCAAGCTCGATGCGCGCTGCCGGCAACTCGGCATTGACCTTGTCCCAAATCAAAACTCCTTCGGACATCTGCGCCATTTTCTCGAGCATCCCAGGCTCAAACCATTTGCCGAAGTTTTGGGGCCGTATGAGGACGAAAGCGGCGATTTTGACCGTCGTCCTTCCACGCTTGCCCCGAACCACCCGGGCACCCTGCCCTTCCTGCGCGGGTTGTATGATGAACTGCTGCCGAAATTTTCGAGCCGGTACTTCAACGTCGGTTGCGATGAAACCTGGGACCTGGGTCGCGGCCAAAGCAAAAACGTTTGTGATGCCAAGGGTCAAGGCCGCGTTTATCTCGATTTCCTGAAGAAAATCCACCACGAAGTCTCCCGGCGCGGCAAGATAATGATGTTCTGGGGCGACATTATTTTGAAATACCCGAAGCTGATTTCCGAATTGGCTTCGTTTGGAACGCCGGTCTCCGACCCGGCGCGCCGGGTGACAGATTTGAATCGGGCCGGGTCGGAGACCGGCGCTCCAGGAATTATCGCGTTGAACTGGGGCTACGAGGCAAATCATCCATTTGAAAAGGAAGCCAGGCAGTTCGCCAGATCAAAGATTCCATTTTACGTTTGTCCCGGGACTTCGACGTGGCAAACGTTGATTGGCCGCCACGACAATGCCCTGGCGAATTTACGCGCCGCGGCAAGAGCCGGACACAAATACGGCGCCGCCGGTTATCTCATCACTGATTGGGGTGATGGCGGCCACCCCCAACCGCTGGCCGTGGGCTGGCCCATGTTTCTGGCCGGCGCGTCGCTGGCCTGGAACGCAACCGGTTTTAATGAACAAAAACTTGTACCGGTTTTGAGCCGTGATGTGTTTGGGGATTCAACCGGCAAAGTCGCCAGGGCCGCCCTCCAACTCGGCTTGGTTCATCGCAAACTAAAAGTGCGTAGGGCGAACGAAACGCCGCTCGGCACGGTTATTGCCGCGCCACCACCCGCGGATCGCGAATTGTTCTGTCGGAACGGCCTGAAATGGTTCGCCAGAATTCCGGCAAAGAATATTCGCGCCACCTTGCAGGCAATTGAGAGGCAACGTGCCGTGGTGAAAACCGCTTGGCGCGCCGGCCTCCGACCCGGCGTAAAACAAACTGCTCCATTGGCCACGCGCCGGGTCGGAGACCGGCGCTCCGCACAAGAATTGGACCTGGCCGCGCGCATGGCCATACAGTCCTGTTGGTTCATGTTGTGGCAACAGGCCGTGGCCGCGGGAAAGAGGTCGAAGGCAAAACGGCTGGCGCAGACTGGTATTCGAGAACTGCAAAAACTGGAGAAGGATTTTGACGCCTATTGGCCGTTGTGCAACAAAGCCACGCCGAAACATTGTTCAGCCTTTCTCCGCTGGCGCATCAATGACTATCAGCGTTCGTTTTGATCCCGGAGGGACGAGTTACACGAGGCCCCAATTGGCGGTCCAAAAATGGAGTTGGTCGTTCTAAATAAAGCTGTGGCCTGTTCGGAATGACGGATGGAAAATTCCGCGAGGTTTTGGACTGCGGCAGCCCTCTGCCGCTTTCCGGCGCGCCATGATTCCCACGAGCGGCAGAGGGCTGCCGCAGTCCAAGACGCTGGCGCGTGGTCCGGTCGGGCGTCAATCTTCCCGGCGGTCACAGAATTTTTGAAACCGCTCTAACGCCGTTTGATCGGCCGGATGGGCGGCGGGATGGGAATTTTCGGCGGCACGGGCGGCGGTTGCGTCGCCGGAGACTTGGGCCAGTGCCTTTGGGCAAATTCAGCGACGTTTTTGGCAAAAGCCTCCGCCGACTGCTCCACCGGCGCGGCGTCTTGCACGGTTTCCCGAGTCGTTGCTCCAATCTTCCCGCTTTGCGCCGACAGCCATTCCTGAGCTTTCGTTGCCAGCTCGCCGATTTTCGCTTCGGGAAATTTCATTTCACCGATCTGAAAAGATGGCAACGACTTCAGCATATCCGGCACCGCACCGCCAGGGCTGATGGGCTCATTCAGGCGGCTGGCCAACGTATCCACGGTTTGGTAACCGTTGACCACCCAGTCCAGTTCCCCGGTTTCGATGTTGAGCAACAGGCCGTGCACGGGAATTTTCGGGCCGATGAGCGGGCTGTGCCGGACAATATCGCACGACTTGATGACATTTTGCCGTTCGCTGCTGAACAGGCCGAAAAATTCGTTAAGATTCTCCGGCAGCAAATGCCGTTCGACGCCCAGTTCCCTGAATCGGTCCAGGAGTTGCAGGGTGGTGGTTTTGCCGACCAGGCAATCCGTGTGGCCGATGATGGCGATTTCTTTGCCGCCCTTGACCGCGCAAGCCAGCGCCAGCGTGCGCATCATCGAACTCATGGGATCGAAGATGATATTGCCCGCGTTGCGGAGCCAGATAAACTGGTCGGCGGGCAGCGCGAGCACGTTCGGGAAAAACGC
Source organism: Verrucomicrobiia bacterium (assembly GCA_035945675.1). Classification (GTDB taxonomy): domain Bacteria; phylum Verrucomicrobiota; class Verrucomicrobiia; order Limisphaerales; family UBA11358; genus UBA11358. Next base: position 5,872 of record DASZAB010000041.1, on the reverse strand, counting down.
GTTCAACCGCGGGTCAATGCACGTCAACGCAATGACCGGCAGTTCATTTTCATAATCCGCCGGATGGAGGCCTGCTTCCTTGTCACCGGCCACCGCCCGGTGGTTCGCATCAATAATGGCTTCAAACAAACGCATTTAATTCACGATACACGATTTACGATTTACGCGCGACCAGAGGTGCGGGCGGTTTTGGCCGATGAAACGACGATGGCCAGAATTTCATTGGCTTTCTTCATTAAACCGGAGAGACGAGCTGCCTTCATGAAATAATCGCAAATTACTTATCATCTTTTCCCATCGACTTTTTGAGCGCGGGGACCTGTTCGAGCAATTTCTCGAACTTCACGCCGGTCAGGCTTTCGAGCACCGGCGGCAACTGGCTGATGATGGTGGTCACGTCGCCGGTCAGCTTGCTGGCGCCCCCGCCAGGGCCGCTGCCGCTGTTGATAATGACCATCTTCTCGGTCTTGCTGAGCGGCTCGCTGATCTTGCCCGCCACTTCCGGCAGCACGCGCACAATCATCTCAATCACCGCCGCCTCGTTGTATTGCTTGAAGCTCTCGGCCTTGGCCTGCATCGCGGACGCCGTCGCCTTGCCTTGCGCCTCGATGACGGTGGCTTCGGCCAGACCGCGGGCTTTGTTCGCATCGGCTTCGGCCATGCCGGTGGCCTTGACGACGTCGGCGCCGGCAAAACCCGTCGCCTTTGTCGCGGAAGCGGCGCCGGCGGCTTCGGTTTCCAATTGAAATTTTTTCGCGTTGGCCAGCGTCTCGACCTTGTAACGTTCGGCGTCGGCGGGCTTCTGGACGGTGGCTTCAAGTTCGCGCTGCTTGCGCAGGATTTCCTGCTGTTGCAGCTCGATCTGTTTCTGCTTCTCCACGATGCTCACCTGGACTTCCTCGGCCTTGACGAGCTGGCCGGTCTTGAATTTCTGCAAATCATAGGCGAGGTCGGCCTGCGCCTTCTGCTGATTCACCGTGGCCTGATATTGCGCCACGTTGGACTGATAATCGCGTTGCGCCTCGGCAATTTTGGTGTCGGCGGCAAATTGCGCCTCCTGCCCGGCCTGTTTCGCCTGCGCAGAGCGAATTTGCGAATCGCGGTCGGCTTCGGCCTGGGCGATGATGGCGTCGCGTTTGACCTGGGCGATGCGGGGTTTGCCAAGGGCGTCGAGGTAACCCTGGCCGTCGCGGATGTCGCGAATGGTGAAGCTGATAATGTTCAGCCCCATGTTCGCCATGTCGCCGGCGGCCACTTCCTGGACTTTCGAGGCGAAGGCATCGCGGTTCTGATAAATCTCCTCGACGGTCATCGTTCCGAGAATCGCGCGCAAATGGCCTTCCAATGTTTGCGTGGCGATGTTGCGGATTTCGTCGGTGCTTTTCCCCAGAAATTGCTCGGCCGCTGTGCGAATGGAAACATCATCTCCCTTGACCTTGGTCTGGGCCACGCCGTCCACCTTCACCGGCACGCCTTTGCTCGTATAAACCTCCGGCGTCTGCACATCAATCGTCAGCAACTCCAGTGACAGGATGTCCACCTTTTCAAGAATGGGCCAGACGAACGTGCCGCCGCCCTTGACGATGCGGAACCCGATCTTCGAGCCGTCTTCCGCGCGATGTTTTCTGCCCGACACGACGAGCACCTGGTTCGGCCCCACCTTGGTGTAGCGGCTTAACACCATGTAAATGAGCAGGAACACGACGATGACGATAACGACTGAGGCGATGATGATGATGCCGCTCTGCATGATATTCAGTTCGGCCAACAAGGGAATAAGGTTCATTTTTAAGTTAAGTTTTGAGAGTTGAATATTGAGTGTTGAATGTTAAATCAGTCAGTGGCTTGGACGTAAAACTGGGTTCCAACGATGCGGGTGATTTTAACCGTCCGGCCATTGGCCACCGCCGCGCCATTTTCCGCGCGGGCCGGAGCGGTGTAGCGGGTGTCCCCCACCACATAGGCGATTTCACCCACACCGTTCGCCGGGATCGGGGTGATGATATTGGCCTCCGTCCCAATCAGCCTGGCCACGTGGGATTCGCTGGAACCTTGCGTATGGCGAAAGACCGAACCAAAAAAAGCGTACAACATACCCGCTACGACGAAACCGCCAACCAGCGAGAGCGGCGCGCTGATTTCCGCCGGACTGGTTTTTTGAAACTGGGTGAAAATGAGGCCGAAGCCGCCGAAGGCCGTAATAAAGGCGGCCAGGATCGTGGGGCTGAAAATGGAGAGGCCCGGCGCGTCACTGCTGTCTGCGCCCGCCTCCACATTGCCGCCGCTGCCCCCCACGTGCCCGCCGTGTCCGAAAAAGTGGCCGAACACAACACTGACCACTGTGAAGATCAACCCTGTTACCAGACAGATGCCGTAGATAATCATAAACCCTCGCTGAGTTTTGGCTGGGGCGAGTAAAATCCCAACTCGCTGCCAACGCAAGCAGGAAAGGCGGGTTTGTGGTTGCCAGGTCGCTTCATACGTTGGATCTAGCAAACACCAACCCCGCCCCGGCCGCATCTACAATTTAGTGTGGGGTTTATAAGCCTCCTTCCGCCTCTTAATCTTAATCGTAATCTTAATCAGTTCATCGGCGATTACGATTAAGAGAAAGATCAGGATTGTGAAGGGAACCACGGTTCGCTCTTGCCAAGCGGCTCCGGCTTTTTCATCGTCTGGCCATGCAATCCTACGAACTGCTGCGCGAGGTTTTTGAGAAAAAGACGCCCAAACAGGTCGCCGCCGACCTGGGCCTGTCGCTCTCCATGGTTTATAAATGGGCCGAGCCGCCGAACCATGCTTCCGGCAGCGGCACCGGCAACCCGCTCGACCGCATCGAAGCCTTGCTCGCCAGCACCGGCGACCATCGACTGGTCCAGTGGATTTGCCAGCGCGCCGGCGGTTTCTTCATTCAAAACCCGAAGAACATCCCGCACCCGCATTACCTGATTCCGGCCACCAACCAGATCGTCCAGGAATTCGCCGACCTGCTGCACGTCATTGCCACCGCGACCGCGAATGACCAGATTTCGTCGCCGGAAGCCAAGCAAATCCGGGCCCGCTGGGAGGAGTTGAAAACCGTGACGGAAGGCTTTGTCGCCTGCTGCGAGAATGGAAACTTCGATCACATTCGCCAGCACTCAGCCAGACGGGCGGCTTCCCCTCCCGCCCCAAGTACGCAAGCTTGAGAGAAAAAATGACAAAACTATCCAATCTCACGGAAGAAACGATCAGAGCCAGAACAAAAACCGGTGACACACCTCCACATCGCGCCGCCAAAACGGGCAGGATTTGATATACATATTCCTGAAAATGCTGCCAGCCTCACACAACAACAAATGCTCGATAGGTTGAGTCAAATAAAAGCTAAGAAAAAATAGCGTGAGATTTGAATTATTTTTCATGTTCTCCTTCAGCCCCGCCAACACGCATCCGCCTTCGCTCCCGTGGTAGAACCACAACCCAAACCAAATTCAAGCTCCCGCCTGTATCTGGGTTCTTCGTCAAGGTTCGTGCGAGGAGCCGGCGCGGCCCGTTTGCCCTGCGGCATTCGGAATGCGGAGTGCGCGACCGGACCGCCATTGGTTCACGACCTCCCTCATCCCGCCCTTCTCCCCAAGGAGAAGGAGAATCGCCCGTCATCCGCTTGAAAATCTGAGCGCCGGGATTTTCCGGACTGCCATCCGCCAAACCAGAAACGACCGACAACGATTTCCCCTCCTGGGGGAGAGGATAAAAGGTGAGGGCGAGCGTCAAAACAAGATTCATTCCGCCCATCGTCCAATCCAAAAAGAATTCAGGTTTCGTTCCGCGGTAGCAGCGGACGTCAGTTCCGCTCCATACAAAAATCATCCCGTGAAACAATGGGCCGGCTCACGTCGTGCCTTCTGCCTTCTTCAATTGCTTTTTATATCCCACGCATCGCGGAGGCCGTCGCCGAGAAAATTGAGCGCCAGCAAGGTCGTCACCAATACCCCGCCGGGAAAGGCAATCAACCACCAATAAATCCGGATGGGATTGATTTGCGAAACACCTTCGGCAATGAGCGTGCCCCAACTGGCCATCGGTGGTTGCACCCCCAGACCGAGGTAGCTCAGAAACGATTCGTAGAGCACAATCGCCGGCACCGTGAGCGCAATGTAGGTGATGACGACCCCAAAGATGTTGGGAATGACGTGTCGCGCCAGAATCCGCGCCGGGCCGGCCCCGAGTGAGCGGCTGGCCTCCACGAACGCGCGGGTCCGCAACGACAGCACCTGGCCGCGCACGATGCGCGCCATCGTCAGCCACGAGACAGCCCCCAGCCCGACAAACAGGAGCAGGATTTGCATTTCCTTTCCCCAAAAGGCCGATTGCTGGACGAAAGGCGACGCCTTGAGCAAGGCGCCCAGCGTCGTCAGCAACACTATGACAAAGATGATCGTCGGCAGTGAATAGAGGATGTCCACAATCCGCATCAGTGCGCCGTCCACGCGTCCGCCGACGTAGCCGGCGATGGCTCCCCACAGGACGCCGATGACGAGACTGACCACCGCGCCGACGAAGCCGACGAGCAACGAGATTTGCGCGCCGTACATGACCCGCGAAAAAAGGTCGCGGCCCTGGACGTCCGTGCCGAACCAATGCTGCGCGGCGGGCGCGGCGAATTGCGCGTTGGACAAATGGTCAGGGTTGTGGATTTTGGCAAAAGCGACACCCGATGGCCCGAACAAACCAGCAACCTTAAGTGTGATTGGCCAGGCGACCACCAGAACCAGCAGCGCGGCGAGATACCAGGTGCTGATAACGGCGGCGCGGTTGCGCTTGAAACGTTGCCAGGCCTGTTTACCGAGAGAGAAGTGCCGAGGGTCGAGGGTCGAGGGTCGAGGGAAACCCTCACCCCGGCCCTCTCCCATCGGATGGGAGAGGGTGTCCGTTAGGACGGGTGAGGGCATTTGGCCCTCGTCTCTCGTCTCTCGTCTCTCGTCTGCCTCATTCATATTTCACTCTTGGGTCGAGCCAGGTGTAGGCAACGTCCACCGCCAGATTCAGCGCGATCAGCAGCACGGCGTAGAGCAGAGCCAGGCCGACCACGACGGTGTAGTCACGGTTCAAAGCGCCATTGATTAGAAACACACCAATGCCCGGGATCTGGAATATATTTTCGATGACGAATGAGCCGGTCAGTAAATCCGCCAGCATCGGTCCGGAATAGGAAACGACCGGCAGCACGGCGATGCGGACGGCGTGTTTGAGCAGCAACTGGTTTTCGCCCAATCCTTTGGCGCGGGCGGCCGTAACGAATTCGGATTGCATGGCGTTCAACATTCCTTCGCGAAACAGCCGCGCGACTTTCCCGGCCGAAAATGCCCCCAACGCGATCATCGGGAGGATGGCTTGGATTGGCGACTCCCAGAGCGCGACCGGCAGCCATTTCAGCTTGAGCGCGAACACCACAATCAAGAAGGGGGCCAGCACAAAACCCGGCACGCAGACGGCGAGCGTGGCCAGAAAGCTGCCCGCGTAATCCGGCCAACGCCCGCGGCGCGCCGCGGTGAAAAATCCGAGCGGCAAACCGATGCCCAGGGCAAAACAAAACGCCAGCGAACCCAGGGTCATCGAAACCGGCAAACCTTGCGCGATGATGTCGTTCACGCTGTGGTCGCGGTATTTGAGGGACGGGCCGAAGTCGCCGTGCGCGAGACTGTCAAGATAACGCAGATATTGTTTCCAGATCGGCTCGTTCAGATGGTATTTGGCCTCGAGATTGCGTTCGATTTCGGGTGAAGCGGGCGCGCGCTCGCGGTCAAAGGGGCCGCCGGGCGCGATGTGCACCAGCCAGAACGCCAGCGCGCTGATGACCAGCAGCAGCGGAATCGCGAAGATGAGGCGT
>DASZAB010000040.1:0-2541 GCA_035945675.1 Verrucomicrobiia bacterium | reverse complement strand
TGTCTGCGCGCCGTCAGGTTACCGTGACCAATGTTTCCAAAGCGAAAATCGCTTTCCAAGAGTTCGGCGCGCAAAAAATCCATCTCACCGTCGAGGCGCCGGCTCCCGCCCTGGTCGTCGTGGCGCAGGCCTTTTATCACGACTGGCACGCCTATGTGGACGGCCAGCCTGTCCCGTTGCTGCGGGCCAATCACGCTTTCCAGGCGCTGGAGGTTCCCGCGGGTCGGCACGAAGTCACGCTGCGTTACGTAGATTGGATGTTTCGCCTCGGCGCGGTCATTTCGGCGCTGACGTTGCTCGGCTGTCTGACGGGCTTGTTCATGCAACCAAGAAAGTGAATGCCCTGCAAATTGCGGAGGCGCGGTTGAGATAAATGGGCTTCGCAGCGGTGGCAGAAACCGTCGTTCGCACGCAACATGAAACCAATGCAGAAAGATCAGTCAAATGTCCCGACTGAAGCGCCGCTTCAGAACGATTCCTCGTCGTGGATGGAGGCATTCACGCCGGGGCGGCTGGCGGGTCTGATTGCCGTGTTCCTGTTCGCCCTTTATCCGGGCGTGATGCTGGGCACGCACAGCTTCTTTTTTCGTGATTTCGGCCTTTTTACTTATCCGGTCGCCTGGTACGCGCATCAAAGCTTCTGGCAGGGACAGGTGCCGTTCTGGAATCCACTGAACAACTGTGGCGTGCCGTTTCTGGCGCAGTGGAACACGTCGGTTTGTTATCCGCTGTCGCTTATCTACATGGTGTTCCCATTGCCCTGGTCGCTGAATTATTTTTGCCTCGGCCATCTGCTGCTCGCGGGCGTGGGTATGTATTTGCTGGCGTATCGCTGGACCGAAAACCGATTGGCCGCGAGCATCGCCGGCCTGGTCTTCGCGCTGAACGGGCTGATGCTCAACAGCCTGGTGTGGACGAGCAATCTCGCCGCGTTAAGCTGGCAGCCATTGGTCATGCTTTGGGCCGAACAAGCCTGGCGGACCGGGGGCCGTCGCACGGTGATGGCCGCCCTGGCCGGCGCGATGCAAATGTTGTCGGGCGCGCCGGAAATCATTGTGTTTACCTGGACCCTGCTGGGAATGCTCTGGCTCAGCCAGGTGTGGCGGAGGCAAATCCCATTTTGGCCGGGGCTGCGCAGGTTCGTCATCGTGATTATTTTGATAACCGGGCTTTCCGCCATTCAACTCCTTCCGTTTTTTGATTTGTTGAAACATTCGGAGCGCAACTCATCGTACCTGATTGCCAATGCCTGGCCGATGCCGCTGTGGGGATGGGCCAATTTTGTCGTCCCGTTTTTTCGTTGTCTGGAAACAGTCTTCGGCACTTACCTGCAGGAGGATCAACCTTGGACGGCCTCCTATTATCTGGGGATTGGAACCCTGGCGCTGGCGGCGGTGGCGGTCTGGCGGCTGCGACGGCAGCCGGAAATTTGTGGTTTGGCCGGGATAACGCTGGCCGGGCTGTGGTTGGCGCTGGGCGATGGCGGTTACGTTTATGCCTGGCTCAGACACCTCGTGCCGTGGATTGGCTTTGCCCGGTACCCGATTAAGTTTGTTTCGATACCAATCTTCACGATTCCGCTGCTCGTGGCTTGCGGTTTCAACGCCTTTCAAAACGTGACTTCCCAGAACTGGAAAAGGAACGGGCGCGACCTGTTCGTGATCGCAACCTGCCTGCTGCTGACGGTCGTCGTCCTGCTGGCCACGGCTCGCTGGTTGCCCCATCCCGGATATGACTGGCGGCTGGCATGGTGGGACGGCGCCATGCGATCGTTTTTCTTGATCGCCATCGTCGGGGTTCTGAGCGTTTTGAACCAGGTTCCGACGGTCAGATTGCGCGGCCTGCTGGGGCTGGCTGTGCTGGCCTTGATCGGTTTTGACCTTGTCACCGCCGGGATGCATGTAAGTCCCACAGTGGTCACCAAAGCCTTCAATCCGCTTGAGTTGAATATGACCTTCCGGCCGAAATTCGGGGAATCGCGCGCCATGGTGGGCCGGCAGATCTCATCGTATCTCTCGCTCGCTTGGACGGACAATCCACTTTACTACTATGCGGGTGTTCGCAGCGCGCTTTTTGAAAATTGCAATATTCCCGAGAATCTTCCCAAAGTGGACGGCTTTTGCTCGCTTCATCTCAAGGATGAATGGGACATTGATGGAATTTTATACGGTGTCTATCTTGATTCGGCCAGGACAAATGCCCCACCGGTGCCGCCGCTCCTGGATTTCCTCGGCGTTTCCCAGGTTTCGGCCACCAACACCGTTTTTGCCTGGCAGGAGCGCAAATCCTATCTGCCGCTGGCCACCGCCGGACAACGGCCGATCTTCGCCAGTGACGCGGACACGATGAAAAAACTCGAAAGTGCGGACTTCGATCCGCGCCATACCGTTTACCTGCCGTTGTCTGCGCGCCGTCAGGTTACCGTGACCAATGTTTCCAAAGCGAAAATCGCTTTCCAAGAGTTCGGCGCGCAAAAAATCCATCTCACCGTCGAGGCGCCGGCTCCCGCCCTGGTCGTCGTGGCGCAGGCCTTTTATCACG
>DASZAB010000039.1:0-3822 GCA_035945675.1 Verrucomicrobiia bacterium | reverse complement strand
GCAATGTAGCAATGTTCGTGCGCCAGATCATGCAGCCTCTCTTCATCAGCGGGTGCAGGCGATTTTTCTCCACCATAAACAATCCTGGGGTTCAATCTGACCAGACTGACCCATGGCACGCCTTTCTCGTTCTTCGTCACTTGGCCGACGGCTTCGTCTTCGTAACTGTCGATCTGGAATCCGGCTTTGGCGGCCAGATGGAGAAATGTGAGCATGTGGCAGCTGGAAAGCGCCGCGACGAAGGCTTCTTCGGGATCCACCCCGGCGGGATTCGACCAGGGCGCGGGCACCACGGCTGGCGCCGCCGACGCCGGCACGGTGACGCCGCCGTCAAAGCTCCAGGTATGTTCCCGCGAATACTTGCCCTTCAAAAAATCCGGGCTGGTCCGCTGCCATTTGATCGTGGCTTTGTATTCAGACATAAAATTGGGATTTGGATGAACCCATCGCCAATCGTAAATCGTAAATCGTAAATCGAAAATTACTTTACCATTTGCGGCTCATGCCAGGCGTGGCCGCTTTGCGCCAGTAAATCGTCCGAAGCCACCGGGCCCCAGGTGCCGGCGGCATAAAATTCCCGGTTGGTTAGCGGTTTGCTGTTCCAACTGGAGCGGATGGAATCCACGATTTGCCAGGCGATTTCCACCTCGTCACGGCGGATGAAGAGCGTCGCGTCGCCGGCGATGGCTTCCAATAGCAGCCGTTCGTAGGCTTCGGGCGTGTAGGCGCCGAACTCGGCGTCGTAGCTGAAGTGCATCCGCACGGGCCGCACGCCCAGGCTCATGCCGGGCACCTTGCCGTTGAACCGCAGGTAAATGCCTTCGTTCGGCTGAAGGCGGAGCGCGATGGCGTTGGGGTCCAGCTTGTTGCCGCGCGCGGCGAACAGGACATTGGGCACGGGACGGAACTGCACCCGCACTTCGCTGGCGCTCATGGGCAGGTATTTGCCAGTGCGCAGATAAAACGGCACACCCGACCAGCGCCAGTTGTCAATGAACAGCTTCAAGGCGACGTAGGTTTCCACGTTGGAATCCGGTTTCACCTTCTGTTCCTGCCGGTAACCGGGCACGGGTTTGCCGTTGATCGTGCCGGCGAAGTATTGGCCGCGCACGACCTGTTTGGCCACGTCCTCGGGCGTCAACGGACGAATGGATTTGAGCAGCTTCACCTTTTCGTCGCGGACGGATTCGGCGGCCAGCGAGACCGGTGGCTCCATCGCAATCAACGACAGCACCTGGAGCATGTGGTTTTGCACCATGTCGCGCAACGCGCCGGCTTCCTCGTAATAACCGCCGCGGTCGCCCACGCCGATTTTTTCGCTGACGGTGATTTGCACATGGTCAATCAGGTTCCGGTTCCAGAGCCGTTCAAAAATGGAGTTGGAGAACCGGAACATCAAAATATTCTGCACCGTCTCCTTGCCGAGGTAATGGTCAATCCGGCAGACCTGTTGCTCCTGGGCATAGCGCGTCAATTCACGGTTCAGGGTCTGGGCGGAGGCGAGATCGTGGCCGAACGGTTTCTCCACCACGATGCGCTGCCGGCCGACGCCTTCCTTGTGCAACAGACCGGCGCGATGGATTTGCTCGATGACTTCACCAAACTGGCTTGGCTGGGTGGCGAGATAAAACAGCAGATTTTCCCGCAGCGGGCCGCTGCCGAACGAAGTCAGCATTTCCTCCAGTTTTTTGTAGGCGGCGGCGTCGTTAAGGTCACCCCGGCAGTAAAACAGATTTTTGGCAAAAGCCTTCCACACCGTATCGTCCACCGGCTGGGTGCGCGAGAACTGGTTGAGCTCCTCACGCAATTCGTTCCGCCAGGATTCATCCGTCTTGTCGCGCCGGGCGAAACCGATGACGCGGAACGAGGCCGGCATTTGTTTGTCTTTGCACAGATGATAAAACGCCGGGATGAGCTTGCGCGCGGTGAGGTCGCCGCTCGCGCCAAAGATGACGATGGAACAAGGTTCGAGCGCTTTGCGTTCGGCACTGATGTTGCCGACCGCCGGTTCTTCCAGAGAAATCGAAGTATTCACGGCGACAACAATGGCGCAGGAAACAGACAAATTCAACGCTTCTTGTGGCGTGCACCCCAAAAACTGTCCGGCGTGTGGGGTGCGTCTGAACAAATCAAACACGGCGGTGATCGGCCCGCCAAGGCGGGGCTGAAGCCAAAGCAATCCAGACGCTGCGCGGATGGAGCGCCGGTCTCCGACCCGGCGTGTTTGAAAAATCAACACCTTCGCGCCGGGTCGGACACCGGCGCTCCGTTTTCACATAACGGCGTTCAGAAATTGCTGGCCCGGGCGGGCGCTTTTTCACAAGATTCCTCCGCCAGCTCCAGGATGTTGGGGCGCGAAGATGAAAGCCAAAATTGTCATTACTCCAAAGAAAGCCGTGGTGGATCCGCAGGGCAAGACCGTCCGGAATGCGCTTGAGCAAATGGGTTACCAGGGCGTCGCCGCCGTCCACGTCGGCAAATACATCGAGATCGAACTTGCGCCCGGCACGGACAAGGGTGCCGCCCAACAGGCGTTGAACGACGCGGCGCATAAATTTTTGAGCAACCCGATCATTGAAGATTACAAACTGGAAATCGAATGAGTTTCACCGGGTCACCAGTCAGTAGTTCGTCGTCAGTAACAACTGGCGTACGAACATCGCTACCGACTATTGGCTACTGACCGCTGACCACTGACTATGAACTTCGCTGTTTTACAATTTCCCGCCTCCAACTGCGACCAGGACGCCATCCACGCCCTGCGCGACGTGCTCGGCCAGTCGGCGCGTTACCTCTGGCACAAGGAAACCTCGCTCGGCGACGCCGACGCGGTGGTCGTACCCGGCGGCTTCAGCTACGGCGATTATCTCCGCTGCGGTGCCATCGCCCGGTTCAGTCCGGTCATGCAAGCCGTGAAACAATTCGCCGACAACGGCGGTCTGGTGCTGGGCATCTGCAACGGATTTCAGGTCCTGACCGAAGCCGGCCTGTTGCCAGGCGCACTCGTCCGCAACCGCGATCTGCAATTCCATTGCGAACACATTTTTCTGAAAACCGTCACGCGCGACTCGCCGTTCACGAACAAAATTCCGGAGGGCAAACTCTTGAAAATTCCCATTGCCCACGGCGAAGGCTGCTACTTCGCCGACGAGGAAACGCTGGCGAAGCTCAAGGCCAAAAACCAGATTTTATGGCAATACTGCGACGCCAACGGCAATCTGACCGACACGGCGAACCCGAACGGTTCGCTGTTGAACATTGCCGGCGTCTGCAATGAACGCCGGAACGTGGCCGGCCTGATGCCCCATCCCGAACGCGCGTGTGAACCGCTGCTCGGCAGCGACGACGGCAAATGGATTCTGGAGAGCGTCATCGCTGCGCTGGAAAAGAAAACTGTGGCGAAAGCGGCATGACAACAAATTCTCAGACTCTGATTAAATTCAAGGTCCTTCAAAATGGAGTTTTTACACAACCCGCTTTCAGAAACGAATTCTGTTTTGAAAAAATAAAGACTGGCGGCAATAGACTTTGTTTCACTTCGGACGATAGCTTTGTGAATTTGCTGTTGTCCCTTTCAGACTTAATTGCCGATCCGTTCTTTTTTCTTTACGTCTTGATCGTTTCTCGGCGTGCCGAACATGAAGAGGCGCGTTATCAAAGCCCAGAATTATCACGGCAAAAGCTGCGCTCTTTTTTGTCATATTACGCGAATTTCTTTGAGCAAGATGCCCGGCACAATCTTTGGATTCATTCACCAACCGATAATGCAACCATCGTCTGTGACAGGCATGAAATTGGTTACGCTTACGGACCAATCAAATT
>DASZAB010000038.1:0-10592 GCA_035945675.1 Verrucomicrobiia bacterium | reverse complement strand
GTTTCGCTCTTGCGGCGCTGCGGTGGGGCAGGCAAATTGGAAGTGTTCAGCTTTTCAAATAATTTGCGCCGGCCGACGTCGGCGGCGGAATATTTTGAGAAAGTTCCCAGAACGCCGGCCTCCTCGCCGGCACGCTTATGGTTGCGATTGCCAACACGCCGGTCGGAGGCCGGCGCTCCCGGAATTTTATTCCGGCAGTGCTTTCAATGTGTCGCTGCTGAACGGCTGCGGATGCGCGCCCAGTTTGGCGCGGATGGCCTTGACCTCATCCGCCGTCACCGGCCCCTGCTTGTTGCCCCACGAACTGTGGATATAGGTCAGCACGTCGGCGAGATCGGAGTCGGACATCGCCGCGCCCATCGCCGGCATGGAGAGACTCCAGGTCTGGCCTTTGACGGCCAGCTGGCCGCTGACGCCCGCCAGCGGAATGGATACGAACCGCTGGATGCCTTTGGTGTCCACCCATTCGGAGCCGGCCAGCGGCGGCGCCTGGCCGGGTTTGCCCAGGCCGTCCAGGCCGTGGCACAAGCCGCAGACCTGGTCATAGTGCGCCTTGCCGCGTGCCAAAATGGCGGCCTCACCCGATTTCGGCTGATATAACTCCAGTTCCGCCGAGGAGGCATACGGACCATAGACCTGGGAATTGAACCAGCCGCCGTGGTGGTCGAAATAGACCATGCCCAGGAACAACAGCACCAGGGTCAGCACAATGATCCAAATTGGCACCGTCGAACGCGAAACCGTCGGTTCGGCGTCAGGCGTCTGCGGCGTGCCGGATTTCGATTGGTCGTTCATGGTTTGGATGCGGCCAGCGGCTGGCTAAACGGCGCGTCGTGCAGCGGGACCTCCGCGTGCAAACTCAACAGATATGCCGCCAGTTCCTGCGCCTGTGGCGTCGGCAACACTTCGTAACCGGCCGGCGGCCCGAAACCTTTCGGAAAAGCCAGGGCGTCCGGCGAAGGTGCGCTGCCAATTTTTTGAACCTTAAAAAGATAACGGAACGGCGGCATGGCCGAACCGTTCACGACGCTTTGCGGTGCGTACAGATGGGCCAATTGCCAGTTCACATCCGGCCGGGTCGTGCCCACGTCCGCCAAATCCGGCCCGATGCGCAGGCTGCCAAGCTGCACCGGGTCGTCGTAAAGGAAATCTTCGGCGACGCTGTGACGCCGGCCCCAGCCGCGGGCGACGTCCGGGCCGGTGGCAACGATGTGAATTTCCGCCTTGCCGCCGGCGGCAGTGATTTTATCAACCAGGGTATCGGCCACTTCTTTGTGGAGGCCGTTCAATTTGAGAGACGAAATCAGATTGGTCACCGCCGTCGGATTCTTGCCGGCGCCGGTCAAGACCACGTCGCAGGCGACGCCGCTTTGCTGGACCTGTTCGGTATGGCAGGCGGCGCAGCCGTTGGCGCGATAGACCTGCAAACCCTGGTTCGCCAGGCCGGGCCGGTCCACCGGATAGAGGTCGGACGAATTGAGAATGGGCGTTTGTTTCCCGCCGCCCAGCTGCAGAACCGGCGCGAGCACAAAACCGCACCACGAACCGCCGAGCGCGACGAACGCAGCGAGGACCACCAGAAAACCGTTTTTCATGCGCCCACCTCCTTGTCGGGCCGCAGCGAAGCGCAGGCGGACCCCGGTTCGAGCGGCGATTTCACAAACGCGATGAATTGTTTAAGCAATGCGAGTTTCCAGCGGAGGGTCAGGCCCAGCACGTTGACAAAGAACAGCAGGTTGCCCAGCAGGATGGCCGTCAGACCAAGCGTGCTGACGCGCAGGAAAGGCAGCATGGCTTTGGTGGTGTCGGCAAAGGCGATGCCGGGATTTTGCAGCTTCAATCCCTGCAATACTCCGCCGATGGCCAGCGGCACAACCAGGAGCGTGATCCCGAGCAACGAAACCCAGTAATGAACGCGTACGAGTTTGGGGAAAGGAAACTCGATGCCGACGGCGCGCGGCAACAGGAAATAGATTGCGCCAAACATGGTCATGGCGAAGAAGCCGTAGAGGCGAAGTTGCGTTTCCGCCGGGCCGAACCAGGTGAATTGGGTCACCGGACTGATTTTCGGGCAAGCCATGGCGACCAGCATCAGGCCTGAGAGGCAGAAGAAATCCATGCCCGAACCAATGAAGCAAAACGGTCCGTTATCCCATCTGGACCTGATCGAGCCCCATACCGTCCGCAACCCGATCAGCGAGATGACCAGCAACGGGACAAAAAACAGGACGGTGGCGGTCGCGCTGAGCGTCGGCATCCAGACAGGCACTGGCGCGCCCGGCGGGATGCCGCACCAGGTGCCGAACAGGATGAACGTTCCGAACCCGAACAACGCGAGGTAATAGCTTTGCAACGGACGGCCGGTGAATTTGGGCAGGAAATAAAACGCCGCGCCCACTCCGACCAGGCCCGTCCAGACGACGAGCAGGTTATTGGCGAACCACCAGTTGATGACGGCCTGGGTCACGCCACGCACCGGCCAGGCGACCAGGAACAGATTGGCCGTTGAATAAATCCACGGAAACCAGAACAGCGCAGCCACCAGAAACCATTGGGACGGATAGAGGCCGCGTTCGCGACGACCGGCAAAAACCATGATCGCCCACAGCGCCAGCAGCAAATAGGCAAAGAAAATCGGGACGGAAGCGCCGCGCGGGAGTTCGAGCCACGCGAAGCCGGTGCTGTCGCCGATCAAAATAGCAAACAGCCCGACGAACACGCCGAGATGCCAGAGGTTCGCGGCGAGGATGGGGACAACGGCTCCACGCAACGGCGTCTGGCCGAGCCGCGCCAGCAGCCAGAGCGCCACGCCGAGTCCGGCGGGCAGGCAGAATCCGTACAGCAGCGCGTCGTCGGCCACCGGTTGCAGCCGGCCGTACGTCAGCCAGGCGCAGTTCGCAAGAAAGTCCGGCGCATGGAATTTGATTGAGGCCATCAGGCCGATCACTGAGCCGACGACAAGCCAAAGGGCTGCCCCGCCAAAGAGCGCGAGCATGGGCACGCAGCAGGAACGGTCAATGTCCGCCGGAGACATTTCACCCGGTGGGGCGAGGCTACTGACGAGCCGCCTTGGCAAAGCTTCGGCGCGCCGTGTCCGGCTCGCGGGGACGCTCACCCCACCCGGGCTGGAAAGCCCGCCGCTGCCAGATTTTTCGTTCGTACTC
The DNA here is from genome assembly GCA_035945675.1 of Verrucomicrobiia bacterium. Classification (GTDB taxonomy): domain Bacteria; phylum Verrucomicrobiota; class Verrucomicrobiia; order Limisphaerales; family UBA11358; genus UBA11358. Next base: position 7,428 of record DASZAB010000038.1, on the reverse strand, counting down.
ATTCAAAAGCATTCGGCTGGGCCGGCGCCACGGGCGCCGGCGCGGTCGCCTTTTCCTCGCGAGCTATCAGGTTCGTGCGCGCGACGGCCGGATTTTGCCATTCCTGAGCAACGAGGTTCATGGCGACATCAATCGGGAGGCGCACGACGCCCCGTTGGCGGTCAATCCAGCCGGGATGATTCAGCGCCTGCACTTCGGCCGCGCGGATTTGAGCCAGGTCCCTGGCCCGTTCGGCGGCGCGGTCGGCATCAATCGCGGGAGCGCACACGGAATGCCTCACGGCCAAAACAAGGAGGGCGAAGAGAAAGCTGGCGATCAGAAAGCCCAAGCCGACATGCCACACCGGGCGTTGATTGGTCGTGGCCGGATTCATGGATGACCTCCCAGGGTTGGCGTGGTGGCGGCGATTTCCTCCGGAGTTTCGTATTTGACGCCCATGGCTTCCAGCAGGCGCGGGTCGCGTTTCGGAAACGGCGCGTGGGCGTTGAAATTCTTAATAAAAACCCGGGCCAGCAGACCGCCCATGAAGGCCAGGCAGCCAAATTGCAGCCAGAGCCATTGGAACGGATATCCGTGCGGGTGTTCCACGGGCAGGATGTTGAAAGCCAGGTCGGCAAAGTTCATCGCCCACGCCCAGAGGCAGATCCAGAACATGATTTTGAAATTGGACTTCACGCAAATGGGCAGCAGCACCAGGAACGGCAGCAGGAAATGGCCGAAGATGATGAGCATGTCCAGGCACCACCAGGAGCCGTTTTCGCGGATGAGATACCAGAAGTTTTCATCGGGAATATTGCCGTTCCAGACGACGAAATATTGCGCGAACCCGAAGTAGGAATAGAGCAGCGTGAAGGCGAACAGCAGCGTGCCAAGGTAATAAAACGGGCTGTCGCGGAGCACGCCGGTCAACACGCCCTGCCGCTGCAAAATCATGGTGATTAAATAAGCCGTTGCGACGCCGACGAAGGCGCAACTGCCGAAGAAATACATCCCATAAATCGTCGAGGCCCATTGATACTGGAGCGATTTCATCCACAGCACGGATGCCAGCGTAATCGTGGCCGCAAAGGCCAGGATCCCCCACCCCGAATGGAAGCGCATCCGGTAGGTGCAGAGCGCGGCGCCGCTTTCATCCTGTTTAAGCGACCAGTGGCGCAGGCGCGATGACAGCAGCCACCAGACGCCAAACATCGCCAGCGACGCGACGGTGAAGCCCGGCCAGGTGAACAGCGGCCATTTGGCGCTCAACGCGCGGTTGTCGTGCGGACTGAGTGTCATCCAAGTATAGACTTTCGGCGCGAGCGCCAGAACCGGCACGAACAGAATCGCCAGCCAGGGGAACAGCAACGCGCCGAGGTGTTCGCAAAAACGCCGGATGCCGACCGACCAGCCGGCATCGGTCAGGTGATGGATCATCACCAGGAACAAGCCGCCCAGCGCGATGGTCAAATAAAACATGAACGCCGTCAGCCAGGCATAGCCGAATTCCGCCGGGCTTTTCACCAGGCCAATGACCGAAAGCACCGCGCCGACGACCAGCAAAATGCCGGGCAGCCTCTGCCATCCGGACAGATCCAGCGGCGGCGGTGGGTTTGATTCGTTCGACGGATTCATATTGCTCACTTCAGCGCGGCCTGCAGGGCGGGCGGCAAATCGTTGGTCGAGCCGAGCCAGCTCAATTGCAGCGCCCGCACATAGGCGATGATGGCCCACCGGTCCCGGATGGAAACCGTGGGGCCGTAGGCGGCCATCAAGCCTTTCCCGCGGGTCACGGTGTTAAAGATCTCCCCGTCGGTCATTTCCACAATGCGTTTGTCGTGCAAGTCGGCCACGGCGGGCATGACCCCGAGCTTTTTCATGATGCCGTTGCCGTCGCCGAGCGCGCCATGACACGGCGTGCAGTAAATTTCGAACTGCGCGCGCCCATGCCGCAGGAGCGCCGGGGTGACCGGCAGCGGATTCGTTGCGATAAAATTGGTTGTGCCGGTAATGAACCCCGTGTTGGCCGGCGAATCTTCGTAGGGATAGACCGGGCCGCTGGCGGTTGGCATCGGCCGGCTGCGCGGGACCGTGCCTGGCGGCGGCAACTGCGAACTCTGGCCGTTCGCAAAAAAGTCGTTCGGCTGTTCCGGGCGCAGTTTGAACTGATGGTTCAGGTCCGGAATGATTAAAATGGGCGGCTTGCGCGACAGATGCCCGCGCAAGCCGGCAATGCCGACCACCACGGCCGCGGCCGTCAGGAAGAGGAGGAGGAAATAGCGCATTACTCCACGACCAGTTCGAGGTGCGTGCTGCCGGCGGACTCCAGCAACGCGCGGGTTTCGGTTTCGGAAAATTTCGGATCGGACGTTTCGATCACCAGGAAAAACTTGTCACGCGACGCGAGGGCAAAGCGGTTGTGTTTGAACAGCGGATGGTACAGGCGCGGAAACCGGTTCAGCGCCACCATGCCGACAAACGCGCCGACCGCCGACGCCAGCACGAGCAGAATGTAGGAAGGCACGAGCGCCTGCGGCGGGCTGAACATCGGTTTGCCGCCGGTAAGAATCGGGTAATCGTAACCGTTCATGTACCAGATCATCAACATGGACCCGAGGAAGGCGCTGCCGCCGAACACGAGCGCAAACCAGCCGACAAGCGAGTTCTTCAGGCCCATCACCCTGGCGAGGCCGTGAACCGGGAATGGCGAGAAAACGTCCCAGCGCCGGAACCCGGCGTCGCGGACCTTTTCCGCCGCGTGGAGCACCGCCGCCGGCGAGTCAAATTCGGCAATCAGACCGTAAGGCGTGCCGTTCATGGCCGGCCTCCTTTCGCGCCGCCGAGCGGGTGCTGCGGGTCGGCCTGCGGCGTGATGGCCTTGACCTCCGAGACGGCAATCATCGGCAGGAACCGGACGAACAACAGGTACATGGTAAAAAACACGCCCAGGGTGCCGATAAAAGTGCAGACATCCACCCACGTCGGATAGAACGGATGCCAGCTGGACGGCAGGAAATCCTGGTACAGCGAGCCGACGATGATGGTAAAGCGTTCGAACCACATGCCGATGTTGATGAGAATGGCGATGACGAAGATGAGTTTGAGATTCTGCCGCACCTTTTTAATCCAGAACAACTGCGGCAGCAGGGCGTTGACCCCGATCATGATCCAGCCGCCGAACCAGTAATAATGTCCGAACAACCGGTGGCCGAACACCCAGGCGTCATAAGGACTGCCGGAATACCAGGCGATGAAATATTCCATCACGTAGATGTAGCCCATGATGCAGCCCATCATCAGCGTCATTTTGCAGACCCGGTCGATGTGCCGCAGGGTGATGATGTCCTCGAGGTGGCACCATTTGCGCAACGGAATCAGCAGCACCAGCACCATGCCGAACCCGCAAAAGACCGCGCCCGCCACGAAATAGAACGGGAAGATGGTTTCGTGCCAGCCGGCGAGCTGCGACGTGGCAAAGTCCATGCCGACGATGGAACTCACGGTGAACACCAGCAACGTGGCCAGGCCGGAAAGAACGAGATAAGCCTTTTCATAATGGTGCCACTGCCGGGCCGAGCCGGTCCAGCCCAGCGCGAACAGGCCGTAGAGGAATTTCCGCACCCGCGACGTCGCCCGGTCGCGCAGCAAGGCGAGGTCGGGAATCAAACCCATGTACCAGAACAGCGAAGAAACGATGAGGTAGGTGTTGACGGCAAACACGTCCCACATGAGCGGCGAGCGGAATTGCGGCCACATCCCGGTGGTGAGCGGGATGGGAAACAGCCACCAGGCAAACCAGACGCGCCCGACGTGGACGGCCGGGTAAAGTCCGGCGCACATGACGGCGAAAACGGTCATGGCCTCCGCCGCGCGTCCGATGGCCGTGCGCCAGTGCTGCCGCGTCAGAAACAGCATCGCCGAAATCAGCGTGCCCGCGTGGGCCACGCCGACCCACCACACGAAATTGATGATGTCCCAGCCCCAGGCCACGGGCACGTTGTTGCCCCAGACCCCGACGCCGGTGGAAATCAGGTACACCAACATGGACGGCAACACCACCGCCGCGCAGAACGCGGCGGGCAGGAACAGGACCCACCACCAGAGCGGCGTCTTTCCTTCCGCCATGGCGGTGAGATGGTCGGTCAGCCCGCCGAGGCCGCGCTGATAGGGCGCCTGCGGGCCGCGCCGCAATTCCTTCGGCGGGACCAGTGCTTCCAGTCGGGTCATGGATTCAGCCATTTGATTCTTCAATTTTTAACGCAAAGGCCCGCGGATAAATGTGGTAGCGCCCGCGTCCCGCGGGCCGTTTCGGGCGTCACGCCCGAAACCTTTGGCAAACGAGCGCCACCTTTACCGGTTCGATTAAAAGCCATCGGACGCGCGCCGCCGCAATTCGGCGGGACGCCGAATTGAACCCGCCGGAGGCGGGTGCTACCCAAAGATTTTCTTAATTCCATTTTCATTCTTTGCGTCTCTGCCTCTTTGCGTCTTTGCGTTAACTCTTTTTCGGTTCAACGGCATGGAATTCACCGCCGTGCGTTTCATATTCCTCGGCGCTGTAAGGCTCGTGATAATCGGGCATGGCCGGGTTGGGATTCCGGATGCGCGCCAGGTAGGTCGTGCGCGGCTTCGTCAGCAAATCGCCCAGCACGGCATAATTGCGACTGGACCCTTTCCATCGGCTGACCGTGCTGTCCGGGTCGCTGATGTCACCGAAGGCAATCGCCTGTGCCGGGCAGGCCTGCTGGCACGCGGTTTTGGGAATCGTGCCTTCGGCTTCCTTCAGGCGCACATTGCCCGACGGGCCGGCCTTGACCTTTTGCGCGATTTCCGCGCGTTGGATGCGCTGGATGCAATAGGTGCATTTCTCCATCACGCCGCGCTGTCGCACCGTCACGTCCGGGTTCTTGGCCATCTTTAGCAAATCCCATTCGTCTTCCGGCCGCATGCTGCTCGTGTTCGGACTGTTCCACCAGCTCACCATGTCCCATTTCCCATTCGTCTTGTGCAGGAGCGGCGTGGGATAAAACGGTCCTTTGAGATCAGCCAGGGGACGCTTGTTGAAATCGAGATAATTGAAACGGCGGACTTTGTACGGACAATTATTTGAGCAATACCGCGTGCCGATGCAGCGGTTGTACACCATCACATTCAAACCTTCCTGGTCGTGCATCGTCGCGTTGACGGGACAGACGTTTTCGCACGGTGCGGCCTCGCACATCTGGCAAAGCATCGGCTGATTCACGGCCTGCACGTCATCAATCCACCGCTCGTACTGTTGCTCGCTGTCCTTGAGGAACGAATCGGCCTCCGTTTCCCTGGCCGGGTTGGCCGTGTAATAACGGTCAATCCGCATCCAGTGCATCTCGCGGCTGCGTAATACCTGGTCCTTGCCGACTATCGGGATATTGTTCTCGCTCTGGCAGGCGACCACGCACGTGGCGCAGCCGACGCACGCCGTCAAATCCACCACCAAACCCCATTGCTGCAACGCCTTCTTCTCCGCCTGGTCCAGCGGATTGGGATACAACGGCGCGACCACGGGCGGCTCCTTCTCGTGCATTTCCGGGGCAAATTCCGGGTTCTTCCGAAACTCCTTTAAATTTGCCTCGCGCACGGCGGGCCGGCCTTCCATGGACCAATGATTCTGGGTGCAGGCCATCACGTGCGTCGCGCCGGTTTTGCGAATCGTCGCCCCGGTTTCAATATATTGTCCGGTGAAAATTTTATAAGCATTGAACCCGACGCCGCTGCCGATGCGTCCTGCCCTTTCACGCCCATACCCGAGCGCCAGGCCCAGCGAATAATCCGCCATGCCGGGCTGCACCCAGATGGGACCGTTGACTTTGCGGCCGTTCAATGTGATTTCGACGAGGTCGCCGTTTTGCACGCCGAGTTCGCGCGCGGTCTTCCGGCTGATAAGCACGGCGTTGTCCCAAACCATTTTCGTGATGGGATCGGGCAGTTCCTGCAGCCAGCCGTTGTTGGCATAACGCCCGTCGTCCATCTTTGCGTCGCGGTAGAAAATGACTTCGAGGCTGGTTGCGGATGGCGCGGCGGCGGCCTGGAGGCCCGGTTTGGCAGAAGTGACGCCTGCCACCACCGCCCTGGAGGCGGAACCCGCTAAAAACCCGTTGAACAAAAATTGCTTCCACGACTCCTCTGAACCACCGGATGTGGTCCGAACGATGTGGTAAGGACTGGTTTGGGATTCACCGGCCAAACGGGCCAGAATTTCCAGTTCCGTCAGCCCGCCAAACAACGGCTGAATCAACGGTTGAATGGGCACCAGCGTTCCGTCGCTCGTCACCGCGTCGCCCCACGACTCCAGATAATGCGCCATGGGAAAATGCCAGTCGCTGACGGCAAATGTTTCATCCTCGTAATAGCCGAGACGGACGACAGTTTTCGGTTTTTGGGCCGTCGTCCAGCTCAACTGGTACGCGGGATTTCCGCCGAGAATTACCAGCGTGTCGGTTGCCGCGGCGTTGAAATTCGTGATATCTGCTTCAGCATTTCCCGCCGTCGGCAGCAAGGTCACGGTGGCGCCAATCGCACCGAGCGCAGAATTAATGGCGTGCGCCAGCAGGTGTGCCTCCATGGGCTGGCGCTGGCCGGCAACGACCAGGACATTGCCGCGATTGGCGGCCAAATCTTTGGCGCATTCGGAAATCCATGTCGCATCCACACCCGCGGGAATCGAAACCGGTGAACCGGAAACCTGCGCAAAAATCGCCGCTGCCACCTGTCCCACCAAACTCGCCGCGATGCGCAGCCGGTGGTCCGCATTCAAACCGGTGAGCGTAAACAATGATTCGACGGCGTAAAGCCGGCTCATGCCGCCGTTCTCCGGTTTGTGGCCTTTGGCAAAGCCGGCGATGTAATTATGCGCGCCGTCTTCGCCGCCGATGAAATCACAGTCGAGCGACAGAATCACTTTCGCCTTGTCGAAATGGAAAATCGGACGCACCGGCTGGCCGAACGCCCGCGTCGCCGCGCGCCGGTGAATGTCGGAATCAATCGCGTCGTAAACGAACCATTTCGATTTCGGAAATTTTGTCGCGATGATTTTCTGGAGCCGCGCCCGCGACGGCGAGGTGCTGCTTTCGGCGAGGAACGCCAGTCCGTCGCCCTGGTTGGCTGCGAATTTTTTCGACAGGCCGTCGAGAAATTTCAACGCGTCGTCGCGTGATACCGGCTTGCCACTTTTGGCGAACCGCTGGGCGCGGTCGGGATCGTACAGATTCAGGATCGAAGCCTGGGCGTAGCGGTCCGTGCTGCCGTTGCCGCCGGGATAAAGCGCGTTGCCCTCGATTTTAATGGGCCGGCCATCGTAAGATTTAACGACCAATGGAATCGCACCGGTGCGCGTCGGCATCGCCGTCGCAAAATATTCCGGCGTGCCATAGTTGTAGCCGTCATCCGGCGCCTTGGCGAAGGGCACCAGTT
>DASZAB010000037.1:0-3549 GCA_035945675.1 Verrucomicrobiia bacterium | reverse complement strand
TGTCGGGCGGTCCATTACCGCAAACGGCGGATTGCAGCCCGGCCAAACGTTTCAGGCGCTCATCGAGAATCCCACCGCATACCATTTTTATGGCGGATTCGATATCCTGTTCTTTGACGGCACTGGCAACTACCCTGCTGGCACACCTGGTGGCACTCAGCCCTTGACTGGAATCCGGTCCCAGGTGTTCGGTTACTACACACATTATCCGTACTGGACGGTGCAGGATAGCAACGGCGGCAACCAGGCGACCACTGCCAGTTCTACTGCAAACAACGGTGTGGTGCAAATTGATTTAACCCTGAACACGGCGACCTCCTATACCCTCAGCATAGGATCTGCCGTTGTAAATGGAACACTTCCATCAGGGACGACGATCAATTACGTCAACTTCCGGAATTATCGCGGCGGCGGTTCAACTGGCCCGAACGACACGGCCGACAATTTCCAAATCCAATACATGGAAATTGTGCCTGAGCCGGGCACCATGGCGCTGGCCGGCATTGGGCTTGGCGGGCTGTTATTCCTCCGTCGGCGCAAATAAAGTTTCAACAGGCCTGTAAATCGCCCGGGGCCGACTTACCAAGTCGGCCCCGGTTCTTTTGCGGTATGCCCATCGTCTTGTTGTTCACAGGCCATGTTCAACACCTTATTAAGGCGGATAGGTTGGCGGGTCGGAATGCCATCGGCGCATCACGAGGGTTTACTCACGCGGTTAAATGCAGCCGGATCAGAGGGAGACTACGCTCCCCATCAGGAATCAGACATTGGCTTCAGGGGACACAGCAGCGGTGTGACGGAGGGCTGGTTTTACTTACGGTAATACGGGTTAGTGCATTTTCTATAAAACTGTGGCCGCCGATGTGAGGAGGCAGACCTGAGTTACCGGCCAAATAATGAATTCGCCTCGTCACCTCGGCGGCTACGAGATTTGTTGAACCGTAAGCGTCACGCCAAGCACCTTCTTGACAGAGCAACCGTAGCGGAGTCGTAAGTGTGAGAGATATTAAGCTACCACGTTTATGACGCGAGCCGATGCGCCGGCAGTTGGCTTTTATTCCAAGCTTGGGGCGTGACGCTTACTGAAAATCGGCCTATCAAGTTGTTTAGCGATTGTCATAAATAATAATCTTCATTTACCTCATTTCGTTGATACCATCGCAATAATCATCATAATTGCAATTTTGATATATGGTATTTTCTTCAAACGCACTAAGTAGAACAATAAGAAATTATTATGCCTTCGATTCAATCATATTTTTTAAAATCTGCAGCAAGTTTATCTCTCTCTCTTGCAATTGTTTTGTCGTAGGCCGTCGTGTTGCCGCTTTTTTTAAGTGTTTGCAATGCTTGATTAAGCGTATCGGCATATTCTTGCAGGTCTCGTTGGATTTCCGCTGGGGCATGGTCAATGTTTATTGCCTTTAATTGTTGAATAAATTCTTCAGCCCTTCCTATTCCCGGTGGACTTTGATTTAATTGCTCAACGGCTGCATTATATTGATGCTTTACTTGTCGAACGGCTGCTTGGCGCGGCAGATAGGCAAGTGAATAAATTGAATATAGTGCTCCGAGTATGGCCAAAATAAATAGCAGCAGCTTTACGTTTTTTTGATTCATACGATTAATTATACATAACTACCACAAGATTTCGCCCGTTTGTGCTTGATTAATAAAATTCCATATGTCGTTATTATTGTTATTATTTCCTGATCCATTTCCAGGACATGGACCGTTTCCATTTTCTGGATTCATTCGGTCTTTCAGATAGTCCAAAGCATCCTCAATAAGCGATAAGCCACCTTCAGTAGCCCCATTAGCAGTATCGGTGCGAACCGGTGATAGGTAACACTTAGTCCAGGGTGATGGGTTACACTTTTTAGTGTGGATGTTGTGGTTTATTTAGCAAGGGGATTGTGGTTCGGCGGGGCGATGTAGGCCGAAGGCCGGAATCGCCCCGCCGAACCACAGGTGAGATTCCCGAGGTGGACGTTGGCGAAATATAGTTCGGTTTGGCCTTTGGTGTGGTGCGAACCGGTGATAGGTAACACTAAGCCGGAACGATTCAGCTTGAAAGTGGGAGCACCGTTTGGCGGGCTTGTGGTGATGAAACCAAATCAAGTTCCCGAGCCTCGACGGGAGGCGGACCAAACGGTGCGCCTGCCAATTGACACCAAAGATGCCACGTCGTCTATACGGATTTCATTTAGCGACCAGCGGTTGACGGCACACGGGGGTATGATCGTGTGGTCACATTTTCTGCATCAAAAGCGTTTCCGACAGCAATTGCGGGAAGTTTTGCCCCATTGTCCGACCAGTCCCAATGCTTACGATCCGACCGACGTGGCACTGGGTTACCTCGGGGGCATTCTTTGCGGTGCCGACAAGCTCTCCCGGGTGGCATGGTTACAAAGCGATCGGGCCTTGGGTGAGGTGCTGGGCGTAGAGGCCATTGCCAGTCAATCGACCTTGAGCCGGTTCTTCGAGGTGTTCGGTCAAAAAGCCTGCAACGCTCTGAACCGGTTGCACCGGCAGGCGGTTTGGAGTCTGCCCTCGATCAAAGAAGGCGGCACGTTGGACCTGGATTCATGGTCGCTGCTGCACGAGGATGGTCATCAACAAGGCGTCAGGGTCGGTTACACGCGAGCGGGACTCAAGCCCTGTCACCGGCCACTGATTGCCGCCCTGGCGGAAAGCAAACTCATCGCCAACTACTGGCTGCGCCGGGGCGACAGTTCCTGCGCTAACGGCGCGGCGGAGTTTTTGCGCCAGACCGTGGAAGGATTGCCGTTGCACATTCGGATCAGGCTGGTGCGGGGCGACGCGGGTTTTGGCGATGCCAGCGTGCAGGAGTGCGCACAGGCGCTGGGATTGAACTTCATTTTTGTGGCGCGCCTGACGCAAAAGGTCCAAAGCCTCTGCCGGCATGACGACGCACACTGGCAAGGCACGCCAATGGCCGGCCTGGAAGTTCAGGAAGTGGCACTGGAGCAGCCGGGTCGGCGCCTGATCGTCATTCGCCAGCGGATCGAGCAACGCCCCGCTGCCGGCGGCAAAACGCTATTGGAGGTTCCCGGCTACCGCTTTCAAGCGCTGGTCACCAACCTGCCGCCCAGCGTGGACGCGCTGGGCGTCTGGCGCCAATACAATGGCCGGGCCGACATCGAAAACCACATCAAGGAGCTGGGCGAACAATTCGCAGTCAAGCGGCTGTGCGTGGATAATTTTTGGGGCACCGAGGCGATGCATCATCTGGCCATCGCCGCCTACAACCTGTGTGTGCTGTTGCAGCGGCGGCTGGGGCAGTTGGAAAAATGCGAACTCAACACACTGCGCTGGAGGTTGTTTTCGCGCGCCGCCGTATGGAGTCGGGCGCGTGGCAAACCGACACTCAAACTGGCAGTGCGCGGCGACGATCACCGCCATTGGTGGCGCGAAATCCTCACCAAACTCACCGCTTTGCCCAACTGCAATGCAGTTGCCTCACTTCAAGCATAAACCCGCCAATCCTATGCAACAATCCCCTTCAACTGAATCGTTCCGGCTAAG
>DASZAB010000036.1:0-5576 GCA_035945675.1 Verrucomicrobiia bacterium | reverse complement strand
CGCATTCCAAATTCCGCAGGGGCAACGGGTCGCGTGGCTCGCCCTGTGAAATACGGCGGAGACAATGGGAAGCCTTGGCGCGGGGCATTATTTCACAGGGCGAGGCGTACGATGCTTGGCGATGACGGAAATCAAATTGGGGCGCACTCCGTGCCGCGTCGAAGCAACTCGCCGCGTCGTAACGCAGTGAAGACGGGCACATTCCGCATTTGAACACTCTTTTCCGGTATTCAGTTTGCGATGGACGATTGGGGCAATTGGCGTTTGGCCGTCGCGGAGCGACGCGATGACGATAGCCCGGCATTTTAATGCCGGGTTTGTCCGGAAGGCGGTGTATCGGGCGTATGCGAAACGGGCGTTAGTGAAAATTCTGTCACTGGAAGATTACGAACAGCAGATAGCGTGAACACTGCTAACGACGACAACCGACACCTTACGGATGTAACAGCCGGAAAAATGAATTCCCCGGTGTCGATGGCATGGTGAGGCTCTTATTTGTCCCGTCGTCGGAAATGCCGTAACCGCCGTAGCCGCTCGGACCCCACTGCGACGTCGTCAAATTCGGATTCTGCTGCAACGACCAACCTGCCGAAGCCGACGGCCACGATACGCGCATGTTGTTGCCCTGAAGATTAATGGTCAGCGACGGTGTGGAATTTGGTGGTGGGAAAATTGTTGTGTTGTTCAGCACCGTCAACGTGCTGTCATAATTATTCGCGCAGATCAAATCCAGCTTGCCGTCGCCGTTGACATCCGCTGCAACGACATCCATAGGTCCACTGCCCACGTTGAGTGTGGCATTAGGGCCAAAGCCACCGCTGCCATTGTTGGTCAGCACTGTGAGCGTGTGATCTCCTGAATTTGCACAGATTAAATCTGGCTTGCCATCGCCGTTGACATCTGCTGCAACGACACAATACGGAGAGCTGCCCACGTTGAGTGTGGCATTGGAACCAAAGCCACCGCTGCCATTGTTCGTCAGCACCGTCAACGTGTTATCACCCTCGTTCGCACATATTAAATCTGGCTTACCGTTACCGTTGAAATTTACCGCCACGACAGAAAACGGATAGCTGCCCACGGTCAGTGTAGCATTCGAGCCAAAACCGCCGCTGCCATTATTCGTCAGCACCGTTAGTGAACCAATTAAATTTCCGCAGATCAAATCCGGCTTGCCATCGCCGTTGACATCCGCTGCCACGACACAAACCGGAGTCTTGCCCACAGTCAGTATGGCGTTGAAGCCAAAACCACCGCTGCCATTATTCGTCAACACTGTCAGCGTATCGTCGCGCGAATTCGCGCAGATCAAATCCATCTTGCCGTCGCCGTTGACATCCGCTGCCACGACACAAACCGGATAGCTGCCCACAGTCAGCGTGGCATTGGAGCCAAAACCACCGTTGCAATTGTTCGTAAACACCGTTAACCTGTCATCAAAGTTGGGGAACTGGCCACCATTCGCGCAGATCAAATCCAGTTTACCATCGCCGTTGACATCGATCGCTATGACAGAAAACGGAGAACTAACCACGTTGAGTGTGGCATTAGAGCCAAAGAAGCCACTGCCATTGTTCGTCAACACTGTCACTGTGTTATCACCAGCATTCGCGCAGATCAAATCCAGTTTACCATCGCCGTTGACATCCGCTGGAGCGACACAAACCGGACGTTGCCCCACATCATAAACGTTGGTCGTAAAGATAACGCCTTGGGCGAAAACGGTGGTAAGTTGAAATCCGAAAGCCGAAACCCTCAAAAGCACCAGCCATGCGGTGATTCGGTGTTTGCGATTCATGGCCTTTCCATTCTGGATTTTGAGATGTGAGTCTAAATTCAAATTCACACTGGCAAGCCGACTTCTAATCGACACTGCTTTACAAATCGAGTAAATTTTGCTAATCGCTTTTTGGGTCATGTTCAATGCGAACAAATGGCAGTCCTTATAGATCGGGCATCAGGCATTTCTTTCTGTATTCGCTTTCGTGTGTTTGTGTATTTCGTGATTTGAATCTTTTTGGCCAAGGGGGAAATCGAGTCGCTGTCCGGCGCGGGGGATGACCCGCGCTATTTTCAAATCAGCGTGCCCGTGCAACCGGGCAATTCGGGCGGGGCGCTGGTGGATGCGCGGGGCAACGTGATCGGCATCGTGTCGGCCAAGCTGGATGCGGGGGCGGCGCTGGCGGCGACCGGGGCGTTGCCGGAGAATGTCAATTACGCGGTCAAGAGCAGTTTTCTATTGAGTTTCTTGGAATCGGTGCCGGACGTGGCCGCCAAGCTGAAGAAGCCGAATACCGCGGATGAGAAGTTTGAAGAAGTGGTCAAGTCGGCGCAGTCTGCGGCAGTGCTGGTCCTCGTTTATTGAGTAGGAGACGACGTAAGGAGTCTCTGACTTAATTTGAGTCTCGTCACCTCGACTCCTACAAAGGTTTGAGCCGGCTCGCCAGCAGCCTCGCCCCGCCAAAAGGGAAATTCGTGTCTATTCGCGAAATTCGCGGATTTATATCTTTGGCTAAACTTTTTTGGTTCGGCTGTAAGCCATGAAGTAAAGCAACGGCACCGTCACGGGCGCCAGGAGCATGGAGACCAGACCGCCGGCCATGAGCGAGATGGCCATGCCCTGAAAAATCGGGTCGAACAGGATCACGGCCGCGCCCACCACCACCGCCAGCGCCGTCAGCATGATGGGCCGGAACCGGATCATGCCCGCTTCAACTACCGCCTCCTTCAGCGGCCGGCCTTCCGCCAGGCGCATTTCGATGAAGTCCACCAGGATGATGGAGTTGCGCACCACAATGCCCGCACCGGCCATAAAGCCGATCATCGAGGTGGCGGTGAAAAACGCCCCCAGCAGCCCGTGCGCCGGCAGGATGCCGATGAGCGAAAATGGAATCACCACCATCACAATCAACGGCGTCAGAAAGGACCGGAACCAGCCCACCATCAGGATGTAAATGAGCACCAGGACCGCCGCGAACGCCATGCCCAGGTCGCGGAACACTTCAATCGTGATGTGCCATTCGCCGTCCCATTTGACCACCGGCTGGTTTTCGGTGAAGGGCATGTCGTAATTCAAAATCTTCAGCGGCGAACCGTTGCCTCCAAATTCACGGGTATCGAGCGCGCGCAGCGCTTTGTTCATTTTTAGAATGGCATAGACCGGGCTTTCGATGGAACCGGCCACGTCGCCGACGACGTAAGTAACGGGCATGAGATTTTTATGATAGATGCTCTTGTCCACATAGATGTGCTCGATATGAACCAGCTCGCTCAACGGCACCAACGGTGCGGCGGGAGCGCTGGCGGAGCGCACGCGCAAGGCGAGCAATTGTTCCGGGGTGGCCTTCTCGTGGCGTGGCAGTTGCAGGACGATATCCACGTCCTCCTTGTCGCGCGGCACGTGCAGCAGCCCTGCCGGGTCGCCGCCCACGGCCATCTGCAAGGTCTCGGCAATCGTTTGCGCGCTGATGCCCGCCAGCGCCGCCTTTTCCTTGTCCACCACGAACCGTGCCTCGGGTTGGTTGGCCTCGAGATACCAGTCGGTGTCCACGACGCCCCGGGTCCGATGAAAAATATCGATGACCTTTTGTGCCAGCGCGAGGCGGGCTGGTTCAGTCGGGCCATAGATTTCCGCCACCAGCGTCTGCAACACCGGCGGCCCGGGCGGCACTTCGGCCACCGCCACGCGCGCTCCGTACTTCGCCGCAATGGCGGCGACGCGCGGCCGGACACGTTTGGCGATGTCGTGGCTTTGCGCCGTGCGCCCGCTTTTGGGCAGCAGGTTGATTTGCAGGTCGGCCACATTTGCGCCGCGGCGCAGGAAATAATGGCGCACCAGGCCGTTGAAGTTGAACGGCGCCGCGACGCCGACGTAAATCTGATAGTTGACCACCTCCGGCTCGGTCCGCACGGCGGCGGCGATTTCGCGCGCGCACTCCGCGGTGCGCTCCAGCGAACTGCCTTCGGGCATGTTCAGAATGATCTGGAATTCGCTCTTGTTGTCGAACGGCAGCATTTTCACCTTCACCCAACCGATGCCGACGAACGCCATCGAAGCCAGCAACAGCACCACCAGGCCGCCGAGGAAAAAGTACCGGGCTTTCGGCCTGGCAATGAGCGGCTGCATCAAGCGTAGGTAAACCCGGCTGAAAAGATTTTCTTCCGGGCCGGCATGGGATTGGGGCGGTTCCCCCTCGCTGACACACGCCGCGCCCTCGGTCTGGCACGAATACTTCCGTCCCCAGCGCAAAATCCGGATGCTCGCCCACGGCGTCACGATGAACGCGATGGCCAGCGAGAACGCCATCGCCGCACTGGAACCGATGGGAATGGGCCGCATGTAAGGTCCCATCAAGCCGCCTACGAACGCCATCGGCAGCACCGCGGCAATCACCGCGAAGGTGGCCAGAATGGTCGGGTTGCCGACTTCATCGACCGCTTCCACGGCAATCGCGGACCAGCTCCGGCCCTTGTTTTGCGGCAGATGAAAATGGCGGACGACGTTTTCAACGACCACAATGGCGTCGTCCACGAGAATGCCGATGGAGAAGATCAGCGCGAACAGCGTGATGCGGTTCAGGGTGTAACCGTAGAGATAGAACACCAGCAACGTCAGCGCCAGGGTGCAGGGAATCGCAATGGCCACGATGCCCGCCTCCCGCCAGCCCAACGCCAGCAGAACCAACAACGAAACCCCGATGACCGCGAGGCCCATGTGGAACAGCAGTTCATTGGATTTCTCCTCCGCCGTCGCGCCGTAATTCCGGGTGACGGTCACCTGCACGTCGCCCGGAATCACCCGGCCTTTGAGCGTGTCCACCTTTTTGAGCACCTCGTTCACGACGGAAATGGCATTCGCGCCGGGCCGCTTGGCGACGGTCAGCGTAACCGCAGGCTGATCCACGAACGTTGCAGCCGCGTTTGTCAAAACGCGGTTGGGTTGAATCCGCGAATTCACATTCGCGGCTGCGCCCGTTCCAAAGAAAACGTATTGTGAAGGCTCCGCCGGGCCGTCCTTGATTTGCGCCACGTTGCGCAGATAGACGGGCTGGTCGTCAAACACCCCCACCACCACGTCGCCCACTTCCCGCGCGTTGGCCAAAAAACCGCCCGTCTCGACCATGATGTCCTGGTTCCGGCTCGTCAAACCGCCGGCAATAACCTGCCGGTTGGCCTGCATGATCATGGGCACAATCTGCGCCGCGCTGAGGTTGTATGACGCCAGTCTGGCCGGATCCAGCAATACGCGGACTTCCCGCCGGTCGCCGCCGATGATCATCGTCTGGGCCACCTCCGGCACCTGCTTCACGGCGTCATCCACCTGTGCCACCAGCCGCCGCAGCATGAAATGATCATAATGGCCGCTGTGAAACGTCAGCGTCAGGATGGGCACGTCGTCAATGGACCACGCCTTCACGAGCGGTTGGGAAACGCCGTGCGGGATACGGTCGTAATTGGAATGCAACTTCTGCGTCAGCCGCACCAGCGCCTTCTCGACGTCTTCGCCCACCTTGAAGCGCACGATGACCAGACTTTCGCCGGGTTTGGAAGTGGAGTAGATGTATTCAACACCGGGA
>DASZAB010000035.1:0-76705 GCA_035945675.1 Verrucomicrobiia bacterium | reverse complement strand
CTCCGACGCCGGCCAGACCGCGGAGTCTCCGGTGCAGCAACAGCCGGATGAAACGGACGGTCAGCAATAGTTTGTCACTCCCGTGGCGGCGGTGAAATTTCCCCGCTGGCAATCCACAAGCCGCCAGCGCAACGATTTCCTTCCGGGCCACTGCCGTAATCTGGCGCCAGCCTTCGGCGTGATTGGCAACAGTTTCAAAAGTCATCGGTGCTCCAATTTGCAGAACGATTTTTCGGGGGCGCACTGCGTGTGCCTCGGGCGGCATCGCGGCAAAACTACCCGACAGACGGCATGGCAAGACCGGGATGGCGGTTCCGGCCACGAGCGTGGCAAAGCCCGACTTGAACTCGTGCAGTTGGCCGTCCCGGCTGCGGCTGCCTTCGGGAAACACAATATAAATGGCCTGCTGATTTATCAGCCGCGCGCGCAAATCTCCGAGTTCATGGCGCTGGCCGCCACGGCGGTTGCGCCAGACAGGCAGCGCGTTGAGAATCACCGCCGAGAAACCGGCGAGCGGCGGCGTGGCAAAAAAATAGTCGCCGGCGGCCAGTGGTGAAACCTGGTTACGCCAGCGCGACGAAAGCGCCGAGGCCAGCACGACCGTGTCCAAATGGCTGGAATGATTGGCCACGATGACGAACGGCGGCTGCGCGGGCAGGTTTTCCAGGCCGCAAATTTCCAGGCGGTTCCAGCACTTAAGAAGGGTCCGCACCGTCATCAGCCAGCCAAGGCGCAGCACGCTGGAAGTCAAATCCGATTCACGGAGCGGACTGCAACGGCGTTCCTTGGTTTGCAGTCCCAGGTCGCGCGCCGAAATGTATCGCCAGTCGTTCACGATCAGCCTCCGGTGAGAATCCGCATGGGCTGGTTTTGGCCCAGCGGGCCAAGTTCATACGACAGAAAATGATAAACCGCCGGCGGCACCAGCACGAGGCTGTCAAAACGGTCCAGCCAGCCGCCGTGTCCGGCAATGCAGACGCCAAGGTCTTTTACGCCGATGTCGCGTTTGATAGCGGACAGAATCAGGTCGCCGAGCTGGCCGAGCAGGCTGATGAGCAGGCCGAGCTTCAGCAACGAAACATCATTTCCCATCGCTGTTCCGGCAAAAATACTTTTCCCCATCCCGATCACCAGTGCCGTCGTCAGAACCAGCGCGCCGAGGGAGCCGGCAACGGTTTTACCGGGGCTGATGTTCGATAATAATTTACGGCCGCCGAAAATTTTCCCGACGCAATAGGCGAAAATGTCGTTCAGTTCCACGCTCAACAGCACGAGGATGAGCAGGGGACGGTAGTGCGAGTCGTTGGCCATCAAGCCGAGATAGCCGATGGAATAGCCGAAAAGCAAAAAGCCCAGGATGCCGAGCGAGACGCGCTGGAGGTAGCCTTGCGGGCGGTTTTCCGGCAGCGTGATGATGGCAATGACGCCGCCCGTCAGCGCCGCGAGCGAAAAATACATCCGGTCGTAGTGGTCCACGTTGGCGACCCCCAGGGTGAAAATGCCGACCATGACGACGGCGATGATCGGGAATTCGCGGAACAGTCCCGTGGCGCGAGCGAATTCCTGGAAGCAAAACCAGCTCAATACCGCCACCGCGATCATGACCCAGGCGGCGCCCAGCAGAATGGGGCCAACCATCGCCGCGGTCAGCCACAACCAGGATTTCCAGCGCAGCCGGAGTTCTTCGCGTAACTTTGGTGAAATGACGTTGAACCGCGACAGCGCGAGAATCACCAGCGGCGCAGTGGCAAGCGCCCCGAGAATGCCCGTCACCGCGCAGATCGTGGCCGGATGGTCAAAGGCGTCGCGCCAGCCGAACAAATGTTGTAATGCCGTGGGATTCATTTTTTGAGCGGGTAGGATCGGGAAACTTCACCGGCGATTCGCTGCAGCCGGCGGAACGCAGTGATGATCCCGCCAAACACGATGACCACCAGTCCCAGCGCCATTAAACCGAACGATTGGTTTTCAATTTGCACCGCCGGTTGCCAGCTCGTCGGCGTCAGTCCGCAATACAAGGAGATGAGCAGAACGACCACCATGCGTCCGGGCTTCGCCATCGGGCCGCAGTAATGTTGTTTCGCACCCGTGACTTTGCCTTCGGCGCGGACGTAAGCGACGAACACCGCGACGAGCGCCGCGATAAATCCGAGCGCCGGAGTTCCGCCCGCGGCGTAGCCTGCGCCGATGAGGATGGCGATGTCGGCCACGCGGTCGGGGATTTCGTTGAACAGTTCTCCGAACGGCGAGGCTTTTCCGGTGCCCACCGCGACCATGCCGTCGAGGAGATTCCCCATGCCGCGCACGACAACGGCCGCGGCCGCGAGCAGAAACAGGACTTGCGTCCACGGGGGCAAATGCGTGGCAGCGAGCGCCAGTCCGGCCACAATGCCGCCGGCCATGCCGGCCAGCGAAATGGCGTTCGGCGGCACGTTTCGGGCAATGAGCCAGTGGGCGAATTGTTGCGAAATGTTCCAGTCGCGTGTGAACACCGGTCGGCGCTCCATGGCAACCAGTGGCATTGGTATGTTTTGTTTTGTTTTCATGTTGTCCTCCCCAGCAGATACATGCCGCCGACCAGCAGAGCCATGCCGGCAACGTTGGCGATGGAAATGGTCCGTCCGTAAAGCGCATGTTCAATGAGAGCCGCCCAGATGAACGTGGTTGCATACAGCGGGTAAAGCGTGGCGGGCGAGGCCTTCTGCTTGAAGGCCGCCACGAACAGCACCATCACCGCGATATAGCAGCCTGCACCCAGCAGAATCCGGCTGTTCAATAAATAACTCTGGAGGGTCCCGCGTGTCTGGTCGGCGCCGGCCTTGTAAAAGAATTGTCCGACCGCTCCCAGCACCGAAGCGAACAGGAAGTAGAGAATGGCCAGCGGCGTGGTTTTCATTTGCCCCACTTTAAGCGTGCTTGCCTTGCGGGTGTTAATTGATAAAACTGGCGGCATCATCGCTAAAACCAATGAACATCCATCACCTGGAGTTGTTCTATTACGTCGCCCGTCATGGCGGCATCATGCCGGCGGTACACAACATCCCCTACGGTATCCAACAACCCGCGGTCAGTTCCCAGATTGCCCAACTTGAGGAATTTCTCGGCGCGACGTTGTTTCAACGCCGGCCGTTTGCGCTGACGCCGGCGGGCCAGGCGCTTTACGATTACGTCAAGCCGTTTTTTGACAACCTGGATTCGGTGGCCGAGAAAATCCGCGGCGGCGTTTCCCAGCACCTGCGCATCGCCGCGTCCGAAACGGTGCTGCGGGAACATCTGCCGGCGATGCTGCAGGAACTGCGGCGGCCGTTTCCGAAGCTGAAGGTGACGTTGCGCGAAGGCTATCACCCGGAGGTCGTCACCTGGCTGCAACAGCGGGAAATTGACGTGTCGCTCGGACTGGTTGGCAGCAAGCCGCCCCCCGGCGTGAACGCCTTGCCCTTGTTCAAACTGCCGCTGGTATTGCTCGTCCCGAAAACGAGCAAACTAAAATCCGCCCGCGAGCTCTGGGTACTTGATCCGATCGGGGAATCGCTCATCACGGTGCCGAGCAACGAGTTCATTACCCGCGCGTTCCAGGCGGGGCTGGCGAAGCTCGGCGTGGACTGGTTCAGCCGGATTGAGGTCAATTCCGTCGAAATCGTGCAAACGTATGTTGCCAACGGCTACGGCATCGGCGTGACCGTGGGCGTGCCGAAGATGAAACTCCATCCGCAGGTCCGGGTGCTGCCGCTCGACGGATTTGAGCCGGTCAAATTTGGCGTCCTCTGGCAGGGCGGAAAAAATCCCCTGCTCGATGCCTTTCTCAAAATTGTCCGGGCCACCGCGCACCGGCTGCTGGCCGGAGAAAACCTGGACTTGTGATTCTCCAGGCGCGGGTATTTCCCGGAGTCTGGTCGTCAGGGGAATGTTTTTCCTGGGTGTGATGCGCCCGGGAGGTTTTACCCGAATTTGTTCCGTGCCGACAATCGGTAGTGGGCAATGGACGGCCATTTCCGAGACAGCGCGCCTTGGGTCAGGACATATCAATGCAGATTTAAAGTAAATTCCCTCCGCATTGGAATCTGGCGCGGCGATTGCTAAACTTGCGAAGAATCTGTTAGCAGCCGGGTGCAACTAGGTAATTAAAACTGGACGATTAAACAACCAATGCAAATGGGCTTGCCATTTCTGAACGGTGTCGCGGGAAAAAGCCGGAACCAAATGATCTCGGTTGATCTGGGGAGCCGCACGACTAAGGCCGTGCTTTTGGAACGGCGGGGAGAGGATTTTGCCCTGACTCGCTATGCGTTGCTGGACGCCCCGATTTTTGAAAAAACCCTTTCGCGGGAACTGCTGGCCGAACATCTGAAAACCATTTGTGAAACATTGGAAGCCAGAGCCAAGTTAGTGACCTTGTCCATTGGCGTAAATGACGCCATGGTGCGACCGGTGGAGCTGCCACTCATACCCGTGGACGAGATGCGCCTGGTGTTGAAAAATAACACCCGCGGTTATCTACAACAGGATTTGCCAAATCGTGTTTTCGACTGCCATATAATTCCGATCAAATCGCTGCCCAAACCGGCCGAGGCCGGCAAAACTCCGTCCATTTCCAAAGTGAAAGTATTGGTGGCGGCTGCCGGAAAGCAGTTGATCGGCGATTTCCAAAGCGCGGTCGGGGATGCAGGGCTTGTGGCAGACCACATCGTGCCCGGTCTGATCGGTCCGGTGAATGCCTTTGAGATGGCCATGCCAGAAGCGTTCGCCAGCGACTCGGTTGCGCTGGTGGATATCGGTTTCAAAAACTCCTCGATCTCCCTCCTGCATCAAGGTGAATTGGTGTTAAGCCGGGTCGTGGGGATCGGCGGCGACAAATTGACAGCCGGTTTGGCGGAGGCGATGAATATCAGTTACGCCGAGGCGGAGGGGATTAAAATAGGCATGGCTCCGGAAATCCAGTCCACCCTGGAAACGCTGGTATTGCCGCTCGGCCGTGAATTGAGGGCTTCACTTGACTTTTTTGAACATCAACAGGACCGGCCGGTCTCCCATGTTTATGTAAGCGGTGGTTCTGCCCGGTCGGAACTCATCCTGCAAATGCTGCACACTGAGTTGATCGCAGAATGCAAGGCCTGGAATCCGACGACCTTCCTTCAACTGGCATTGCCGGAACAGCAGACGGCCGAGCTTGAACACGTCGCGCCGCAACTCACGGTCGCCATTGGTGCTGCGATGGCCGCCTTTTAAAGTTATGCCGATACGCCTCAATCTGCTAGCCGAAGCCCATGCCGCCGAAGAATTACGGCGCCGGGACCCGATCAAGCGCGTGGTCTTCGCTGGGGTGCTGGTCGTGGTATTGATGTTTGTGTGGTGGAGCTGGCTACAACTGCGGGTCATGGTGGCCAACGCGAGCCTGTCCCAAATCGAAGCCCAGATCCAATCGCACACCAATGCATATCAGGTTGTATTGGTCGGTGAAAAAAAGATCACGGAGGCGAAGGAAAATCTGGCAGCCCTGCAAAAATTAACCAATAACCGTTTCCTGCAAGGCAACCTGTTGAATGCCTTGCAGGAGGCCACAGTCCCCGGCGTGCAGCTGGTCAGGTTGCGGGTGGACCAGGCGTATCAGTCCAGTCAAGCAGCCGGTCAAGGAGCCGGGGCTCACACCAACGCTACCGTTACGGAAAAAATTGTCCTGTCACTGGATGCCGAAGACTGCAGCAGCAACCCTGGTGATCAAGTAAACAAGTTTAAAGATGCCATCAGTGACGAGTCCTACTTCGAAACCAAACTGGGCAGCCCGAATGCGGTTCGTCTGATGAACCTGTCAGCGCCACAAGTTGATCCGAGTGGCAAGGCGTCGGTCTTGTTTAGCTTGCAGTGCGCTTATCCCGATTACACCCGATGAAATTGTCCAAAGACAAACGCAATCAGCTCGCCCTTGTGCTTGTCGGCACGTTGGCAGTAATCGCAATCATGTGGTTTGAGTTAATTCGGCCCCGGTACACGGTGCTTGCCCAGGTTGTCACCAGTCAGGGTGCTGCTGAAAAAAAACTCGATGGTATCCAGACGGCCATAAAGCATGCCAGCACCACCGCCGCCGAATTGACCAATGTGACGCAGACTCTTTCAGACGCCGAACATGATATGGCTTCGGGAGACCTTTACTCTTGGATCTATAACACCATTCGGCTTTTTAAAGCCCAGTATCAAGTGGACATTCCAGAAATAGGCCATCCGGATGTCGGGCCGGTGGATCTGTTTTCGTCTTTTCCCTTCAAGCAGGTGAAGTTCACCGTTACCGGGACAGCCTATTACCATGACCTGGGCAAATTCATTGCCGAATTCGAAAATACCTATCCGCATATTCGGGTGGTCAATCTGCAAATCCAGCCTGCCAACGCGGCTGACGGTGGCGAAAAGCTTTCCTTCAGGATGGATATCATCGCTTTGGTAAAATCCACGTCTTAGCCCACAAAACCCCATGAAGCGGCCATGAAGAATCTTAACGAAAAAACAATGACGGTTTTGCTTGTGATTGGCTGCGCGATGGTCCTTACGACCGGCGCCGCGCCGGCGCCGCAAAGCAACCGCAGCAATGCGAACCGCTCCATATTCATTCTTCCGTCAAGTCCCAGCGAAGGCCGCGACCCGTTTTTTCCCGATTCCACCCGGCCCTATAAAGTTGCCGTCGCCGCCAATCCTCGGGTAGCGGATGTGAACTCACTGGTGGTGAAGGGATTTTCCGGCTCGGTGGACCGCCGATTAGTAATCATCAACAATCACACTTTTGCCGCCGGCGATGAAGGCGATGTTGTGACTCCCGCTGGCCGCATCCATCTGAGCTGCATTGAAATCAGAACCAATTCCGTGGTGATTGAAGTTGGCGGCCAACGCCACGAACTGTTTTATTTCGACAAACCTTAAGCTCGAAAACCATCAGAGCCTTAAAATTTAAACCAGCGTTCATTCCGAATTTGTTTGTTCGGGAAGGCGGTTTTTTTTGCTTTGAGCCAGGTTGAGCGAAATCTCATTTTCCGGCCGGCGCGGAACGCCGGCGCTTCTCATTAAAACAAAAGTCCAGGGCTGTTTCAGGGTTGGCTCGGTATCTGCTAAGTCACTTCCACCATTGGACTAGAAAACCAATAAAAACAAAAAATATGAAATCGAAACTGCTAATTGCCACCCTGTGTGCGGGACTTGTCTCGCAATGGTGGGCTATGTCTCAAACTGATACCAACAGTGTCGCGACGAATCAACCTGCGATGAGTGAGCCGGCTACCGCTGCCACCAATACTGCGGCGATGCCGGCTGCCAGCACCGACACGTCTTCCTCCAGTGCGACCAGTGGCAACGATACGGCCACGGCTGCCACGGGCGGTACACCGGCCATGACAGCAACGAACGCAGAACCTTCAGGCACGGAGGGTACCAATGAAACTGCCGGCGCCGCCTCCAACGCACCGGTCGTGTTGCCTATTCAATTCCAGGATGTTCCCATTACCACCGCCATCGAAAATCTGGCCCGCCTGGCGGGAATCAATTACCTGCTCGACCCGAAGATAGGTTACGGCCAGCCCGATCAAAATGGCCAGATCAAGCCGGAACCGACGATTTCCGTCCGTTGGGAAAATGTGTCCGCCCGCCAGGCGCTGTTGGCGGTGTTGGATAATTACAACCTGCAGCTGACGGAAGACCCGAAAACCAAAATTGCCCGCATCAGCATCAAAAACCCCAATGCGCCGCCGCCGCTGATTACCCGGGTCATCCAGCTCAAATACGCCAGTGTTACGAACATGCTGGTCGCGGTGCAAAGCGCGCTGACCGACAAGCGGAGCAGGGTGGTGGGTGATTCACGCACCAGCCAGTTGATTGTGGTCGCCACCGAGAACGAACAAGACGCGGTGGATACACTGGTGGACCAGCTTGACAAACCCACCCGCCAGGTTTTGATAGAAACCCGCCTGATGGAAGTCTCCAGCTCGCCCAGCACCACTAAAGGTATTGATTGGTCGGGCACTCTCAGTGCACAAAATGTTACATTTGGGAATGGTTCGACGTACTTGATACAACCCACCGCAGGCACGACCACCGTCGGTTCCGGTGGCGCCACGATTACCACACCACCGAATCCCGGCGTGCTTAGTGGAATCCTCGGGAATCCCGGAATTTTGGCCAACACAGCGCAAGGGTTTAATCCTGACACATTCTTCCTGAACGCTGATGGCGTCAGGGCGGTACTGTCCTTTTTGAACAACGATTCCGATGCCCAAACAATTGCCACTCCTCGCGTGGTGACGCTGGACAATCAATTGGCGCACATCGAGGTTACCCGCGCCGTTCCTATTTTCGCAACCACTGCGGGTACGCAAGGTTCACCCGGCGGTTCGCAGGTGGCCTATACCAACCTGGGGACCATCCTGGACGTCACCCCGCGCATTTCCGCCAACGATTACATCTGGCTCACCGTTCAACCGGAAGTCTCCAGTGTGTTTGATACCGTCACAAAAATCGTTGCCGGGGTGGAAAACCAGGCGGACGAATATGATGTGCGCAAGGTTAGAACCCAGGTTTTAATTCCTAACGCGAATACACTGGTCATGGGGGGATTTATCAAGGACAACACCAAAAGCATATACACCAAAGTGCCGTTCCTGGGTGACATTCCGGTTCTTGGTTATGCCTTTCGGTCTGAAAGCAAGGGCCTCGATAAAGATAATCTGCTGATCTTCATCACCCCGACCATTGTCAAAGACTCTGACTATCAGCCGACATCATCGGAATTCCTGCAGTCCAGTTCCCTGGGGCCCAAACCGCCCATGAATCCCAAGACCCCGTGGAACAGTGCCAAGCCTTATGACTGGAGCAATCCGAAAAATACGGACCCTTATTACGACGTAGCCAATCAACCCGCAAGCGAATGGGAGTCATCCAACAAGGCGACCGAGCCTTCGACGACGACGAATTCGACGGTTAATCCGTAATGGAAGCCGATCCTCGACGGCGCGCTCAAAAAAGCGCGCCGTTTTTGTTTTTAGCGGGATCAATTTTCGGCAGCCACCTTCTGCAAGTAATCAAACGAATATATTCCGGTGGCATGTCCATCTGCCCAAACCGGCTGAATGGCATAGCCACCCACATTGGAAAACCGGACCAACTGGAATGCCGACGACGTCAGTGGCCGTTCTGGATTTTTATAAGTATTTCCCAAGATATCCGCTTCGCCCTGGCAGCCGGCGCAGGGACACCATCGCCGCAAGGTTTGCAGCGGAATGAAGCTTTCATTCCCGTCATCCCATTTGATGGCCAGTTCCTGGCCGATCAGTTGAATGTCCAATGGTCGTATCAACGCTCTTTCAGGCGGCGCTCAAAGGCCGCCAGGGTTTCCGGACTGACGTGATGTTCGATGCCCTCCGCATCCAGTTGCGCGGCTTTTGGGGAAATGCCGAGCGATTGCAGAAAAGCCACCACCGTTTCGTGCCGTTGCTTGCTCTCCGCCGCAAGTTTGCGGCCGGCGCCGGTCAGGACAATGGCGCGGTAAGGCCTGGTGTTGACGTAACCTGCCTGTCGCAGGCGCGCCAGCGTGCGATTGACCGTGACATGGGTGACGCCCAGCCGCCGCGCCAGATCCACCACGCGCGCTTCGCCAATGGAGGCCGACAAATCAGCGATGGCCTCGACGTAATCCTGCACGATTTCCGTGGCGCGATCGCGCCGCGAACGGCGGAAGCGTTCGGCCTGTTGCGCGGACAGCCGTGTCTGTGAGATGCGGGCCACCGCCGGCGAATGTCGATTGGAACACGGCATGATTTAAAGTAGTGGAACCGAATCCGTTTTCAAAGTCCAGTTTTATTTTGTAACTCATGCTACATTCTTCTTTGACGCCGGGAATTTTACTTGTATCTTGTGCTACATATTTTACTTATGACCACTGAGGCGTGAAAACCGGGGATTTCGAACCAACTGATGACGCCGCAGCCAAACCGGGGTGGCATAAGCCGGCGGGACAGGCTTCGTTGTCGGAGGTTCACCACACCGTGCCCGTGCCCCACCCCAAGGCCCGTTTCTGGCGGCAATGGCTGGCTTTCTCCGGGCCGGCCATCCTCATCAGCGTCGGCTACATGGATCCCGGCAACTGGGGCACGGATCTCGCCGGCGGAGCGCAGTTCAAATACGGACTGCTCTGGGTCGTCGCCCTGGCCAGTTTCATGGCTTTGATTCTTCAGGTCATTTCCGCGCGGCTGGGCATGGCCACCGGCAAGGATCTGGCGCAATGCAGCCGCGATTTTTATCCGCCCTGGGCGCGCTGGCCCAACTGGATCACCATGGAAATTGCGGTGTGCGCCACGGACCTGGCCGAGTCGCTGGGCAGCGCCGTGGCGCTGAACCTGCTTTTCCACATCCCGATTTTATGGGCGATTGTCATCACCGCATTTGACGTGCTGCTGCTCCTGTCGTTGCAGGGCATGGGCATGAGGATGGTTGAGGCGGTAGTCGCCGTCTTCGTGCTGACCATCGGCATTTGTTACGGCATCGAAATTTTTATTTTGCCGCAAACACATCCTGAACTGTCAGAAATGGCCGGGGCGCTCGTGCGACCGGACCTGCACCAGGCCGGGATGCTCGTGATTGCGGTCGGGATGATTGGCGCGACGGTCATGCCGCACAACCTTTACCTGCATTCAGCCCTGGTACAGTCGCGCAATGTCGGACGCGATGAAGATTCCATCCGCACCGCCATCCGGTTCAACACCGTGGATTCCACGGTCGCGTTGACGATCGCGTTTTTCGTCAACGCGGCGATTCTCGTGCTGGCGGCCATGGTTTTCTATGGCAAGCAAAGTGTGGTCGTGGCCGGCGGGCAGGTTGTGGCGTTCAGTCCCGACAGCGATTGGATCCGCGTTGCCTATTTGACGCTGGCTCCGTTGCTGGGCACGGTGGCCGCCAGCACCCTGTTCGCCGTGGCGCTGCTCGCCAGCGGCCAAAGCAGTACCATCACCGGCACCCTGGCCGGGCAGGTGGTGTTGGAAGGCTTCATGAACTGGCGCATCCGGCCGTGGCTGCGCCGGATGATTTCGCGGCTGCTGGCCGTGATCCCAGCCATCGTGATCATCGGCATTCGTGGCAACGGCAGCATCACCGACCTCGTGAACTTGAGCCAGGTCTATCTCTGCCTGGTCCTGCCATTTGCCATGTTTCCGTTGCTGCAATTCACTTCCTCGCGTAAAATCATGGGCCGGTGGCGCAACGGCTGGTTTCTGCTGGTGCTGGGCTGGGCCAGCGTGATGGTGATTACCGGGATGGATATTTACAGTCTGCCGGAGGCGCTCAGAGAAGCCTGGCACGTCATTATCGGCCGATGATGATAAGCCAAGCACCCGAAGCCATGTATAAAAAAATCCTCATCGCCCTCGAAAATGGCCCGGCGGATGAGACCATTCTCCCACACATCACGGAATTGGCGCAACGCTTCGGTTCCAACCTTCTGTTGCTGCACGTCGCCGACGGCTGGGCCGCGCGGAATTTCAACCAGCTCGAACTCGCCGAATCCGAGGAAATGAGAAACGACCGCGAATATCTGGAAAAAGTCGCCGCTAAACTTCGCGGCGCCGGGTTTTCGGTTCGAACCATGCTGGCGTTGGGCAATCCGCCGAAAGAAATCCTCAAAGCAGCCGAAAGCGAGCGTTGCGATTTGATAGCGATGACTGGACACGGCCACCGGCTGTTCGGTGACATTTTTTACGGCAGCACCATCACCGAAGTCCGCCACAAAACTTCAATTCCCATTCTGGTGGTGCGGGTGCAAAAAAAATAGCGTACGAGCAGGTCACTTTTTGCCAAGTTGCCAATCCGCCGGGCGCTCGACCAGATGCAGCAAATTGCCCTCGAGATCCTCAAAAAACAATACCCGGCCACCGCCGGCCGCCGGCCGGATTTCCTCACCAAATTTTACGCCGCGTTTTCCCAATTCGGCTTTCGCCGCGTCAATCGAATCCACGCGCAACGCGACGTGGCGAAAACCGGCGAGCTGGTTGTCGCCACGGTTTTCCGGCGCGCCCCCGGCGGCGTAAATTTCAAACCACCCGCCGCCGGGCAGGGCCATCAGACAGGTGGGCGGATGCCGGCCGTTGTTGAAAATTTCGCGCGCTCCCAAAACGCGTTCATACCAGCTTTTCAAAGCGACGGGATTCGGAGAGGGAATGGCGATATGTTCGACGGCAATGTTCATTTGAATGTTAAATGAGTGAATCGTTAAATGATTAAATCCGTGAAGCTGGGTCGGCAATCACTTATTTAACCACTCACTGATTTAACCGATCAACCGGCTGAAATTTTCGTTCGTCCACTTGGAATTTCCTGTATCATCGCCGAACAACTTTATGAAAAGCGAATCATTTCTCAAACAGCGGTTGATGTGTATCACCACCATTGACCGGGTCGACGACACCGTGCCCCTGGCCAGGGCCCTCCTCGCCGGGGGACTGAACGTGATGGAGATTACGTTCCGCACCGGCGCCGCCGCCGAATCCATCCGGCGTGTCCGGCAGGAAGTTCCCCGGATGGCCATCGGCGCGGGCACCTTGTTGACGGCCGATCAGGTACAACAGGCAGCGGCCGCGGGCGCGCAGTTTGGCGTTTCGCCGGGTCTGAACGAAGCGGTTTTGACGGCGGCCGGCAAAGTTCAGATGCCGTTTTTCCCCGGCGTCATGACGCCAACCGAGGTGGATCGCGCACTGAATCTTGGCTGCAAATATTTGAAGTTTTTTCCAGCAGAACCCGCCGGCGGTGCGGCGATGCTTAAGGCGCTGGTCGCACCGTTTGCGCACACCGGCGTAAAATTCCTTCCCACCGGAGGCATCAATACCACAACCTTGCCCGGTTATCTTGCCCTGCCGCAAGTTGCCGCCGTCGGCGGCTCGTGGATGGCCGAAAAGAAGCTCGTCACCGAAAAGGCCTGGGACAAAATCACTGCGATTACAGTCGAAGCATTGAAGGTGATTGCGCAGTCTCAAAAACCGTAGCAGCCGACGTGAGTCGGCTCAAAATTCCAAAGTCAGAGCGGACCAACGTCCGCTGCTACGAATATAAATCAATTCCCGATCGTCACCTGCAACGGCTGGTCGCGGCGTTCGGCGAAGCGCTTGACGTAATTCTCCCATTGGACGTGGTTGGTGAAATCGCCGCTGCGGTCCCAACAGGCGCCGAAATAATAGGTGAACGGCTGGCCGACCTTCGCCTGCGTGATGGCGAGCAGGTCGCGGATGGGCGGATAACCTTCATGCGTCGGCTGTGGCACCGCCGCATGGAGTTTGGATTCCGGCATGTCCGGCGCGTCGTTTGTAAACGCTTCCACACTGTCCCTGGGTAACACAATCGCGACGCCGATGATGCCCTTGGGCTTGTCTTCGGGCTGCCAGTAACTCATCCAGCCTTCCCGCTTATCGTCGGCGATGAATTGTTCGCGGTTGGTCGGGCACGCGCGTTCTGCCAGCCCGACGCCGATGGTCAATGGTGATTTGTCCTCACTGCTGAACGTGCTTTGTGCCCTGGTCAGCCACGACCCGGCGTCAATCGTGTACCGCTTCGTCTCGGAAACTTTGCGTCCGTGGCCGGCGTCCCAGGCGTCGTAGGTCAGTTCAAATTCCGACCGGATCGGCCCGGTGGTAATGAGCTTCCAGTTGCGGTAATTGCTGGATGTGTAAAGTTTCCTGCCGTCCCAGATGCCGAGGCCGCCATCGCCGCGGCTGTGGCCCACGCGGTAATCATCCATCTCCTCGCCGTTATCTTCATGGTAATGCCCGGTGCGATACATCATGTCCACAATGAGGCCGCGGTTCTTTTTGATCCAGACATCCGGACCGCTGCTGATGGTGCCTTCGGCTTTGATGAGCGCCTGGCCATACGTACGGAATGCGATGCGGTCGCTTTCCCACGCAAAATCGTCGTAGCGTTCCGGCACGTAGCGCGCAAACGTCTTCACGATGGGCGGCGGCAAGGCGGCCAAAGCCGAAGCGTCCAGAATGCAAAATGTCCGCGTCTCATGCGGCGCGAGGTCAACCTGGAAAAGTAATTTGTCTGGTGCGTGGCCCGGCTCGGAGGCATAAGTTTGCGAATCCAAAATCCGCGAAGAAAGGCCATCCATCACGGCAAATTTAATTCCTGTATTCCAGGGAGAGGGAGAATTGGTCAGCAAGTCAGCCAAGTCGAGATCAACTGTTTCGCAATGTCTGAAGAAAGCCGCGGGATTTGTGACTTTGATGACAGACCAAATCCGCGGTCCGACGAAAATGACACCCAGGCTGGGAACACTGCGAGTGTTGGTAGAAGCTGCTCCAAATCCTTGCTCAACGCCGTGACGGATCTCCGTTTCTTTCGCGGAAATGAGAAAAACTCCATCATCCGCATTTTGTTCCATTCGCAAGTTGTGCTCTTTCAAAAGTTCTCGTAGAGCGTGGTCGGCAGTAGAGTTGGTCCAACGGCCGGAAACGGTGGGTTGGCCGAAATCGACGAACGAAACCCCACGTCCAAGCTCGTGGGTGGTGGGTTCGTAACCCGAATTGGGATCCAGGATATATTTGATATGCGCTTGTTTAGCCAGGCTTCGGATGGCAGAGAAAAGTGGGACGTTCTCCATTTTGATCAATGGAATTGTCGCTCCAGAGTTCACTGGAAACATCATCGGAGCACCGTATAAAACCGCCATCCGATAGACCTCGCTGCCGGCCAGCAAAAACGCGCCGTCGCCGTAAGGTTCAGTCGTGTCAGGATCGAATTTTTTCGGGTCGGCGCCGGGAGGTTGAACATGCGTCAATTTGCCATTGGTGCCCACGCAATCCACCAGCGCCGCCCAGCCTTTGCGAACCGCCGGCTCATATTTGGCGCGGTCGAGCAATCCCTGGTTCACACCCCAGGCCAGGGCGTAGGTGAACAGGGCGGAGCCGCTGGTTTCCTTCTCCGGGTAATCCGCCGGATCCAGCAAACTGGCGCGCCACAGGCCGTCCGGCTGCTGGAGTGTCAAAATTTTTCCAGCCATGTCTTTGAACAACTGCTCAAAGCGCGGACGGTCAGGATGGTTCGTCGGCAGATATTGCAGCAGGCGCACCAGCCCGGCCATGACCCAGCCGTTGCCCCGACTCCAGAAAATCTTTTGGCCGTTGGCTTCACGCTTGTCGAAATATGTGCTGTCGCGGAAAAACAGGTGCTCGTCCTTGTCGTAAAGATAGTCCGTCGTGCGCCACCAATTGGTGACAGCAAAATCCAAATAACGCTCGTCTCCCGTCGCGGCGTAAAGCCGTACCCAGGTAGGTGGCGCCATGAACAGCGAATCGCACCAGGACCAAAGTTCCTGCGCCTTTCCATGCGGTTGCGTAAAATCGAGGCCGGGTGCGTCCGACGGATGGGCCAGGATAAAATCAAACCGTGCACGCAGGGGTGCGATCATTTTATTTTCACGGTAAAGGAAATAAAGTTCCGCCCAGACCTGTCCCTCGCACTGGTCGTCCGCGTGATATTTTCGGCCTTGATATTCCGCCAGATCCCAATCATTGGCCTTACCCTTCGCAAGCATCGCCTCGCGATATTTCGGGTCGCCGGATATACCAGCCAAAGCCATCATGCCCGCGTCGCCAACGGCCTGAACCCAGCCGGTCGGCCGGTTCGTGGCCGAGTGCGTCAGTTCCCAATCTCCCACCCGCTGCATCGCCGTGAGCACCGCGTAAGGTTTCACTGCTGAAGAAAGACTTGCAGTCAATGTCATCACATTCGGCTCTGCTCCCCGCGACATCACCGAGCGCGCTCCGGCGGCGGCATTCGGTTGAGCTTCAAGCGGCAATTTCCCCACCAGGCAAAGCACACCAGCCAGCACGGCGACAGTCCGACCCAGGTCTCGATGAATGGAGATCGTTTTCATAGCCAAAGAATGATTAACAGGTAACAGAATTGACGTCAGCGCATTTATTGGGCGGTGCCGGGCGGCGGGTTGGTCAATGACTGGACTTCAATGCCAGCGAGGATGAATGGGCCGATCCCTTTGAGATCATTGTCCACCACCGGTTCGCTGACATAATATCCAAAAGAGCCATCGCGGCCGTAGCCCAGCCCGGCCACCGAACAGCAATGGGTCAACGACCATCTCCCGTGGCCGTCGTCCCGGATGAGATGCTCGATGATGCCGCGATAACCTTTCAACGTCGCCGGTTCGTAGCTGCGTGGGAGATAACCGTGATTGATGCCCTTCGCCATCGCATAAACGAACATGCCCGACGCCGTCGCTTCAAGGTAATTGCCCTTCCGCTGACCCTGGTCAAGCACCTGCCACCAAAGGCCCGTTTGCGGATCCTGATATCGCACCACGCCGGCGCATAATTTTTGGAACGTGGCGATGATTTGTGGCCGCGCCGGGTGATTCGTCGGAAAATAATCGAGCACATCCACCATGGCCATTGCGTACCAGCCGATGGCGCGCCCCCAGAAATTGGACGACGTGCCGGTGATACTGTCCGCCCACGGCTGCGATTTGCTTTCATCCCAGCCATGATAAAACAATCCGGTTTGGGGATTGTAAGTGTGTTCGTCCGCCAGACGAATCTGTTTGGCAACATCGTTGAAATCCGCCGGTTCATCGAACAGCTTTGCATACTCGGCATAAAACGGCTCCGCCATGTAAAGTCCATCGAGCCACATCTGATGAGGATATCGCTGCTTATGCCAGAATCCGCCGTCACCGGTGCGCGGCTGGGATTCGAGTTGTTGGCGCAGCCGTGTGGCGGCTTTACGATAACGTTCGTCGTGGGTGATTTGCCACAGTGCCAGTACGGTCCGGCCCGGCGCGATGTTGTCCAGACTTTCATCCTGCGGCTTGTAACCGTTGATTTCCCCATCCGGTTTGATGAACGAAGCCATTGTGTCCTCGGCGAATTTCAACCACCGCGGGTCGTTTGTCTGTTCATTCAATTTGAGCAACGCCAGCGTAAACAAACCGGTGGTGTAATCCCATTTGGCCTTGCCGCCCGGCTGCCAGGCCAGACTGTCGCCGCGGCGTGCCATTTCCGAATCAGACAGGCGCTGTGACCAGGTCAGCGGCGAAGCGCCGGAAAATTTTTCCGGGGCAGCCGGCGTCGCACCGGAAGCCAGTAGCCAGGGCCAAAGACCAAAGGCAAGAGGCCAAAGGCTGAACCAACCCCAGTGAAATCGTTTTTGCATTTTACCCTTTTAATTTTCAATTCACCGCCCCAGCCAGCCGCCATCCACGTTCAGCACGGAGCCGTTGAGATAATCCGCGTCGCGGGAAGCCAGAAATACGCAGGTGCCGGCGATGTCTTCGGGTTTGCCCCAACGGCCTTCGGGGATGCGTTCGACGATCGCCTGATTGCGCTGGGCATCCTCGCGCAAGGCCTTGGTGTTTTCGGTGGCAATGTAGCCCGGCGCAATGGCGTTGACGTTGATGCGTTCCTTCGCCCATTCGTTGGCCAGCGCCTTGGTGATGCCGGCAATGCCGTGCTTGCTCGCGGTGTAGGCCGGAACCAGGATGCCGCCTTGAAACGAAAGCAGCGACGCAATATTGACGATCTTCAAGCGTGCGTCGGCAGGCGACTGCTCGCGACCACCCGTCAGCCACCATTTCGTTACCGCCTGGCAAAGGAAGAAAGGCGTGGACAAATTCGTGCGCAGGACTTCGTTCCAGTCCGCTTCCGGAAAATCCACCGCCGGCGCGCGGCGAATGATTCCGGCATTGTTGATCAGCGTGTCAATCCGCCCGGTCTTTTTCAAAATCTCCGCTATCAAACCGGCGGCTTCTTTTTGAGTGACTTTGCCTAAATCGGCTTTGACCGCAATGAATTCGCCACCCGCTGCTTTTGCCTTTGCGCCGGTCTCCACCAGATCCCTCCGCGCGATGCCGACGACGTTCGCGCCTTCTCGCGCGAACGCCACGGCGATGGCCTGTCCGATGCCCCGGCTCGCACCGCTGACAATGACCACTTGGTTTTTGAAACGCATCTTTGGAAAGTAATTCGTTAAATGGGTTAAATGAGTCAGTTTGGTCCCGCTCTGTATCTCGTTTAGCCGATCACTTATTTCACCAGTTACTCTTACCGCAAATCCCCCGGCTTCACTCCATCCATGTCATCAAAGGTCTGGTTTTCACCGGCCATGCCCCAGATGAACTTGTAGTTGCCCGTGGCGCAGCCGCAATGAATGGACCAGTTCGGCGACAGCGCCACTTCTTCATTATGCAAAAACAGGTGCCGCGTCTGTTGCGGTTCGCCCAGGAAATGGGTCAGCACGTTGTCGCCCAGGTCGAAATAGAAATAAATCTCCGTACGCCGCCAGTGTGTGTGCGGCGGGAACGAATTCCACACATTCCCCTCTTCCAGGGCGGTGAAACCCATTACCAACTGGCAGCTCCGAATGCCGCCGGTATGAATGTATTTGTAGATCGTCCGCCGGTTGGCCGCCGCCTGCGATCCCAGCGGTACGGGGGACGCATCCTTTGGCTTCATGATCGCGATTGGATGGGCCGCGTGCGCCGGACAGCTCAAAAAATAAAACCTGGCCGGGTGCTTAGCGTCCTGGCTCTCGAACGTGACTGATTTCGTTCCCATCGGCAGATAAGCACAATCCAATCGGTCGAGCGAAAGCGTTTTGCCATCGGCGTGGACCATACCCGGCCCGCCGACGTTGAGGGCGCCCAATTCGCGGCGCTCGAGGAAAAAGGCGCGGCCGGTTTCCTTGTGGTTTGGCAGGTCAATCGGCTTTAACGGCATGACACCGCCGACGACCAGACGGTCGAGATCGGTGAACACGCCGCGCAGTTCGCCCGGTGCGAAAAGGCGGGTGACGGCAAACGTATCGCGCAACTGTTGGGTGGTCAGGGTTGCCGCATCCTGCGGACGCGGCATCCGGCGGATGGTGTCTTCGAACATGCCCTCAGTTTTACAAAAGTGAAACCGCCGGGCAAAACTTTTAACTGTGAATTAAATGCATTGCGATCTCAAAGTTCTCCCGGATGACTCAGCCGGCTCCGGCACGACCCTGGCCGGAACGACCTGGTCGAGCGCGAGGGACAATGCCACGCCACCGATGTCGGCCAGGCGTCGCGCCTGTCTCTGTCTAAAAAATCAAATCCTTCGCCGGCTCACTCCAACCGGCATCGGACCAATTTGTTGACAGAAGCGGGGCGCATTGCGAGCACCCCGCTCCCATTTCAAGACATCCTCGGCTGAGCGATTTTCTTCAAGGATTGTAGTTGGTGCTGCTCAGCATGAAGAATTGTTGAGGCGAGCTGGCGGTTATTACATTGGTGCCGACGAAGGTATAGGCACTTCCGCCCAGGACATTGGTTGCCACCGTCTTCCATTGGTTTGGCGGTTGGGCAATATTGGTCGTCATCAACAGATAGGCGGTCGCGCCCACTTGGCCGTTGGAGCCGTTGATGACCGCGTTCGCACCCTGCGGGCTGAAGCTGGTGATCAGCGGTGAGTTGGTCAGGACCACGAAGCCGAGGCTGACGTGAACACTTCCGTCCACTGCCAGGTTGTTGGCCCATGTCACTCCGCCTCCGGTCACTGCCAGCGCTGCACCGTTCTCAATCGGGCCACTGAAGATTTGGAACCGATCACCCGCAGCCAGAGGTGTCGCTCCGCTGTTGGTGATGGTCACCGTTCCAGTCCCGCCGTTGGTGATGGTGCCGGTGACGGAGATGAAGTCATTGGATTGCACAAGCGATTTATCCACGCGAATGAGTAATTTACCGCTGAGATTCACGTTGCCGTTGACGGTGAACGTGCCGATGGCGTTCGCCGGGCCGCCGCCGAGCGTGCCGCCGGAACTCACTGTCAGCGGGCCGTTGATGCTGCCGCTGCCGGCCAGGAAGCCGGCGGAGACTGTAGTTGTATTGGTGTAGGTGTTGGCGCCGTTCAAATAGACCGCGCCCGCGCCGGACACGAAGAATGCCGCGGTGGGGCCGGAAATGGCGCCGTTATAGACCTGGACGCCCGAGCTGTTAAAGGAACCAATTTGCATTGACTGATTGGTGGTCAAGGGGTTGACGGCGGTCACGATGGCGCAATTGTTGGTGAACACCCCATTAAACCTTATCTCCTCTTGATGATTGTCGTTGGCACTGTTGCTGATCGTCAGGGTGGTTCCGGGATTGCCAAGCAAGGCGCCCGCCAACCCGGCGCATTGGTTGCCTGTTTTGTCAACCTGCCAGGTGCTGTTGGCCGTCACATAGAGGTTCTGGGGAAGTCCCACGCTAGAGCCGGTGCCACTGGACTTTTGATCGGTCTCCAGCGTGCCGCCGGCCAGGGTCAGCGGCCCGGTGCCCAAGCCGGTCCAACTGTTCGGCATATTCACCGTGCCGTTGCTGATGACGGTGCCGCCGGTGTAGGTGTTCGCGTATTTGCCGGCCGAATTATTGAGCAGCTTTAGTACACCGGAGCCATTGACCAGCAGCGAACCGGAGCCGGCAATAGACCCGGGACCGGCCCAGGTCAGCTCCTGAGCGGTGTCATAGGTAATGGATGTCGGAGTCAGAATATTGGTGAGGGTAATATTTGTGCCATACTGGGCGCCGTTATAGGTGTCGTTGAAGGTAACGTTGTCGCCCTCATTGAAATACACCGGATTACTGCTGGGGTCCGTGAATTCGGGCACACTGGTCGCGCCTACTGCCCAGAGATTAATGCTGAAAGCGTCGCCTGCCCACACCAGATTGTTTGGCGCGTCCAAGGTCAGGCTGTTGGTGGTGGTGGTCGAGGATTCGCCACAGGTGTTGCTGACAACGCAATAATAGTTGCCGATATTGGCGGCAGTGGCCGGCCAAATCACCAGATCGTTCGTGAGTGCACCCGTGATATTCGTGTTATTCGACAGCGGGGTGCCATCCTGGTACCACTGATAGCTGAACCCGGTGCCGGTGAGGCCCACATAGAATTCGGCCCGGTTGTTGGTGGCCGTCACGACGGGGCTTGGCTCCGCAACGATAACGGGCGGCGGGATTAGGGTTATGGTCGCGCTGTTGCTCATCCAGCCGATGTTCGCCGTGACGATGTTGCTGGCCAGCACGCTGTAAACGCCCGCGGCAGATTGCTGCCCAAAATCCAGCGCCGAACCGCTGCCAGTCAAGGCAACACCCGCGTAAGTGTTGTTGGTATAAAGCAGATAAACGTTGCTGCTTACCGAACCGCTTAAGGCAACATCAAGCGTGGTGTCTGGACAAGCGGTGCCGCCGCCGGTCACCGCAAAGAGGGGTCCGGGCGCGGGGGTGACCAATGGGGTGACGCTGGACCAGGTGTCGCCTAAGCGAATTTCGTCCACGTAAAAGGCGGTAGCGGTATAGTTAGGTGTTTTTCGACTATTCAGCATCAGGGCATTAAAATTGGCAATATTCGCTCCGTTCGTCGTGGTCAAGGTGGGCGGAGGGATGCTGCCATCGTTCCCAAAGGGCATCGGATCAATCCAGAGATCCATCTCGTCGTTGCCGCCAGTAACCACTTTGTAGCGAACGACAATCAGGTGAGGAACATTGGTGGCGATCACCGGGCTGGGGCTGGTGAAGGCGCCACCTTGTTGATAATTCTTGTCAATCTCAATGCGGTAGTCAGGGGTGAGCCAGACACTCGAGTAGATGGCCCCATAGGATCCGCCGGTATAGTCCGTTGCACCCGTGACAATGTTGAACATGCAGCGGTTTTGGGAATACCCAGTAATGCCGACGCCATTGTCGATATAATTCAGCAGGAAGGAAGCGTAAATGGCTCCGCTGCTCAGGGTGTTCGTGGTGAACAAAAACCCGCGGTCGGCGCTGGTGTTATTTATATATACTGACATGACCCCTTTCGGAGTGGGGTTGGGGTCGCCAACCAATGCAGGAAAAGACATGGCGGCCGCGCTGCTGACAATGTATGACTGAACACCGTTGGTGCCACCATTGCCGACATTCCAGTATGTCAAGGTGTCACCGCTTCCGAGATCCTCATTATCGTTCGTATACTCGCCAAACGGCTCGTACACCGGCCAGGTGAATTGCGCCCAAGCACTGGGAATCGAAAGAAAGACAAAAGTGACAACCACCGCG
Source organism: Verrucomicrobiia bacterium (assembly GCA_035945675.1). Classification (GTDB taxonomy): domain Bacteria; phylum Verrucomicrobiota; class Verrucomicrobiia; order Limisphaerales; family UBA11358; genus UBA11358. Next base: position 54,648 of record DASZAB010000035.1, on the reverse strand, counting down.
CTTTTAACAACGTGAAGCCCGGCTTTTAGTCGGAAACCTATGTTGTGCATGCTTGATTTCATACGAGGATTTGATTTGGGATTGTTTTGTGCAGGTTTGAATTAATCCATGTTTGGAATCGACATTGATCAGCGCCCATTGGCGGTATCGTTGGCTATATAGAGATAGTTTTTATTGGGATCCGCCGCCGCACTGTAAAAATCATTGTAGTGAAGAAATCCCACGTGACCGTCCATGTATCCCATGTTTGCACCCGTGCCAGCGTGCGCCCGACCTATGCCCTTAATGCCGGTGCCCGTTCCATCTTTGAAAATGTTTGCAGTTGGATTATTCGTGGTGTTGTCTCTCTCCCACAGCAGCCAATCGGAAGGCCGGAAACTGGTGGTTTTGAGGTGCAAGTTCCGGCCATCATCATCCACTCCCCAGTTCATGCAGTAGCTGGTAAATTTAACAGTGCGCGTCGCAAAGAGATAAGCAAACGCTGGCGGCGGATCCAAAGGGCATTGGTAAATCTTCCAAACTTTTGGAACCTTGTGGTCCGGGCCAATTTTATTGACCGTGGTTCCGGTGACGTCTGTGTTGCCATGGATGTATTGCCAGAAAACCCCTCCTTCAGGACCCAACAAGAACCAGCTAATCCCCGCCGGCACCCCGCCGCCTAATCCGGCAGGTGTTGTGTCAGAGCGATACAGCCAGCCCGGCAAATTGGCGCTCGCACCAGCCGAGTCGTTTGGCAATGCCACGGAGTCGTTGTTGTCGCCTGCATACATGGTATTGGCCAGGAGCAATTCCTTGAGATTGTTGATGCAGATGGTACGCTGGGCCTTTTCTTTGGCGGCCGCCAGCGCCGGCAGCAGTATCGCGGCCAGAATCGCGATGATGGCGATCACCACTAACAATTCAATCAGGGTAAACCCGGCCGATCGCCGCGACTTCCGGTGAAAGCCTTTTACACCGCCGTTGCGCGCCCAAACTCCCAAGGTGCCCATGAAGACTCGGATTTCTTTCACAAGGTATAATACTCTTTTATCATCTCCCACAAATGTTCCAATGCAAAAACTGTCAAAACATTTGCAAAAAATGATAATCTGCCCCCCTCGAACCTGCGGCCAGCTTCAAGTAAAACACGTTCCCGAATGCCCGCCATCAAGCTTGAAATACCTCTTGTTGGCCAATGACTAGCTGGAGTTTTTCCAGTCACGCCTCCCCGGCACTGAGTTTGCGTTTTTTGTATTGGCGGTCTGGTGGGGAGACGAATCAGGCCGCAGCCGTTTGGCCACCGGAGGTTTCCTTGCCAGGCCTGGCATACCCGGCTCGCTGAATGGAAATCCCTCGTAAGAAACATCCAAATCCATCCATGAACTCAACAGCAGTGGTCGTTGCTCCAGCCTGGCGTGGCGGATGGCCTGGAGGCGGGACAAGGCTCGCACCGGCCCCTTTATCTGCACCGTCTATCAATATCACGGTCCAATCTGGACTTTATAGAATCGTGCTGGATCATCGGCGTTGGTATCCATGACCGTGAACGGAATCGGTGGCGAATTGGTAGTGAAGAGCGTTTGCCAATCCGTCAGGTTGGTCGAAGTCCACAAGGTGTAATCGGGTCCCTGCGGTCCAGTGACGGTCAGGCTGACTTGCCCCGGGGAAAGATTGACTGAACCGATCACGGGGTTGGTGACAGCGTTGACCGTCACATTGAAATTGTTGGTTGCACTTAAAGGCGGCGTGCCGTTGTCGGTGACCTGAATTTCAATCAGGTTGGTGGTGTTGGCCTGGCTGACGAGCGGGCGCCAGCTGAACAGTCCATTGGAGTTCACCGTGGCGTTGGCCGGGAATGTATCTGCCGGACTAAACGTCAAGGTCTCGCCGTCTGAATCGCTGGCCGTATTGGTTACCAGCAAGGTCACGCCCACATTGACCGTTTGGTCGGGCACGGTTCCAATCGCCGGCGGGGTGTTGCTTGGTACCACAACTTCCTGGCCCACAAACGTCACAACGCTCAGGGCCGGCACATCGTAGGTAAATGAGGCATTGGTGACCGCCACCGGTGTTTGCGGGGCCAGTGAAAGTGACGCCGAAGTAATCCATGGCGTTACTGAAGCGGCGGTGAAATGGGTCAGGTTGAAAGTCTGAATCACATCGGTCGCGACATTGGTATTGACGACGACAATCGCAAAGGTGGGCGATACGGAATCTTTGAAGGCACTGATGAGAGCCGACGGTTGAGATGAGGTTGCGTCAATGCGGTAAAAATTGGGACGCACAAACCGGCTGTATTGGCCAAAGGTGAACAGCCGTTTGGCCGGACCGGCACTGGTATCCAACAATCCCTGGTTCCCTGAGGCGACGAGCCACCAATAATGATAGGCGTTGGCCTGGGCCTGGGTCAGGTAAAGATAAATCCGTTGCGCGTAATAAACGCCATTGGCAATGCTGCTGTCACTGCCCGAAAGCAGCGCGACTTCCGTCTCCCATAATGCCTTGCCGTGAGCAGGAATCGCCGCCGGAACCGTTTGATCGCCCACCGAATTATCGGGAACATAATTATGATTGGCAATAATTCCCACCTCCGCCGCCACATTGGGATCACTCATCGCCGGCCCCGCCAGATTGTGCGGATCGGTCCAGTTCTGGCTTTCCGGAAGCATAATTTTGGTGGAACCGAAGCCTTGGGCCGCCAGCGCGCTGTAAAGGTTGGTGACAAAATCATGAAACTGTGCGCCCGTCCATTGGCAGGCTTCGTAACTGGTAACGTTCGCGTCCGGCTCGTTTTGCATCGAAATCGCGTAAATATTCACGCCGTACGAATTTTTCATGCTGGCAACATAGTTGGCCAGTTGGCTGGCGTAATTCACATTAGTGACGTTGTTTCCGCTGCCAAGATAGCTGCCGCCGTCTATTCCACCGGCCGTGGCCACGCCGGAATCATAAATATCATTGGTACCTTTAAAGCCCGCCGCCGGCGTCCACGGTGTGCTCCAAACTCTTGCCCCGCGGGCTTGCGCCATTTGCATAATACTTGTTTCCACTGTGCCGGGGGTGTCACTCGCCAAAGTCGTGCCGGCGTAAGTGATATGATTGCGCAGCAGAGAAAGCCCGGCGCCATTATAGGTGCCGGATAGATAACTGATGTTAAGATTGGTCGAAAACAGCAGGTCCGCTTCGGCCGTGTTCCAAGTGCCGTTCCATGCGGAAGAAGCCCCAAATCCGTCAATGCGCTGATGCACATTGGTCCAATCCACGGCGGACACACCATTGATGGGCGGATTGGTGACAATTGTTTGTCCGCTGAAATTGGCGTCATCAATATAGTACGAGGCGTTCGAGCTGCTGGTCACTTCCGCATAAAAATTCAGCGTGCTGACTGTCCCCGAAGGATTGTACGTGTATTGTCCGGAGAGCTGCGTCCAGCCGCTTGAAGATACGGTACCCGAAGCAATCGGCGCATAAGTCGTTCCGCCCCCATCCGTCTTTTGCATCGTCAAGTGCATGGTCTGGTTTCCGCCACTGACCAACATGACCCACGCCGAAACATCATAGGTCTGGCCCGCCTGGAGGACGCCTGCAAACGATTGGGCAATGCCCATATAGGTGGCCGTGCGGCCCGTCACCTGGGCCGCGTAGGTGCCTGAATGAACCTGGCTGGTCTCGACGGAAATCGTTGGAGTACCAAACGCGAACCAGCCCGAGGTGGTGCCGGTTTCAAAGCCGGGATTCGTCACGAGGTTTTGCGCCTGGCTCGATAAACTGGCTGTCGCCAGCAACCCGAGCAATAGAAGTCCCGGAAGATACGGCATGATGGATTTATTCATGAATTGGCAAGGCGGAATTTGCTGCAATAGGTTTCCCATTAAAGCCTTCGACACATTGGATATTACAATTCATTATCGCAGAAAATCCCCGGAGTGGAATGGAGGATACGATGTTTTTCAGGTGTTGTCCGGGTACAAGGATATGCCCGGCTCTTAATCTTTGGCCTTCGTATGCTTTAAAAGCTTCCGCGTGATGTTCCCGGCGATCACCTTTGCTTGACGGTGGGGCGGTTGCGGTTTTTACTGGCGGCTGAAATCGCATGGCAAAATTATTTCTCGGACTGGATTCCAGCACACAAAGCCTGAGCGCGGTGGTGATTGATTACGACCGGCGCAAGGTGGTGTATGACAAGTCGTTGAATTTCGACCAGGCATTGCCGCAGTACAAAACCCAAAACGGGGTGCTGCCCAATCGTGATCCGCTGGTCAAACACAGCCCGCCGTTGATGTGGGCCGCAGCGCTGGACTTGCTGTTTGCCGCGATGAAAAAGGACGGGGTGGCGTTGGGCGATATCCTGGCGGTCAGCGGCAGCGGCCAGCAGCATGGGTCGGTTTATCTCAACGAGCGCGCCGCCACCGTGCTTGGTGATTTGGATTCCAGGAAAAATCTGGCGGAAAACTTGAAGGGGATTTTTGCGCGGCGGACTTCGCCGATTTGGATGGATTCCTCCACGGCCAGGGAGTGCGCCGAGATCCGGAAAAAGCTGGGCGGCATCAGGGCGACCGCACAGCAAACCGGGTCGGACACTTTCGAACGATTTACCGGGCCGCAAATCCGCAGGTTTTACAGGACCGACCCGGAAGGTTATGCCCAAACCGAGAGCATCGCGCTGGTCAGCTCGTTCCTGGCGTCGCTGATCGCCGGGCAGATGGCGCCGATTGATTACGGCGACGGCGCGGGAATGAACCTGATGGACATTCACAAGAAGGTCTGGCATCCGGGCGCGCTCAAGGCCACCGCACCGGGTTTGCGGCATCGACTTCCGCCGCTGGCCGATTCATCAAAAATCGTCGGACCGGTCAGCACCTATTTTGTAAAAAAATTCGGCCTGAATCCTGCCGCACAGGCGCTGGTCTGGTCGGGAGACAATCCGTGCAGCGTCGTCGGCCTCGGGCTCATCCAGGAGGGCAGGGTGGCCATCAGCCTGGGCACGAGCGACACCTATTTCGGCCCGATGAAAAAATGCTGTACGGACGAGCACGGCGAGGGCCATGTGTTCGGTTCGCCGGCGGGCGGTTACATGTCGTTGATTTGTTTTAAGAACGGCTCGCTGGCGCGCGAAAAAATCCGGGACGCTTACGGCATCAAAGATTGGAAAGAGTTCGGCAAATTGATGGCTGCCCAACCACCGGGCAATAACGGCGGGATTTTGTTGCCATGGTTCGAGGCGGAGATTGTCCCGCGCGTCAACCGGCCCGGCATTCATCGCTTCGACCTCGATGAGCAGGATGCCGCTGCGAACTGCCGCGCCATTGTGGAGGCGCAGATGTTGTCCAAGCGCCTGCACGCGGAATGGATGAAAGTGGCGCCGGACCGGATTTACGCCACCGGCGGCGCGTCGAATGATCCGGCGTTGCTGCGGGTGATGGCCGACGTGATGAACTGTCGCGTGGTGCGGATTGAAATATCCAAGAGCGCCGCGCTGGGCGCGGCCTTGCTGGCTGCACATGGCTGGTTGCTTCAGGCCGGACAAAAACCGGCATGGGAGGAAGTGGTCGCCGGTTTTACCGATCCGATTCCCGGCAGCGAGGTCCGCCCGGACCCGAAAGCCGCGCGCGTTTATGACCGGCTCATCGAAAAATACGCGGCGTGCGAGCGCGAGGCGTTGACAGAGATTCCGGCGTTAGAAGCCGATACGTCCCAACGAATCATGTAGCCGCGGACGTCAGTCCGCGCATTCTTTAACCGATGAAGACGAGCGCCGACTTACATCGACGGCTACGGTCCCGGCGGAACCGGTTTTATTCCACGACGCGCCGGCCTTTTTTGCGGTTTTGATACTGCTCTTTGATCCAGTTGTAGGTCACAGCCAACCCCTTGTCCAACGGCGTGTCCGGTTCCCAGCCAAGAACTTTCCTGATGAACGTGTTGTCGCTATTGCGGCCGGCCACGCCACGTGGCGCGGTCAGGTCGTATTCCCGTTTGAGTTTCACGCCGGCAATTTTTTCGATTTTCGAGAGGAGTTCGTTGACCGTGACCAGTTCGCTGGTGCCGAGATTGATGGGCGTGGCAATCAAATCATCGCAGTGCATGATCATGTCAATCCCCTTCACACAATCTTCAATGTACATGAAACTGCGGGTCGCCGTGCCGTCGCCCCAAATCGTGATGCTCTTTTTGCCGGCATCGACAGCTTCAATGACTTTGCGGCACAAGGCGGCCGGGGCTTTTTCGCGCCCGCCGTCCCAGGTGCCGTTCGGGCCATAGACGTTATGGAAGCGGGCAATCAAGGTTTTCATGCCGCGTTCGACCCAGTATTCCTGGCAGAACATTTCGGAAACGAGTTTCTCCCAACCATAACCTCGTTCGGCCATCGCCGGATAAGCATCGGATTCCTTGAGCGCGCGGACGTTCGGATCCTGTTGGAGCGTGGTATTGTAGGCGCAGGCGGAACTGGAGTAAAAATAGCGGCGCACGCCGGCCTGGTAGGCGGCCTCGACCATGTGCGTGTTGACAAGAATTGAACGCAGGCATTCCACGCGGAAACGCTCGATGAAACCCATGCCGCCCATGTCGGCGGCCAGTTGATAGACCTCCGTCGCGTTTTCACAAACCCGATGGCAGTTGTCTTCCCGGCTGACATCGAGGCAAAGGGCCTCGGTGCCCGGCACTTTGAGATACCATTCGTAGAGCGGTTTCTTGTCCACGGCGCGAATGTGCCGGAAGCCCTTGTTCTTGAAATAAAGCGCCAGGTTGCCGCCGATGAAACCGCCGGCGCCGGTGATGACGATCAGGTCATCCTTTTTAAGTTCCGGGTCCTTTTCGACAAGTCGCTTGGTTTCCATATTAATCTATTTTGTTAGGTCGGAAGATGAAGGTCTGAGATTAATGGTCAGATGCCCAATCGAGTCGACCACGGATAAATTCGCCGTCGTCTGCGACTACAGATTGGTTTTGCATGAGCGTATGCGAAGTTTGTTCGATGGGCAGCGGCGTGGCAATCCAATTTTCTGGAACCGCCCATTTTACTCTACCTGATCGGTGGGCGGTAACGCAGACATGGCCGCGCTTAAAGGAATTGATCTTCGGGCGAGGTCACAGCCGGTTCCACCACACTGCCGTGGGCTTGGGAACCTCAAGTCGGACGCGCTGTTCCGGGCTATGAAGCGTGTAAATAAAGTAGCTGGTTGGTTTCAGCGAAAAGTGGCCGGCAACCAGCCGGCGTAAACGATGTTGTGCAATCCAAACCGGTTTAAGCAGGCGAATCCAGAGCGGGGCCATTACCCGGGTTTCCTCCTTCTCCCGAATGGCGTTCGGTTTTAGATTCATGTTTTCCCCGCTGTCGGCAAAAACCGAGGTGAAACACTCGCAAACCGCCATGGGCACCTTGTTTTTGAGCAAGGCCGCAACCCAGTGGAAATCACCCAGGTCGCGCCAGCGCGGATCAAAAAGGATGCCGCGTTTGTCAACCACCTCCCGGCGGAGGAAAAGCGAACTGGTCAGCAAGGGGAACCGGAACCAAATATGCCAGGGATGGGGCACCATTGAGTGGCGATGGCAAATATAGCGGCCATCACCGTCCACAATGACCGTCCCGGCAAGGACTATTTCGATTTCAGGATGTTGTTCAAAAAAATTCTGCACGTTCTTAAGCGCGCCTGGCAGGTATTGTTCGTCGCAATTCAAATAGGCGAGAATGTCCCCTCGCGCCCGCCGGAAACCGCGATTGACTGCGTCATACATCCCCGAATCCTTCTCGATGAACGCCCGCACCCGTGGATCCTGCGACAGCCAATCCTGAGTTCCATCGTCGGAACAGGAATCCTGAACAATGTGCTCCAATTCGACGCCTTCCTGGTCAGCCACGGAGGCGATGCAAAGCTTGAGCCACTCCGAATTGCGGAAGCTGGGAGTGATAATGGAAAACTTCATCGGGCGGATTGGTCGTTGGAATCGGGAAATGTTAACACTGGAAAATCAAACCGTCACCCGGAATTTTTGCGCGATCGGAATACGCCGTCCCATGCCGAACGCGCGCGGCGACACCTTCAGGCCCGGCGCGGCCTGGCGCCGCTTGTATTCGCTGAACGTGACCTTGTTGATGACGTCATTGACAACCGCGGCGTCGAAGCCGTGCGCGATGATTTCCGGCTTGCTCAAATTTTGCACGACATAGGCGTCGAGGATCTGGTCCAGGATTTCGTAGGGCGGCAATGAATCCTGATCCTTTTGGTCCGGACGCAACTCGGCGCTTGGCGGTTTGGTGAGGGAAGCGGCAGGAATGATTTCGCGCTCGCGGTTGACCCAGCGTGAAATTTTGTACACGTCCATCTTGAAAACGTCCGCCAGCGGCGCCAGTGCGCCGCACATGTCGCCGTACAGTGTGCAATAACCGACGGCCATCTCCGATTTATTGCCGGTCGTCAGCACCAGCGCCCCAAATTTGTTGGACAAGGCCATCAGCGTCACGCCGCGCAGCCGCGACTGGACGTTTTCCTCGGCTTCATCAGGTTGGGTTCGGGCAAAGACCCCGGCCAATTGTTTTTCGACCGACTGGAAAACGGTTTCAATCGGCAGGACTTCGTAACGGATGCCCAGATTTTTCGCCAGCGCCGCGGCGTCGCTCTTGCTGCCCTCGCTCGAATAGCGCGCCGGCATGGAGATACCCATGACTTTGTCCCGCCCCAGCGCGTCCGCCGCCAGCACGGCAACGAGCGCGGAATCAATGCCACCGGAGAGCCCGACGATGGCCGAGGTGAAGCCGCATTTGCCGATGTAATCGCGGATGCCAAGGGACAGCGCGGCGAATAAATGTTGTTCCCGTGCCGGCCACTCGACTGTTTGCGCCGGCGAATCCGCGTCCCAATCCACCACCATAAGGTCTTCCGCGAATCCCTTGCCCAGGGCCAGCGCCTCGCCGCGGCGGTTGAGCACGGCACTGTGGCCGTCGAAAATCAATTCGTCGTTTGCGCCAGTGAGATTTACGTATGCCAACGGCACGCGCTCGTCCCGCGCCACCCGCTGAAGCATGGCAAGGCGGGTCCCTTCCTTGCCGTCGTGCCACGGTGAAGCGGAAAGGTTGACAATGCCTTCCGCGCCCTGGGCGATGAGTTCCTTGATGGGGTCACGGCGATAGAGCCGTTCCGGCCAAAAATCCTGGTCGTTCCAAATATCCTCGCAAATGGTGATGCCCAGCTTGCGTCCATTGAACTCGAACGGTGTGATATTTTCCGCCGGTTCAAAATAGCGATCTTCATCAAAAACGTCGTAAGTCGGCAACAGACATTTGTGAGTGCGCCAGACAATCTTTCCATTTTGCAGGACCGCGGCGGAATTGCGGAGCGCGCGGCCCGGGCGCCCGGGATTTTGGTCCACGTAACCGACGCAAAGCGGAACCTTGCCAACCCCTTTGGCGGTTTCCGCCAGAATGCCAAGGTTGGTTTCAACAAAATCCGCGCGCAGCAGCAAATCGCGCGGCGGGTAACCGCACAGAAACAATTCCGGCGCGAGGACCAACTCGGCGCCTTGAGCACAGGCCTTTTCGTAACCTGCGAGGAGTTTCTGGCGGTTGGCCATAAAATCGCCAACCGTCGAATTCAGTTGAAGCAGTCCTAATTTCAATGCGGTCAGGATAGAGATCGAAGGTGATTTCGCAATGCATTTGCCCCTGGTCTCACGGTATTTCCACGTTGTGAATCGCTTCGGCCAGGTTCGCCAGATGGCGTTCCAACGTAAAACGGCGGACGAACGTTGCGCGCAACGATTCGGCCATGTCCATGCCGGCCAGCCGTTGCACGGCGTCAGCGATTTGCCGGGGAGATTTTGGATCAACAAAACCGGGATAATCCGGTGGCAATATGTCCGGGAGGGAGCGCCAACGGGTGGCCACGACCGGCAGGCCAAAGGCCATGGCTTCCACCACGACCAGGCCAAAACTTTCCGCGGGATAATATGTTGGAAAGCAAAAACAATCACTCGCGGCAAACGCTCCTCGCTTGGCCTCGCCTTTGACAAAGCCCAGGTAATCCACTTGGGCGGCATTGTCAGATTCGAGTTGCGATACGCGCCGGTTGAACTCTTCCTGCTCCGGTTGGCTGACAAATTCCCCGGCCACCGTGAGTTGCACGCGGAGCGGCCAATCCGCCTGTTTCAACCGCGCATTGGCCAGAACAATACCTTCCAGGACGTCAAATAAACCCTTTTCTTTCATGCAATGCGCGAGGAACAATACCCTGACGATTTGCGGATCGTCGCCTGCGCCGGCAGCTTCACTCGAATTCAGGCGCTCGCCTTTGAGCAACTTCACGCGCGCGGCCAATCTGGCTTTGCGACGCGGCAGAACCGATTGCGCGAAATCCGGGCAGGGATCGGGAATGCCGTTGTCAACGACACAAATGCGCCGGGACGACACTTTCTCCGCATCCGCATAATTAAACCGGGACAACACGATGCTAAGATTCACGGGTTTGAACAGTCGGCAGGTGATGGTGCGCAACCGGGGGGCCGTTTCAAGCCATTCGGCCAGACCGGCGGCGTGCCAGTGCAAAATGACGTTTTTGAAGAAAGGGCGGCAGAGCAACATCACCAGCCAATCCCGGTAAAGCGCAGCGCGTTTGCCCGGTGCGGGGACATAGTAAAAATTAACCACGCCGTAACGGAATCGGCACCAGACGGCTTCCAAACAAAACCGGAGGAGCCGCAACAGCTTCCTGCCTTGGATTTCACCGATGTTATCAAGGCTCGCGGAAAATTGGGCGTTGACGTGATAACAATCGATGCCGAACGGGTTCGATTCCGGGCGGGAACCTCGTCTTTTTCGCCGGTCGCCGCCGAAGCCATTAAGCATGAACTGCACCATATAACTCTGACCGTGATGCGGCGGCGGAACGTGAGCAAAGACAAGCAACTTCATGTATTTCCCATTGCGCTTCGCATCTAAATCTGGACGAAGGGAGCGGCGAAAGGAAGATTTTAAAATACGCCGGGGGATGGAAGCTTTTCAGGTGCGACAAATTGCGTGCTCTCGGTGCTTTGTTCGACTATCCTGCCGTGCGATGAAAGTCTTGATCGCCGGCTCCAATGGGTTGATCGGTGCGGAAGCGGTCAGCGATTATGATCGCACGGAACATAAGGTTCGCGGACTGGGCAACAACATGCGCCCGGAGTTCTTCGGTACGCCGGAAGACAGCTGCTGGGTCCGCGCTGTGCGGTAAACTTGATCTACTGGCATGAATCCGACGTCCGCAATTGTTTGGTCACGGCCCAACAACATGGTTGGGGAGTGCGCGGGCGGCAATTTTTAACCTGATGGGCGTGGAACGCGTCAATGTCCTCGGTGTCGGCGTCAGTGTCATCAATTTGAAAACGGCGTTGGCAGCCATCACCGATGCGCTACGTCAGCAACGCAAAGGCTACATTTGCGTCACCGGCGTGCATGGGGTGATGGAAGCGCAAACGGATGAGAAATTTCGCCGTATTCTGAACCAGGCGTATCTCTGTACTCCGGATGGAATGCCGATGGTCTGGGTGGGAAGGTTGCGCGGTCACCGCGCGATGCGCCGGGTTTATGGTCCGGATTTGATGCTGGACGTGTGCGCGTGGAGTGAGGACAGCGGCTGCCGTCATTTTTTTTACGGCGGCGCTCCGGGTGTGGCCGAAGGGCTGCGCGACCGGCTGAAAATGCAGTTTCCGCGTCTGCAAATTGTTGGTTGCTACACACCGCCGTTCCGTCCATTAAGCGCGGAGGAAGAACGGGAACTGCGGGAAATGGTCCGGACAGTGAAACCGGACATTCTTTGGGTGGGCTTGAGCACGCCCAAACAAGAGAAATTCATGGCCGACTTCCTCCCGCGACTGGAGGTGACGCTCATGATCGGTGTCGGTGCGGCGTTTGACTTTCACGCCGGACGAACCCGTCAGGCGCCGCGCTGGATGCAACGGAGCGGATTGGAGTGGTTTCACCGCTTATGCCATGAGCCGCGGCGTTTGGCCGGGCGCTATTTCCGGAATAATCCGCTCTTTATCCTGAAAATTGCCGGACAATTTCTAGGTTTGAAAAGATACCGGTTGGAGTAAGAAATTCCGGCGCAACCTTCCCAAACATCGGTTCCATCGGGTTTCATCAAGGGCTATAATTTGTTTGAGTAAGATTGAAACTTTTGCTATCTCAAGATTGGAAATATACAGATGAACAACTCTTCCATCAGCGAAACTCGACGTGATTGGCGTCTGGAGGCTGCCGATTGCTGGCGGCGTCTACCCAATAAAGCGTTTTTTTTCGCCCTCCTGGCGGCATGGCTGGCACTGTTCTTTTTTTTGGGCAATTCAACCTTTGGTTACAGCCCCAGTCCATCGCTGTTTAGATGGATGTGGATGGCCTATAACAGCCAGGGTGTTTCCGGCGATGACGCTTATGGCAATCTGATTCCGTTTCTGGTGGTTGGTTTGTTCTGGTGGAAACGCAACGAATTGCTCGCGTTGCCGCTCAAATTATGGCTGCCTGCCTTGCTGATCGTCGGTCTCGGATTGTTGATGCATATTGCGGGTTTTATAGTTCAAGAACCCCGTCTTTCCATCGCCGCCATGTTCCTCGGCATTTATGGATTAACGGGGTTGGCCTGGGGGCCTGCCTGGTTGCGCCATAGCGTCTTTCCATTTTTCCTATTTATTTTTTGTGTGCCGACGGCTGTCGTCCTCGAACCCATCACCTTTCCCCTGCGCATTCTGGTTTCCACACTGGTGGAATGGATCGCGCATTACATCCTCGGGATTGGTGTGCTGCGAATGGGAACAGAATTGTTCGATCCTCTCGGTACCTACCAGTATGACGTCGCGGCAGCATGCAGCGGCATCCGCAGTCTCACCGCGATTTTTTTATTCGCCACGGTTTGTGGATTTGTAATGTTTCGTTCGCCCGGGAAGCGGTTGCTCGTGATGTCGCTGGCGATTCCTTTTGCCATCCTGGGCAATCTCCTCCGGATGCTCCTGATCATCATCGCCGCGGTGATGGGGGGTCAGGAATGGGGTAATTATGTTCACGAGAGCACCCTCATCAGCCTGGTGCCTTACCTTCCGGTTTTCCTGGGACTGCTGCTCGTCGTTCGGTGGCTGGAGGGAAAAACCGATACTCCCGAAGACAAACAGATATGAAGGGCCGGAAAATCGTTGTTTTTATCGTTGTGCTGGCGTTGATTGCGGGCGGCGCCGGAGCCTTGACCTGGCTCAAGAAAAACCAAAGGCTCGGCGCGCCTGGCATCAAGGCGACGCCTCTGCCCGGGAGCATCAAGATGAGTTTCGATCTGCCTGCGCGGGTTCTCAATTACGCTTCCACGAACGAGGCGCAGAGTCAGACTGTCCTGGACACGCTCCCCAAGGACACCAGTTACGCGCAACGGCTCTATACGGACACGAATGGATTCTCGGTGAACGCAAACATCATTTTAATGGGCATGGACCGGACCAGTATTCACAAACCGGATTTTTGCCTGCCCGGCCAGGGTTGGAACATCGACCGGAGAGAAACCGTCAGCATTCCGATTCAAGGACCGCATCCTTATCGTTTGCAGGTCGCCAAGTGGACGACCACGAATTCTATTCAGAACAAAGATGGCCAGAAAGTGAAAGTGCGCGGCCTGTACGTTTTTTGGTTCGTCGCAAAAAACGAAGAAACCGACAGCCATTGGCAGCGCATCTGGTGGCTGACACGGGATATGCTGACGACCGGTGTGCTGCAACGCTGGGCGTATATTTCCTATTTCGCTATTTGCGCGCCGGGACAGGAAGATGCCGCCTTTGACCAGATGAAAAAACTTATTGCCGCTTCGGTGCCGGAGTTTCAGTTGCCGCCGGAAACGAAATAGATCCAGCCGCTGAATTCGAAAAATGCATTTGCCTGCGGCCGGGCCGTTCCGAAAAACGTGAAGTAGTTTGACCATATGCTGAAACGTGATCGTCAGATTCGGACGGTGATTCACCAACTGGTGGACGCCACGCTGTTTGCGATCGCCTTTGGGGTGGCTTATGCGTTGCGCGCCAATCCCGACATCATCGCGTGGTTGAAGCTGGAGCCGGCCAGCCCGTTCGAAAATTTCGCCTGGCTTTATCTGGTGTTGATTCCTGCCTCGCCGCTCGTTCTCGAATCGCAGGGATTTTATGATCATCCCCCATTGTGCGCCCGCCGGGCCATTTTATGGCCGCTGTTAAAAGGTTGTGTGCTGGTTACGGTGGGTTTGATGCTGACGGTCTATGTCTTCCACCTGATTGTGGCCCGCGGAATTTTCGTTTTATTCGGATGCCTCGGCTTTTGCATGGTGTATTCAAAAGAGGAGCTGATTCGTTTGTTGCTCAAAAGCAAACTGGCCCAGCTGCAATACAAACGCCGCTTCATCCTGGTTGGCACTGAACGGGAAATCGCCAGGATGCGGAAGGAACTGAGGGAACAGACTGACCAAAGCGTCGAAATCGTGGCGGACCTCAATTTGCTGGAGACGCCCGTGCAACAAATTGTTTCCATGCTCCATCATTATTCGGTGTACGGTGTGATTCTCAGCGCCAAACATACCTATTTCGAGCAGGTCGAATATGTCATCCGGGCCTGTGAACTTGAAGGCGTCGAGGTGTGGTTGATCGCTGATTTTTTTGCAACGCAAATCTCCCGCACGAGTTTCGACGAATTACTCGACCGTCCGTTGCTCGTCTTCCGCACCACGCCCGAGGCCTCCTGGCAAAGCGTCCTCAAGCACGTCATGGACCTGGTGGGCGCCTTTATCCTCTTGCTCATGCTTTCACCGCTGTTTTTGTTGATTGCCATCGCCATCAAGCTCACCTCACCCGGCCCGGTCTTTTTTCAACAGCAACGTTCCGGGCAGAACGGCGCGCCGTTTACCCTCTACAAGTTCCGCACCATGATTACCAACGCCGAACAACTCAAACACGAGCTGGAGGCCATGAACGAAATGAGCGGTCCGGTGTTCAAGGTAACCAATGACCCGCGGATTACCCGCATGGGCAAATGGCTTCGCCGTTACAGTTTCGACGAATTGCCCCAGCTCTTCAACGTTCTGCGCGGTGAAATGAGCCTGGTGGGCCCGCGTCCGTTGCCGGTGGACGAAGTCAGACGCTTCAGTGACCTGGCGCACCGCCGCCGCCTCAGCGTGAAACCCGGCATTAC
Organism: Verrucomicrobiia bacterium; assembly: GCA_035945675.1. Classification (GTDB taxonomy): domain Bacteria; phylum Verrucomicrobiota; class Verrucomicrobiia; order Limisphaerales; family UBA11358; genus UBA11358. The sequence goes on along the minus strand of DASZAB010000035.1, from coordinate 39,506 downwards.
CTGCCTCTGGCAAATCAGCGGACGCAACCAGATCAAGGACTTCAAGGATTGGGTGCGGCTCGACCTCGAATACATCGACAACTGGTCGTTGTGGCTCGATTTGTCAATTTTGCTGCGCACCATTCCCGCCGTGTTCGCGGCCACCGGCGCCCGGTGAAAATGGCCGGCCCGTTTAATCGTTGAATCCTGCATCCGTTCCATTAGGCTTCTTTCACCGGGCCGTGGAATTGTCGAGCATTTGCCTTAAATGAAAAAAAAGCAACCCGCCTCCGTCGTCACCGGCGCCGCCGGATTTCTCGGCTCGCATTTGACCGATCTGCTTCTGGCGCGCGGCCATAAAGTCATCGGCATCGACAATTTTGTTACCGGCACGGTGGACAATATTTCCCACCTCGGCGGCAATCCCCATTTCAAGTTCATCCAGCAGGATGTGTCCGAATTCATTTTCCTCAACGAACCGGTGGACTACGTGTGGCACTTCGCGTCGCCTGCCAGTCCTGTGGATTATCTGGAATTGCCGATCCAGACGCTCAAGGTTGGCTCGCTCGGCACGCACAAGGCATTGGGCCTCGCCAAAAACAAGCGGGCGCGGTTTCTGCTCGCCTCTACTTCGGAGATTTACGGCGACCCGCTGGTGCACCCGCAAACCGAGGATTATTGGGGCAACGTTAATTCCATCGGCCCGCGCGGTTGTTACGACGAAGCCAAACGGTTTGCCGAAGCCATGACCATGGCTTACCACCGCGAACACGGAGTCGAGACCCGTATTGTCCGCATCTTCAACACCTACGGCCCGCGTATGAGGTTGAATGACGGCCGGGTCGTTCCCTCCTTCATCAGCCAGGCCCTCCAAAATAAACCGGTCACTGTTTTCGGCAAAGGCCTGCAAACCCGGAGCTTCTGCTTTGTGGCTGACTTGATTGAAGGCATTTTTCGGCTGATGATGAGCCGTTATAACGAGCCAATGAACATCGGCAATCCCAGCGAATTGACCGTGCTCGAATTCGCCAGAGAAATCATCCGCGCCACCGGTTCACGCAGTAAAATTGTTTTCAAGCCATTGCCCCAGGATGATCCCAAACAGCGCCAGCCCGACATTGCCCGTGCGAAGAAAATCCTCCGCTGGGCGCCCAAGGTGCCGTTGGACCGGGGATTGACGGACACCATCGCCTATTTCCGAACGAAAATTTGACCCGACACCGGCGAATTCTCATTTGTGGTTGGAGGTTTATAATTTACGATTTGACCGGTTGACCGGTGTTGCTGAAACCAAATTACCAATCATAGATGATATTCCGCGCCCGCCAGTTTGAGTTTGTTTTTCCGCGCCCGGCGCTGGTCATGGGTGTGGTCAACGTCACGCCCGATTCGTTTTCCGACGGTGGAAAATTTCAGGATGTTAATGCCGCCGTGGCGCAGGCGTTGGAACTCGCCGCCCAGGGAGCGGCAATTCTCGACATCGGCGGCGAATCCACGCGTCCCGGCGCCGGGCCGGTGACTGAGGCCGAGGAATTACGCCGTGTTCTGCCCGTCATCGAACAATTGGCTCAGCGCGTGAAGGTGCCCCTTTCCATTGACACCACGAAACCTGCCGTGGCGCGCGCCGCGCTTGCGGCCGGTGCGAGCATCATCAATGATGTGGCCGCCCATCGCGAGGCTGGTTGGATGTGGGAGGTTGTGGCGGAGTTCAAGGCAGGGTATGTTTGCATGCATGCCCGCGGCACGCCACGAACCATGCAGGAAAATCCGGTATACCTGGACGTCGTCCGCGAGGTCGGTGAATTTTTCCAGGAACGGTTGGAACGATTAAAGGCCAGCGGCGTTTCTGCCGACCTGATCGTTTTGGACATCGGCATCGGTTTTGGCAAAACGACGGACCATAATTTGCAGTTGCTCGCGAACTTGCGGAGTTTTACAACGATGGCACGTCCGCTGCTGATTGGGGTTTCGCGCAAATCGTTTATCGGAGCACTGCTGGGCGCGGATTTGAATGAACGATTGCCGGCTTCGCTGGCGTGCGCGTGCCTGGCGATTGAGTCCGGCGCCCAAATCATTCGCGCCCATGATGTGGCGGAAACCATCCAGGCAGTGCGGATGACGGAAGCGGTGCTGGCTCGGAACAGAAAATAATGTGGCTCTACCTCCAGGAAGGCTGGCGGCCCGCGTTGGAAATTTTAATCCTCGCGGTGATGATTTATTATGCCTCCCGCTTTTTGCGCGGCACGCGCGGCTGGCCGGTGGTGGTCGGCTTTGTCGTGGTGTTCCTGGTGCTGGCCTTCGCCACCACGCTGCTGAAATTAAAGGTCTTGAGCTGGTTGCTCGGCACCTTTTCGGCCTTTTTTGCCATCGCCGTGTTGATCATCTTTCAACCGGAATTGCGCCGGATGCTGGCCGAACTCGGCAACCTGCCGCTGTTTGCCAGCGCGCGGGAACAGCGCGAAAACATCGAAGTCATCATTCAAACCGTTGAACGGCTGGCCGACGTCCGCATCGGCGCGCTCATCGCCATCGAACGATCCATCCAGCTTTTTGAAGCCGTTGAATCCGGTGTCCCCGTGGATTGCGAAGCAACGCCGGAAATGCTGGAAACGATTTTCTTCCCCAACAACGCCATTCACGACGGTGGGGTCATCATCAAGGGCGACCGCATCGCGTACGCGGCGTGCATTTTCCCGCTGACGCAAAGGCAGGATTTGAACAAGTCGCTCGGCACGCGCCATCGCGCGGCGATCGGTTTGACGGAGGAAACCGACGCGGTGGTCGTCGTGGTGTCCGAGGAAAACGGGAAGATTTCCCATGCCTACAAGGGCCAGCTGGTACGCGGCGTCACCCTGGAGGAATTGCGCGCGTTTCTGACCTCACTCCTCGTCCAGCCGGCCAAATCGCACAGTATGATCGATTGGCTCCGCTCTCATTTAAGCGAACGGTACAAGCCTAACTCGGCGGTCATTACCAAAAATGAACCCCGCCCGGAACTCAAACAGACGGGCAATTGAATTTATGCCGAAGCGTGAATGGATGACCAAGGATCTGACGTGGAAATTGTTTTCCCTGATTCTGGCCGTTGGGCTTTGGATTACCATCCACGACCTCCGCGAAACACCCGAAGTCGCCGTTTCTCCCTTTGCCACGGTCAGCGCCGTGACGTTCACGAACTTGCCGGTGCTCGCGGTTTCCGCCAACGCAGACGTGCACAGCGCCCAGATCGTCCCCGATGTCGTTACCGTCAAATTGAGCGGGCCCTCCGACGTCATTGCGGTTTTGCAGTCCAACAAGGTGCACGCGATTGTAAATCTGACCGGCATTGATACCGCGAGCGGTTCACGCCTGAACGTGGATGTGGCCGCGCCGCCCGGCGCCGCGCTCGATACCGTTGATCCTCCCAAAGTCAGCGTGACGGTCAGGCCTCCGACGGAATAAATGCCATGAACAATCCCAAAAAAATCTTTGGAACGGACGGTGTCCGCGGCAGGGCCAATGTCGAACCGGTCACCGCTGAAACCGCGCTTGGGCTCGGCCGCGCCGCCGCGCACGTTTTCAAAAACCTTGAACGTCGGCCCCGGCAGGGGAACCGGGGCAAACACAAAATCGTCATTGGCAAGGACACGCGGCTGTCCGGCTACCTGCTCGAAAACGCGATCTCCTCCGGCATCCTTTCCATGGGCGTGGACGTGCTGTTCATCGGGCCGCTGCCGACGCCCGGCGTGGCGTACATCACGCGCAGCCTGCGCGCCGACGCCGGCATCGTGATTACCGCCTCGCACAATCCCTACGCTGACAACGGCATCAAATTCTTCCGCGCCGACGGCTACAAGCTCGATGACAAAATCGAGGATGAAATTGAGCATCTGGTTTTCAGCGGCGAAATCGAAAACATCCGCCCGACCGCCGATGAGATTGGCAAGGCGGTGCGCATTGACGACGCCTTGGGCCGCTATATCGAATTTGCCAAGGCCTCATTTCCGCGCGGTATGACGCTGGAGGGCATCCGCGTGGTCGTGGATTGCGCGCACGGCGCGGCCTACAAATCCACCCCTTGCGTCCTGCGCGAGTTGGGCGCCGAGGTCATCGTCTATGGCAACCAGCCTGACGGCCAGAACATCAACCAGGATTGCGGTTCGATGCACCCGGAAAATCTCTGCCGCAAGGTGGTCGAACACCAGGCGCATCTGGGCATTGCGCATGACGGCGATGCCGATCGCGTCCTGCTCTGCGACGAGACCGGCAAATTGATTGACGGCGATGACATCATGGCCATCGCGGCGCTCGACATGCTCGCCCAGAAGACGCTGACGGAAAAAACGTTGGTTACCACCGTGATGAGCAACGCCGGCCTGGAAGCGGCGATCAAATCCGTCGGCGGCAAAGTTGTCCGCACCACCGTCGGCGACAGGAATGTCATTGATGAGATGCTCAAACACAACTTCAACTTCGGCGGCGAGCAGAGTGGCCACCTGATTTTCCGCGATTTCAGCACCACGGGTGACGGCCTCGTGGCGGCATTGCAGGTCTTGCGAATCATGTGCGCAAAAAAAGCGCCGCTTTCAAAACTGGCGAAATGCTGGACGCGCTTTCCGCAACTGGTGACGAACGTGAGAGTCAGCGAGAAAAAACCCTTCGAACAACTGGATGGCGTGATGAAACTGGTCGGCGAAGCCGAAGCGGAATTGAAAGGGCAGGGCGGGCGGGTTTTCCTGCGGTACTCCGGCACGGAACCCAAGGCGCGATTGCTCCTCGAAGGCCGCGACGCGAAGGTTTTGGAAAAATGGTCGCAGAAAATCTGCGGCGCGATTCAGAACCAAATTGGCGTGTAAAAGCGGTTCAGTTATTTGCGTCAAGCTGGTACGCGCCGTCGGTGTGAGCCACCACGAGCGAGAACGGCGCGACGCGGATTTTGTTCCTGACCGTCGCCAACGTCTCCGTGCCCGCCGTCTGGTCGTTGGCCACGATGGCCCAGTTGCCGGTCACAGTTAAATCTTTTGGCTCCGGATTGCCGTTGTAAATCACCAGGATGGTCTTCCAGTCGTCCCCGTTTGCATGGTGCTTGAGCACATATTCGACGACGTTTGCCGGCACGGCGGTTGCGAATTCCAAAACCTTGTTCACGCGCGCCCGGTCCGTCATGCGGAAGGCGGGATGCCCGCGCCGCAAGGCAATCATGCCCCGGTAGAAATTGAAGACTTCCTTGTGCCGATCCTTGAGCGACCAGTCTATCGGATTCACGCGTGGGTCGTTGTCATTGTTGCTGTTGGGATTGAGGTTCTTGGAACGCAGGAATTCATCCCCGGCGTGGATGAATGGAACTCCCTGGGCGGTCAGTACAATGCCGGCGGCCAGCTTGTCCATGTTGATGCGCAAGGCTTCCGGCGCGTCCGGCGCCGACAACCGCAACTTGTCCCAGAGACAAAGGTCGTCGTGGGCGGAGTCGTAATTGATGGTTTCATTCGGAGAAAAGACTTCGATGTCTTGCCTTTCCTTGCCGGTGCTCTGGCCTTTGATTTCCAATTCGAATCTTGCCATGCCGCCGAATGGCGGTCCCGCTCCCTGGACAAACCCAGCATCGCGGGCCTGGGCATAGTCTCCCTTGATGTTATCGCGGATGCCGTCGTTGAACGCGGCGATGCCCGTCCCCTGAACGTAGGCCTGCGTCATCATTTCATCGGCCGGCAACACGCGTTCCATCTGCCAGCCTTCACCGTAAATGATGGCATCGGGATTGATTTTCTTCGCTTCGCGATACACCGCCAGCATAGTCTCGCGGTCCAAAATCCCCATCAGATCAAACCGGAACCCGTCCACATGATATTCCGTCATCCAGTATTTAACGGAATCCACGATGAATTTTCGCACCATGGGTTTTTCCGAGGCCAGTTCGTTGCCGCAGCCGGTGCCGTTCGCGTAATGGCCGGACTTGTCCATCCGGTAATAATAACCGGGAAACACCTTGTCAAAAATGGACGCCGGCTGCGCGCCGGTGGCGGCGGTGTGGTTGTAAACCACGTCCATCACCACGCCGATATGGTTCCGGTGAAAGGCCTGAACCATTTCCTTGAATTCCTTCTGCCGGGCGGTACCGTCGGGATTCGAGGCGTAGGAACCTTCCGGCGTGTTGTACAGAACCGGATCGTAACCCCAGTCATACCAGGTATATTGATCCGCCTTCTGCCGCTCGTCTCCGCCTGCATAATCAAAACAGGGCAGCAGATGAACATGGGTCACGCCCAGCTCCTTCAAATGGTCCAGGCCGCTCGCCTCGCCCCCCGGCGTCTTCGTGCCCGGCTGCACCACGCCGAGGTACTTTCCACGGTTGCCGTCAGCAATGCCGGAATTTGTATTGATGGAAAAGTCCCGGATATGCACCTCGTACAGCACGGCCTCCGTGTTGTTTTTCAGGGTGACAAAATGGTCCTGGTCCCAGCCTTCGGGATTGGTTTTCCGCGGGTCATAAATCAACGTCCGGCCGGAGTTGGCGGAGCAGCCGCGCGCATATGGATCGTTGACACGATAAATCGTCGGTTTGAGTGATCCCGCCGGCAAAAAAGTGACTTCATACAAATAATATTTGCCGTCCATGTCGCCGGCAAGGTCGGCGGACCAAATGCCATTGGAATCGCGCGACATGGGAATGGTCTGAAAAGATTCGTTGGTCGCGTCCTGGAACAGCAGCAGTCGAACCTGCTTGGCGGTCGGCGCCCATAACTTGACCGACGTCGCTTCCGGATGATAAACCGCCCCCAGGTCGTCGTTGGTATAGACATAGGACTCGGTGAAATGGTCTGGCTTCATGTCATTTTGCGCTCGCGCCACCGGATTCAAAATCAAACCGCTGAAGCCGGCAACACTCAGGGAAAGCAGGCATGAACGCATCATCCGCCGGAGGTTACCGTTTCCGACCCCGCCAGCCAATTGAATTTGCGCCTTTGAATTTGCGCCGTCGAACTACGGAACCGCTAAAATTTCCGGTCGCAGCCGCCCGACAAACTGTTCCGGCAGCCGCAGATCCATCGAGCCGGGCACCGGATTCTCCAACCCCACATGACCATCGCAGAAAGCTGCGTTGGCCTTTTGATTATGACGGAAATGGCCGTTCGGATAACTTGAATTGGTGTCCACGTAATACCATTCCTCCAGCATCGGGTTCGCCGGTGAAGCCGGCGCCTGAAAATCGTTGACCTGGGCGGCGTCGGCAAAAAGCACCGTTCCGGTCGGGTGCGGAAGTTTGCCGATGGCGACCGGAGGTTCGGTGGTTGCCGTGGAGAGGTAAAGATTATAGCCGTAGCTGTACACGACGCCATCGGCTTTCAATTTGAATTGCGCCAAGGCATAATTTAACGAGGGACAAATCCTCACATGGCTGTCGCTGATATAGGGATGTAACGCGCCCAATGACAAATCGTACGGGCGCTGGCCTTCCGGTCCCGGCCCAATCCAGCCGAACCAGTAAATTTGTCCGTAGTTCGTGGTGCCGATAATGTATCGGAAGCAATTTTCCTTGTTATCGTCCCAGTACATTTCCGTGGCCATCCCCAATTGGTGCAGATTGCTTGTGCATTGAGCGCGCCAGGCGGACTGTTTGCTCTGGCTCAGCACCGGCAGCAGCATCGCCGCCAGAATCCCAATCACGGCAATGCTAACGAGCAGTTCAATCAGCGTGAAGGCAGCCCGGCGACGGGTGACGCGTGACACGTGACGGGAAAACACCAACCCGGCGTGCGTCGTGCCTCGTGTCACGTCACTTGTCACCCGCCACTCGTCACGTGTTTTCATGGTCTTTGAGCGCTGATTCGGTAAAATGCCCCGCCGGCCGGCGGGCTCGTGTCTTGCAGGAAAAGATTCGTCGCGTTGCCCGGCATCGTTGACGAGACATTTGTCCAGGATTGGAAGTCTGGTGAACGTTGCAGTGTGTAAAACCAATTGCTTTGACTGAGGAATTGCGTTTGCCAGACGCCGTTGGTGAGGTTGCCGGCCAGGTTTTGCGTTGGCGGCGGTGGCAACGTGACGACAAAATTATCCACCATGCCATGGGCCAGCAGCGAACCATCCGCGCCCATGTCGCTGTAGCTGCAAACGGCGACCCGGTCGAGGCGGAAATCGCTGAAACTTGAGCCCAGGACCACGTTGGTCGTGTCGAAAGGCTGGCCATTGCGGGTCACGCTCGTTTGCAGAGTTTGGTTGCTCGCGGTGTAACTCATCGCCACATGAAATAGTGCACCCGGATCGATGGTAAACGGGTGGACAAACACCGTCGCATACTGGTTATTGCTGGAAATCAGCGTCGGTGAAATCGTCGCTCCGTAACCGGAATCAGGAAAATAATCAAATTCGCAAACGTTGCGGGCGCCGTACGTGGCGTTGATGCCGATGCCACGTTCAAGGTTGGTGCTGGTGGCATTGATCCGGTTGTTGAAACCCACGGCCAACTCAAAGGTGTTGGGTTTGGCCGGATTGACACCGATGGTGATGTCGCTAAGCTGCAAATCGAATGAGAGGTTAAAATCGTCCGATTTCGCCACAATCGTTCCGAGGGAGTGATAAAAATAGCTGTTCGTTTGCGACGAATCCCAGGTAACGTCAAGGTTTTGGTTGGTGGAATCCCACTGGAACAGGTTGGTGTCGCCAAAGATTTTCCAGCCGCTCTGCTGCGGATCGCTGGAGAAATCCTCTTCAAAGGTTGCCGCCCTGCAGACCAGGGCGGCAACCAGGCCCCACAAAATGGACAGACCGATGCGCATGTTGTCAAGCGCGCCGGCGCAACCGGAACAAGCCGGCACCGGTCAGGATCAACGCCCAGGTGGCCGGTTCAGGCACCACCGAAATCGCGTCAATATACGCTGGCGTTCCGTCGTTCAGCACCTCCAGCCGGACATAATTAACGGACGACAGCGACACGCTCTGGCCGTTTGAATCTGTCGCCCAGGCAAGGCTGAAACCCGCGCCGCCGGCCGACCCGTTGTAAAGCGCGCGTATCCCGGCCAAATCCTGGCCGGCGAAATCAGCCGCGGTCAGATTGGGATTCACCGGCAGAAACGGATTGCCACTGGCGTCCGTCGGGAACAGCCCGTCAACCTGGGGAGTTAACGCCGGGTTCAATGCGTAAAACGTTGTGCCGTCCGCGCTCACCGACACGCGCACGTCACTGGTGCCGCCGGTGAACAGTGTGCCGTCGGTGATGCCGCCGCCGCTGTAGTCGCCATTGGTGATATTGAAACCGGCGTGGCCGAAAATAATGAAATCCAGGCCAAATGGATTGCTGGGGTTGTTTTGAATCGGCGTGTTGAACTGCAAGGTCAGGGATCCGCCCGTACCGATGCCAACAATATCGCTGGCCTGATACGGAGGATTGAACGGATCGGTGTTCTGGTAACCGTTGTAAATAGTTGGCCCACCCAATGCCGCAGTGGGATTATTATAGCCGGCACTGACGCCACCGCCCTCGGTATAGGAGACCACGCTGCTGGCAAATTGCGCGCGGGCGATTGCGGGAACAAACAGGGCGCCGGCCAACGCCAGCGAAACAAACCACTTCTTTTTCATGTGCTGATCTTTCAATTTGGTTCTCCGAAAGTCTTCGGAGAACATTTTTATGGTTGAGAGACCAGCGCGGGGAGAAAAGGGTGCCTGGAGTTCCGGCTTTGGCTGGCAGGGACGAGCCGCCTGTAGGCGGCACTCCAAACAAAAAACCTTCAGACCCCGGCAAAACGGAGAATGAAGGCATCCAACGAATCCTGTCGAATACTGTCCGACAGGCTGGCCTCATCCTTCTCTTTGACGGAGAAGTCGGCTGCTGCGGCGACGGTCCCAGACCGACGCTACAACAACCACGACGAGCACAGCCAAACCGGTATCCTGACTTCGGCCTCAAACCTCATTCCGCCTTCCCGTTCCGCAACGCCGAACAGTGGCTTGGGGAATTTGTAGCCGTTACAGTGGCGCAACCGTCCCGGATTTTCACCGGGTTCCCAGACATTTGACTGCGTTGTTTCAAAGAACAATCCGTTTGTACGCCCGAAACTGGAAACTGCCAAGATAATATTCGGAAAATTTTTTGGGGCGCGGGAATGGAACGAATGGGTGACGTCTTGATTCGGAGGGACGAGTTATACGAGCGCCCGGTTTCCTCTGAGTTTTGGGACTCGCCGCTCTCGTCCCTTTGAAAACAGGGCGTTGCCAGCGAATCTGCACAGCGAATCTGCAGACTTTACTCCGGGGGCGGCGGGCTTATACCTTGGGCGCCGGAATCGCAGGGCAACCCGACGCCAACGCATGGTCCAGGTCGAAGGCCTCACCAAACTTTACGGCGAGTTCACCGCCGTGAGTGAACTCGCGTTTTCCCTCCAACCCGGCGAAGTGCTGGGCCTCGTCGGCCCGAACGGCGCGGGCAAGACCACCACCTTGCGGTGCCTCGCCGGCATCATTCCGCCCACCCGCGGCACCGTGCAGGTCGGCGGTCATGACGTCGTCCGCGACGCGATTGCCGCCAAGAAACAACTCGCGTTTTTCACCGACGAACCCCGCCTGTTCGATTATCTCACGGTCTGGCAACACCTGAATTTCATCGCCCGGATTTATCAGGTGGCCGATTACGAAAGGATCGGCCGCGAACTGTTGACGGAACTTGAAATTGCTGACAAACGGGACGCGCTGCCCGGTGAATTGTCCCGCGGCATGAAGCAGAAGCTCGCCATCGCCTGCGGCCTGCTGCATTCACCCCGGGTGATTTACTTCGATGAACCGTTGACCGGGCTGGACCCGCTCGGCATCCGGCGGATGAAGGATTCGATTTTAAAACGGGCGCGCGAGGGCGCGGCCATCATCATCAGTTCGCACCTGCTGCATCTGGTCGAGGAAATCTGTTCGCGCATCCTGATATTAAAGAACGGCCGGAAGATCGCCGACGGTACGCTGGATGAAATCACCCGGAAATTTTCTGAGCAACCCGGTGACGCCAACCTCGAGGAGATTTTCTTCCGTGCCACCAGTGAAACCAGCGCCGGTGCGTCTCCGCCGCCCCTGCCACACTGAAAGAAGCCATGGTCTCCGCGCTGCTCTACCTGCAATACCATACGTTTCGCAACCGGCTGGTCAGCCGGTTCAAGCGGTTGAAACAACCGAAATATCTCATCGGCGCCATCGTCGGCGCACTCTATTTCTATTGGTATTTCTTCCGCTACCTGTTCCGTGGTTATGCGAACGGCCGGCAACCGGGAGCAAACCTCGCGTTCCCGCCGGAACAGCTGCTGCTCTTCGAGTTGTCCGGCGCGCTGGTCCTCTTCGTCATCGTGCTGCTGGCGTGGATTATCCCGCACGAACGCGCGGCGCTGACTTTCACCGAGGCTGAAGTGGCGTTTCTGTTTCCCGCGCCCGTCACCCGGCGCACGCTGATTCACTTCAAGCTCCTGCGTTCGCAGTTGCGGATTTTATTCAGCGTGCTCCTGCTGACGCTGTTTTCCTCGCGGTTCGGCGGCAACGCCTGGATTCACGCACTCGGCTGGTGGCTCATTCTCTCGACTTTGAACCTTCACTTCCTGGGTTCCGCGTTCGCCCGGACGCTGCTGCTGGATCGCGGCATCTCCAACCGGTTGCGCCGGTTTCTGGTCTTGGGCCTGGCAGGGGTAATGGTGGCCGGCGTTTGGATTTGGGCAAGGCAGACCGTGCCGGAGTTGAATTCCGCCCGCATCACCGATCTCGGTTCGGCGCTCGATTATTTGCAGCGCGTTTTGACCGCCGGCCCGGCGCTGTATTTGCTGTTCCCGTTCCGGCTGGTCGTGCGGCCGTTCCTGGCGCCCGATGCCATGACCTTTCTGGGCGCGCTGATTCCCGCGTTGTTGCTGTTCCTGCTCCATTACGTGTGGGTTATCTATTCGGACGTGGCATTCGAGGAAGCATCGGTGGAAGCCTCGCAAAAGCTGGCCGTGCGTATCGCCGCCGTCCGTGCCGGTAACTGGCAGGGTGCGAAGAAAAATCAGAAGGCCAAACGGCCGTGGTTCAGTCTGGCGGCCTCCGGCCCGTCCGCCACGGCGTTTCTTTGGAAAAATCTTATCGGCGTCGGCCAGGTTTTTTCCCCGCGCCTGTGGATTGCGCTCATCGTCATTGTCATGGTGTTGTGTTTCAGCCTGGGCCGCGGCGGGCTTAACCAGAACCTTTCCGTGGTTGTGGAGATTGTGATTGCCATCGCCCTAAGCTATTCCTTGCTGCTGGGACCGCAAATTCTGCGGCTGGATTTCCGGCACGACCTGCCGCTGGCAGACGTGCTCAAGACCTTTCCCTTGCGCGGCTGGCAGATCGCCCTGGGCGAAATCCTCGCGCCGGTGGCTGTATTGGCGGTATTCCAATGGTTCCTGTTGGTGATCGAAGCCGGACTGCTGCTTTACCTGCCGGGCCTGGAGAGAACCCTGCTGCTGGCCATTGCCTTCGGCGCGGTGTTTATGCTGCCGGTACTGGATGTGCTCTTGCTGCTCATCCCCAATGCCGCCGTGCTGCTCTTTCCGTCGTGGATTCAGACCGGCAAGGACAGCCCGCGGGGCGTTGAAGCCACCGGCCAGCGGCTGATTTTTGCCTTGGGCCAATTACTTGCTTTGGTGGTGGCGCTCCTGCCTGCTGCCGGTGTCTTCGCGGTCATCTTTTTTCTGCTGAATTTCACGGTCGGCCCTGCCGCCGCCATTATGCCGGCCTCGCTCGCGGGAGCGGTTGTCCTGGCCGTGGAGGCGGGTTTCGGCGTGATGGTGCTCGGAAAACTGTTCGAGCGATTTGATGTGACGGAAGAACCGGGCGGTTGAGCCGGGAGCGCCGGCTTCCAGCCGGCGTGTTCCTGGAATTTAAACTCCCTGACCGCATTCGCCCGGCTGGAGGTCCGCGCTTCCGGCTGCGACCCTCAACTCGCCGGCAAGATGCCGGCGCTCCCGGAATTAGAAAAGCTCCACACTTGCGCGTTGTCGTCGGCGACATCTATAATTACCCTTCGTTTTTTTATTATGAGCCAGACACCCATTCGCGTTGCTGTCACCGGCGCCGCCGGCCAAATTAGTTATTCACTCCTGTTCCGCATTGCCTCCGGCGCCATGTTCGGGCCGGACCAGCCCGTCATCCTGCATCTCATCGAAATCCCCGATGAAAAGGTCATGGCCGCTCTGCACGGCGTCTGCATGGAACTGGACGATTGTGCCTTTCCGCTGCTCAAAGGCGTCGTGACGACCTCAAATCTTGATGAAGGCTTTCGCGGTGTGAACTGGGCGTTACTGGTGGGTGCCGTACCGCGCAAGGCCGGCATGGAACGCAAGGATTTGCTCGGCATCAACGGGAAAATTTTCATCGGCCAGGGCCATGCCATTGCCAAAAACGCCGCCGGCGACGTGCGCGTGCTCGTCATTGGCAATCCGTGCAACACCAATGCGCTCATCGCCATGAACAACGCGAAAGGCGTGCCCCACGACCGCTTCCTGGCGATGACGATGCTCGATGAGAACCGTGCCCGGACCCAGCTCGCAAAAATGGCGGGCGTGGACGTGACCGCCGTCAGCAACCTCGCCATCTGGGGGAATCATAGCGCCACCATGTATCCGGATTTCTTCAACACCAGGATTTCCAGCCATCCGGTTCCCCAGGTCATCAAGGACGAGGCGTGGCTCAAGGGCGAATTCATCACCACGGTGCAACAGCGCGGCGCGGCCGTCATCAAGGCGCGCGGCCTCAGTTCCGCCGCGAGCGCAGCGAACGCCATCGTGGACACCGTTCGCCATTTGACGACGCACACGAAAGCCGGCGATTGGTTCAGTGTCGCCGTCTGTTCTCCCGGTGATTACGGCATCGAGAAGGGGTTGATGTTCAGTTACCCGATCCGCAGCAACGGCTCGAAATGGGAAATCGTTCAAAACGTTCCGCTCAACGACTTCAGCAAGGCGAAAATTGCCGCGACGGAGCACGAATTAAAAGAAGAACGCGCGCTGGTCGCCAGTTTGCTGCCGAAGTAACGGTGTGGCCGCGTTTGTTAAAACGCGGATTCCGTGCTCTCCGAACGTGGCTGCGCATTGCGCCGCGCCACAATTCTGTTAGCCTCGCGCGCGTATGGCTTTTGATTCCTTCCGCGATTTTATCGGACAACTCGACCGCGCCGGCGAACTCAAACGCATCGCCCGGCCCGTCGCCACCGAACTCGAAATCACCGAGATCGCTGACCGCGAAATGAAATCGCCGGACGGCCTCGACGGAATCGGGGCAGGCGGCAAGGCGCTGCTGTTCGAAAAACCCACCGTCAACGGCGAAGTTTCGCCCTTCCCGCTCGCCATCAACACCATGGGTTCCTGGAAACGGATGGCCATGAGCCTGGGCTCCAATTCCGTGGATGAAGTCGCCGCCGAGCTGGGCTCGCTGATGAAAGCCAGGCCGCCGACCAGTTTTCGCGAAGCCATCAAACTGCTCGGCCAGGCCCTCGACCTGCGCCACGCCAGGCCGAAGCTGGTGAAAGACGGGCCGTGCAAGGAAGTGATTCACAAATTTGATGCCCCGCCAACACGCACGGAGCCGTGGCCCGCTGCGCCGAACATCAGTGCTGCCAACTCGTCGAGGACGGCGAATGTTGCTCCCTCTCCTGGGGGAGAGGGCCGGGGTGAGGGTGGACTCTCAACTCTTCTCAACTTGCCAATTCAAAAATGCTGGCCGCTCGATGGCGGACGCTTCATCACGCTGCCCTGCGTCGTTACCAAAGATCCAGACACTGGCGAACGCAATGTGGGCATGTACCGCATTCAGATTTACGACGACAAAACCACGGGTTTGCACTGGCAGCTCCAGAAGGTCGGCGCGCGGCACGGACGTCGATATTACGAAACCGGCACGCGGATGCCCGTCAGCATTTTCCTCGGTGGCGATCCGGTGTTCACCTTCGCCGCCACCGCGCCGCTGCCTGATGGCCTCGACGAATTCCTGTTGGCAGGTTATCTACGCAAAAAATCGGTTGAACTGGTGAAATGCGAGACCAACGACCTCGAAGTCCCCGCCAATGCGGATTTCGTCATCGAAGGTTACGTGGACCCAAAGGAACCGTTGCGCGAGGAAGGGCCATTCGGCGATCATACCGGCTATTACACATTGCCCGAGCCCTATCCGGTATTCCACATCACCGCCATCACGCATCGCAAGGACGCCGTATATCCGGCGACGATTGTCGGCAGGCCGCCGATGGAGGATTTTTACATTGGCAGCGCGAGCGTGAAATTGTTCCTGCCGGTATTCAAGATGAACTTCCCGGAGATTGTGGACATCGCGTTGCCGGCGGAAGGGGTGTTTCACAACCTTGTTTTTGTCAGCATCAAGAAGACCTACCCGATGCAGGCCTATAAAATCATGCACGGCCTCTGGGGCATGGGCCAGATGATGTTCACCAAATACATCGTGGTGGTGGACGCCGACGTGGATGTGCACAACACGAGCGACGTCCTGTTCCACCTCTGCGCCAATACCGACCCGCAGCGGGACAGTATTTTTACCAAAGGCCCGGCCGACGTGCTCGACCACGCCACCAGCGAGATGGCCGTCGGCAGCAAACTCGGTATTGACGCGACAAAGAAACTGCCCGGCGAAGGTTTCAAACGCGCCTGGCCGCCGCTTATCAAGATGGATGAAAGTGTGAAGGCAAAAATGGGAAAACTTTTTAAGCCGTAGCAGCCGACGTGAGGAGGCTCAAATTCTACGAAAGCCAATCAAGCGAAGCGCCAAAATCACTTTTATTCTTCAGACCGGCCCATTCGCTCGAAAAACGATGACGTTCTCAAACGATCAAAGTTTGCCGAGCGACCCTCGGTTCGCTCGAACGATTCACCGACATCTCGCAGTTGAGCGATCTGTTGGCCAAAGTGAAAGCGAGCAATCTCACGAAGCGTGAAGTAATCGCGCTCAGGGAATTCAACAAGGCGTTGAAACGACGTGCCGAAGGAAAGCCGGACAATGTCGGGGACATGATGCACGACCCAGACGAGGGGGTCGTGGAATAGTCAGCCTACACTCACGCGCCGGGCGGCGGCAGGATTTCCAGTCCGTACTTTTCGTAATCTCCATCATGCGCGGGATGTCCTGCCGTTGCTGCGAGTCTTTGTAGACGGTTACCAGCGCGCCACCTTGGGCTGGAAGTAAGCGCGTCGCTCAAGTAAGTTCCGCAACCGATGATGTTCCCCAGCAATCCCAACCGGCAGATGACCGTGTCTTTCCTGCTCGCGCTGGTGGTGATGGGATTCGTGATGAAGCTGGTGGCGTTGCTGTTGCCGGCCAAACGTGAAACAGAGCGAAGAGTCATGTCATGGGTGCTGTTTTCGCCTGACTCGGTCTTGCGCGCGCAACGGGCAACCGGCGCCGGGCCGGTAGTGCTGCGAATCCTGATGCTGTTTGCCGCTGTGTTGTTGAGTTATTGGGTGTATTGGCAACTGGTCCGCGGTTTTCAAATTCGCGGAATTTTCCTGAGCTATCTTGCCGTGCCATTTCTGCTTCTGATCGGAGAATTGATCGTTGCCATCATGAACCTGTTCCTGCTGCCCTGTGGCTACCTGTTTCCCGCGTTGCATTGCCGTCCGTGGGCGGCGCGGAGCATTGCGGACTTTGGGGGCAACCGATGGAATCTATGGTTCAGCGACTGGTCTCGCTATGTCATCTTGGGCCGATTACGCCGTCACCCCATTTTCGCGCTGTTCCTGGTCTTTGCGGCTTCCGGCTTCATGCACGAATGGGTGGTGAATTTCCCGCTTTACTGCCTCACGGGCAGAGTTCTATTTGGCACAATGACGATCTATTTCCTCCTTCAAGCTGTCGGCATCCTTGTGGAACGCCATTTCCTGAAAGGTCATCCGCGTTTGATGATGACGTTTGTCTGGCTGGTGGTTTTCGTTCCTTCGCCCTTGGTGCTTAACGAAGGATACCTCCGGGCGCTTCTCCTTTGGCCTGACATGAAACCATAAGAAAACGAAAAAGGAAATTGTGAAGACGTAAGTGAAAATCATCCGGCAAATTCCCATGAAAAAATTCCTGCTCCTTGCTGCCCTGCTGGTCATTGTCAACGTCGCCCTGGCACAAACGGCCGTTGTCACTACCGACCCGAATACCACCGCCGCGCGCATCCGATGGTGGCGCGAGGCGCGGTTCGGAATGTTCATCCACTATGGCCCGGTGACGCTGACGGGCAAGGAAATCAGTTGGTCGCGCGCCAACTCGAATCCGAAGTGTCCGAACCATGGCCCGACGCCGGTCGCGGTTTACGACAATCTTTACAAGGAATTCAACCCGACGAATTTCAACGCCGCCGACTGGGCCGGAGTCGCCAAAATGGCCGGCATGAAATACATGGTGCTGACCGCAAAGCACTGCGACGGCTTTCTGCTGTGGGATTCCAAAGTGGACGGTTACAACATTACCGCCACGCCGTTCAAGCGCGACCTCTGCGCGGAATTGTCACAAGCTGCACGCCAGGACGGACTGCGGATCGGCTGGTATTTTTCGCCGATGGACTGGCGCGACCCGGATTTTCGCACGGAGCGGAACGGGGATTTTCTCAGACGAATGCAGGGTGAAATCCGCGAGTTGCTTTCCAACTACGGCAGGATTGACCTGCTGTGGTTCGACTTCGACGGACGCGAGGCGGTTTATGACCAGACCAATACTTACGCCCTCGTCAAAAAATTGCAGCCGCAAATCATCATTGATAACCGGCTCGATCTCGGCGTGAATCAAAGCAACCGGCGCATCCTGAATCCGAACGCGGACTATTACACGCCCGAACAGCAAATCGGCGCTTACGATGACCAGCGTCCGTGGGAAACGTGCATGACGATTGGCGAACAATGGGCGTGGAAACCAAGCGACAAACTGAAATCACCGGCTGAAGTCGTGAGCATACTTTGCCGGGTTGTGGGTGGTGACGGCAACCTGCTGCTCAACGTCGGCCCGATGCCGGACGGCCGCATCGAACCGCGTCAGGTCGAGGTGCTCAAACAGGTTGGTGCGTGGATGGAGGTGAACGGCGAAAGCATCTACGCTACGCGCGGCGGTCCGTGGAAGCCGACGCCCTCCGTCTCCAGCACGCGCAAAGGCAGTGTGGTTTATGTTCACGTCCTGAAAGCGGACGGTGACCGAATTGAACTTCCCGCCCTGCCGCATAAAATTGAATCGGCTTCAGTGCTCGGCGGCGGCAGAATTGAAACGGAAACGGCTGATGGGAAATTCATTCTCCATCTTCCGGAGAAACGCGATCCACTGGCAACGGTTATCAAAATAAATTTAGATGGCTCGGCGATGGATATTCCCGCTTTGGCAGCCAGGCCGAAAACCGATTAGGTTTGCATGCTGAATTCGAATTGCACGAGATTTTCTGCGGATGCTGCGGCCAGATCCTGCGGTATCTCACCGCACACTTCAGGGCAAAGGTTCAATCTCCAGATTGCGGAATTCCACCGGCTTGCCCTCGGCCTGCAAGCCGATGGCGCCGGAACCGGCCGATGTCACGGTGACCTCGTTTTGTAGCACGCCGTTGACGCGAACGGTAATGGTGTTGCCACGGCACACGATGTCATAGCTGTTCCACTCGCCGAGAGGTTTCTCGGAACTCCGTTGCTGGTGCGGAATAAAATTCGGATGCTTGGCCGTCGTGCCATTGGCTTTCGAGCCGCCATTGCAGCGGATTTCGCCCGCATCGCCGGAAAGCAGCTGTGCCTCAAAACACGTCGGCCAGACCCGGTCCGCGCCGGTGATGTGCAGAAAAACACCGCTGTTGCCGGGGCCCGACGGGAAACGCCACTCCACGTGCAATCGGTAATCGCGATAAGTCCGGAGCGTCCGCGCGTAACCGTCCGGCTTGCCCTGGCACGAGATGACGCCATTCGTCACCGACCAGATCGACGAGGCCGGCCTATTCGTGTCCTTGGAAACAAACGTCCAGCCGGAAAAATCTTTGCCGTTGAACAGTTCGATTTTCCTGGTTGGCGCGACGGCCGCTCTGTCCGGCTGCGCCGGCAGAGGAATAGCCGCTCCAACAAAGAGTAAAATCAGGATCCTTAAGGCGCCAGAGAATGATCTCATGGGCCCAGATTGCCCATGTGCCGGAAAAATACAATCAACATGTCGCCTCGCCAGGCGGCGGCAGAGGTTCCCGCCCGATTTTTTTTGCAGTCTCCATCACGCGCGGGAGGTCCTTCTTTTGCTGTGGATTGGCGGGTAACTTTCGACGCGAACTGACGGCCTTGCCGGAATGATTGATTTGCCTGAGGAAGAAGGGACACCCAACTGCCTGGTTGCATTGACGCCGCGAAGAAAATTCCCGGCGAAGGCTTCAAGTGTCCCTGGTGATTTGACGGTCGGTGACCGTCGCCTCTGCACTTATTGCGTTTACCAGTGCAAGAATGTTGTGGACAAACCACCGGCGTTCACTGATAACGATCCACGCGTTGATGATCGCACCTTTACAAAGTGAATTTCCGTTACGCGTGGCGGTTTGTGCCTGGTGCAAACCAAAGAGGCGTGGTGTCGATCCGGGCACAAATCCCGACCCGATTTCGCACGGTATTTGCCCGCGCCACTTCAAGAAGCTCAAGTTGGAGTTGCTGATGAAGAAGGATGCCGGTCATCCTGCTCAGGCGGTTGCGACGCCTTCGCGGCGGCGCCGGACACCGCTCAATCATCCGGAACTAAGCTACTAAGCGTGAAGCGGTTGGCTGGTGGCTGCAAGCCAGAATGCAATATTGCGCTGAACGGCTAACGCTCCCGTCGGCGGCAGAATCTCCCGCCCGAATTTTCTGCAATCTTACTTCTGTGGCGGAACAGGAACCAGCCCGTGCCTGGCCATTACCGTGTTGATTTTCTCCAAATCAGGCGGGCCGCCGGTATTGACGATGGCTGCCATTTCCTTGAAAAATTCCGGGCCAATCAGGGCGGGCGTCACGACCGTGAGGGCTTTTGCCGTTGTTGGCTTCAGGTTGTTAAAGCCATGCACCGCGCCCCGCGGAATGAAACAGGTCTGGCCCGGCCCGATGTCGTTCGGCTGGCCATTCACGGTGAATGTCACCATGCCTTCCAAACCATAAATGATTTCGTCGTAACGCTCGTGGAAATGGGGCATCGCCACTTTCGCGCCCGCCGGCACGGTGAATTCAAACATGGCCAACTGGCCGTTGGTGTCTTTGCTTTCGAGCAGAAACCTGATTTCAATCTGCCCGACGCGGATAATTTCGTTTTGCTGTGTCATAATCTTTTACGAATTTGTAGCGGCGGTCTGTGACCGCCGGTCCTCGCGGACGGCCAACATTCCGCCCTTTCACCCGTCGTCGCTCACAGAGCGACGCTACAGAAGAAAACCACTCACGCGCCCGGCGGCGGCAGGATTTCCAGTCCGAATTTTTTCGCAATCGCCATCACACGCGGGATGTCCTGTTGTTGCTGCGGACTGAGCGCGCCGATGTCTTCGAAGAATCCTTCAAAGCCCGCCGGGGTGATGACGCACATGAGCCGGCCGGGCGTCTGACCAAGGTAACGGTAGGTGTGTGCGATGCCGCGTGGCGCAAAAATCGTCGCGCCTTTTCTGGCAATGAACGTTTTCCCGCCGACGGTCCATTCGTATTCGCCTTCGAGGATTTGAAACGTCTCGTCCTCGCGATGGTGGATATGCGGCGGCGGACCGCCGCCCGGCACGTCGTGCGATTCGACCGCGCTGACCACGCCGCCGGTGTCTCGTCCGTGGATACGGATGACCATGGGAATGCCAAGGATGTTCACCTTCCTGCCCCCGTCGTTGGGAATTTGGATTGGATTCATAAATACGGGCGGTGATGTTCTGTGGCCGCGCGCCGGCTGGCAAGTCAACAATCCGCTCCACCACCACTTTTTCTGGGACGGGCTTTTTACCCGGTCGGTTCATCAAAATACCGTGTCCGGAGCGGTTTGAGGTAGCGGTCGCTCAACAGGTTCAAGGCTTCGCGCGCGAGCGTGAATTTTTCCGCCAGTTGCTCGAGGACGGGGGCCGGTCCGGGCGGCTCGGTCTCTCGTGCCGCCAGCGCGTAGAAGCGCCGGCCCTCGCGTTCGTACTCGGGCACCAGGCGCCAGTCCTGGCTCCGGGGCCGCCGGACAAAAGACGAGGCATGATCGGGATAGATGCCCGTGAGGAACAGCGCAATGTCGGCGAGGCGTTTGTAGAAACGCGGCTTCAGTTCCGACTCAACCAGTTGGCACAGCGCCATCATGTCATCCATGTCCATGTCGCTGAATTTGCATTCTTGCCAGCCGCGGCCTTCCTGCCGGTAAAGCACGGCGATGTTCGTGCGGACGAACGAGCAGAGCATTTCGGTGAGATACTCGCGCACCGGCGGATCGCCCACCAATTGCCCGGCCTGGGCCGCTTCGAAAACCGGAATGCGCTTGCCGCGCGCGTCCCGTTCGAGCACGAAAGACTGGCCGGCGAGGTCGCGCCGGACACGGCGCAACAGCACGGTGAACATCAGGTAAGGCGAAATGCGCACCACCACTTCCAGCTCATTGACCAGCCGTTCCGCCAGTTTCGGGTCCTCCAGCATCGGTTCCAGGAGGTCGTCCTTGCCCCGGACCAGCTCGATGATGTGGTCATGGTCCCGCCGCTTGGTCGCCACGGTTTCCACCACGAATTTCAGGTCTGAATCAGTCAGGCGCATTTTGCACAAATGGCGTGGGGGTTCACCGCCTCACGCCGGAGTTAATATACCCTGTTTGCCAGGATTGCGCAAAAATCCGGTTCCAGGCCCTACCGGGTGCGGGTATCCCGACAGGTCGGGAAATATTTTCACACAATTGTCCTGAACGGTTCAGCCCATTCGTCGTCTTATTGAAAAGGATGAAAAAACAAAGGAAAGAAAGGCAGAACATGCGCACCTCCAGGAGAAAGACCGCCGCCAGTATTATCTGGTTTGAAATCCCGGCAGACGACCTCGACCGCGCCAGGACGTTTTACGGCAAGCTGTTTGGCTGGAAAATCGCGCCATTTCCCGGCATGATGAGTCCGGAAGCGCAGAATTACCTGCACATTGACACCGGCGGCGAGGACGCCTCGCCCGACGGCGGCATGATGAAGCGTATGCACCCGCAACAGCCCATCACCAACTACGTCAATGTGCCATCGGTGACGAAATTCATGGCCAAGGTCAAACAACTGGGCGGCAAGGTCTGTATCCCCAAAACGGCCGTGATGCAAATGGGTTACTTCGCCGTCTGCCAGGACACGGAAGGCAACACCTTCGCCCTGTGGGAAAGGAACGAAAAGGCAAAATAATTGTCCTGATTGCAATTTCTCATTCGTTGAATTATTGAATAACCATCAATCATCAACCAAGCACCGAAAGGAAAGTTATGGACGCAAAAAACGAATATCTGCTGCTGTTCCGCGGCAAAGAGTGGTGGAGCAGCATTACCCCCGAAGAACTCCAGAAGACCATGGACCAGGTCAAAAGCTGGTTTGAACGGCTGACTGAATCGGGAAAACTGAAGGCGGCCCAGCCGCTCGTGCGCGCCGGCGCCACCGTTTCCGGGAACACCGGGCGCGTGATCGCCGACGGGCCTTATGCCGAGTCCAAGGAAGTCATTGGCGGCTATGCCCTGGTGCAGGTGGACAGCCTCGATGAAGCCATCGCGATCGCCGAAAGCTGTCCCACACTGCGGTTTGGCATGGAGGTGGAAGTCCGGCCCGTGGCGGAGGAATGTCCGCTAATGTCACATGCACGGCAAAATCTGGCGGAGGCACTGTTGGCCACCGCCGCAGCTTGACGAAAAACAAAATCACCCAAAATCATCAACCACAGGAAAATCATGAACACACAAACAAAAAATGGATACCTGTTGCTGTTCGTTGGCACGGACTGGCACAAAGGTCTTTCGCCGGAGGAGATGCAAAAAGTTTCCGAGCAATGGATGGCCTGGTTCAAGCGCCTGACCGAACAGGGCAAGGCCGTGGCCGGCCAGCCGCTGGAGCACGACGGGAAAACCGTTTCGGGCAAGAACGGGCAGGTCGTCGCGGACGGGCCGTTTGCCGAATCCAAGGAAGCCATCGGCGGCTATTTCCTGCTGAATGTCGCCACGATGGACGAAGCCGTGGCCATCGCCCGGGAATGTCCGGGGCTGGCGTATGGCGCAAAAGTCGAAGTCCGGGCGGTGCGCGCGGAATGTCCGCTCGCGAGTGAGGCCGAAGCGCAACTCGCGGAGGCGGCAGCGTGAACTCTCCATTGGCCTTCCCGCTGAGTTCGGCAGGAGGGCCGGCACGAAATCTTCCGACAAAAAATTATGAGCACGACAAACCATAAAGCCCACATTGAACCGTATTTGTTCTTCGACGGTCGTTGCGAGGAAGCGATTGAATTTTACCGCAAGGCGCTCGGCGCGGAGGTGGATATGCTGATGCGCTTCAAGGACAGCCCGGAGCCGCATCAACCGGGAATGACGGCGCCCGGCTCCGAAAACAAGGTGATGCACGCGAATTTGCGTATCGGAGGAACCTCCGTGATGGCCTCTGACGGACGTTGCGGGGGAAAACCGCATTTCGACGGCTTTGCGTTATCGCTCGGGGTGGCCACCGAAGCCGAGGCAGGCCGGCTCTTCGCGGCCCTGGCCGATGGTGGCAAGGTGCAGATGCCGCTGGCCCGGACGTTCTTTTCACCGCGTTTTGGCATGGTCGCCGACCGCTTCGGCGTGATGTGGATGGTGATTGTCCCGCCGCCGAATAACTGAGCGGAACAGAATCAGGGCGACGCAATTGGCTGAATATCTGGCAAAAGCCTGAAATGGAGAAATTCGAATTCACCGGAGCCTATGGAAACATTCCTGCCACCGATCGAGCAGCCCCCGGGGCTGATGATGAAGCTGGCGTATTACTTTACACGAAAGCAATTCGGCAAAGTGTTGACGCCGCTGAAAGTGCATTCTGCGCGTTTGCCGGCTGCGTTCGGTTTGTTCTATGCAAAGATCGGCAAACTCGACCAGAAGCTGACGTTGCCCCGGGAAATGGTCATGCTGATCCGCGAACAGGTGGCGCGCCTGAACGTTTGCCTGTTCTGCACGGACATCGGCCGGTCGTTCGCCATCAAAGCCTCGATGAATGAAGCCAAATTCGACGCGCTGGTTGACTATCGCACGAACGCCCTGTTTACCGAAGCCGAACGCGCCGCGCTGGATTATGTGACGGAGCTGACCAGGGATAAAAAGGTCAACCGGGAGACTTTCGCCCGCATGGCCCGCCATTATTCCGAACGCCAGATTTGCGAGATCGTCTGGCTGGCGGCCAGCGAACACATTTACAACATCACCAACCTCGGGCTGAATATTCATTCGGACATGCTCTGTGATCTCAGCCGAAGGCACAGGAGCTCGAGCGAGCCTCTGGCGAAAGCGTGAGGGAAAAAACCGGCCGCCGCCTAAACAAGAAATGCAACAGATCACTCCATTCCTGTGGTTCGACGGTCGGGCTGAGGAGGCGGTGAAATTCTACACTTCCATCTTCAGGAAATCAAAGATCCTGAACGTCGCCCGTTACAGCCCGGAGGGGGCAAAAGCTTCCGGCAGACCCAAGGGGTCGGTGATGACCATTGCGTTTGAAATCGCGGGGCAAAAATTCATTGCGCTCAACGGCGGTCCGCAATTCAAGTTCACCGAGGCCATCTCGTTTGTGGTCAATTGCCAGGACCAGCGGGAAGTGGATTATTTTTGGAAAAAGCTTTCCGCCGGCGGCAAAGCAGTCCAATGCGGCTGGCTCAAGGACAAATACGGTATCTCGTGGCAGATTGTGCCCGCCTTTTTAGGCGAGTTGTTGAACAACAAAGACGCCGCGAGAGCACAGCGCGTCATGCAAGCCCTGCTCCAGATGGTCAAACTTGACATCAAAAAACTGAAACAGGCAGCCGGACCAATCCGTCGCACATCGCGCAAAGGTGTGAGTCGGCGCTTGACGATTTTATCGAAGAACTGAAAAATCAACCAACCGAACTGAAAGAGGAGGAAACCATGAGCAAAATACGAGTCCTGGTCGGCACCAAGAAAGGCGCGTTCATCCTGAGCTCGGATGGCCGGCGCAAAACCTGGAAAGTCAGCGGCCCGCATTTCGCGGGCTGGGAAATTTATCACGTCAAAGGCTCGCCCGCGGACCCGAACCGCATTTATGCGTCGCAGACCAGCGGCTGGTTTGGACAAATCATCCAGCGCTCCGATGACGGCGGCAAGACCTGGAACACGCCGGGGAGCAGCCCGGAAGAGTTGAAAGGTCCGGAGGGGTTTCCGAAGGGCGAAAGCAACAAGTTCGTGTACTCCGGCACGGCCGGCACGCACAAATGGTATGACGGCACGCAGCATCCGTGGGAATTCAAGCGCGTCTGGCACATCGAACCCTCGCTGACCGACCCGGACACGGCCTACGCCGGCGTGGAGGACGCGGCAATTTTCAAGACCACTGACGGCGGCAAAACGTGGACGGAACTGCCCGGTTTGCGCAGCGCCAAGGGCCACCTCTGGCAGCCGGGCGCGGGCGGCATGGCCGTTCACACCATCCTGCTGGACCCGAAAAATGAAAAACGGATTTACGTTGCCATCTCGGCGGGCGGGTGTTTTCGCACCAACGACGGCGGCAAAACCTGGAAGCCGATTACGCGCGGGCTGAAATCTCCCTTTGAACTGCCCGACCCGGACGCGGAAGTCGGGCATTGCGTCCACCGCATCGCGCTGCACCCGTCGCGTCCGGACGTGCTGTTCATGCAAAAGCATTGGGACGTGTTGCGCTCGGACAACGCCGGCGAGCAATGGAACGAGGTCAGCGGCAATTTGCCGACGGACTTCGGCTTTCCGATTGATGTTCACGCGCACGAGCCGGAGACCATCTTCGTCGTGCCCATCAAGAGCGATTCCGAACATTATCCGCCGGACGGCAAGCTGCGCGTCTATCGCAGCAAAACCGGCGGCCACGAATGGGAACCGCTCACGAAGGGCCTGCCGCAAAAGGATTGCTACGTGAACGTCCTGCGCGACGCGATGGCCGTGGACCAGTTGGACAAATGCGGCATTTATTTCGGCACGACCGGCGGCCAGGTTTATGGCTCGGCCAATGGCGGCAATTCCTGGACCCCCATCGTCCGCGACCTGCCGGCGGTTTATTCGGTGGAAGTGCAAACCCTGCAATGAAACAGGTAGGGACGACCTGCGGGTCGTCCGCGGCGGCGCGGCAGCGCCGCCCTACCAATAAAATTTAATCCATTGTCATGATCCGCGTCGTGCTCCCATTTCATCTGCGCAATCTCGCGCGCGTGAACGGTGACGTGGAACTCGAAGTGACCGGCCCGGTCACCGTGCGCTCCGTGCTCGACGCGCTCGAAGTGCGATATCCGGTCCTCTGCGGAACGATTCGCGATCACGAGACGCTGAAGCGGCGGCCGTTTGTGCGTTTTTTTGCCTGCAAAGAGGACCTGTCCCTGGAGCCGCCGGAGGCGAGACTGCCCGACGCCGTCGCCAGCGGCGAGGAACCGTTCCTGATTGTCGGAGCCATGGCCGGAGGCTGAATGGAGAGCGGATGCCAGTTTGGGAACGAGCAACCGCCGGAAATTTCCGCGGTGGTGGAGCACCTGTTCCGGCATGAAGCAGGGAAAATGGTCGCCACGCTGACGGGGATTTTCGGAATTGAACATCTCACTCTGGCTGAAGACGTGGTGCAGGAAGCGCTGACGCGGGCGTTACAGACCTGGCCGTTCTACGGCGTGCCGAAAAACCCGGCTGCGTGGATCATGCGGGCCTCCCGCAACCTCGCCGTGGATGTCGTCCGCCGCCAAAAGGTTTTCCGCGACAAGGAGGCGGAGATCATCCACCTGATGGACCGGGAAGGTTCCACGCCGGACACGGCACTTTTTCCCGAACAGGAAATCACCGACGACACCTTGCGGATGATGTTCGTGTGCTGTCATCCGAACATTCCGGCGGAGGCGCAGGCGGCGCTCGCCTTGAAAACCCTGTGCGGTTTCAGCGTGACGGAAATTGCCCGGGCCTTTCTCACGTCCGAGGCGGCGATTGCCAAGCGGTTGACGCGGGCGAAACAGAAGATCCGGGAGGCAAAGATTCCCTTCGAAATTCCCGTCGGCGAGGAGCTGGGCCGGCGGCTGGACGGGGTGCTGCAATCGCTCTACCTGCTGTTTAACGAAGGCTACAAGGCGTCGAGCGGCGACAAGCTGGTGCGCGAGGACATTTGTCAGGAAGCCATTCGCTTGACGGATTTGCTGGTGCAACATCCGGCGGGCCACCGGCCGAAAACCCATGCCTTGCTGGCATTGATGCTCCTGGACACCGCCCGCATCCCGGCGCGAGTGGACAGCGAGGGCAACCTGCTGCTCCTTCAGGAGCAGGACCGTTCGCGCTGGAACCAACCGATGATCGCCCGCGCAATGTTTCACCTGGCGCATTCGGCGGCCGGCGGGGAAATCAGCGTGTACCATTTGCAGGCCGGCATCGCCGCGTGCCATTGCACCGCGCAGGATTATGGGTCCACGGACTGGCGGCAAATTCTGTCGCTCTACGACCGGTTGGTGGAGCTGGATGGTTCACCGGTGGTCGCCCTCAATCGCGCCATCGTGATCGCCAATCTCCATGGACCCAAAGCGGGCCTCGATGCCCTGGCGGCCATCCGGGATTTGGAGGCATTGAACACCTATTATCTGCTCCACGCCGTGCTGGGTGAATTCGAGTCGCGGTTAAACCATGCGCAGGCCGCCGCCGGCCATTTCCGCAAATCGCTGGAGCTGGCAGGAATCAAATCCGAGCAGGCGTTCCTGGCGAAACGCCTCCAGGCTTGCGAGGAGAGGGTATTTCGCCCCTGACCGAAGCCCCGGAAGGCTTTCGGGGTTGAGGTTGGCCAGGACCCGCGGTAGGCTCTCCGGCATGGGAGCGCCGGGCATTGTCTCGGCGTGCCGGGAAAACAAGATGAAAGGCGGCCGAGTCGGCGCTCGGCGCTCCCATTCACGAAAAGAAAATTATGAAACGCAAAGCATCGGCAATCTGGCGCGGCGGTTTGAAGAATGGTCGGGGCAACCTCTCCACCGAGAGTGGTGTGCTCCGGGAGACGCCGTACTCGTTCAGCACGCGTTTTGAGAACGAAATGGGCACGAATCCCGAAGAACTGATAGCTGCCGCCCACGCCGGCTGCTTCGCGATGGCGTTCTCGGCGGAACTGGGCAAAGCCGGCATCCTGCCCGATTCCATTTCCGTCACGGCCACCGTTTCCCTGGACAAGACCAATGCCGGCTGGACGGTGACAGCGTCGCATCTGGACGTGACCGCGAAAATTCCCGGCGCGGACAAAACCCAGGTGCTCAGCATTGCGAACGTGGCCAAGCTCGGCTGTCCCATCTCGCGCCTGCTCAAGGCGAATGTCACGATGGACGCAAAGATGGAGGACTGAAATGGGATCGCGAAGCAATGGCCGGGCGGTGCCGGACTGGCAGTTTCCCGGCAAGCTTCCGCCTGCCATCAAGGGTCTGGAGGGTAAACGCTCATTGGTTGGAACCTACTTTCGTTCGGGCATCGCGATCGTGCTGATGCTGCTTGCGGCCATGGCTTGTTTTGTCGCCGGGATTTTTCTCCCGTTCACTTCGGTGACGAAGCTGTGGCTGTTTCAGAATCAAATCTCGGTCTATCGCGGTCTGATTATTTTGTGGCAGGCGGGCGAACTGTTTCTGTTCCTCATCCTGTTCGTATTTACAATTTGTTTTCCGCTCGTGAAGCTCACCGCGATGCTGACATTCGTGGTGGGATGAATCGGGTTTCCAGATTTCCCCTGATGCGGGTCCTGAGGTTGCTTCGCCATCCGGTGTCGGCCGTCATGGCGCTTGTCCTGCTGGCCGGCAGTGCGCCCGCGACAGTATCGACCCGGCAGGCTGTCCCGGAGTTGAGTGCCGCGGCGGTGGCGGCCTTTGCCGACGGGCAGCTGCCCGTGGCGATGCGCGAAGGGAAAATTCCGGGAGCGGTCCTGGTGGTGGTGCGCGGCGACCGGGTGGTTTTTCAAAAGAGTTACGGCTTTGCGAACCTTGAAAACCGCGAGCCGGTTTCGACCAGCAACACGCTGTTTCGCGTGGCCTCGATTTCCAAGATCCTGACGGCGGCGGCGGTGCTGCAACTGGCCCAGGCGCATCTCCTGAGTATGCATCGCAACGTGAACCGCTATCTCACCGGATTCCGCATCGCCCCCGCCTTTGGCGCGCCGATCACGCTGTTCGATTTGCTCACCCACAGCAGCGGTTTCGACGTGTGCCCGTTGGCTTACGCCGCGCGGACAGCGGCGCAAAAGCTGTCCCTGCGCGATTATCTCGCCGAATTTCAACCGGTCCGGGTCCGTCCGCCCGGCGTGTTCAGCGGTTATGACAACTACGGGTATGCCTTGGCGGGTTATTTGGTCCAAAAAGCGTCTGGAATTCCCTTTCCGCAATATGTCCAGGAACAGCTGCTCCAACCGCTGGACATGGACCACAGCAGCTTCTCGCCGGACCCGGCATTGCGGCGGAATTTGGCCACCGGCTACTGGCTGGAGGATGGAACGTTGCGCCCGTACCGGCAGGCCCATGTTAACATTACCCCGGCCGCGGGTCTTTGCTCGACGGCGGCGGATATGTCGCAGTTTCTGATAGCGCTGCTGGCCAACCAACGCCCGGATGGGTCGCGCGCCTTTCCCGCCAGCGTGATGCGTGGACTTGAAACCCAGCAGTTTGCCTTCAACCCCGAGGTGCCCGGCCGATGCTACGGATTTGACGAAATTGACCTCGATGGCCGGCAGGTGTTGCGCCAGAGCGGTCAATGGCCGGGATTCAACTCGCTGCTGCTCTTGTTTCCGCGGCGGCATTACGGATTGTTCATCGCCTATAACCGTTGTGACCAGCTTCACTTGGGCCGGCAGATTTCGCGGTTGTTTGCGGAACAATTTCTCCCGCCCATACGGGTCGTTGGCAGCGCGGCACCCTTGCCTCCCCCGACTCGGAAGGAACTCGCGCCGCTCTGCGGTTACTATCTTTCAGTGCGCTTTTCGCAGGACTCGCCGGACCTTGGCGTTCCGCCGGGTCTTGCCGTCACACAAGGTCCGGCGGGGCAACTGGAGATCGGCGGGCGGCCGTTTCGTGAAATCCAGCCGCTGGTCTTCGAACAAGTTGTCCGCGGCGGAATTTCCGGTCACCGGGTGGCGTTCCGGCTGGGATCGGATGGACATGTCGCCGACCTGATTACCGATGGCAGTGCTTTTCGCCGGGTTTCGTGGAGCGAAACCCGGCAGGGACGCCAATGGCTCATGCGCGCCGCGACGTTGGTTTTCCTGTCGGTGGTGGTGGTGTGGCCGATCGTGTTGGTCATCCGGTTTATTGGCGCCAGCACGGTGCCAAAGCCCGCGATGTCTGGCGTCAACCGGCAGCGGGTGCGGCTTTCATGGGCGGCCCGCGGGACGGCGTTTGCCGCCTGTGCCCTGGCACTTTGGTTCGAGGCCGCTCTGGCGCTGACGGAGTTGCGGCTCCACCCGTTTGCGGATTTCTACGGGTTGCCCGCCCCAATCAGAGACCTGATGGGGGTCATGCCGCTCTTGATGGTTTTGACCGTCAGTCTGGTTGTTTTTTCCATCGTCGTGTGGCGCAACCGGCTCTGGAGCCTTGCCCACCGGCTGCATTACAGTCTGATTCCCGCCGCCTTGGCGCTGTTCCTCTACGTTTTTTATTGTCAACACCTCCTGTTTGTCACTTTTTCCGGGTCGGGATTGATATAAATCGGCGCGGCCGCCGCTTTACAGTTGGACCGTTATCCGCAAATCTCTCCGGGAAGGTTGTGAACCGATGATTCTTTGTATAGGCACCACACCCGCCGCCCAGCGGGTGATGATTTTCCGAAAATTGACGCTGGATGCCGTCAATCGCGCCACGACGACGCTCGACGGCGCCGCGGGCAAATCCGTCAATGTCGCGAAAGTGCTGAAGGCGCTCGGTGAACAGCCGGTGGCGGCGGGCTTTCTTGGCGGTGACCACGGGGAATTCTTGCGTGGAGCGCTGGCGGAGAAGGGCATCGCAACCGATTTCGTGACCGTATCAACCCGGACGCGGCAGTGCATTACGGTGATTGACGAATCGGCCGGCACCCAAACTGAATTGGTGGAAGAGAGCCGGCCGGTTGAGCCGGCCGACTTCAACAAACTCGTGGCAGTCATCCGTCGGCGTCTGCCGGAATGCCGGGCAGTGGTCATGTCGGGAACCATCGTCACCGGGGGGCCGGTCAATTTGTATCTCGACTGTACCCGGCTGGCGGAAGATGTCGGAGCCCTTTCCGTGGTGGACGGGCAGGGCGCCGCCCTGGTGGAGGCCTTGAAGGCGAAACCGGGCCTGGTCAAACCGAACCGGTCCGAATTGGCGGCAACGATGGGCCGCGAATTCAAGAACGACGCGGACGTGATGAAGGCCATGCATGAACTGGGTGAACGCGGCGCGCAACGGGTGGTGGTAACGGCAGGGAAGGGTTCAACGCTGGCGTTTGACGGGAAGAATTTCTGGCGTGTCATAACACCACAAATTAAACCCGTGAACTCGATTGGTTCGGGTGACGCGTTCACGGCGGGTCTGGTATCCCGTTTGCTGCGCGGCGATGATTTAGGGGAGGCGTGTCGCTGGGGCAGCGCCGCCGGTACGGCCAACGTACTTACGCCCATGCCAGGTGAGATCAATCGGGAGGACATCGAGCGGCTGGTAAGCGAGGCTGAAGTGTTAAAAGTTTGATGATCGTGTTGTAGAAGCGAGGGTGCGACAAACCCAGGTTTGTGAATATCTCATTAGCCGTGATGTACCCAAGCAGGAGAAGCCCCGGTTCGGGAATATACTCATTTATCCGTTCCTGTTTGATTCCGTCGTGGCCGGGTGTACCCAGGTGTCGGTTCCGATCGGGCAGAATTTTCTCAGCAGTGACAATTTACAGACTTTCATTACTCCGGCGGACGCCAACGGTGCACCTTTTGTCGAAGATTTGGAGACCTTCACAACTCTCTGTCATCTACGGCAATAGAACGGCCCGATAAAAGCGTCGCGTCGCCGTCCCGATGGGATAGGAGGTAGACAGAGTGTTGCCGGTGGCGGTGATTGTGCCATCCAGATTGCTCCACGTGGTTGGGTGCAAATTGGCCGTGTACTGCACTTGATACACCATCCCGGGCACCGTGCTCCAAGTCAGTTCGATGTTGTTGGTGGTGCGCGTTACCGATTGGAACACCGGCTCGGGAAGGGGTGTCACGCTGACGTCGTCGAGGCCGAAAAAGAACTGATCGTTTCGAAATCCGAACTGGAGCACGGTGTTATTCGTGGTGGCGACAACCACAAATTGTACATACGTCCAATCATAGGCGGGTTGGTTGAACTGGCTGGAGAGGGTGTTTCCGTTCCACGACACCAGAAATTCATTCGGACTCGTGCCAAAACCAAAGACGTCCACGTTTGCCAGCCAAAACGAGAGCAGGTAATGCATTCCCGCCTGCGTCGGCAGCGTTTGGGTAAGGTCGGCGACTGAGCCGAACTCGCTCAAGTCCGCGCAGTAGTTTCCGTCGTATGGCGTGACGCCGGTGATCGACCCGTCGTCGACCAGACTGGAGTTACCGGAGGCGTCACCCGTGAGCGTCCAGAACGAGAAGTCGCCGGTCTCAAAGTCACCATTCTGCACGAGGGGCTGCCCTATCTGCAGCGTAAACTGCCGATTCAGTGTGGCGCCGCTGTTCAGATTAGCGAACTGTACGTACCCCGAGTAGGTGCCTGCCGCAAGGTTGGTGGCCGCGGGATTCAAACTCACGGTAACCGTTTTCGGGGTTCCGCCGGAGGTCAATGTGCCACTACTCGGGGACACACTGAGCCACGCCGGCGTGTTGAGCACCGACCAATTCAGTGTGGTAGTTCCTGCATTGCTCAAGGCATAGTTCTGTGAAGTCACATTGAACGGGCCGCCCGTCGGGCCGCTGGCCGTAAAGCCAGTGACCGGCCTGATCCTCAGACCGTCGAGGGGCCGGGAGAGGGCGTTGATCAGGTTACTGCCCGCTGGCGTCCCCCAACCCGTGCACAGATCGTAGCCGGGCACGGCGGTGAATTGTGTCGGGCTGGCGAGCCATTCGTTATTGCCGGTCGTGATATCCTGAAAGTCGGAGGCATAATCCAGTTCCGTGCCGATGAGGTAGATGGCCGGATTGATGAACCCGACCGGGCCGTTGGTCCCGGCTTGTTCGTTGACCAGCGCGACAAATGCCGCCCACAACGGCGCGGCACAACTGGTGCCACCGATGCCACCTTGGTTCCCGTAATCGGTGCCATTACCGGCGATGACGTCCACGTTGTCCGCGGTCAAAGCGACATCGGGAATGTTGCGCATGCTCGTCGATCCACCGTTGGCGCCCGTCGCAATGCCTTGCTGCCAGGTTGGCATAGGGTAGGAAGTGCTGATTCCGCCACTGCTGCCCATACCGTCCTGACCATATTCCACACCCCAGTTCCACACGGTCTCCGACACATACGGTCCCAACGGACCCGTCGTCGTCAGGGTTGTCCCGCCAACGCTCGTAAGGTACGGGTCATCGGCGGGGAAGTTGGTGGACGTCGACGTGTAATAGGCGTCGCTATCGCCCGAAGCTGCGAAGAACGACTGACCCTGTAAAGCCATTTCCTGGAAGATCTGGTCGGCGTTGGTATCGGGACCACCGCCCCAACCCCAGGAACAACTGAGTTCTCGGGCTTGATTGTCCGTGGCCATCCGGTTCAGTATGTCGTTTGGTATGCCGTTGGTCGGCGCTTCATAGAGGATCACTTTTGCCAATCCCGGGGCCATGGAAATCACCATCTCAATGTCCAGCGAGACTTCAATATTGCCGTCGGTATCGACCGGAGTACCATCAAACCCATCGATGTAGACATTCGTCAGGGTAACGCTCGGCAGTCCGGCGTTGCTCTCATAGGCGGTGATGTCGCCGGGGTAATAGCCATCAAATTGCACCAGCCCAATCGTCTGTCCTGTACCGGTGAGCGCGACCCCCGGAGCGTAGGCGGCGCGGAAGTCGTATCCCATGTAGGTGCCACTCGCTCCCGATCCATCGGCCGGCCGGGCGCGCGTCGTCGCCTGATGCGGCGCCAGTTTGAGATTGGCGGGATGCGGCCGCGTATAATCGCTGAGGCCGTTGACGTCCAGCACCGGGAGATCCACTCCGACGGAAGGCTTGACATCCGGCGCAAAGAACCGGCGGGCTTCCGTCGGGTGCTGATAGACGCACATCTTCACGTGGAAAGCCTTCTCGATGTCGGCTACAGTCGCATTGACGTCCAACAACAAGCGATTGGGGTGCAGGCCGGTGACGGTGAAACCGTTTGTCCTGGCGAACGCGATGACAGACTGATAATCCTGTTCCGTCGGACCAAACATCTCCGTGAACTGCTCCGGCGTAAGGTAGTGTCGATACTGGGGACTAGCGGGATCGTAAATCTGCTGAAGCAGTTTTGTCAGTGTCTCTTGATTGCGCAACGGCAATCCGATTGCCAAATTCAACCGCGTCAACCCTGGCACGCGGTCTATGGGTTGCAGATGCGCCGCCGCCCACGGCACGTGGCTTGGCAAGGTCCGCAGTTGCTGCGCCTGGGCAGGCGTTGCCAACAACCAGAGGGCCATAGGAGCTGCGGCAGCATGTCCGACGATGTAAATGAGCGCCGCGACAATGCGTGCGACATAATCGTCGAGGGGCCGCCTGCGAAGCCACAGAACGAGGTGCCGATTTTTCAGCCGCTGCCTCATGATAACAAGTACTATGGTGCATGAGTTCCCGGTCAGCAACTGAAATCGCAGTCGTGACTCTGTTCCGGGGATTTGGTGTTGATCAAACGGGTCATACCAACGTTTTGAACTATCTATCTCAAAGAAAGTATCTGGTCCTTGTGCGGGAGCTTGGTTGAATACAGCGAGCGTACTCGCAAGCTGTCGCCACTTCACTTTGGCATGCCAAGGCCGGCTCGTCAGTAGCCTCGCCCCATCAGGCTGTACCAATCCTTCAGTTCGCTCCAAAATCCCCTGCAAACTCCATCAATTCCTCTTCGTTAAGGTCCGACACGGCCCAGAACGTCATCCCGCCCCGGGACCAGTGGATCACATTGTAACCGTTAATGGGTGCGGGCACCGCCGGTTTCGAGTCGCTTTCATTCGTCGGCCAGATGAAAAGGTTGATGACATGTTTGTAACGATGAAAGACCAGGGCGGCGACGGCGCGGTTCCCGAGATAATCAAGCCGGCCGCCGATGAGCGGGAATCCCTGTGGCGCGAGGTCCTTGACGGGCGGCGAGAAATCGAGTTTGCCGTCAAACCACGGCTTGACCGTGTGCTGGTCGGACGACGCCACATCCATCTCGTGATTCGCCATCAACGAACGGATATGGCTGGAAACAATTTCCTGCGCGAGTTGGCGCTGCGGCGAGGGGCGGGTGAGTGCGA
Source organism: Verrucomicrobiia bacterium (assembly GCA_035945675.1). Classification (GTDB taxonomy): domain Bacteria; phylum Verrucomicrobiota; class Verrucomicrobiia; order Limisphaerales; family UBA11358; genus UBA11358. Next base: position 4,040 of record DASZAB010000035.1, on the reverse strand, counting down.
GTGACAGCCAAAGCGCCAGGCAAATCACCGCGATACCGGTGGTTGCCGTGACAAGCCAGTTTCCAGTCCAGAACGGCCGCCTGGATTCGGCTGGTAAGCGCAATTCAGCCTTCAGTTTTTGTCGTAATTCCTCCGGTGCACTAAAAAAGAGCGAATCCTGTTTCAGGGATTTTTTCAGGTTTTGCACGTTACAAAACGCGAGCGCGCACGCGGGGCAGTCGTGCAGATGTTTTTCCAGTTCCAGGATCCCGGTGGCATCCAATTCGCCATCGGCATAGGAATCCATCAAGAGTCTGGCTTGCTCGCAATTCATGGTATTGCTCCGGGTTTGAATTCGCCGGCGAGGCGTTTTTGCAGTTGCCGCCGGGCGCGGGTGAGACGCGACATGACCGTGCCGATGGGCACGTCGGCCAGCTCGGCAATTTCTTTGTAACTAAATCCTTCCATCTCGCGCAAAATAACAATTTCCCGGAACTCCACCGGTAATTCCTCAATGGCGCGCCGGATGGTCTCGGTGTCCCCCAGCCGTGAGTTCAAAACCTCGGCGTTTGCGGAAACGTCTTCGACGGCCAGGACTTCATCCCCGAGTTCGACGACATTTTCCGGCGGGCGGTTTTTTCGCAACCAGGTATAAAACGTGTTGCGCACGATGGTGAGCAGCCAGGCTCGGGCGTTGTCGCCGCGAAAAGTGCCAAAGAACCTGAGCGCGCGCAGGCAGGCTTCCTGCGCCACGTCCTGGGCGTCGTGATCATTGCCGGCGAGCCAGCGGGCGAGGTTGTAGGCGGCGTCCAGGTGCGGCAACACCGTTTGCTCAAAGGATTTCAATCGTTCGCGCTCGTCCACCCGACCTGTTTGTTCGCCAATTCATCATTTAGCAAGACCAATTTTCAGAGGATTTTATTCCCAAAATGTTTTTGATGCGGCCACACACCTTCTCCCTCTCCGCCAACGCAGTTGGGGGAGAGGGTTCGGGGAGAGGTGGCGCGTTTAACTGATCTCAAGCTCAAATCCCGTCGCCCCGGCCCTCTCCCCGCTTGGGCAGGGCGAGGGAGACGGCAGCAAAATCCAGACACACTCCCAATTTTCACAAAATACCTTTCATTTCCGGGAATAATTTTCGGGTCCGCCCAGTCTGCAAAATCGAATCCATCTGAATTTATGCAAAACAACAAGAAGAAGATCGAAATCCGCTTTTTGGAAGCGGGCACGGGGCATATCGAACACAACCTCGAAAATGACGGCGTTGACCGGCGCGGTTTTTTGAAGTGCATGGCCTGGGCCGGCACCGGGATGCTCTGGACCATCAGCGGCGGCGTCTTGGCGTCGAAGATCCTGAGCCCGGTCAGCGCGGCGGCCGCAGACAGTCCCATGGGCGGCTTCAGCTTTGTCCAGATCAGCGACAGCCATATTGGCTTCAACAAACCGGCCAACCCCGATGTTATCGGCACGTTCAAGGAAGCCATCGCCCGGATCAATGCTCTGCCCAACGCGCCGGATTTTATTCTGCACACCGGCGATCTGTCCCATCTTTCCGAAGCCGAGGAATTCGACGCGTTGGAGCAGTTGCTCAAGAATACCAAGGCAGGCAAGGTTTTCTACGTGCCCGGCGAACATGACGTCCTCAACGACAATGGGAAGCAGTATCGGGAGCGATTTGGGAAGGATAGCAAAGGCGATGGCTGGTACAGCTTCGATCACAAAGGCGTCCATTTCATCGGATTGGTGAACGTAATGAACCTGAAACCCGGCGGCCTCGGTTATCTGGGAAACGACCAGTTGGAATGGCTGGAAGACGACGTCGCCCATTTGGCCGACAGCACGCCAATTGTGGTGTTTGCGCACGTGCCGCTCTGGACGGTTTATCCGGACTGGGGTTGGGGCACGGACGATGCCGGCCAGGCGCTTTCCTATCTCAAACGATTCGGCTCGGTCACCGTCCTGAACGGTCACATTCATCAGGTCCAACAGAAGATCGAGGGCAAGGTCAGCTTCCACACCGCCCTGTCCACCGCCTTCCCGCAACCGCAGCCGGGCACCGCGCCCTCGCCCGGCCCGATGAAGGTTCCCGCGGACAAACTTCGCACGATGTTGGGCCTGACCAGTGTCAACTACGTCCAGGGCCGGAACGCGCTGGCCGTCGTGGATTCAACTCTGGCTGGCTCTTAAACCAAAACTGGGAAATGACGATGAAAATGAAAATTGGCATGACACCTCTGCAAAACTCAGTTTATCCAGCAGCAGCCGACGTGAGCCGGCTCCATTTTTCCTGGATTTTCGACGGAATCAGTGCGTACTTGCGTCCGCTGCTAAAGTTCTGCCGAAGTCTCAAAATCTTACTCAAGATGATTGCAGTAATTGCGGGGCTGTGGTTGTCACCGCTCAACCTGATGGCGGAGGGTGCCGGCACAAACTCCGCCGAAGTGACCATCGACAACTTCAATTTCACCCCGCCGGCCTTGACCGTTTCCGCCGGAACGAAAGTAACCTGGGTGAACAAGGACGACGTGCCTCACACGGTTACCAGCGATGACAAGCTCTTTGGTTCGCGCGCACTGGACACTGACGATACCTTTTCGTTCACATTTCAAACTCCCGGCACTTACGCCTACTACTGTTCGGTGCATCCCAAAATGACCGGAAAGGTCATTGTCAAGTAAGTGAAGGGGCACGTTGCCGCCGTTGTGAAACGGCGGAAATTCCCTCCCAACCAATCTATAACCGCGGATGAACGCGGATGAATGCGGATAAACCCCCGGAAACCTTTCATAGCCGCCAAGCAGCACAAGAAACACAAAGGAAAAACCTGCGCCCTTTGCGCCATTTCGCGGCCCAACAAATCAGAACCCAACCCCCTGGTGGCTTCGGCGGTGGACGACCGTGTCGTTGCGGTGGGTGAGCGAGCGATTGAGGCTGGGACATTACACGCGGGTGACCCAGGCGATCAGCCGGGTGGAGCGCGGGCCGGGCCGAAAGATGAACCAAATCAAGCGCAAACTAGCACGGCTGGACAGCGGGAAGGCAACATGACCGAAAAATGTCACGATTCTAGGACTGACCCCTACGCTGAAAACGAGCTTTTGGCGATGCACCACAAAAGCCGTCGCCCCGAGGGCCGTGAGTTGGCGATGCAGGTGGAAGCCGCCCGGCCCGGCTTCATAGACCACAAACACCTGGTCGGCCAAGCTGATCTGTTTTTGTACGAAAGGCAGGAAACTGGCCGGGGTGAACCGTTGCGCCGGCTGAGGCGATTGGCCATCGCACATCCGGACCACCCGGAAGTGGTCGGCGTGCCAGTCCACACCCAGCTTGAGCTGCTCGATGCGGACAGGCTTTTTAAGGTTTGCTTGCGTTTCAGCGTTTACGAGCGTATTGGTTTTCATAGGCATGATTGAGGTTATTGGTTTACTGTTCACCTATAGTTGTCGCCCACCGCGTCAACTCCCTCAACTCATGCCTTCTTTGGATCGTTAGGTGCTATGCGTCTCACAAATTTCACATTTTACAGTTCGATTGAGATAGGCATTAGTGGTCGCCCTCGGTTTCTCGACCTGCACAATATCTACGGCTTGCAGAGCATTACTTATCTACCCGAACAGCGGCAGATTAGGATGTCTTGGACTTTGCCGGCAGACAGCCAAGTTCAAGCAGATTTACCGTCAGTTGCGACTTTGGAGTTTCGCGGCGTTTCCAGATTTGCAGCCTCTCCGCATGATCGTGAGATGCCTTACGATGAGGATACTTGTTTGGATTCTGTCACGGTCACACCACCGGAGCACACTTCGGAGAAGAGCGAGTTTAAGGTTTTTCGCAGTGATTCCGGCCATGTCGAGTTTTTATTTCGTTCTGGATTTGGCTTGAAGATTTGGGCAGAAGAAGCAGAGTTGATTTATGGACGGGATGCCTAACCACCAAAGGATCGGAAAGGACTGAGGCGCGAGGGAGCGTCGCCTTGGGTGAGAGTGTAATTGCGCCGAACGTCCTTTCCATCCGTTGTTGAACCCGCCCGTCGAAGTTACTGAAGTCGCCGCCCTTGCCTTTTG
>DASZAB010000034.1:0-97567 GCA_035945675.1 Verrucomicrobiia bacterium | reverse complement strand
TGTTCACGTCCAGCACGACCACGTCAATTTCCTGGCCGACCTTCAAGAGTTCCGACGGATGCGCGATGCGGCCCCAGCTCATGTCCGTGATGTGCAACAGCCCGTCAATGCCGTTGAGGTCAATGAACGCGCCGAAATCGGTGATATTCTTGACCGTGCCCTTGCGGATGTCACCAGGCACCATTTCGGCGAGCAATTTGGCGCGCTTCTCGGAGCGTTCCTGCTCGATGAGTTCGCGGCGCGACAGCACGATGTTCTGCCGGTCCTGGTTGATTTTGACGACCTTGAATTCGTAGGAGTTGCCGACGAACTGCGCGAGATTTTTCGGCGTGATGATGTCAATCTGCGACGCGGGCAGAAACGCCTCGACGCCGATGTTGACGACCAGGCCGCCCTTGACGACGGACTTGACCTTGCCCTGGATGGTGCCGCCTTCGTTGCAGATCGTGAGGATGCGCTCCCAGTTGCGCTTGAATTCGGCCTTCTCGTGGGAGAGGACGACGGTGCCTTCCTTGTTTTCGAGTTTTTCGATCAGGACATCAATTTCGTCGCCGACCTTGATGGTTTTGATGTCTTCAAATTCCTGGGCGGGGATGACGCCCTCGCTTTTGTAGCCGATGTCCACCAGGACTTCCTTGGGGCGGACTTCGATGATGGTGCCTTTGACGATGTTGCCTGCGGCAAACGGCAGCGAGCCGGTTTGCTTCATGGCTTCTTCCATTGTGAGCATAACTGTATTTGAACTGCGGGAACCTGGGAACCCAAACGGCGGGAACCGAAGCTCCATTGCCTAACTACCGGCGCTGCAAACGGCAACGGAGGTTAAACCACGCAAAACGTGGCCGGTTAGGTTGTTGGTTAACTGCTTTTTCTCAGCCTTAATGAACGTCCGCACACGCGGCGTTCAGGCAAGGTAGATAATAGCGGAAAGGCGCAGAATGGCAAGTAACTTTTGGCGTTCGCTTTTGCTCGCACCGCAGCAGTAGATTTTGGCGTCATCCCAATTTAGGGGCTTACTTGCAATGTTCCCCTGATTTTTTGAATTGGAAATTGTCTGATTTACAAAACGTTAAGGTTTTTGGGCGCTTGTGCATCTTCTGCGGCCTGTTCATGCGCTTTTTGTTTCCGATGAGATTGCAACCAGCAGCCGTCAGTAACCGACAGTGTGGCTCCGCAACTTGGCATTAAATTCCGCGCAGAAACTGCTGAATTTCATCATGGTTGCCGGTCGTCAGAGACAAAAGCGACCCGGCGCGGTTTTGAAAAATCAGCCAGAGCTCCAAACCCACGCGGATTTCAACAAGTTCCCCGTCAACCAGCGAATGCCCAATCCTCGATGAGCGCGCGGATGTCCGAAGTCCTGCTCCAATTGCTGCAAGGCCGCCCCGATTTTTCGGCGCCGCAACCCTTGAAGTAGCGCCGGTTGGCAACCGGCTGTGTCGCTGACTGGTAGTCGGCTGCGCGTATGCGAATTACCAAACCGCGACCAGCCCCGAAAGCTTTCGGGGTGCACAGACTGACAGTCTGCGCTCCCATTCGCTGGCGTGTCAGTCGGGGCAGATCCTGGCGCGGACCTTATTCCTCCACCCAGTCATGCGCTTTCAACCAGAACAGACAGTCAGCAGCCCACGGATGCGGATGCGCAAATGGCGGCTTGTCCTTCAACCCCATGCCGTGGCCGCCTTTTTGGTAAATGTGCAGGTCAAACGGCACATGATTTTTCCGCAGCGCTTCGGCGAACATCAGGCTGTTTTCCATCGGCACGGTCTTGTCCTCGTAGGTGCACCAGATGAAGCACGGCGGCGTGTTCGTTTTCACCTGCAATTCGTTGGAAAGCAGCTTCACCAGCTTCCGCGACGGATGTTTGCCGAGCAGATTGTCCTTCGAACCCTGGTGGGTGTATTCGCCCATTGTAATGACGGCATAACAAAGAATGCCCAGGTCCGGCCGCGAACTTTGCCGCTCAATCGGGTCGTCCGAGTTCGTGTTGCCGGCATCAAAATGCGTGAGCAGCGTCGCGGCCAGATGCCCGCCCGCCGACGAACCCATGATGCCGATGCGGTGCGGATCAATTTTGTAATCCGCCGCGTGAGCGCGGGTCCAGCGCAGGGCGCGCGTCACGTCCTGAAACTCAGCCGGGTAATGATAGCCGCTCGAGCCGAGCCGGTATTTCAGCACAAAACAGGTGACGCCGTGCTGGTTCAGCCAGAGCGCGTAATCGCGCCCTTCGTGCGGCGCGAGATGTTCGTAACCGCCGCCGGGACAAATCACCATCGCCGCGCCGGTGGCGTTCGTCGAGTCGGGCAGATAGGGTGTGAGGGTGGGAATGTCCTGCGGCCGCGTGCCCAGCGCGCCGGGCGCGCCGCTGGGCCAGAGGGGAATGGGAGACAGAATTTCAGCGCGTGACATAATCAAAGACAAAATTAAAACCGCCGATGCTATGAGCGTTTTCATGGTTCGAACAAAGCCAAAGAATTAGAGAATTCCAGGTGCGCTTCAATCAAAAACCGACTTTTCCCGCGTTTAGGGCGGGAGCGGTTGGCCTTTCGTTTCAGGCGCAAAGGGCAGGATGAGAAGCCCGACGAGATAAATCAACGCCACTGCGCTGGCGGCCAGACCGAAACTGCCCAACACCGTGACCAGATAGCCGGTCACAAACGGGCCGACGGAAGCCAGTACCCGGCCGATGTTGAAACAAAAACCGGCGCCGGTCGCCCGAATCCGGGTCGGATACAATTCCGGAAGATAAATGGGGAACCCGCTGAAAATGCCGTTGTTGAAAAAGCCCAGCAACGGCAAAAGGAGCAGCACATGCGCGTAACTTCGTGGAGTCAGGAACGTCACCGGCAACATCACCAGGCTGCCCACACACATCAGGGCAAAGACCCGCCTACGGCCGATGCGGTCGGCCAGCGGCCCGAAACTGAGATACCCCGCCAACGCGCCGGCGTTCAGCAGCATGGTCGCGTAGCTGACGCGGCTGGTGAGTTCGGAAGCGCTCAAGCCATGCAAATCCGGCAAGGCACGAATAAGTGTAGGCGTCCAGTTGGTTGCACCCCACAAACCGAACACAGCCACAAATGCCAGGCCGGAACCAGCCAGAGTCGAGCGCGCCAGCCCCGGTGCAAATAACTCCGCCAGCTTGCTCGGATGCGTCCCGCCGGCTTGTCGTTCCTCGGCGCGGGCCTTGACCCAACGTTCCGGTTCCCTGACCCACAAACGCACGAGCAACGCGACCAAAGCCGGCGCGACGCCGACCACGAACATGGGACGCCAGCCATAATCACGCAGGAGCAGACTGACGACGGCCGCCAGAAGAAATCCTCCCGCCCATGCCGATTGCAGGATGCCCGCCGCCTGCGCCCGTTTGCGCTCCGGCCAGACTTCCGCGACCAGTGCCGCACCCGCCGCCCATTCGCCGCCGATGCCGAGCGCCGTGATGAACCGGAACAGCGCCAGTTGCCACCAGGTTTGCGACAGCGCCGCCAGGCCGGTAAACAGCGCGTAAATCAGGATGGTGAAAACCAGCGTTTTGGTCCGCCCAAAATAATCCGCCAGCACGCCGAACAGGACTCCGCCGATGGCCCAGCCAATCAGAAAAATCGAGAAAATGATTCCACCGTACCAGCCGATGACATCGGAAGTAACGGGACTGTCTCCGGTAGAGTGCAGGAGATCGTGCAGCGCCGGCTGGAGAACCAGCGCGTAGATCGTGGAGTCCATCGAGTCGAACACCCAACCGAGCCACGCGACGAAAAGCACCAGCCATTGGTAGGGCGTAACCTCGCGACGCCAGGAATCGGCTTTCACTGGACAAGGAGTCTAATCAGATTTTCCAATAAAGAGAAGCTCCGAGGTGGATCGGAGGCCTGATTTCAAATTGGGCAGGACGGGCGGTCCCCTGCCTGCCGGCGTACGGGGCCCACGGCGCGCACGGAGTGACGCGCCCTGCCAGACTTTAGAGCCGGGCTGGCGCTTCATTGACTCTCGTTGGTTCCGCTTCTACCTTCATTTCGCATGTTCGAACTCGTCGCGCCCTTCCAGCCCGCCGGTGACCAGCCGCAAGCGATTGCGAAGCTGACCGATGGCATTTTGTCGGGCGCAAAACACCAGACGCTCCTCGGCGTCACCGGCTCCGGGAAAACCTTCGCCATCGCCAACGTCATCAAAAACGTGGACAAACCCACGCTGGTCATTTCCCACAACAAAACACTGGCCGCGCAGCTTTACGCCGAGTTCAAGGGATTTTTTCCCCGCAACGCCGTCGAATACTTCGTCAGTTACTTCGATTATTACCAGCCGGAAGCCTACATCCCGCGCACGGACACATTCATCGAGAAGGATTCCAGCCGGAACGAAGAAATCGAGCGACTGCGGCTCTCAACCATGAGTTCGCTGTTCTCGCGCCGGGATGTCGTCGTCGTTGCCAGCGTGTCGTGCATTTACGGCATCGGCAGCAAGGAAGATTACGAAGCGATGGTCATTCCCATCCGCGTCGGCCTGGAAATCTCGCGCGAGCAACTCCTCGCGCGCCTGGTGGATTTGCAGTACGACCGGAATGACATCGCGTTCGAACGCGGCCATTTCCGCGTGCGCGGTGACACCGTGGAAGTCCGGCCAGCGGGGCGCGAAGACGGCCTGCGCGTCGAATTTTTCGGCGAGCAAATCGAGCGGCTCACCCGTTTCGATCCGTTGACGGGAAACAAAACCGAAACGCTCGACGCCGTGACCATTTTCCCGGGAAAGCAGTTTGTCACCACCGCCGACAAGATGAAGCGCGCCGCTCTCGCCATCCGCGAGGAATTGCGCGAGCGCATCGTCTGGTTTGAAAAGAATGGCAAACTGCTCGAAGCCCAGCGCATCAAGCAGCGCACGGAATTCGACCTGGAGATGATGGAGGAGATGGGCGTCTGTTCCGGCATCGAAAATTATTCGCGCCACATCGCCGGACGCCCGCCCGGCTCGCGCCCGGCAACCGTCATTGACTTTTTTCCGAACGATTACCTGCTGGTGATTGATGAATCTCACGCGACCGTCCCGCAAATCGGCGCGATGTTCGAAGGGGACCGCTCGCGGAAGACCGTTTTGGTTGAGTACGGTTTCCGCCTGCCGAGTGCGCTGGATAATCGCCCGCTGAAATTCGAGGAATTTCAAGGAATGCAAGGCCAGACGATTTACGTCAGCGCCACTCCGGCCAAACGCGAACTGGAATGGTCGCGGGAAAGTGCCACCGCGGGGCGAGCGTCCCCGCGAGCCGAATCGAACGGTGGGGCGAGCGTCCCCGCGAGCCGAATCGAAACAGCCGGCTCGTCAGTAGCCTCGCCCCACCAACAAATGCCGGGCGTCGTCGAACTCGTGGTGCGCCCCACCGGTCTGATCGACCCCAAGGTCACGCTCAAACCGCTCAAAGGCCAGATCGACGATCTGATCGAGGAATGCCGCAAACGTGCCGAGGCGAAGGAGCGCATCCTTGTAACGACACTCACCAAACGCACTGCCGAGGAACTGACCGATTACCTGCGCGGCATCGGCGTCAACGTCCAGTATCTCCACAGTGAGATTGACGCCATTGAGCGCGTGGAGATTTTGCGTTCGCTCCGCAAAGGCGAATTCGATGTGCTCGTCGGCATCAACCTGTTGCGGGAAGGTCTGGATTTGCCGGAAGTTTCATTGGTGGCGATCCTCGACGCGGACAAGGAAGGTTTTCTGCGCAGTGAAACGAGTTTGATCCAGACCGCGGGCCGCGCCGCGCGGCATTTGCACGGTGAGGTGATTCTCTATGCCGACGTGATGACGAACAGCATCAACAGATTTCTGGCCGTGACCGAATATCGCCGCCAAAAACAAATCGCTTACAACGCGGAACACAACATCACACCCCGCAGCGTCAGCCGCGCGGTTGAAGAAAGCCTGGCCGTTTACGAATCGAAACGCGAAGCCGGCGCGTCCGTCCTGAAAGATGCCGCAATGGACGTGGACCTGACGGAAACCATCAGCGAACTCGAAACCGAAATGCTGGCAGCGGCGGAAAAGCTGGAATTTGAAAAAGCCGCCCTGCTCCGCGACCAGATCAAGGAATTGAAACGCATGGTCAACGGCGAAAAACCGGAAGCGAAGCCGGTGAGTTATAAAAAATTGAAGCGGACGAGGAAGTAATCTGTTTAAATTATCAACGCAATTATTTACCAAAATTCAAATACAAATACTGCCTATAAAATACTTGAACCGTTGGATTTGTCGTTGTGATTTCGCCATTTTCAAAATGCAGTAGAACACACCAAGTATGAATCGGACCATTCTTATCAAAAGCCACAAGTCCTAATGGAGAAACCGAACCTGTGGCTTCGGGATTATAAGTAAAACCGTGTTTTTTCAAAATCTTAGTAGCATCCTCTTGTGATGTGCCAACAGGAAGCCATTTACCAACTGTTCGACTGGCCTTTGTTTCGTTTGTTGACACACTTCTGCATCCAGCGGAAATAAAAACAAGTGAAATAACTAACGAGAGCAGAGCCGGGCTCACTTTTCTTATTCGAGTGAACTTCTTCATAAAGGCGCGACCTCCTTGTAGAACCAAATCCAAACCGAATCAAGGTCATTGCAGTATTTCGTAGCAGCCGACGTGAGTCGGCTCATTTCAATTGGAGCGAACTTACGTTCGCTGCTACAATTTCATCCCGTGACGTCGATGGAAACCATTGGTCTGAGCCTGACCCTGCTGGTGATGCTGGCGGGGCTGATTGGCGGACTCGTGCCGGGATTCCCCGGCACCCTGCTCGTGCTGGCAGCAGCAGTTGGTCACAGGCTTTGTTTTGGCCCGGCCAGCGTCAATCAATCCGTGTTGATCATCCTGGTCTTGCTCACAGTCATCGCGCTGGTGTTTGACTTTGTGGCGGGTTGGTTGGGAGCCAACAAATTCGGTGCGACCTGGCGCGGGGCGGCGGGTGCGGTGCTCGGCGGCATCATCGGCCTTTTCTTCGGCTTGCCGGGAATCATTATCGGCCCTTTTATTGGCGCAACCTTGCTGGAATTGACTGGCGGCCGGGAATGGAAACCGGCCGCCAAGGCCGGCCTGGGCGCAACGCTCGGTTTGTTCGTGGGCATCGTGGGCAAGTTCTCGATCAACGTCATCATGATCCTGTTGTTCACCACGAACGTCATCCTGCGCTCGGCCAATTGATGCCGCGGGTAAGCGGCACAAAGCCCGGCAGGCCGCGTTACGCCTTGCCTCCCGTTACCTCGGCGACCGCTTTTTGGACAATTTCAAAATCGCTGGTTCCGCGAAAACCGCTGAATCCGACGGACAACTTCGTTTGCGCATCCACCACGATGGGCTGGCCACCTATCCAACCGAAATTGTTACCGTCTCAGCAGATTGGTTCGGGCACAAATCTGCCAATCCCCGAACCCGGAACACAAGACCGAACCGGTGGGCGGTATCGTTTTATTCAATCAGACCAATGGCGGCAGCTATTCCTTTGAAAAATCTGAAAAGCATGAGAAGTTGTGTCGGCACTTATGATGGCGACCAGCGATCCGAATCTGATGGTCGGCGGCTTTGGCCTTGGGCTTCTGGCGCTCGCCTTCCTCTGGCGGCTGATTGCCTGGATCCGCGAGGCACCGCAGACGCCCGATCCCTGGGACGCGGAGGTGGAACAAAAATTACAGGACCCCGATGTACGGCAGGTTTGTCACCGTTGCCTGACGCCACAGGAACCGGAGATTTGGTTCTGCAAACATTGCGGCGCTGCGGTCGGTCCCTATAACAACCTGATGCCGTTCCTGAATGTTTTCTCCGAAGGCGAAGTTTTAAGAAACGGCGTCAGCGCCCCTTTCCGCAACCGGCGGTTTATTGCGCTGGGTTATTGTTTGATCACCCTGGGCTTCTTTCTTCAGCTGGTGCTCGATTACCCGCTGCTCACCGTCGGTATTTTTGCATTCTTTGGCCTGGCTTACCTGGGTTCGGTTTTGCGGAATTTGAAACGTCCTGCTAACCGACCGGTGTCCGAAGAGATGCATGATCCTCAATCGTCTTAAGAAATATCTGCAAAACAGGAACGCCGAGCACTATCTCGGCATGAAACGATTGACTATCCCGAGGAGCCGAGGCGATGCTCGGCGCTCCGAAGGCCGGGCAATGGCTTTTGCAGAGATTGCTTTTAAAAGTTCCCGCCTGGCGATTGGTGCCTGGTTTCGAATCAAGCAACGGCACAACTCATGCCCAGTCGTGAACCGACCTGGGCTGTTTCATGCCACAGGGTGATCAGCTCGATCAGATTTTGCAGCCACGGCAGCACACGGGTTTCCAAGGCGTTGGAAAGCGCAATCGTTTCTTCGGCATGGCAGGTTGCGTCCACGTCTTTGATTATGGCGGCGACCTGTTCGAGCTGCCACTTGCGAAGCTGGGTAAGGGACGCGCGGCCATTGGCCGGTCCGCAGGCGTTGTCCGGCAGCAAACTGAGCGTGAGCACCGGTTCCTTGAGCTGCCGGGCCAGGTTCCACCAGAGTTCGCGCGCCACGTGAACGTCGTTGATCAAGACGAGCGTGACAGCGGTCTCCACGCACGCGCGTGCCTGATCGGCCTGTTGCAGCGCGGTCTTGAGCAACAGAAGCGATCTCTCCTCCAACGGTATGGTCTCGGCGGTGACGCGGCAGAAACCTTTTCCCATCACCAGGGGCAAGGCAAGATTGACCGGTTCACCGTCAATACTCAAAGCGCATAAAACCCGTTGTTTGGCCAAAGCCAGGGCTTCCAGATAACAACGAATGGCCGGGAGCGAGCGAAATTCCAAAGGCGGCGACACGGGCAGGCCATCCAGTGTTATTGCAATTTTTTCACCGGCGCCCGATGCCTCGAACGACTTGTTACACATACCCCGGAAATCCGCAATTGGCGTGCCTAAAATGTGAATAACTGGAAAAGTTATTCACATTCAATTCACCACGAATTCCCAATGACCGGCAGCATTTCAGAGCCGATTCCCCAAACTAAAGCCACTTTAACGTTCTTTCCAGCAACCGGCTCGTAGCGCAGTCGTCTCGACTGCGGGTTCTGACGGTGTCTCGCTGTCGAAAGGAACACCCGGCGGGACGCCGGGGTGAACCCGCAGGCGAGGACGCCCGCGCTACAACCATGCGGTCCATGGTCCGTGGGCAGTTCAAAAAGGAACAGGAAACTACTGAGGAGCCGCCTTCGCAAAGCTTCGGCGCGCCACGTCCGGCTCGCGGGGACGCTCGCCCCACCTGAAAACGGAAAACGCACCGCAGCCTGGCCTGGTCATTTTGCCGGGTTCGCCCCTTTGACACGCAGTTGAATTGAATAGAGCGACTTGCTCGCGGTGATGAACAAGCTCCTGTGGTCTTTGCCGCCAAAGCTGACGTTGGCCGTCCACGGTTCCGTCACGTCGATGTGCTCTATCTGCCGGCCGGTTTTGTCGAAGACAGTCACGCCATGACCGCAAAGATAAAGATCGCCGTCTTCGTCAATCGTCATGCCATCCGAACCTTTTGCACAAAACAGCGTTTTGTTCGTCAGCGAGCCATCCGGCAAAATGTCATAACGCCACGTCCGGTCCGCCTGAATATCGGCGACGAAGAGCGTTTTGCCATCCGGCGTGCCGGTGATGCCGTTCGGCTTTTTCAAATCGTCCGTCACCCGCACCAGATTTTTCCCGTCCGCTGAAAGATAAAACACCTCCTGGTTCGGCAGCGCCATGGTGTCGTGGTCCCACCATTTGCGCAGGTAAAACGGGTCAGTGAGGTACATGGCGCCGTTTGGCGCAACCCAGACATCGTTCGGACCGTTGAGATATTTGCCCTGATAGTTTTTGACCAGCACCGTCACTTTTTTGTCGGGGGTGATGGACCAAAGCTCGTTGTGCTCATCGGCGCAGGCAATCAGGTTGCCGTCCGCATCAAACATCATTCCATTGGCGTAACTGGACGGCTGCATAAACGTGGACAATTCTCCCGCCACGTTCCATTCCATGATGCGGTTATTCGGTTGGTCCACGAAAAACACATCGCCCGCCTTGTCGCAGGTAGGGCCCTCGGTAAAGGCAAAACCGCCGGCCAGCTTTTCAAGTTTTGCACCCGGGGCGATGACGCTTTCAGCAAACGTCAATGGCGCGGCGGCCAACCCGGGCAAGAGCAGGCACAGAAACAAGATGATTTTCATAATGGAGGCAGAGTCTGCGGGGCTGACCCTGAAGAATCCAATCAAAACGTTCCTTGTTTTTCCGTGTCCGGTGACGCATTTTGGAGGACGCTGATTTTATCGGGCACGAGCACATGCAACCGGGAACTGTAAAACTTCTGCGCTTTCTGCAAAGCTGGGTCATCAACACATTTGCGGTGTTGATTGCAGCCATCATTCTGCGTGGTCACATTCGTTATGGGAACTCGGGGGACCTGATTATCGCCTCTCTCTTGTTGGGCGTTCTCAATGCGTTCGTCCGGCCGATTTTGCTGCTCCTCGCGTTGCCGCTGCTGATTTTCACGCTCGGCCTGTTTACGCTGGTCATCAACGCCCTGCTGCTTTACTTCGTCGGCGTGTTGATGGGACCGTATTTCCAGGTGGACAGTTTCGGTTTTGCGTTTCTCGGCGCGCTCATCATCAGCATCGTGTCCATTGCGCTCAACATCCTCACCGGCGCGGGCGGCACACGTGTCACCATCCACCGCCGGCCGCGTCCTCCCCAGGATCCCCACGACGACGGCAACGGCCCGGTGATTGATGTGTAGCGGGCAATTGGTTAAAAGAGTAACCGGTTAAATGAGTGAGCAGGCTGGCCGCGCCAACTCATTTAACTGATTTAACCATTCACTCTTTTAACAAACCCCGTACGCCGCGCGCAAAGTGTGAATCCCCCTGGCATTGAATTCCTGTTCAAAATCCGTCAGCAAGTTTGCCAGCTCGGGCGGCGTTTCCATCCGCTGAAACTCCCCGTTGGCGCCAAACACTTCAGTCATTTGCTGGAAATAATCCGGATCGTCCGTGCGCAAAAAGACCGCGCCGCCCGAGGCGAGGGCGGCCCGGGCAAGTTCCGGAAAACGTTCGTTGATGAGCCGGTATTTGCGGTGTTTTTTCTTGGGCCAGGGATCGGGAAAATAGATGTGCAAGACCGACACCGAATGCGGCGGGAGCAGAAATTCCAGGAAATAGGACGATTCGATGCGCACGCCGCGCAGATTCATCAGTCCGGCGCGGCGGCCTTTGCGCTCCAGCTTGCGCAGCCGGCCCAGGAGTCGTTCGACGCCGATGAAGTTCTTTTCCGGTTGCCGCCGCGCCAGTTCGACCAGAAACGAAGCATCGCCGCAACCCAATTCGACCTCCAGCGGCTGCGCCCGCTGAAACAGGGCAGCCGGATCCACCCGGCTGAGGATCGACGGCAAATCATAAATCAAACCGGCAGGACCATTTTCGCTCGACAGCATCACTCGAATTAAATTACAGGTTTGACGGTCTTGACAAGTCCGTATCATCAACGCATGACAAACAGCGTGCCGTTGTTGCCAACTCCGGTTTTCAAACCTGTTTGAGAATCGCCAAATAGAAATGGTAAACCGGTCCCAAACCATCCGCGCCCTATGGAAACGGGTAGTGGTACATTTTGATGGGGCGAGGCTACTGACGAGCCGGCTTGCGAGGACGCTCGCCCCACCGAAAGTTGCGGAATATACTTTCACCCGAAAAGGCGCCATTTCGCTTTTTACCGGCATCATGATGATGAGCTTTACCGCCGCCAGTCAACCGGCCCCGCCGGCCATTCCCGCCGAATCGCCACTGAGCTGGGGTGACCAGGGCGACGGCACCTATCGAAATCCGGTCCTGCCCGCGGATTATTCCGATCCTGACGTCATTCGCGTCCGGAACGATTTTTATCTGGTCGCGTCGGATTTTCACTTCGTCGGCATGCAGGTGTTGCATTCGCGCGATCTCGTCAATTGGGAAGTCATCGGCCAGGTATTCCACCGGTTGAGCATGTCGCCAAAGTACGATGACCTGACCGGCTATGGTGAGGGGACGTGGGCGCCGACCTTGCGTTATCACAACGGTACCTATTACGTCTTCGTCTGTACTCCGTCCGAAGGTTTATTCATGTGGCACGCCCAAAATCCAGCCGGGCCGTGGTCGCGAACGTTCACCGTTCGGGCCGTGGAACGCTGGGAAGATCCCTGCCCGTTCTGGGATGACGACGGGCAGGCGTACCTCATTCATAGTCTCAAGGGTGCCGGCCCATTGATTCTGCACCGCATGAGCCCGGACGGGGTGCGATTGCTGGATGACGGTGTTGAAATTTATCACGGCCCGACGGCGGAAGGCCCAAAACTCTTCAAACGGAACGGCTGGTATTACATATCCCTTCCGGAAGGCGGCGTCGGCACGGGCGGCCAGACGATGCTCCGTTCCACCAATATTTATGGCCCGTACGAACGGCGGGTGGTGTTGCCTGATGGCAGTCCGCATCAAGGCGCGCTCGTGGAACTGGCTGATGGTCAATGGTGGTTTCTGTGCTTCAAATCCAGCGGTTTCCTTGGACGTATCACCTACCTGATGCCGGTCACCTGGGGCACAGATGACTGGCCGGTGTTCGGCGATCACGGCCAGTCGGTGGACCGATGGAAAAAACCTTATGTCGGACGGCCTTCTCCCATTCATCATCCACAAAGAAGCGACGATTTCGACGATCCGGTGCTGTCTCCGATCTGGCAATGGAACCACAACCCAATGAATGACTCCTGGTCACTGACGGCCCGGCCCGGCTGGCTGCGACTCAACGCCTTGCCCGCCTCCGGCCTGTCCACCGCCCACAACACCCTGACCGAAAAATTGTTGGGACAGGACGGCCTCATTGACACAAAGTTCGATGTCAGCGCCATGGCGGAAAACCAATGCACCGGATTTGCCTTTATGAGCGGCGACAGGTTTGACTGGGTTGGGGTAACGCAGAGCGACGGAGTGCGGCGAATCGCCTTGGAAAATGGCGCGGGCCCGGTGTTAAAGGGCGCTGACGTATGGTTCCGGGGCAAGTACCATGGGAAGGAGGCGCGACTGTTCTACAGTACCGATGGCGAACACTACACCGACACCGGACTGGCGGTGGAATTGAAGTTCGGCAAATGGAAGGGTGCGCGGCTGGCATTGTTTTGCTACGGGCCCAATGGGGGGACCGCCGACCTGGATTTCGTCAGATACAACCTGGAAAAATAATTCTGGCTCAGGAAAACCTGCGACGCGAGCCGGTTCACTTTCTCCCCGGGGAGGGGATGAGAAACCAATGACTATGGTAACGGTGGATGGGTTGGCCAGCTTGCGTTGCGACCCAAGAATGCTGCCGGCTTCCAGATTCAAACTCGTATCAATGACACAAGCGTGACACAAGCGAACCCGGAACCGCCGTTGCGGGAGAGGTCAAATCGAAGTCTGTGTTTCTCAAACTCTTGTCGGCTGTCTGAAAATTTGAAGTGGTCGGGGCGGTGAGATTCGAACTCACGACCTCTTGTACCCGAAACAAGCGCGCTACCAGGCTACGCTACGCCCCGACACAGACGGATTAGCCTGCCAGCATCGGCTAAAAATGCAACGCGTAATTTTCGAACCCAACGGAGGCCATGCCGCTCTAACCCGGCAAAGGAGTTGCTCAACCTGTTTTCCTGGGGCAAGCTAGGTGGTCATGACTGGAGTCGGCACACCATTGGATTCCTTGCGGTTCAGCCGTCTTGAATCAAGACGGCTGGCATGGGTCTTTGCCCTGTCGCTCCTCGCGCATCTGCTGGCGTGGGGCGGTTACGAAGCCGGCAAGGAATTCAATTTGTGGCAAAGACTTCGCCTGCCGCCCCTGATGCTCTTCACAAAAATCAAACCGGCGCCGGCGCCGCCGCAATCGCCCGAATTGACATTTGTGGACGTGCCCCCAACCCAAGCGACCGCCGAGGCGCCCAAGAACGCCAAGTATTATTCCAGCCAGAATTCACGCGCCGCGAATCCGGAGGCAAACCGCGACACGCAAATTCCGCAAATAAAAGGCACGCAGACCGACGTTGCGAAAACCGAAGACGCCCCGCGACCGGATTTTTCCAAACTCCAACCGACCATGCAGCCGTCCCGGGAGGAATTGGCGTCGCGGCAGCAAAATGCAGGTGATTTGACGCTGGGCAAGCCGTCCGAGACCCGGCCGGCGGAACAACCGCGACCCCGCACGCTCCGGCAGGCGCGCGCCCAGCAACGGCAGTTGCCCGGCGTGAAAATGAAGCAGGAGGGTGGTGTCCGGCACGAAGCGCTGGTGCCGTCGCTGGATGTGAAGGCCACGCCGTTTGGCGCGTATGATGCTGCCTTCATCCAGGCCGTGACGCAACGCTGGTACGATTTGCTGGACAGCCGGCAATTCGCCCGGGACCGCAGCGGCAAAGTGGTCCTGCGATTTCACTTGAATTACGACGGACGCATCTCCGATATGGTGGTCATGCAAAATACCGTGGGGGATTTGTTGGGCTATGTTTGCCAGAAAGCGGTGATGGATCCCGCGCCCTACGCGCAGTGGCCGTCGGATATGCGGGCCATGGTCGGTTTGGATTATCGCGAAATCACATTCACATTTTACTATTACTGAGCCGTTCACAATGGCAGGAAGAATTTATGGATATACTCATTTACATCTTGCTGGGCGCCACTTCGGTCGTGGGACTGACGTTCATCGTCGAGCGCGCCCTGGCGCTGCGCTGGAACAAGGTCGTGCCGCCGGAAATCACCCAGGCGCTCATGGCCTGTAGAACCCGCGAGGATACGAAAGTGCTTTGCCACATCTGCCACCGGAAACCGTCGCCGCTCGGGCGTTTGTTGCTGCTCGCCTCCGACCATCTGGATTGGCCGAAAACGGACAATGTGGACGCGCTGCAAACCGCCGCGCGTCATGAAATCGTCCGGCTCGAACGCGGCCTGGTCGTGCTCGAAATCATCGTCGGCATCGCGCCGCTGCTGGGGCTGGTCGGCACCATTGCGGGGATGATGACGGTGTTCGGCGACGTTGGACAAACCGGCCTGAACGACGCCGCGAAATTGGCGGCCGGCATTGCCTTGATTTTGCGCGCGACCCTGATCGGCCTGCTCATCGCCATTCCGTCGCTGATTTTCTGGAGTTATTTCAGCAAAAAAGTCGAGGTGTTCGCCGTCGAAATGGAGGCGCTCTGCGACGATTTCGTCCGCCGACAGTACTCGGAGATGTCCCCGGACGCCCCGCCACCGGAAGCCAGCGCTCTGGTTTCTGAAACGCAGTATGTCGCCAACGCCAAATCCCGGAAGCCGGGAGTGAAATCCCAGGTGTCCGATCCCGGTTGACATGCGCTTCCTCGTTCGCAAACGCCGCACCACGCCCGCCGTCATCATCGTGGCGCTGATTGACGTGCTCATCGTGCTGCTGATTTTCCTGTTGGTGACGACGACGTTCAAGCAGCAGGCGGCCTTGAAACTGCAGTTGCCCGAATCGTCTCAAGCTAAAAAGGAGGGTGCGAACGAGAACCCGCCATTCGTGGTGAGCATTGATTCCAACGGCGTTTATTACCTCGAAAAATTGCCGGTGACGTTCGAGCAATTGCAGAGTGATCTGATTTCGCGCGCAGAAAAAAATCCCAAGCTCATCCTCGCCATCAACGCCGATGAAAAGGCGCCCTGGGGAAAAGTGGTGCAAGTGCGGGACGCCGCCGCCAAGGCCAAAATCAAAAACCTCGTCGCTTACACCAAGGAAACGGCCAAGCCGTGAGTCTAGGTTTGACAAAAGCAGTGCTAATTGGATAAATAAAGGAAGGCTGATGAAATTCCTTGCGCGAAGTGGAATGACTTTTGCGGTTTGTTTATCACCGTTTATTCAGTATTCAGGCTTTTCACAAACGTGGACCCAGACCATGGCACCCTACGAAAGCTGGGCTTCCGTTGCTTGCTCGGCGGATGGAGGCAAGTTGGTCGCTGCGTCATCGTCCACGGGAGTTTATACCTCGACAAATTTCGGTCTAACGTGGGATACAACTCTCTCTACAAATACCGGCTACGGCTGGCGTTCCGTCGCCTCTTCGGCAGATGGAAGCATACTGGCGGCGGGCGGCGGTGGTACGGCAGCTGATCAAGTGTGGATTTCCACAAATTCGGGCGTCTCCTGGGAATACAGGGAGTTGGGAACCTATGTTGCCTTATCAGCGGATGGGAAAAAGTTGGTCGCGGCGATGCATCCCGGCAGCATTATTATTTCCACGAATTCAGGAAGCTCCTGGGTGGTGTCCACTTCTGCGCCTGCCGGGTATTGGACATGCGTCGCGTCGTCAGCCGATGGCAGCAAATTGGCGGCAGCGGTCCAAAATGGTGCCATTTACACTTCGAACGATTCCGGAAATACATGGACTACAAATAATGTGCCAATCGCGTATTGGTCATCGATTGCTTCATCGGCTGACGGAAGTTTGTGGGCGGCAGTGGCGGGGGCTTTCAATGGTCCACGCGGTCCAATTTATGTGTCAACCAATTCGGGGGCAAATTGGGTCCCCGCCAATGCCCCGATAACGAACTGGGTTTCCGTTGCCATTTCGGCGAATGGAAGCAAATTGTTTGCTTTGGCAGGCGGCACTTTTGTTTCGACTAATTCGGGGTTAACGTGGGCGGCCAGCACAACTAATGTATCGTTGTCAAATATGGCGTCTTCAGCGGACGGCCATAAATTAGTAGCGGGTACGCTCGGAGGAATTTACACCTCACAAACTACCCCGTCACCGCAAGTGAATATCGTGCCAACCAACGGCAACCTCCTTCTCTCCTGGATTATTCCTTCGACCAATTTTGTCTTGCAGCAGAACCCGGATTTGACCACCACGAACTGGACGGACGTGACGAACACGCCGGCTCTCAATCTCACGAACCTGCAGGAGGAAGTGACGTTGCGCTGACCAACGGCTGCAGTTTCTACCGGCTCGCCACCCAGTAGCAGCGGACGTGAGTCCGCTCATTATGCCCCTTCCCCAAAGATTGAGCCGATTCACATCGGCTGCTACGAGGGTTATTTAATCAATTCTTCCGCGATTGGCACTGCGTGAACACGTCGCATTATGCTTATCATAAGTAACATGTTCTCTTGACAATATTTTTAAAAGATGGTCAAATGCAAAGACTTCAACTGGCAATCTATGGAACATCTCAGAACTCCACCGCCCGTCGCGGCTGTTTCGCACCC
Source organism: Verrucomicrobiia bacterium (assembly GCA_035945675.1). GTDB lineage: Bacteria > Verrucomicrobiota > Verrucomicrobiia > Limisphaerales > UBA11358 > UBA11358. The sequence goes on along the minus strand of DASZAB010000034.1, from coordinate 80,354 downwards.
GGATGGGATGTGAGGGAGGCGTCAGATGATTACCCAGGGCCACTTGAAACTGCGATCGGTTAGTCTTGAACCGCCTGAAGTTTGGGATTGCAAGGGAGCGGGACTGGTTTTTATCTTTGTCCGGGCCGGAGCTGCAGACTACATCTCCGGCCTGGTCAGGTACCCGGTTTCCTCTGGCGATGTTCTGGTCGCAAGCGCCGTGTCCGGAGGCAGACTTCATGTCCCTGACCAAGGCAAGATCGTGTTTGAGCACTTCTCACTGCGTTTGGAACATTTTCTCCCGCTGCTTGCCAACAATGAGATCTATCGATTGCAAAACGTCAGCGACGTTTTCCGAAGCGCGCGACTGTATCCGGCGTCCAGTGCGCCGGCCCAGAAATGCCGCCGGCTTTTAAGAGACGTCCCTTCCCGGTTCGACCTCGATCATCGCAGTCAACTGTTACGGGTCGCGGCCGTCCCGCTCGCGGTGGAATTTGAAACGGTACCGCCGCAACCAAACAGGTCTGTCCGGGATGAGAAACCCCTGGCCGGGATCATCGAAAAGTTATCAACCGCCGAACTCCTGAGCTTGCCGGTCGGCGGACTGGCGAACAAATTCGGTTGCAGTCGGCGCCACCTGAATCGTTTGTTTCATCAACGCTTTGGCGTTTCCGCGGCGGCCTTGAAAATGGAAATGCGCCTGCTCAAAGCCGTGTCTTTATTAAAAAACCCGGACACCAAAATTATCCGCGTGGCCGAGGAATGCGGATTCAGTCATCTGAGCTTTTTTAACATACACTTTAAGAAACGGTTCGGCGCCAGTCCGGGTCAGTGGCGAAAGCTGGTGATAGAAGTTCAAACCCGGCAGGCGGATGTGAACCTTGACAGCGTGAATTGTTCACTGCGAAGCAACGGCTTGTGCCCGCTGTCACGAGGAGAGGCCCCAAACCCGAGAGTCGGTGGTGCAAAGAGCTTGCGGACCCTCAATGAGTGTATTCCCAGCGGTTCTCCCACTCCCTTGCCATGCGGGGTGACCACGTTGAATCACCCGAAAGTAAGCGCCCGGCCTGTCATGAAATTGGCTTGAATACGGTCGCCCCGTGTTGGTGTGAAATATTTCGGTTTTCCCGAACCCATTCCGCAGCGTTTCCGCAGGACCATAAAGGAACCCATCAACGCTCGACAAAAATCAAGCCGGCCAATGAGACCGGCTTGTTTCGTAACGGAGAATCCGAAAGTGGCTCAACCTTTGCGTCGCAGGGAAATCAACAGCAGCGCTCCGCCCGCGAATAACGCCATTGTCGTGGGTTCAGGCACTGAGGTGACGGTGATGGAGTTGATGTCCACGCTGACATTTCCCACGCCGGGCCAATCTCCAATATACGCATAGGCCCTCATAACCTGCATGTTTCCGAAAGTGAGGCCGCCGCTGTAGGTATCAGTCGCGCCGAGAATGCTGGCCATCGTTGAACCCCAGGTCACGCCAGTGTCGGTATTGTGAGTAGCGTCAAAGACGTGAATCGGAGTCGTTCCATCGAGCTGGTTACCGCTCATGGCGATGACCAGGTATTCTTGCGCCGACCCACCCCACGTGCCATCCACGGACAGGCCGAAGGCCGCATACGGCTGATTGCCATTCCCGCCAACCAGATTGGAATAGTCAAAGCTCATGCTGAGATCATTCAACGTCCCAAACGGGCCTTTGGCGCCAACCACCGCGTCATCGGTTGGGACGATGTAGGCCAGGTTCATGTGGCCGGAAGGTGCGGATACATAAGTGCCATTATATGAACCTATCAGGGCACCGTTATTAAAATCACTGCCCGAATACGTATAGATAGCCGCGCTGGCACTCATGGCGACGGTCAAACTGATTGTGAGTACTGCTATTTGTAGTTTTTTCATGTTTTCTTTCTTATTTTGACCACTGTGGAAAGCGACTTCCGGCTCGACGGCCGAGCCACAACTCATTCTTTCACAGGGGTGGTCTGGTTCTGTGCAAATTGAGTTTGCACGCCGGTGATTTTCGCTGAATAAAAGAATTACATCTACGCCATCTTGGGACAGCTTTAGTCAGCTTTGGGACATCAGTGAAAGCAGGCAAGTCCGGCAAAAACCCGAGCGGCTTTCAATGAAAGGTGCAAATTTGTTATATGAAGCTTGGAATTACGGCGCCATCAGCGCCAATGTTCCCCCCGGCGGCAGGACACGCTGTTGTAAATCTTTAGTCCCTGGTTTAATCGCAGTGGTTTCTATCGGCTCGCCACGCAGTAACTCTTTGTAGCAGCGGACGTGAGTCCGCTCCTTACTCCCCCATCCCCAAAGTTTGAGCCGACTCATGTCGGCTGCTACGGAAATTATTTGAGCAACTCTTCCGCAATCTGAACCGCGTTGAGCGCCGCGCCCTTGAGCAACTGGTCGCCGCTTACCCAGAAACACAAGCCATTTTCCAACGCGCAATCTTTTCGGACGCGGCCGACTTCACAGTTGTACTTCTCCGAGGTGAACAATGGCATCGGATATTTTTTGTTCTCCGGCTCGTCCACCAGGTCGAGGCCAGGCGCCTTTTTCAAAACGGCACGTGCAGCGTCCACGCTGACCGGCTTCTCAAATTCTGCGCTCACGGCGATGGAATGCGAGCGATACACCGGCACGCGCACGCAGGTGACGCTCGCCCGGAAATTCGGATGATGCATGATTTTGCGGCCTTCGTTTTCCATCTTCATTTCTTCCCTGGTGTAGCCGGTCGGCAGAAAGACATCCACTTGCGGCAACACGTTGAAAGCGATTTGATGTGGAAAAGCCTCTTTCGTTGCCGGCTTGCCGGAAACGATTTCGCCAACCTGCCGTTTCAATTCTTCCATTGCCTTGGCACCGGCGCCGGAAACCGCCTGGTAACTGGACGCAAAAATGCGCTTGCAGCCAAACGCGGCATGCAACGGGTACAGCGCCATCAGGGTAATGGCGGTGGTGCAGTTCGGATTGGCGATGATGCCTTTGTGCCAATTCACGTCCGCGGCGTTGATTTCGGGAATCACCAGCGGCACGCTGTCGTCCTGACGAAAGGCGCTGGAATTGTCCACGACCACGCAGCCGGCCTTCGCCGCAATGGGCGCGTATTCCTTCGAAATGCTGCCGCCCGCGCTGAACAGCGCAATATCAATGCCGGCGAAGGAGTCCTTCGTTAATTCCTTGACCGTAACGTCCTGGCCGCAAAATTTGAGCTTTTTGCCGACGGAGCGCGCCGAGGCGAGCAACGTCAGTTGGCCCGCCGGGAAGTTTCTCTTTTCCAGCGTCTTGATCATTTCGATGCCGACGGCGCCGGTTGCGCCCACCACGGCCACATGCGGATTTGGATTCATAAAAAGGCCGTCCATGATAGCAAACGCGCGCGGCGTGTCAACGCGCTGACAACAAGTTGTGGACAACTGTGCATAAATTTCTTCGCTTTCTGATTGACCAGCGCCGCCGCTTATGACGGAATGATAGCCTAGTCTATTCAAATGCCGAAAGTCTCAGTCAGAAACGGGAACGGCTCGCGGACGGCGGGCACGACAAAATACGATGCGCATCACAAGGTGCTGTCGCAAACCTACGGCGCGTTCGCCGACTTGCGCCGGGAACTTTCTGATTCCAAAGCGACCGTCAATGAACGCGAGGACATTCTGCGCGGCTTCGCCGCCTGCCCGGATTCGCAGCGTTCGTGGCTGCTGCTGGAGGATTACTTCGAAAAGCTCTCGCTGTCGCGCAAGGATTTCCCCGACACGAACTGGTGGCCGCGCCTGTTGAATGTCCAGGGCAAGACGCGCCTGGAAGAACTCGCCTTCCTGTTCCTGCGGGCCAAGCGGTCCATGCCGCCCGAACTGCAGCCGCACGCCAGCCTCGACCGTTTTGCCCGGGCCGAGGAGGCGGAACAGGAACAAAAGCTCGTACAGGAACTGGAGAACTGGCTGTCACCGCCCGCCCTGCCCTTGCTCGACACGCCCCGCGCCGTCCTGCGCGTCGTCTGCCGCCCGCAACCGGACGAGGAAGAACCGTCGCGCCATCGCCTGGCCGTGCAATTTCTGTTGTCGCGCCCCCGCACCGGCGAAAAGGCGCGTACGCTTCGCGAAATGATCGATCTCGTCGTCCGGGCCACCCACGAGCAGGAGTTGTTTCCGCCGGCCGACTGGGAATTCATCCAGTGGATTTCCGACACGCAGCGCAATCCCGCCCTGCGCGACACGGACACGCTGATTTTGTCCGACGCCGAATTGCTCCAATGGCTGGCGCGCTGGGGCCACACGACGCGCCTGGAATGCGGGGGCAAACCGCTGCAATTTCACGGGCAGGTCGCCGTGCTGTCGCCGCATCTCGAAAACGGCGACAAGGAACTTTCATTCACCCATTACGTGGTTTCGCCTGATGGCAAAAACCATTCCATTACGGAGGTAAAGTTCTTCAACCGCCAGTCGCCGCTGGCGCTGGTCAACAGCACGTTTTATCTGTTGCGCAATGCCCCGCCGCCGGCGGTGCTGAAATATCTGGCCGGCAAACCGTCCGTGCCGGTGCGCAAACTCAGCCATCGGCTCCTGCTGCACCTGCGCAAGACCCAGTCGAACCATGGGGTGAACTGGGAACAGCTTTGCGTCACGCACAAGGCCGCGCCGCAATTTGTCTTCGAGCTGCTGGACGACACCGTGCGCCTGCGGCTGCTGGCCCGAAGCCAGCGCGACCAGAGTGTCTGGTTCTGGAACGGCCACGAATGGGTGGCGAACGAAGTCAAAAAGCGGCCCGCCGACAAACCGGAAATCCTCGACGACCCGCGCCTGGAACCGGCCGCCCAATGGCTCCGCAAACTGGACTGGTTCACCTCCGAACCCGGCTTGTGGATTGGTGACGCAAATGAGAATTTCCTCGGTTCGCTCGCCGGCGCCTGGGCGGAACGGCCGAAGGAAGCCGAGTTTCTCGGCAACCCGGCGTTTCACCGCTTGTTCCTGCAGCCGCGCCAGCTCAAGCCACGGCTCGTCGTCAAAGGCAGCGGCATTGACTGGCTGGCCGTCTCCGCCGAGTGGGAAGCGGAAGGACTCAAGCTCAGCAAGGCGGACCTCGAACGCCTCGCCAGCGCGACGGGCCGCTTCGTCAAGCTGCCGAATTCCGGCTGGGTGGAACTCGACACCGGCGCCGTGCAAAGCGCGCACGAAGCCATGGCCGACATGGGTGTGGACGGCCTGATCGCCGTCCCCCAAAAGGTCGGCCTGGAACACGTCGCGCATCTGGACGAGGACGGTTTCGCCCGCTTTACCGATTCGCCCGAAGCCAAGGCGCTGCGCGGGCATATCCGCGATTTCAAGGGCGTGCCGTCGGTGGATTTGCCCAAGGGTTTGAAGGCGGACATGCGTCCGTATCAAAAGGACGGTTTCGATTTCCTGGCGCACCTGACGAGGATCAAGCTGGGCGGGATTCTGGCAGACGACATGGGGCTGGGCAAAACGCTGCAAACGCTCGCCTGGTTGGGGTGGCTCAAGGAACGCAATACGAAAAATCCCAAGCCATCGCTCGTCATCTGTCCGGCGTCCGTGCTGCACAACTGGCGGCGCGAGGCAAACCGGTTCACGCCCAACCTCAAGGTGCTGGTGCTCGAAAGCGGCGCCGCGCGGCACAACCTGCGCAAACAAATTCCCCAGCACGATTTGATCGTAACCAATTACGCCCTGCTCCGCCGCGATCTGGAGGAGCTGCAGAAATTTGCGTTTCGCGCGGCGATTCTGGACGAGGCGCAGTTCATCAAAAACCCCGGCGCCCAGGTCACCCAATCGGTCAAGCAGCTCAAGTCCGAGTACCGTCTTGCGCTCACGGGCACACCGTTGGAAAACCGGTTGCTGGATTTGTGGAGCATCGTGGATTTCATCCAGCCCGGTTACCTCGGCAACCAGGAACAGTTTATCGAGACCTACGAACCGCGTCTGCGCGCCGGCGAGGAAGCCGTGCCCACGGCGGAGGCGCGCGGCGAGAAAACCGAGTCGGCCCAGCGCATTGCGCGCCGGCGGCTTTCGGCAAAATTGCGGCCCTTGTTGCTGCGCCGCTTGAAAAAACATGTCGCCAAGGACCTGCCCGACCGCATCGAGGAACGGCGTGATTGCCCGCTCGGTGACGAGCAACGGAAACTTTACCTCGCCGAATTGCGCCGCAGCCGCGACCAGATCATGCAGGCCGTCCAGGAACAAGGCCTCAACAAGAGCAAGATGCACGTGCTGGCCGCGCTCACCCGGTTGCGCCAGGTCTGCTGTCACCCGGCGCTCGTGGGCAGCGACACCGCGTCCGGCAAGACCGAGACGCTGTTTGAATTGCTCGACCCGCTGGTTTCGGAAGGCGAGAAGGTTTTGGTGTTCAGCCAATTCGTCCAAATGCTTCATCTGCTGGAAAAGGAATGCCAGGCGCGTCAAATCAAAACCCACATTCTCACCGGCCAGACCAAGGACCGGCAGCAGGTCGTCAGCGCGTTCCAGAGCGACACGTCCGCAGGTGTGTTTTTGCTGAGCCTGCGCGCGGCGGGCACGGGTTTGAACCTGACCAACGCCAGCTACGTGGTGCTTTATGATCCGTGGTGGAACCCGGCCGTCGAGGCGCAAGCCATTGACCGCTCGCATCGCATCGGCCAGACCCAGACGGTGAACGCCTACCGGCTGATTGCGCCCGGCACGGTCGAGGAAAAAATCTGGGAACTGCAACAGAACAAGGCGCAGACGATAGCGGACGTGCTCGGCGAGGAAGGCTTCGCCCGCAGCCTCACCGCCAACGATCTGGAATATCTGTTCGCGGAAGATTGAGTCAGAAGCACTTTTAGGACGCATTGTTTAGCGATTATGAAATGTCGCTTGACAACGGTAACTTAAATGGTACTATATCACACTGGCAATTACGCCAGACTTGTGACCGGCAAATCCAGGAAGAAATCTAATGAAAGGCTCAAAATGAAAAGAATGCATGGAAAGAAATTATGGAAATCACATTTGAGGTTAGAGAATTCATCGAAGATGGAAAATCACCTTTCGCAGATTGGTTCAATTCGCTCGATGCCGTAACTGCCGCACGCATTGACAAATATGTTCGCCGACTTGAAACGGGTAATTTTAGCTCAGTCAAAGCAGTTGGTGAAGGCGCGTTTGAATTGAAAATGGATTTTGGTCCCGGTTACCGGGTTTATTTTGGACGAGAGGGCAGAACGATTATCATTTTATTGGGCGGCGGCAGCAAACGACGACAATCGGCCGACATCGCAGCTGCCATTGAACGCTGGAAGCGATACAAGCAGTCAAAGAATTAACATGGCACTAACGCGAGAATATAAAGAAACCGTCCTGGCTCGGATCAAACGCGATCCGAAGTTTGCGCGGGCGCTTTATGCCGAGGCGGTCAATTCATTGCTCGAAGGCGAAACCGAAGAGGGGCTTTCGATTTTACGTGACCTGGTTCATGCCAATATCTCATTCAAAGAGTTGTCCCGTCAGACCGGTTTTGGTGAAAAGGCCCTGCATCGTATGTTGAGCCGCCGCGGCAATCCTACCACGCGCAGTTTGTTTACGATTATCCGGGCGATTTGTGAGGATTTGGGCATCAAGCCGCAGGTGAAAGTGGCGGCATGAAGGCATGAACTGCAGCATCAAAAATTGTCCAGGCGATTATAAACGGCGCGTCATCACACACATCGTGCGGCAAAACGGCGGGTGGTAGGGATTGATCATGTGCCGGCGGATGTTTGTAACGTGGGTGGTGGTGTGTTACTGCGGACGGAAACCATCCGCCAATTGGAATCACTTTTGAAACGCGCGCAACCCACCAGTTCAGTTCCACTTTACGAATACGTGTGAATGCTTCGGGCATCTTTGATGATTTGCGGCTGGCGGGCGTGGATTTTGTCGGAGACAAACTCATCGCGCGCTTTATCAACGGCAGCAGGATTTCGGTAAACGTGAGTCGTTATCCCCGTCTGGAACGGGCAATAGCGAACCAGCGGAACAGATGGCGTTTGATTGGCAAAGGTTCGGGTATTCACTGGATAAGCCTCGACGAAGATTTGCCCGTGGAAAAGCTAATGTTTGCCAGCGCCAAAACCTTGGCTTGAAAGGATTCGCCCGCTGCCTCATGCCAACGATCTGGAATATCTGTTCGCGCAAGATTGAGTGGGCGTCGAACTGGAATCAAGTTCCGCTTATCATCCAGTTGCCGCCGGAGTTTTGCGCTTCCGTTCTCCAACGACAAACGCAATCAATGCGGAAATAGCGCCGGCAAACGTGGCCAAAAAAATTCCGGCCAGCGCTCCCAATATGATGTTCAACGGTTTGTTGGGCCTCACCGGCCACTTGCCTGGTTGAGCCTGTCTCACAATTTCCACCGGCCCGGCCGATGGAATCTGGCCGTCCAATTTTTCAGCCTCAATTTTGCCAGCAAGCAATTTGTGGAACGCCAGCCTTTGATCCAGTTCGCGCTTCTCGTCCCAGTAAGGCTGCACCTGCGGTGATTGAGGGTCGGTCATACCACTGCCAATGTTGTACTTTTGACGCAGGGAATCCAAGTCAGCTTGAGCTTGTCGGATTGACATTTCGTCCTGCTGATATTGATTCTGCAACGCTTGGATGCCTCTGGCCGTGGCTTCGTTGTGCAATTGGACGCGGTAATCCCGATAGGATTGGACAATGGCGTTGGCAATTTGCGCGGCCTCGTTTTTGTCTTCGCTATAAACCGTAATTTCGATGAGCCTGGTGTTCCGGATGGTGTCCAGGGACAGGCGTTGTTTGAGCATTTTCATGGTAGTGGCCGTGTCCAGCGGCACCCCACCGTTGTATCTTTTGCCCCAGTCACCATTCAAATTCAGCTGATTGATAACTTTGCTGAGCACTATCGGATCCTTGATGATTTCAAATGTGGTCTGGATAAAATACGGATCGTAGGTCGAGACGGGTTCGGAGGACGATGGGCCACTGAAGGAACTCTCCTGTTCCGGTTCCACCTTGAGCCGCGCGGTGCTCGCATAGGTTTCCGGCATGAGGAAGGTGATCACCACGCTAGCCGTTAAGACCAAAACAAACACCGTCGCAAACACCGCGAGAAACGTAAACAGCGGCGCCATGCGTGGACGAAAAAGTGCGGCCATTTTGTCGAACATGGATTTCCTTTCATTTAGTGAGGAGAAGCGCTCTACAATCGAGGTTTTGATCAAATCTGGCAACACGCGCAACCAGAGTTTGATCAAGCCCCAGTACCGCCCCTCATTCCACGCGTCGCGACCTTGATCGCGAAACAACTGTGACATCGCCCGCCCATAATTTTCGCGATGTGACCTGGGATAGGCGATTAGCAAACGTTCGTACATTTTTTGCGAACGCAGCAAGCTCTGGTTAACGATGCGAATGGACATTTTAATTTCCGGCGGACGCGGCTTTGAGCGACCCGCCCAGCAATCGTTTTCCCCGGGCCATCGCAACGATCCCGGCGTAGCGGCGGGCCTCGGCCGTGACAACCTGTTCACCAACTCCAGTCAGGCGATAATAGCGGCGGCGCTCATCGTCCAGCCCGGGGTCCGGGCGTTCGTCCGACTCTTGAATGAGCCGGGCTTCCAACAATCGCTTGATGGTACCATACAACGTGCCTGGGCCCATTTTGATCCGGCCTTCCGTACTCTCGGCCACCTCCTGCATGATGGCGTAACCGTGACGTTCTCCGCCAGCGAGCGCCAGCAACACATGAAACACCGCCGGGGTCAACGGAAGCAGTTTTTCCGGGTCAATCTGGTTTGTGGTCATATATCCATTTTATTATCCGTAATGGATATATCTGTTACGGATATAATTGTCAAGTCTTTTTCCTTGGAAGTAACTGATTATCTATCCGCTTGGTGCGGAGCGTATTCCAGCAACCTAACCACCTCAACCTCGAACATCTATCGCGGCGCTCGTGCTCTCTTACTGCAACCTAAGCGGCAGTTGGAAAACGTAGCCGTAGAGTTCGGACAGCGTTCCACCCGTGTGCTGGTTGTGCAAATCCTTGCCGAAAGCGAACGTCGCGGCGGGCGCGAAGGCGTGGATTGTCAGGCAGTAGGTGTTGTTGACCATGATGCCCAGCAATTCGCCGGTGCGGCTGAAAACCAGGTCGCCGCGCGACGGGTTAAACTTGCCGAACAATCCCTTCAACAAGCTGCGGTCCAGCTTCACGTACTGCGGCGTGTTCATCTCAATCTGAAAATTGCACTGCCCGTAGTATTCCTCGTTGGCGCCGACCAGCACGGCGTCCTGGAATTTGTACGGGTCGGAGGAGAGGTGATAAACCTTGCAACCCAGCGTTTGCGCGTCCGCCCGCGTCACCGGCATCATCACCACGCGCGGGTCCTGGGCGTCGAAGGACATTGACTTCAGCGGCACCTGTCGCCCGCTCCAACTCAGCGTGCCCGCCAGTTTGTCCCAGTCGGTGCCCGGGTCCCAGAGCGTCACCGGCGTGTCCTGCACATGGCAGAGCGCAAAATAATTCGTCCCGTCGGTGACAAGCACGGTGGCGGTTTGCTTGTCCTTGCTGGTGTCCATGCTGAACATGCTGGTGCGCCAGGCGGAAATGCCGGCCTCAACCCGGTTGGACACGAAGTCGCTGAAAATGGTGTTCGGCGCCAGCGGACGGTTCGCCCGGATTTCCTGCGCCAACTGGCCGGAATTGGTCGCCAGCGACTTGACACCTTCGGCCAGCCGGGCGTTTTCGGCCTGTTGCACCTGGACTTCCTGCTGCATGAGGGCGGCCCGTTCGGCGGCGGCGTGGGCCTGCACCTCAGCCAACTGGAGCTGGTTGGACAATTGCTGTTTCTCGGCCTGGGCCAACTGGCTCGTCTGCGTCAGCTTTTCCAGTTGCGACCGCAACGCGGCAACCTGTTCCGCTTGCCGTTGCGCCTCGGCTTCAGTCGCCGCCAGTTTCTGCTGCGCCTGCTCGGCATTGTTCTGCAATTGCCGGTTCAGATTCTCGATGTTGGCCTGCTCGGCGGCGACCCGCTGCTGCAACTGCTGGTTTTGCTGCTCCCGCTGGCCCGTCGCGTTGCGGGCCTCCGCCAGTTGCTGCTGCAATTGCTCGCGATTTTTCTGTTCCTCGGCCAGCGCCTGTTTCATCACGGCGGTCAGATCGTTGCCGGGGTTCGGAACCGGGTTGGGGCTGACCACGACCTTCGTGGGCGGCCGCGTGTTCTCGTCGGCCATGTGATTGATGTCCGTCGAAAACGTCAACAGACTCAACAGCAAAAAATCGCAGATGACGATGAGAATGCTGCGGTTCATGACTAGTAGGCAGGGGTGGTCGCGGTCGCCGACGGAACGTAGCCCGCGTCGGGTCCAGGAGGAGTTCCCGCTTCAGCTTCCAGCAATAATTTCCGGCGGGCCGGGCGCAGGTGGAAAATTTTGAAGATGACCACGAAGATGATGCCGAACGACGTGGAGGAATACGCCGCCATGAGGCTGAATTTCACCAGTCCCAGCGAGGCGATAATCAGCGAGATGATGGTGCCGACGAAGCCGAGGTAAAGGCCGGCGTCGAACAGGTGATCTTCATTTTCCAGCAGTCTGAGCTTCATGCGCGGCGGCACTCGTTGCCGGCGGATTTCGGCCAGCTTGACGAGGCACGAAATGTAAAGCAGCGACTGTAGCACGAAAAACAGCAGCAGGGTTAACAGGATGATTGGGTTCATGATGGTTTGTTGGATGCCGGCAATCCCCGCGGGGACCATGCCGCCCGTCGTGAGCGGCAATAGTCGAAAGGAGAATCCCCCTTTCTGGCTCTCCTGGGCGAGAAACGGCTCGCTCAGGAGCAGGACCACGAACAGGAACCCCAGCGAAAATAGAAACTCCCGGACCAGATGGAAGCCGCGGACTTGCAACGGACGCTCCAGCGTTGAAACGGCGGGGCGCGCAAAATGCAAGGCTGCCGCCAGGAAAAATCCGGCGAGCAGATAGGCGAGCCACTTGCCCGCCAGGGCCAATTGCGGCTGCTGCAAACCTAAATCGGCCGCACGGGAAAAGAAATTGTCCACCGACTGCAATGCGGTGACGCGCCGTTCCCAATCCGGGCGGTAAAAGCGCTGGCCGCGCTGCGCCAGTTCCCCCACCCCGGCCCCGCCATACGCCAGGCTGGCGCCGAGGTCTTTCAAGCCGGTCTGGCTGAATTTGGCCAAATATCCGGCCACCGCCGCAGGCTTGCCCGATAATTCGACGGCGGCAAAGAGCACGGGCAGATTCGTTCCGGCGGCGCGGGCTTCGCCAGCCAGTTGGTGGAGCGTCTCCGGGTCCGGGATTTGCGCCACGAACGCCACGAGCTGGTCCCAATTGAACCGTTCGCCCAACGACAGGAAATCCATCAGCACTTCCTCGAGCGGCCTGGTATTGCCACCCTGGTTGGCCCGCTCGGCCAGTGTGGCAATGCCGCGGTTTAAGCGGGTGGTCAAATGCCCGTCATCGGACAACAGTCCGCAAACCGACACCGCCGCATCGAAGGCCTGGCCTGAAGCCGACGATGACGGCGGCAGCAGAACGGTTTTGGTCAGAGAACGGCTGCGCATCAAGCCCTGCACCGCCAACGTGGACGAACGGTTTAAAGCGGCGAGCGCCGCATCACGATTCTTCTGCCGGACGATGAAATCGGTAAAAGGTTCCGCGCCGGCTCTCGACAGCGGGGTGTTACCCGGAAAAAGACTTTTCACGCGCGTGTCAGCGCCCCACATCAATGCCGCCGGATTTTGCCGCGCCTGGCTGGCGATCCGCTGGTCGAGCCGGTCCCAGCCCGGAAATGTCTCCAGCCGCGCCGCCTGCATGAGCATCTGGGCCGTGCCCAGCTTTTGTTCGCCCGCCAGCGTCTTCCCCTCATCCAGCAGGGCGGGACCGTTCCGGCCGGCCCTTGCCAGAACGCCGGCATCCACGGCCCGCAGGTGCATGGGCACCAGCAGACCGCAGGCCAGCAGCGCCAGCCCAAGGGCGGCGCAAAATAAGAAAAACAGCCATCGCATTTTTATGACTTCTCCTGAAAAAAATCCTTGTTGTTGTGCATTAGACCGGGTGCCGACAAAAGCCGTTCAAAGCAAAAAAGCTGCCAATCCCCGGCATCCTGCGGGGTTTTTACTCGTACCTTAACGATTCGATGGGGTCGAGGTTCGCCGCCTTGTAAGCCGGATAGGTTCCGAAAACGACCCCGACAATGGAACAAATCAGCAGGCCCAGCACAATCCAGTCCACCGGGATGGCCGGCGGCACTTTCATGAACCAGGCGAGGACGTTGCCGCCGAGAATGCCAAAGACCACGCCGATCACACCGCCGATTTCACAGAGCACCACCGCTTCCATGATGAATTGTCCCATGATGTTCCGGCGCTTGGCGCCGACGGCCCGGCGGACGCCAATTTCGCGCGTCCGTTCCGTCACCGAAACCAGCATGATGTTCATGATGCCGACGCCGGCGGCGATGAGCGCAATGGAGCTGACGACAGTCACGCCTATGCGCACCGCGCGGGTGAACGTGTCGAATTGCGCGATTAACGAGTCGTTGGAGAACAACTCGAAATCGTCCGGCTGGCCGGGCCGCACTTTGCGGGCCGCCCGCAGGATGCTGCGGACCTGTTCTTCGCAATCACCGTAACTGGCCGCGCTGCGCGCCTGGACCAGGATGCTCAGGCCGGTCCAGCGCAGGCCGTAGCGGTCGAGCGCCGTGGTGAGGGGCACGATGGCAAAGTTGTCCTGATTGCCGCCCAGCGAAGCGCCTTTGGACGCCAGGACGCCGACGACGGCGTAGGGAATGCCGTTGATTTTGAGTTCTTCGCCAATGGCTGAACCGAAGGGGAAAACGGTTTTAGCCAGGGCGCTGCCCAGCACGCAGACGTCACGGGCGTCGTCAATGTCGCTATCCACCAGAACGCGGCCCTCCTCAGGAATCCAGTTGTGCGCGAGGAAACTGCCGGGCGTTTCGCCGAACATCTGCACGGTGGGCGCGGTCTTGGTGTAGCGGGTCTGGATGCCGCCGCTCCAAAACTGGCCTTCGATGCCGACGGCCGCGGCGAGCGTGGCCTTTTCCTCAACCGTTTGGCCCTGCTCGATGGTGATGTCCTTGCGGCGCCAGTATTTTTCCCAGTCGGACCGGTCGCCGAACTGGACGGCCGGCCATTTCTGGACGGCGAACGTCTGGCCACCCAACTGACTCAGGTTCGATTCGACGTCCCGCTCCAGCACGCGCATAGCGGTCATGACGACGATGATGGAAAACACGCCGATCAACACGCCGAGCAGCGTGAGCGCCGAGCGCAGCTTGTGCGCCGCCAGCGCGTTCAGGGCCATCCCGAAGCTCTCGCGAATTTCACCAAGCAACCGGGTTGGGTGTCGGGTCATGACAAAGATTGGATTATTGGATTATTGGATTGATGGATCAATGAATTCAATACGCGGCCGTTCACGGCCTCAATAATCCATTGATCCAAAAATCCATTCATCCAGTTTTTCATTATTCGCTTCTTAATGCCTCCACCGGATCCATGCGCGCGGCGCGCCAGGCCGGCAGGAAACCGGAAATCACCCCCGTCAACAGTGACACGAGCAGGGACAGGGTAACAATGGTCACAGACAGGGTCGCCGGAAACAGCCACTTCGAAACGGCGAGCGATATCACCCAGGCGATGCCCAGCCCGATCAGGCCGCCCATCAGGCAAACGCTGGCGGACTCGATCAGAAATTGCAGCAAAATATTGCGGCGTTTGGCGCCAATCGCCTTGCGCACACCGATCTCCCGCGTCCGCTCGACCACGGAAACAAACATGATGTTCATGATGCCGATGCCGCCGACGAACAGCGCCAGGCTCGTGACGAACAAACCGATGACGGCGATGGTGGCAGTCTGGTCATGGAACCATTTGACGATCTCATCCTGCTGGTTGATGGAAAAATTATCGGGCTGGTTTGGCCGGAGATGGCGGATGCGGCGCATCGTCTGGCGCAACTCCTCCCGGGCTTCATCCAGATGGGCCAAATCCCCGACTTTCACCTGAATATCAATGCCGGGATTTCTTTCGATCAAACCGATATACTGTCTCAAAGGAATGATCACCCGGTTGTCGAGGCTGTAGCCGAACATGGTCCCCTGTTTCTCCAGCACACCGACCACGAGAAAAGATTGGTCTTCAATTTTGATGCGTTCACCCAGCGGCGGATCCGCGCGAAAGAGATTGGTGGCGACGTCATTGCCAATGACACAGGTTGGCTGGCCGCCCCGGGCATCCGCCGCGGTCAGGAACCGGCCCTGGGCCACGTCCACTCCGCTGGTTTGCAGATAGGCCTCGGTGGTGCCCACGACGTCCACGCTGCTGGCACTGCGATTTTTATATTTAACCGAATCTTCATTGTCCGCAGTCGGCGCGACGGCGTCGGCCAACGTCAGTTGTCGGGCCAGAGCGTCCGATTCCGCAAGAGTGATTTTGGGACGCTTGCGCATGCTCACCCAGTCTTCATAGGTGTTATTGAACCACTTAAAACGCGAGACGTAGAACACGTCCGCACCGAGGGCGGAAACGTTTCTGATGAACGCCTGATTCAAGCCATTAATGGCTGCGCCCATGAGCGTGACGGTGAGGATGCCGATGACAATCCCCAGCGTGGCCAGCACCGAGCGCATCTTGTTTGCGCGCAGCGCATTCCAGGAAATGCCCAGACTTTCGTTGATTTCGGCAAGAAACTTCACTGGATGGGTGGATTGATGGATAAATGGATCAGGGAGTCATATCCTCTGGTGGTTCGGCTATGCTGGTTGTTTTCCATAAATCTATTTATCCAGCCATCCATTCATCCCGGCCCCGGGACCTTCTTCTCGTCGCTGGCAATCAAACCGTCACGGAGCCGGATGATACGGCGGGCGTGTTTGGCGATGTCCTCTTCGTGTGTGACGACGATGATGGTATTGCCCTTCCGGGAGAGGTCGTCAAACAACGCCATGATTTCCGCGCCGGTCTTGGAGTCCAGATTGCCCGTTGGTTCGTCGGCCAGCAGCAACGAGGGTTTGTTGACCAGGGCGCGGGCGACCGCCACCCGCTGGCGCTGGCCGCCGGAAAGCTCGTTGGGTTTGTGATGAATGCGGTCGGTCAGGCCGACCTGCGCCAGCGCTGCCAGGGCCAGGTGGCGGCGTTCCTCGGCGGATATCCCGGCGTAAATCAACGGCAACTCGACATTGTGCAGCGCGTTCGAACGGGCCAGCAGGTTGAAGGTCTGGAAGACGAAGCCGATCTCGCGGTTGCGAATCTCCGCGAGCTGGTTGTCATCCATTTCGCTGATGCTGACGCCATTCAGCCCATAATGCCCGGCGCTGGGCGTATCGAGACAACCGATCAAATTCATCAACGTGGATTTGCCGGAGCCGGACGGCCCCATGATGGCGACGTATTCGCCGCGCTGGATTTCCAAGGACACGTCGCGCAGGGCGTGGACGGTTTCCGCGCCCATTTGGTAACGGCGCGAAATGTTCTGGAGCAGGATCAGTCTCATGTTGATTGATGCGTGAAACGTGAAAGGTGAGGCCGGTTGGCGCCGCGTTCACGCATCCCGTTTCACTTTTCACGAAAGCTTGATCATTTCTTTTGCGCCTCGGTGTCCATCCCGGCCGGGCCAACCCGGATTTTTGAGCCATCCTGCAAATCACGGCCGACCGCCCGGTAGCCGCCCGAAACAATTTCCTCGCCATTGGTAAGGCCGTCGGTGATTTCCCAGTAGTTGTCATCGCAAATGCCGATTTTCACCGGCAAGGTTTTTACATGGTCGCCTTCCACCACGAAGACCACGTCCGTCGGTTTGGAGGATTCCTTGGCCTTCGAGGCGGATGCCAGGGTGTTGGTGCCGGCGACCGCGTTCGTGCCCGAAGCGGCGGAAACGACGGCATTCGTTTCACCGTTTTTGACCGGATCGACCTTCAACTCCGGTTTCATCGGACGGGTGGTGACGCTGGCCAGGGGAACCGTCAAGGCGTTGGTGCGATACTCGGTTTCGATTTCCGCCGTCACGGACATGCCGGGACGGAACGCCGGTTCCTTATCATTGACACGGATGCGGACCTCAAACTGGGTGGCCTGCTGGGATTGGCCGCCACTGCTGCTCCCGCCGCCGAGCGAACTGCTTAGACCCGAACCCAGGGCGGAATTGGCGACCGCGGTGACCACACCGGTGAATTTGCGGTCCTTGAAGGCATCCACTTGCAGCCGGGCCTTCTGGCCGGGCGCGATGCCCACCACATCAATTTCCCCCACGTTCACCCGCGCCTCGATCCGGTTCAAATCCGAGACAGTCATAATGGAAGTTCCCATGTTGTAGGTCGTGCCCAACACGCGCTCGCCCACCTCGGAATTCAAGTCGGTGATGGTGCCGGTCAGCGGCGAAAGGATGGTGGTTTTCGCCAATTGCTCCTCGGCGCTGTCCACCGCCGCCTTCTGGACATTAACCTGATCTTCGGCACTATCCAACTGCGCCTTGGCCACATCGCGCGCGGCTTTGAATCCGATAAAATCCGATTCTGAAAGCAGTTTGATATTGAATAAGGCCAGATTGCGTTTGTAGTCCGCCTCGGCCTTTTCCAGATTCGCCGCCGCCGAAGTTTTGGCCGCCACCGCCGCTTCGTAGTTGGCCTTGGCCTGATTGACCGCCGCGATATAGACGTCCGGGTTGATTTTCACGAGCAAATCGCCCTTTTTAACCTGTTGGCCTTCCTTGACCGGCAGATCAATGATCTCGCCGTTGACCTCCGGGCTGATGGTGACCTGCACGACCGGTTGAATTTGACCGTTGGCCACCACGATGTTGGTGAGGCTGTGGCGTGAAACCTTTTCCGTTTGCACCGTGATGACCGGTGCGCGCTTCTTGAAAACAGCTACCAGCGCCAGCGCGACGAGTACCAGGCCAATGGCTGAAAAGATGATGATTTTCCGGCGTTTACCAGGTTTTGCCATAGTGTCAGATATAAAGACAGGATGAACGGAAATTAGTTTCTGGAAATTATAATTTCTAAGTGTTTTTACAGGGTCCACTGACCCAGCCCGACAGCGATCAACAACAACTCCGCCACCACCCAGCAGGTGAAGACGACCATCACGGTTTTGGCCGTTGACCCACCGGAGAGTTTGGCCAGACCGACACCCAGCACCGCCGTGTGCCAGAAATAAACGGCGTTGGCCGCGCCCAGCAGGAGGTGAACGCGCCTGGTTGGATCAAAATCGCTCACCAACAAGCCCAGGCTTGGCCCGCCATAAAGCCGCCCGAGAATCACCGACAGCAGCGTCGCAACGATGATGCCCAGGACAAGAATCACCGATGCCAATCCGGCAACTTCCACGACTTTCAGATAACCCAACCGTGCCTTGAGGAACCAGCGTCCCAGCAGCCACAGCACCAAAGCCCACCAGAAAATTGAGGCGAAACTGTAGATGACCACGGCCACACTGCCAAAAGCCGCCAGCATCGTCGGCCCCATGAATTTGTCCATCGCCTGTAACGCCTGGTCTTCTTGCGCCTGGGTCATCTTGCCCTGTTGCACCCGCTGGTCGAGCGCCTTGACCTGCTGGTCGTGAATGGTTTGTTGAATCGCCGGCTGGGCAAACATGATGCACACGGAAACCACGCCGATCACGGCGTAAATCAACGCTGGCACAAGCCAGTTGGCCGAGCGCGCCGGCGCAGCGGTTATCTCGCTGAATACTTCACCGGGCGCGGCGATGACGTTAAACAATTTTCCGGCCAGCGACGTCGCCGGCGGTTGCGGCACGGCGGCTTGTGGTTCAGGGATGGGGGCCGTGGTTTCCATAATCAGTCACAGGGTTTAAACATTACTTAGGCAAAAATCAGCCGAAGTTACAAGAAATGTCGGCGATTTTTTCATGGAGAAATCTCCACACGATTGCCGGCAGCGAACGGTAATGGAGGGAGCAGGCCTGACTTCGCAGCGCTTTCCACTGTGTTTGTGCCTGAATTGCGTTTCAAAGCCGGCCCGATTGAATTTATTTCCGGGCGCGCTGTCTCATGCTTTTGAGACGACAGGAGAAGCAGCATGAAATATGGAAAACCTGCTGTGAAATGTGGAATCTCGATTCCTTCAAGGCCAGCCAACCGATCAGGAAAATAATGCTCCAGGAGGCGGCGGAGGCGGATGTGCTGGTCATCGCCCTCAGCTCTCTCGACCAGCGTGAACCCAAACTGATTGAATGGTTGGAGGCGCTGGCGGGTGAGAAAACGGAACCGCCGGATTTCCGATTAATCATCGGCCTGTTGGGAGATGAAGCTCATGAGGCCGGCGAACTGGGTTGGACCGTAAAACAATTCATCGGGTGCGCGCAGAAGATGGGCCGGGATTTCATCTGGCACTGGATGGGACAGGAAGCCCTCAACGACATCACCTGGCTGGCTGACAACGTGAAGAAATTCCTCGCTCATAAACAGTCGCTGTCCAACATGGCCTGGCTGCAAGAGGCGACGGCCGATGGGAGTCAGCTTCCAGAGGCACTTCGGCCGGCGGCCGAGGCCGGGTAAAATATCAGGGACTTGCGACTACAAGGCTGGGCAGCCTGATTCTAAACGGCAGCCGCAAGCCCTGATGCGCATTGCAGCAGCAATTCTCCGGCCAACGTTCAAGGCTGCTCAGCCCTGGAAGGCCATATCACTACACTAACGTCGCCGTTGCCCTGCGGAAATCCATACCAAACTGCTGTCCTTGTCAGTAAAGATCTCCATGCTGATGTCCGGATTAACATTCAGCGTTTGAAACATGCGCGCAAATCCGTATTGAAGCGGGTCCGGGGCCACGATCGCCGCTTTCACCCGGTTCTTCAGCGGTGCGATTCGCCTGGCGGCCGCATAATTGACTATCGCCGAGAAGTTCAAGCTCACCCCCTCAATCGCCGAAAGGTCAGCTATCCGGTCGGGAGATACCTTCGCCTTGGTTTCGATTTTCGTGAGCAAATCTGTCATGTCCCGAATGTCTTCAGCCGTAACGTGTCCGCGAAACGTCAGGTAAACGATGCCTTGCGCAATTTGAGAATCAAAGGCCACCAGGGCAGCATAATCCATAAGCTGCGGGTTTGCGACCCCTTTCGAGGATGCCGGGCCGAGGTCTCACTCCCACAAGTAGAAAAATCCTTCGCTCCCATCACTGGGGAAAGTTACCTTCATCCTGCAACCCGTGTAATCTCCGGCCGTCCGGGAATGGTGCCATGACCCGGAGGACGAGGTCGGACAAAAGCACCTTCGGTTTAGCGTCGATCGACTGTGTCGACAATCGGTTTGAAGGGAACGCGCTCGAAGCGATTGACGGATGCTCGCAGACGCAGGGTGAACGAATACTTTGGCAGTTCCACGTCTGAGGCCCGTGGAAAAGGGGTTATTCCCATTTCGTGATAGCTGGCCTTTTATTGGTGCACGATTTCCTTCCAGGAAACCGGAATGAACCCTCTGTGGGGACCCCGGTTTAAGAGAGCTTCATCGTAATGAAAATTGAAATGGCCGTTGAGCTGGATGTCATGGACGATAAATGCGCCGACCACATCATAGACACCATTACCGCTGCCGTTAAACTGGAGGCTGGCTTCCGGCGCATAAACATAGCCGGTGCCCACACCGTTGCCACTGACGCTGATGCTGGTGCAGCCATTAACCGTATCCCCGGCGCTGTCAACACCGGGAGGCAATCCATAAATGGACAGGGCCAGTGAAATCTGGTTCACATTATTAATTTGACCGCTGCCCGAAGTGCTGATCGAGTCACCGGTATAAACGGTCAAATTGGCGTTGGTGCCGACGGTTAACGCGTCGCCGCTGTTCAGCCCGATGCCGCCCGGCAGGTAAAGCGTCACGTTGGTTGCGGCCACGTAGAGGCTGGCCGTCAGCGTGCTGAGAACCTCATAGGTTCCGCTGTTCGTAATCACGTATTGATAAGCAATTCCCCCGATATTGACGCTGGCCGATGGCAGCAGGGTGGTCCAACTGACTGACGGCAGGGTGACGTCCGGGAATATGACATTCATGTCATCCCGGGCATGCCCTGATTGGATGCCGTAATTATTTGGGGAGGACGGGGCAGGTCCAATCCAATTGGTGTCCCCCACCGAACCATTGGATTTTATGGAGGCCAAGCCATTCGGAGCCGTATCCACATAACCATAAACTTCCGCGTTGCCCACATTGATGATGTTGGTATCGGTGGCCACCACCGCGTTGGCTTCCCGCTTGCCGATGGGATCCAGGTAGGGATAGTAGCCATAGTTGGACCCTTGGTAGGTGAAATTGGTCTGCCAGTCACTGTGGAGCGGATCGCGGGAATTAAAACTGTCAACCATGATGTTGTTGCCCTTCAAGTTTATGGTCGAAAGGGCGACGAGCGAGCCGGGCAGGAGTGAATCCAGCTTGGTTTGCACCAGAAGCTGGCGCACGATTGGCGCTGGCGTTGCGGAAACACCCGCCGCCGCCACGAACGGCTGCACGGCTGAAGCGTACAAGTTCCAGTAAACCGCGCTGACGGTCGAGATGGTCGGCGCATTATTCTGGTTGGTGATATAAACAACATAGTAACCGAGGCTGGCATCCACGGTATTCGTTTTGAAATAAACATTGCCTTGCACAGCCCAGCCATCCTGGGCGGCGGAGGCGCTGTTGGTCCAATTGTACAACTCAGTGGTCGTTCCTTCATATTTGTTGATGAACGCCAGTGCTTCCTCCACCCCCGCATCCGACAACATCAGCGTCTTGTTCCAGGATTGAGACCGGGCAACCTGAGTGTATTCGTTCTTCACGACCACCAGATAGGAAGCCAGCGTCCCGGCAACGATAACTGCCAGCAGGGTGGTGGCCAGCAGGGTGCTGGCTTTGGCCGACTTGAATTGTGGGAAGCGGATTTTCATTTTCATAAGGATCTTCAGTGGCAGGGGTTAATTTCGGATGACGATTTCGGCCGTCTGGACACTCTCGGTGTTGATTTTGGCGCCCAGGATCTTGCGGGAACACCGCCAACTGACATCAACGAGTTTGGTCTGACTCGGGGTCGTGGCCGGGGCAAACTGGAAATTGTTGGTTGGGTTGCGCTGGTAAACATGAAAGTTGAGAAAATCGCAGCCGGCCAGCATGATCCTGCTCCCGCTGCTGTCCGAGCGCACGAAGTGGGAGGTGGCGGGATACCAGTCATAGGTGACCTGCGTGCCGTCTTGATTGGAAAGCGTAATAGCGTTGGTGGCATAGGAAACCAATGCCGTTGCGTTCCGGATGTCGCGGCTCATGGTGTCGAGGGTGAGGCGGCTTGCCTTGCCCAAGTCAGTGTAATTGCCGATGGCAATGAAGCTTTTCGAAACAAACACCGTGGTCGTAACAATCGCCGTCAGAATCATGCTGCCCGCGAACAAGGCCACGGTCATTTCGATCAAGGTCCAGCCGGAACAGGATTGAAGCCGCTGGCGGCGTCGGGAAAGTTGAAATCGCTTGGGCATAATTCCGGGTCATTGGGCGTAAACGTAATTTTGAATGCCGTACTTCGCCACAAAGGTGTAATTGGTTCGCGCGAAAGTGTTGGTGCGACCGTAGAAATTGTCCTGCCAACTGACCACCACGGTGACCAGGGCCATGTTGCTGTTATAACTCGGCACCAGGCTGTCACCGGTAAAGGGACCGGTCTTAACGGTCATGGTGCCCGAATAAACCGTGCCGGTGGACGAGGAGCCATTGAGACCGAGAGGGTAAAATGACTCTGTGAAATTGGGCGGAACAAATACCGGGTTGAACAACTGGTTGGTGCTCCATGCTTCCAAACGCAGACCTTCCATCCGGGTCAGGGCAATCTGCGTGGCACGCAGAGCCTCCCGCGCCGTCTGGGTCATGCCAAATCCCTGCGACAGCCCGTAAAACAGGGCCAAACATAAAATCGCGAGAATGGCGGCAGAACACAGAACTTCCACCAGCGTGAAGGCGCGTTTTGCAACCCCAAGCCCGTTGCTTGGGCCCGCCGTTGCTTCAATTGTAAACCGAAGTTTCATCTAAATCCGTCATTTCGCTTGTTGGATGGGACGCGTTGGTATCTACCGCGTCGAGTTCCATTTTAAAGCAGGCTATGTGCCGTTTTAAGCCAGCTAAATATTTGTTGGCTTTGCCGCTGCATCTTATGGTCTTTCCCCGGTGCAGCTTAGTGAGGTTCGACTTTGATCCGCGGCGTCTGTCCCCTAATTTGACAATTTGTCCTGATGGGCCTGTTCTCGTTGGAGTAGCTCCGGGACGCATCCCCCGCCGGCAGGCTTCACCCCGTTTGACGACCGCAATCCGTCACGAAATAAAGTTGCCATTCTGTCCCGATCGCCAGGCCGCGTTCAGCAGGAACCGCTGCCTAGCGCAGGGGGGCATTGGACAAGAGCTTCAACCGGGATTCGCCGGCAATGGAGACCAGCACGTAGTCGTCGCCGATCTGCAGGCAGGTGATGCTCAACTGGTCATTGGCGGACGAGTGCGGACGGCTGGCGATCTGGACAATGGCCGAATCGCCTGGTGCGAAGGAGACGTTGTTAATAATGACCAGCGCCTGGCGGCCATTACCGGAAATGCCTTGAATTCTAAGGCGGGCATCCCCTTGATCCACTGGTTGCACCAGGTCGGTCGGCCATTGACCGTCAGCGTATTTCTGAGCCAACACCTGCGCTCGCCGGACGTCACCAGGAGCCAGTTGCACCACCAGCCGGTCCAGAGCCGGCTTGAAGGATGGGTCTCGTTTGGCCGCCAGCTCCAGCCAGGCATACGCAAAAACCAGATTGGTTTGGACACCGATTCCATTTTCCAGCGCGCTGGACAAATCGGCGCAGGCCCGGGCGTCCCCATGCGTGGCGGCAAGGTACAAATCACCAAGACCCTCGGAGAGCTGCAAAATCCGTTCGCGCCCGGAACTGGCCTGGCCCTGCTTGAACAAAATGTCGCCAGCCATGAAGGCACTTTTCCTGTCGCCGGCCCGGGCAGCCTGGCGATAGGCCCACAACGCGGACGACAATTGGCCGCGGCTGCGAAAGGCATCGCCTTCCTGCGCCAGTTCGCTTGCCGCATGGTTCCCGGGTTTGTTTTTTTCGGCCGGCGGCCCGCCCACAGCCGGCGCGAGCGAAACCAGCAAGACGGCGGCGATCAGCCGGTTGACGGGGAGCCATTTCATTTTAATGCGTTTGAGACCGGGCCGGAAAGGCGGTGGCGAGCTTGACCCAAACCGTGGACCGGTACGCGCGGCACATCGTATCAGGGCTGAAAAGCCCGGCGGCGTCCATGTCGGCGATGGTTTTTGCCGGAAAGGGGCCGCTGATTTGATGGTTGTAGAGCAGGAAATAGCTGTCGGAGGCTTGTGCGGCGGGCTTCGTCTCGTTGGTGTGAATGGCTGGGACCGATCGGGCGGCCAGGCGTTTCCCCTTGAAAGTGTAATAGCACGTTCCGGCCACCAACAGGGCCACCGCGAGCAGCATGATGCCGATGTTCAAGTGGAGCCAGCGATGCGGCACTTTTTTGGGCGGGGAGATGGCGTTGGTGAAGAGGTTGGTTTTCTTCATCTGCCGAATGTCTTCGCTTTCATTAATCCGGTAACGGAGAGCAAAGCCCGGTTCGGTGCCGTCCGTCAGCCGGCATTGCAGCACTTCCATCTCTTTGGATTGCCAAATCGGCTCCCAGGGAAGGTTGCCGATGTCGGCATTGAGCGGCAGCCGGTTGCCGGGGGTATTCAGCAGGGTGTAAAGCCGACGCTGGTTGTCCGATTGAACATAAATGCGGCCCTGAACCGCCACGTCCTGGATGACGCTGGTGCAGGTCGGCTCGACGTTCAATGCGGAGAAAAGTTCGCGTTGACTCTCGTGGTTCTCGTCGGCCGGCACGTTAAACTGGCTGACGCTGCCGTTGACGTAGAAACAAAAAACCCGCAGCGTGTTCCCGACCTGCTCGGTGAGCAAAACACCCAGCAGTTTCGGGTTGATTTCAATTCCGACCGTGTGGGACTGCTTCATCATAGCTAATCAATCGGTTGGTTGACAGCAAGTTGATTGCCACAACTCCCGGGCGGTTGAGGCTCAAGCCCGGTCTCGCGCTTGCCGCCCTTCGTACTATGGCTCCCCTCTTCGCGCTTGCCGAGCTGCGACGGGGCAGGCAGCTTTGGATCGTCCACTGGAATTCGCACACACTCTTATGAAACGCGCTGTTCTTTCGATGATTGTCCTGGTCGCCTGCTGCTCCCTGTGCTCGCTGGTGGCTTATCGCACGGGCTTTGCTCGCGCCGGGCAATTACTGCGTTCTGATGGAGATGTTTACCTGACCATGGGCAACGGAGAACTGCACGTCCAAAACGCCTCAATCACCAACCGTCCCACCGGGAGTCCTGACCATGCCAAAGCCGCATGGAAAGCCACGTTTGTTATGACGATGGGTGCTCTCGACAAACTTCGAGCAGGAGATACCAACGATGGGATGCGGAAAATTGAGTCCCTGTGCTTTGCGTCGGCGATCGTGGTTTATAGCAACCCCAACTATCGTGATTCCAATGTCAGCCTTTTGTATGCGCCGGACCTGATTCAGTACCGCTCCAAATACCGCAGCAATCGTTCGGAGTGGACGCCCGCGGAAACGCATTTGGAGACAATTCTGGCGGGTTGGCGATGATCGCCCCCCGAATACCGGGCGGCCCTTCACCAGGATGAAGGGCGACGGCCCGCCAGCCGGCACTCGGCTCGGCGTGGTTTTTGATGCCCAACTCCCCCGCCCGCGCCTGCTAACTGGTTCAACGACCGTCCGCACCTCCCTCCTCCAAGCGGGGGAGAATCGTCCGCCGCCGATTTGAAAATTCGCACATCTGGATTTGCCGGACGCACATCCGCAAAATCAGAGGCGTGCGCCGGCTGTTCCTTCTCCCGGGGAGAGGAGGTCAGGATGAGGGCGAGCGTTAAAATAAAATTTTATGGCCGATGGAATGAAATTCCTGCCGGCACGAAAAACCGACGTGTTGAGATTTTGATTGAGCTACAACGATGTCAGCCCGGCGGGCTTGGGCATTTTGGGTTAAATCGTGCAATCCGTGTCGAAAGATCTGCTTTCAATCATCGTCATCCAGCGCTTTGACCGCCCAGACCGGATACGGCGTCTGCGGACCTTTGGTCGCATCCCATAAGATGCGATTGAACACGTCTTCCGGGCATTGATCTTCCTTCTTGAGCGGCAAGCGCGCGGATACGTAGGCGTCCTTGCGCAGCCGCGCGTCGGAAATTTTCTTCGGCGGTGGATTCATTTGGTCGAGCGGCGTCTGGTTGGCCACGGCGGTAAACGGTGTGAAGTCCGCCGTGTTGGTGAAACAATCGAACATCGGCGTGGCCGTCGCATCCATCTGGTTCATCGGCGGCAACCCGAGCATGAGTTCCATCGTGCGCAGCAAACTGGTCTGATTGTATTGGGTGCTGACCACGGCGCCGCGACGGGTATAGGCGCTGGCGACGTAGGCGGTGGTGCGGTAGCCGCTCACGTGGTCCCAGCCGTTCTGCGGATCGTCTTCCACCGCAAAAATGCACGTGTCCTTCCAATACTTGCTGTGGCTGACAGCCTCGACCACCTGCCCGACCGCCAGGTCGTTGTCCGCCACCTGCGCCGCGGGCGTGGGCGAACCGAACGCGGTGCCGCTGGTGTGGTCGTTCGGCAACCAGAGGATGACCAGATTTGGCAGATTGTCTGCCGCTTCAAATTGTTTCAGGTCTTTGCCGAATTGCGCGGCGCGCCAGATGTCCGGCACGTCCAAATCCCAGCCAATCGTGTTCGTCATGAGATAAGGTTGCAGCGCCTCGATGTCCGGCTCGCAGGCATAGGCAATCGCATTCGAGTCGGCCAGGAAATCGTGGTAACAATCGAGAAAATCCGGTTCACCTTTGCGGCGGGAATCCTTCCATTGTTTGTGAGCGGTGGTGAATTCCCCGAAATCACAAACCGTTTTGCCGTGCGCGAGCGCGTCGTTCCAGATGAAACCCGCCGGTGAATAGGCCAGCGCGTCCCGGCCTTCCTCGCCAAAACCGCCCGCCGGATAGCTGCGCGGCCAGCCGGCAAACCCGCGCTCCACGTAATCCATCGCGATGCCTGTGTCCGCCCATTGATGGCCGTCCGCGCTGAGGATGCTGCAACAGTACGTGTTGTCCAGCAGCACGAAATCGCGTACGAGCTTGTGTTGGTTGGGAGTGACGGCCTCGCCGAACGTGCACAAATTCGCGTCGCCGTTGCCTTCCTTGACATCGCCCAGAACCTGATCATAAGTGCGGTTTTCCTTGATGATGTAGATGACGTGATGAAAAACGCTCGGCTCGCCAGCCCGCTCCGGCACCGGCCGCGACGGTTGATCGGGTCGCGCCGGCAACGCAGCCTGCGCGAGCAGCGGATAACGCAAATCCGCCAGCGCAATCCGGGTGAACCTGGCCAATTCCCTTTTCGACGGCACTGGCACGAGCGACAGAGAACCATAATATTCCTTGGAATTGAACTCCGTTTCGCCGGTGTGACTTCGAATCCCCGGACTGAGGTTTTTAATGTTCGCCACGTAAATTTCCTTCCGCTTCGCATCATACGCAATGGAACCGGGGAACCAGCCGACGGGTATCAGGCCCAGCAATTTGGATTTGCCGGGTTGGAAGCGGAAAACGGCGACGGCATTTTGGGTGCCGTTGCAAACGAACAGGGTTTTGCCTTT
The DNA here is from genome assembly GCA_035945675.1 of Verrucomicrobiia bacterium. GTDB lineage: Bacteria > Verrucomicrobiota > Verrucomicrobiia > Limisphaerales > UBA11358 > UBA11358. The sequence goes on along the minus strand of DASZAB010000034.1, from coordinate 52,661 downwards.
TTTATCGAAGGCCAGCGCGTTGGGTTGCGCGCCAAATAAATCCGCCGGGTTCTGCCGCGCACAGATCGTCTCGAAGATTTTGTCCGTCCGCGTGTCAATCACGCTCAGCGTGTCGCTGCCCGCGTTGGCGACGACCAGCCAACGGCCATTGGGCGCTAACGCCAGGGCGCAGGCATGCAAACCGGTCCGGAGTTCCTGGATTGGGCGGGGCGAGGCTACCGACGAGCCCTCGTTGCCATGGCTCGCGAGGACGCTCGCCCCACCAGCTTCTGTCAAATCAATCACCGAGACCGAGCCTTCGCTGGCAATGGAACGCGCGTCCACACGCACCCTCATGCCGTTGCCGGCCGGACCGGTCAGGCTGTCCGGGCCCGGCCGCCGCCCACCCCAGTTGCTCACATAAATTTTATTTTTGCAGAGGACGACATCGAAAGGCGCAACACCTGTGTCCCAAGTCCGCAGAACTTTCCCGGTCACGGCGTCGAGTTCAAGGAGGTGATTAGAAAGGTTGCCGGCAACGTAAAGCTCCCTGCCGTCTGAAGAAACGGCGATCCCGGCCGGAATTTCGGCCTGGCGCAACGGCGCGTTGGCCGGCGGCAGCGGAAGGGAGAACAACGGCGTGACTTTATGGTCCGCGTCAACGCTGAAAACCTTGATGTCGCCGTTGACGTTGGCCAGGTATATCCGTGAGCCATCAGGCGAAAAGACGAGGCCGGTGAAACTGAGCTTGGCCTTCTCGTTCGGTTGGAGAATGCCGCTGGAAACGGATCCGGCCTGCGGAATTTTGTCGTCGGCGGGCAACCGCACGCGCTGCAGGATTGTTCCGGTTGCCGGATTGATGACGATCAGTCGTTGCGTCAGGCCGGCGGTCACGAGCCGTTCGCCGTCCGGACTCAGTGCGAGTGCATTCGGCCGCAGGCCGGGAAGTTCGACGGGCGTTCCGGCGGGCGTGACGAGTTGATTGACCGGCGTTTCAAAGCCGCTGGGGTTACGACCGACGATTTCGGTGGTCTGGTCGAAATCACCGCCAAAACAATGAAAGCCGAGCGCGGCCAGCACAATAATTCCAAGGTGGATGAACGATTTGCCTTTCACGCAACAAGGATTGACGTGGATCGCTGTCAAGGCAAGTCACGTTATTGTGAAGTTCATCGGATCCGGTAGGAGCCGACGTGAGGAGGCTCTAATAATTATGAAGATCAGAGCCTCGTCACCTCGGCTCCTGAACACCATTACGTGACGGCCGGATCCAGCCGCTTGTCCGGCACGAGATAATTGCGAACATAATCACTCACGGCGTCTTCCAACGACGTGATCGGCGCGCTGTAGCCGGCGGCGCGCAACCGGCCCAAGTTCGCCTCCGTGAAATACTGGTATTTATCGCGGAGGCTTCCGGGCATCTCGAGGAATTCGATTTTGGGCTCGCGGCTGAGCGCGGCGAAGACCGCGCGCGCCAAATCCAGCCACGTCCGCGCCGCGCCGCTGCCGATGTTGAACAACCCGCCGGCCTTTTCATTGGCCGCCAGATGCAGCGTCATGGCCACCGCATCCTTGACATAAAGGAAATCGCGCTTCTGTTCGCCGTCGCAATAATCTTTCCGGTAACTCTTGAAAAGACGGATGACACCGGTTTCGCGCACCTGTCCGAAACTTTTGTGAACCACCGACCGCATGTCGCCCTTGTGATCTTCGTTCGGGCCAAAGACGTTGAAATATTTCAACCCGACAATTTTCTTCAAGAACCCGGCGCGTTTGGCGTGCAGATCGAACAACTGCTTCGAGTAGCCGTACATGTTCAGGGGGCGCAAGGTGTCGAGTTTGGCATCATCGTCATCCATGCCCGCTGAACCATCACCGTATGTGGCGGCGGAAGACGCATACACAAAGCGCGCCTTTTGGCCGAGGGCCCACGCGGCAAGGTCCTTGGTAAATTCAAAATTGTTGCGAATGAGAAAACTGGCGTCGCGTTCAGTGGTGCATGAACACGCGCCCAGATGGAGAACCAGCTCAAATTTCCCCAGCGCGCCATTTTGCAGCCGTGGCAGCAACTCGTCCGCCTCCACATAATTGGCAAAGCGCAGAGGCGTGAGGTTGCGCCATTTTTCATCCAGCCCGAGGCGGTCGCAAACGACGATGTGTTCGCAACCACAGCGGTTCAGCGCCCAGACCAGCGCGCTGCCGATGAAACCGGCGCCGCCGGTGACCAGCACCCGCGCGTCGGAAAAGTCATTTGGCCGCATTTCGGTTGAGCATGGCGCGAAATGAAAAGGAATTCAATCTCGCGCTGTCAGTTTTTCGGGAAGCGGTAGAAACGTTGCGAATAGTTGGTGGATCCCGGGTCGCGAAAATAGAAAACGGCATTCGTCAGGGGAGTCCATTCAACGAGATTGGTCGAGGTCTCAATTGGGTTTGCCGGACCGACGCCATCCGGCAAGCGATAACCAAACGAAGGATCAATGGCCAGCGGTGTCGTCGCAGGGGCTGATCTATTCTGCCCCGGAAAAATTGATGGGGATGGCGGTGGCGCCGGATTCGGGATTTGTATTGGCGGCGAATCAGGGGCGCCATTTGGTTCGGTAGCGTCTGCGGTTGAATCAAAGGCCCAACTGATCAAATCATGATTCTGCCAATCCGCGCCCGAGGCCGCCGTGAAACCCACCCAGGCGCGACCTTGATCCAGGTCCATGACCTTGGCCAGATTGACATAAACGGTCATCCGGGGATTATCCAGATCATCCAAATAAACCTGTAAGCTGTTGGGGACATAAACGATTCTTACCGTGTGGACCCGTCCGTCGGAAAACACCACGCCTTTGACAATCGACGCGCTGTAGTCGGCCGACACATCCCAAAGTGGCGTTGTCGGTGAAGCAGCCGCCAGAACTCCGATTTCGTCAAAAGCTACAAATGTATGGTCCTGCCAATGGTAGTCATCGAATTTTACCACGAGCAAATTGGTCAGGCCGCCGTAACCTATATTGCCTCCGGCAGCACCGAGCGCCGGGGCCGGATTCTGAATCACAAAGGCAAGACCGTCCGCGCCGTAAACATATTTGTCTGTCATCCGGATCTGGAACGTCGTGTCAAAACCGTGTTCCACCGGCTGCTTCGTGTCCAGCCACACACCGCCGCGGCCTTGTCCGCCGATTGCCGGAACAATCCTAAGCTTCCCTGCAACCTGCCTGGCGTAGCCCTGCAAGACCAGTCCCGCAGTCGATTTGAAATCAGCGTAAACTGCTCTTGCCGCAAGGGATTGGTGGCTCAGGAGCGCGACCCCGATCAGCGCCATCAGTTCGAAACGGGCATTTGGCATCCGCCACATGGAAATCTTATGGGTTATGGTTAATTCAACAATGGTCGGACGGATTTCGTTCAAAAATGCTCCCCGATTTCGGTCAGCTGCGAACGCCAACGCACCGGATGTGACGCGAATCGACCGGAACTCAGGCCAATGGTTTAAGGCCGCTGTTTATTGGTTCACATGCACGACCGTCGCCGGCGGGAAACCATTGAAATAGGTCGAGGAGGCGTGGCTGTAAGCGCCGATTTGTTCGCTGTAAAGCAGGTCGCCGATCTCCAGGTTGTCCGGCAGATTTTCCGCCATCGAAACCACGTCCAGCGCGTCGCACGTTGGCCCGAACACGGAACAGATCTGCGTCGGGCCTTTCTTGAACGCCTTCAGGTGATACTGGCAGTGGTCAAAGATGACGCCGGAAAAGGTGTGGTACACGCCGTCGTTGATGTAGTAGCGCAGCTTGCCGTCGCGCACGGCCTTGCCGATGATTTTGGAAACGGCGGTCGCGGCGGTCGCGCACAGGAAACGGCCCGGCTCGGCGAGAATCTGGATGTTTTTCGGAAACAACCGCTCCAGTTCACGGTTGATAACGGTTGCCAATTCACGGAACGGTTTGACCGTGGCGTCATACGGCGCGGGAAAACCGCCGCCGATATCGAGCAGGTTCATTTTGCTATAACCACGGTCGCGCGCTTCCTTGAAAATGTTCGCGGCCAGGTTGATGGCGGCGACATAGTTTCCAAAATTCGTCGTCTGGCTGCCGACGTGGAAACTGATGCCTTCGACGGTCAGGCCCACGCGGTCGGCTTCGAGGATCATGTCCACCGCCTCGCCGGGCGACGCGCCGAATTTGGAGGAAAGTTCCACCATCGCGCCGGTATTGGGCACCATCAACCGCAAGGCCAGCCCGGCGTGCGGCGCATATTTTTTAATTTTCTTGATCTCTTCGTAATTGTCGTAAGTAACCAACGGCTTGTACTGGTCAAGCTGCTTCAAAGTCTCAATCGCCTTGATGGGATTGGCGTAAATGATCTTGTCCCAGATCCAATCCTGCCGCGCCTGCGCCGGCAGTTGTTTGATATTCCCATACACGTTCTCGAACTCGGGCATGGAAGCCACGTCGAAACTGGCGCCGGCCCGGTAAAACGTGCGGACGATGGCCGGATCGGAATTGGCCTTCACGGCGTAGTAAACCTGGATGCGCGGCAGATATTTTTTGAACATCGCGTAGTTGCGCCGCAGTTCGTCGTGGTCCACCACGAACAGCGGTGTGCCGTGTTTCGCCGCCAGTCTTTTCAGCAAGTTCTTGGAAATCATTTATTCTCCGTTGGTGACGAGAAAATTCTTGAATTGCCACGGGTCGGCCAGATCCAGGTCCGGCTGGCTGTGAGCCCCGAACACGTTGGTGCGGTGCTTTAATGGCGTCCAATCCGACGGCTTGGAAATCCACCTGCCGAGATACGGCCTGGAAATTTTTAAAACGTAATCGTGCGGCAAATCGTCCGGCACGAGGACGCCACGAGCCGGATTTTCAATCATCCACATCGCGGCAGCGATGACGGAGATCGCCACTTGCATCGTCGTGGCGTTCTGGTGCGGCACGAGCCGGCGTGATTCGCCGATGCTCAGGTCGCTGCCGACCCACCAGGAATTGTAGGCGTGGCCCATCAGCAACGCGCCCAAAATGTCCGCGCCGCTGGTGATTTCGTCGTTCAGGATGCGTGCCTTGGGCTGCAATTGATAATCGTAGCCGCGCAGTTCGTTGAGTGACGCGATGGCCACGTCTGCCGGGCAATAGGCGTAATGGACCGTTGGGCGATAAACCGCCCTGCCGTTTTCCCGGACCGTCAGCCGGTCGGAGATCGTGAACGCCTCGCCGTGGCGCACGACCATGCCGTGGATGCAATAATCCGGCACCCATGACCGCACCCAGGTATTGATGCCCATGCGGGCGAGGCAAATCTGGTTGCGCGGGCCGTCGGCGTGCTCATGCGCCAGCGCCGGCAATTCCTTCTCATGCGTGCCCCACCCCATCTCCGTGGTCGTGGTGCCTTCCTCGCGGAAACCTTCGACGCTCCAGGTGTTGGCAAATTCGTCCACCGCCTTCGGCTGGTCGGTGATTTGCGTGTCGCGTTCGCTGCAATGAATCACCTTCACGCCGAGCTTCATCGCCAACCGGCTGAATTTTTCGTCGGCAATCAATTGCTGGATTTCTTCCGCCGCGGCGCCGGTGATTTTCCGGTCCTTGACGGCGCGTTTGCCGATGTCAATCAAACCCTGCTTGGTGAAGTGCGAAATCAGACCCGGATTTGCGCCGTGCTCCAGCACCGCCGTCGGGCCGGGTTGCGGCCATTGGGCAATCATCCGGCGGATGTTCATGTGCCGCCAGTAAAGCGTCATCTGCTGGGGCGGCGCGCCCCGGGAATTTTCATACGGGTCCCACAACTCGACCGAGGTATTGATGTAAAGCACGCCGCGCTCGTGACACCACTGGAGGATTTCGCAACAGTCAATGTTCCACGCGAGGTCAATCAACAGGTCGCCCGCGGAGAGATATTGGCCCAGCAGCGCGTCCATATTTTCGCGCGTCACGCGTTTGCGGGCGAACTTCACGCCGCGTTTGAGCCACGGCGACAACACGCTGCGCCGGTCCTCGAAATCCATGACCGTAAGGTTTTTGGCGGGCGTCTTGAGGTGCTTGAACAGGATGGGCAGCGCACATTGCGCCACGGCACCGTAGCCCACGAACAAAATTCTATTTTTGAATTCCAACATCGTAGAACATTTTTGGCGCGGCACTTTGTCCGAAAATTTTTTTCCTTACAAGCGTTTATTGCAGAAATGGGCCGGGACGGCCCCCTTCCGTCCTACCACCCCAACACGTACGCGAAAATCAACGGTGCGACGATGGTGGCGTCGGACTCGATGATGAACCGGGGCGTATCCACGCCGAGCTTGCCCCAGGTGATTTTTTCATTCGGCACGGCGCCGCTGTAACTGCCGTAGCTCGTCGTCGAGTCGCTGATCTGGCAGAAATAGCCCCAAAGCGGCACGTCGGTGCGCTGCAAATCCTGATGCAACATGGGCACGACACAAATCGGGAAATCGCCCGCGATGCCGCCGCCAATCTGGAACATGCCGAGCGGGCTTTTTTTTGCCGTGCGCGTATAAAAATCCGCCAGCCAGGTCATGTACTCGATGCCCGTGCGGATGGTGTGGACGTTCTTCAAGCTGCCGCGGATGAGCGCGGCGGCGTACATGTTGCCGATGGTCGAGTCTTCCCAGCCGGGCACGACGATCGGCAGACCTTTCTCCGCGGCGGCCAGCATCCACGAATCCTTCGGGTCAATCTGGTAATGCTTCCGGTACTTGCCGCTGCGCAGGACCTGGTAGAAAAATTCGTGCGGGAAATAGCGCTCGCCTTTTTGTTCGGCGGCGACCCAGACCTCGAGCATGGCCTCTTCAATCCGGCGCATAGCCTCGTTTTCGGGAATGCACGTGTCGGTCACACGATTGAGATGGCGATTGAGCAAATCCTCTTCCTGCGCGGGCGTCAGATGCCGGTAATGCGGCACGCGCTCGTAATAATCGTGCGCCACCAGGTTGAACACGTCCTCCTCCAGATTCGCGCCGGTGCAGGTAATGAGATGCACCTTGTCGCGGCGAATCATCTCGGCCAGGGACAGCCCCAGTTCGGCGGTGCTCATGGCGCCCGCCAGACAAACCATCATGCGGCCGCCGCCGTCCAGATGGTTGCGGTAGGCGCGAGCGGCGTCCCCGAGCGTGGCGGCGTTGAAATGCCGGAAGTGCTCCTGGATGAAATGGGAAACCGGCCCGCCGGAGGATTTGGGCTGCGCTTTTTTATTCATAGATGGACTCTGAAAAATTCCGCGTTGCTCCACGATACAAAGGTCTGCGCGATTGCCAATCCCCAAATTCAAAATTGGTCACCGCAACATTTCCTGCGGTGGGCAGAGCTGCGTCGAAATCTAAAATGGCACTGGAGTTACTGCAGCACGACCAAATCCGGCCGGGCGAGCGAGAGCCCGCCGTGAACATCATCATGAAATTTGGCGCCGATGATGACATTGTTGGTGCAGGTGGTGTCATTGACCCGGAAGGCGGCGCTGCCGCAACCGCTGGCGATGAGGTTGGTGAAAGCGTTGTGCACGCACTCGGTCCGGGGCGCCGGTCCCCAACCCCGCCCGGTCTGCCTCTCTGTGTGGGCCATGAAGACCCCGTAATGGCGGCTGTCCTGGATGGAAATGTTATAAAATCGGTTGCCCCGGCTTGCCCGCATGAAGATGCCCAGGTCATTGGCAGCCAGCACCGCGTTGCTGATCACGTTGTGGTTAAAAGCGAGATCAAGCGATATGCCCGCACCCGGGTTGTGGTGGAGATTCAGCTCCGTGAACAGGGAATCCTCCGTATGATAACAAGCCAGGCCGTCGAATTCGTTGTCAAACGCCGTCAGATCCTGCACGGTCAGCCGCCGCACCCCTCGCGTGGTGACCAGACCGCCCGAGCGGGAGCGGGCGCAGGTCACATGGGCCACGACCGAATCGCTCACGTTTTGGACCGTGATCCCGTTATTGCGGATTTGCGAACCTTCACCGCGCAATCGCCAGAGTTCGCGCTGCTGGTGGGAGCGGTTCCCATCAATGAAAAGATTGTTGACGCGCAGATATCGGATGGTGTGCTTCGGATTATTGACCGGTTCTCCCATGATGATGACCGGGCAATTGGCACCGTCCTCCAGCCGGAGGATGGTTTCCTTCCCGGCACCGCGCAAGGTCTGATGATCCCGACGCAGCACAATGGGTTGATCCACTGTAAAAACCCCCGCCGACAACACCACTTCACCACCGCCTTCAGGCAGAAGATCCAGAGCGCGTTGGACTTGCAAGCTCGTCGCCCCGGCGGCCAATTGGATGACCATCTGCTGAGCCGCTTGCACAGGGAATCGGGATACAGCAAGACAGGCCAGCGACAAGAGCAACAGCTCAATGAACGTCGTGCTTGTCACAGCCGCCCGATTTCTGGGTTTCTTTAGGCTCATCTTCATAAGAGCGAGACCGTTGTGAGCAATCGCTGTTCCTGATTTATGGTCGTTCAAGGGAGGTGGATTTGCACCCGATCACTGTCACTTTTTTAAAAATATTTCATTTGAACTAATTCGTAATGTGGGCGATTATAATGGTTGGAAGCTCAACCAATCCCCCCTGTAAACCCTGCTGCTCCAGCCAGTGAACGGCGTTTCAAGATTTCCGAGAGCGGGCCAGGTGATTATGCTCGGCGCACCTTTATGGTGAACCTGCAATCCGCAAACACAGCAACTCCCGCCGACCTGGGCTACCGGATGCCGGCAGAATGGGAACCGCATGAAGCCACCTGGCTCAGCTGGCCGCATAACGCCAGCGACTGGCCGGGCAAATTCGCCGTTATTCCCTGGGTCTATGGTGAAATGGTGCGAAAAATTTCCCCGGGTGAAATTGTTTGCATTCTCGTCCGCCACCAAGCCGAGGAAAATTCTGCGCGCCGAATCCTCAAGTGCGCCGGCTGCAATTTGGAGAAAATCCGGTTTACCGTGCACCCGACGAATCGGAGCTGGATGCGCGATAGCGGCCCGATTTTTGTCAAACGACCCTCACCCCTGTCCCTCTCCCATCCGATGGGAGAGGGTGGCCGGAGGCCGGGTGAGGGCAAAACCGAGACCGCCATCGTTCATTTCCATTTCAACGGCTGGGCCAGATACCGCAACTGGCGCAAGGACGCAAAAGTGCCCGAGACCGCCGCGCGCATTTTGCGAATGAAACTTTTTCACGCCGAATGCCACGGCCGGCCATTCGTCATTGAAGGCGGCGGCATCGAGTTGAACGGCCGCGGCACGCTGCTCTCAACGGAGCAATGTTACCTCGATCCTAAAGTCCAGGTCCGCAATCCCGGCCTCGGCAAAACAGAAATCGAGAAGACGTTGAAAAATTATCTTGGTGTCCGGAACGTCTTTTGGCTGGCCAAGGGCCCGGTCGGCGATGACACCCACGGGCACATTGACGACATTTGCCGCTTCGTTAATCCCAGGACGCTTGTGCTGGTGCGCGAAAAAAATTCAAAAGACGTGAATTACCGCCCGCTCGCCGAAAACCGGGAGCGCATCCGGGATCTACGGCTGGAAGACGGCGGCAAGCCGGAGGTGGTCGAGCTGCCCATGCCGTCGCCGCTTTATTTTGACAGCCAACGTTTGCCCGCGAGCTATGCAAATTTCTACATCGGCAACGCCGCCGTCCTGGTCCCGACATTTAATGATCCCAACGACCGCCTTGCCCTGGGGATTTTGGGCGAACTGTTCAAAGACCGGCCGGTCGTGGGCCTCCACGCGGTGGACCTGGTTCTCGGTCGCGGTACGTTGCACTGCCTCACGCAGCAGCAGCCGGCGCAAGGTTGAACCACCCGGAAACGAGGAAACAAAGCCGTTTGAGTTTCGTAACGTCGTTTCCCGGTTGTTCAAGCGGAATGGTTCAATTCACCGGCGCGGCTTTGACGGTTCCGGCAAAATCAGATTCCGCTGCGTATGTTTTCAGGTGCGCAAAATCCTGCGGGCCAAACAGCACGTGCTGGATAATGCCGTTGCGATCGATGACCATCGTCACGGGAATCGTGTCCACGTCTTGATATGGTGACGGCGCGTTCCCCATGATGGTAAGCGGATAATTGATGCCTTGCCGCCGCGCGAAAGCCTTCTGTGGCGCCGGGTCGTCCGTGCTGATGCCGAGGATGACCACATTCGTGAGCGAGGTATCGCCGCGCAATTTAATGAAATTGGGAATTTCTTCCAGACACGGCGGACACCACGTCGCCCAAAAATTCAGCACGACCCGTTTGCCCTTCAAATCGGCCAGATGAACCGTTCGGCCGTCCAGATTGGTCACGGAGAAATCCGGCGCGCGGACGCCTTCCCATGCCTGCAATGCCTTTTGTTCGGGATCCAGGGAGGGTGCGGAAAAGACATAAAACACCTCGAACGCGAGCAAGGCCAGCACAGCAACCAGCAAGCTCAACACCAGCCGGAATTTTCGCACTGCCGGCGATTGCGAATCGGCGGCGGCGGTTTTGATTTCGTTGTTCATTGCTTTGGCAACGAAGCTAAGGTAGCGCAAGCCTCAGGCCTGCTCAAATCTGAGACGGGAGCCGAAGCCACTTTTTAACAACAAAGCAACCGGGGAACGAAGCGGACTTCGTGACTTTGTTTCTTTGTTGTTCAATTCACTGCATCGCCTCACCCGGCAGCCGGCGTGATTTTTGATGCGTGTCTGCCACCAGCAAGGCGGCTTTTCTATGATGCTTTGGCTTGCAGCACCGCCGCGACGCAACGCCCGCAAATGGTCGGGTGCTCCGGATTCGAGCCGACATCCGTTTCCCAATGCCAGCAGCGCTCGCATTTCTGGCCGTCGGCGTGCAAAACCTTAATCGCAAATCCTTCCCGACTCGAATGCACAGCATTCAATTCTTCCGCGCTAAACATTCCTTCTGCCTCCTGGGGGGCTGGCGAACCGTCCGATTGCCAAATTGAAAGTTGCGAAACATTCAAAAGCTCTTTCAAGGATTGAACGTTGCCACCAACAAAACTCAACGAGTCGAATTGTTCTGATTTGCCGGCAAAGGGAATGGCGATTTTTGATTCCAAAGATTTGCCAATCAATTTGTCCTTCCGCATTTTTTCCAATTCCGGCAAAAGCCGATCTCTCCATTCAAAAAGAAGCGACCAAGCTTCCGGTTGTCCTGCACGGGATTTTAATGATTGCGGCTGCCAAGTCACTTCGTGAACAGAATCTTCTTTCTTCCCCGGCACAAATTCCCAGGCCTCGTCCGCCGTGAACGACAAAATCGGCGCGAGCATCTGGCAAAGGCCGGTCACGAGCCGGTGCAGCGTGGTCTGCGTCGAGCGGCGGCGCTGCGAATTCGCCGGGTCGGTGTAAAGCCGGTCCTTGATGACGTCGTGGTAGATCGCCGAGAGCTCAACGGCAAGGAACTGGCTGACCTTCTGGTAAACCACATGAAATTCGTAATTGTCGTAAGCCTGGATAACTTCCTGCTCCAGTTTCGAGAATTCGCCCAAAATCCAGCGATCCAGGCCGGTCAGCTTTTCGTCCGGCACGGAATGATTGGCCGGATCGAAATCGTAAAGATTCGAGAGCTGATAGCGCAGCGCGTTGCGGATGACGCGGTAGGTCTCGGCGACCTTGGCGATGCGCTCCTCGCTCACGATGATGTCGTTGCGATAATCCTGCGAGGCCACCCACAGTCGCACGATGTCCGCGCCCCATTTCTTCACATAGGCCTCGGCGGTCTGCGGTTTTTCATAGCCGCCCTGTTTGCTCTTGGAAATCTTCTCGCGATCCGCATCCACGACAAAGCCGCTCGTGAGCACCATTTTGAACGGGGCCGTGCCATTGCCCGCCAGCGAGAGCAGCAGCGATGATTGAAACCAGCCGCGATGCTGGTCGGAACCTTCGAAATACATGTCGGCCTGCCATTGCACGACCGGCATCTTGGCTGTCTCTGACTTTCTGTTCTCAGATGGAGACAGGCGGGAAGCCTGTCCTGCGGGATGATGCAATTCTTCCCGTCGCATCAACACGCTTCGTGACGAGCTGCCGGAATCAATCCACACGTCAAGGGTGTCGCTGGATTTGGAAACCGCTTCCGCGCCCTTCCAACCTTCCGGTTTCAAGAGCGACCAGAGGTCGACGGCGGATTTCTCGAACCAGACGTTCGAGCCGTGTTTCTCTATCAAATCGGCGGCGTTGCGGACGATTTGCGCATCGAGAATCGGTTCACCCCTGGCGTCGTAAAACGCCGGAATCGGCACGCCCCAGGTGCGTTGCCGGGAAATGCACCAATCGGGCCTTGTGGCAACGGCGGCTTTGATGCGATTGACGCCCCAGTCGGGAACCCAATTCACGCGGTCAATTTCGGCGAGGGCGATACTGCGAAAGGTTTCACCCTGGAGGGCGGCGCTTCGTCGCTGCCCCAAATGTTCGGGCACTGACGAAGCAGTGCCCTCCAGCACATGGTCAATCTCGATGAACCATTGGTCCATCGCGCGGAAGATGACGGGCGTTTTGCTGCGCCAGCAGTGCGGGTAGCTGTGATGATAATTTTCCTGGTGCAGCAGGGCATGGTGCGCGCGGAGTTCGTGCAAAACCGCTTCATTGGCGTCACTTTTGCCATGCTTTTCGAGAATCGATTTGCCGATCATTTCCTTTGGCATCTGTTGCTCCGCGGGCAACTCGTTCGTGTAGGCGAACTTGCCGTCATCGTCCACCGGCGAATAAATCGGCAGACCGACGGACGAGCCCAGGCCATAGTCTTCGAGACCGTGGCCGGGAGCTATATGGACGAAACCCGTGCCGGTGTCGCTGGTAACAAAATCGGCAGCGTAGGCTTTGCCTTTACGCGCCGGGATGAAGGGGTGCTGGTATTCCAACCTGGCGAGCTCTTCGGTCGGGAAAGGCGATTGCGTGTAATTTACCCAGCCGCATTTTTCGGCGACGACCGGAAGCAAACCACGGAATAAAATGTATTTTTCGCCACCAACTCCGACCTGGAGGTATTGGAATTTATCGTTGTAAGCGACAGCCAGGTTCGCCGGAAGCGTCCAGGGGGTCGTCGTCCAGATGAGCACAAAGGTGTTTGCCCGGCCACTAACGGGAAACTTTACGTAAATGCTCGGGCTGACGTGGTCCTTGTATTCCACTTCCGCCTCGGCGAGCGCCGTACGGCAGGGAATGCTCCAATAAACCGGCTTTTTCCCGCGATAAACAAAGCCTTTCTCAACGATGTTGGCGAACAACCGCAATTCTTCGGCCTCGTATTCCTTGTTCAGCGTAAGGTAGGGATTCTCCCAGTCGCCCAGCACACCGAGCCGTTTGAACTGCACACGCTGGATGTCAATGTACTTCCGGGCGTACGTTTCACAGGCCTTGCGAATGGTCGCGGCGTCGGCGCTGGCATCGCCCGCCTTGCGCATCTCCTGGGAAACCTTGAATTCAATGGGCAATCCATGACAATCCCAGCCCGGCACATACGGCGCGCTAAAACCGCGTAAGGTCTTATATTTAACAACGATGTCCTTGAGAATCTTGTTCAGCGCGGTGCCGATATGGACGTCGCCGTTGGCAAAAGGCGGGCCGTCGTGCAAAACGAACTTTTCTCCGGCTCCGGCGCGGGCGGCTTGGATTTTCCGGTAAAGCCCGGTCTTTTCCCACTGATTCAGCCGTTCCGGCTCCCGGGCCACGAGGTCGGCTTTCATCGGGAAATCGGTGCGCGGCAGGTTTAATGTATTTTTGTAGTCCATCGTGACTTTCAGAAGGAACAAAGCTAACAGCCGGGAAAATCAGTGTCAACGAACGCGCGGCGGCGGTACTGTCCTGAATTTGCCCGGAGTTCCGCCGTTAGGCGGCCCGGGACCGCGTGAACGCGGGACCCAAACCTCAAATCAGGTTACTGCCGCGTCGGCGGTAACAGTACATTTTTGGGGGGGCGTGGCTCCTGACGAGCCGGCTCGCGAGGACACCCGCCCACCGAAATTTCCAAATGGCATCGCCGCCGCATGGCCGTTTGAATCGGGCGTTAAAAAGAAAAACCGGGTCAAGCGGCCAGGGGGTGGCCGAGAGACCCGGGGAATTTTCGAGAGTACGTACGTAGGATTACGAAGAACTCCGATCCGGGAGCGTACCGATACCCGGAACGAAAACTGTTACAGAAATTCAAAGAACACCGTCGACAGAGCCAGGAACCCGTCGCACCTTGCACATATAAAATCACAAACGCTTATTTATGTCAACCTGAATGGACAAAGTATAAGTGTTATTTCTTTTTCCGCGCCAAACCAATAAGTGTGTTCTGCCCTCCAAGACATTCATTTGGTTCCTATTGGAATCCCACCGGGGATAAAACGCTCAATCAAAGATTCCTGTTTACAGGTTAAAATGGACTGTTAATATCATTTCACGGGCGAGAGAAAGGAAAGGCATGAAGAAAATTGAGGCGGTCGTTAAACCTTTCAAACTAGAGGACGTAAAAGCTGCGCTGAACGGATTGGGCGTTGCGGGAATGACCGTGGCGGAAGTCAAGGGCTTTGGCCGGCAAAAAGGGCATACGGAAATTTATCGTGGCAGCGAATATGTCGTGGATTTTCTACCGAAGATCAAAATTGAAGTGGTGTTGGCCGACTCACTGGCGGGGCCGGCCGTGGAAGCGATTATCAAGGCAGCCAAGACCGGCAAGATCGGGGATGGGAAAATCTTTGTCAGCTCCATTCAAGACGTGATCCGTATTCGTACCGGTGAAACGGGCGAACAAGCCGTTTGAACCGTAGTTTGGAAGGATAAAATTGCAGATTTTTCGTTTGAGAACCAGTTTTGTATTGAATAAAACCGTTGGTAAAATCGTGAAATCATTTAGCTTTACGCAGGGGTCAGGCGGTTGTGAATAACTCGTGAACAAAAGTTAATATGTTGTCCTAGAAACGTCCGGCGAATTTGCGTAAAAAGTTCGCGTAAGCAAGAAGTTGGTCGTGACGTTTCAATGGTTTTAGAAGACGCAGAATCAGAGTTTCGGTCTGATAATTCGCAACATATTACAAATCAAAGTGTTGCATTGATGTTGGTGCGGCGGTTTCGATGATATAAGGGCGTGCGTGCAAACGCTTTATCGAAACAATAAGTTTAAAGTGGCGCAAGTGAGCATGGCGGGCGAGGTCAAACGCCAATTTTAGGGCTAGGTGAATAAAACGCTTAAAAAACGGGCTTTTTGACAAAACGCAAATGCAGCTTTCGGCAGAAAAAATTTGGAATTCAGCGCGGGAACATCTTCGTTCCAGGTTGAATACAGACACTTACAACATGTGGTTCGCCCCGTTGCGTGCCAATGCGGTTGATCCAAACTGCGTTACTCTGGAGGTGGCCAACGAATTCTGCGAGGTCTGGCTTAAAGACAATTATCTCAGCCTGTTGCAGGATGCCTTGACTGTCGCCGCCGGCCGCCAGGTGCAAATCAAATTCAAAATTGCTGCCGGGAACGGCGCCCACGCGCTTTCCGCACCCGTCGCCCCAGCGCCAGCCAAACCCACCCGAGCCGCCGAGTCCAGCCACGAGCGCGCGTCATACAATGGGGAAATCAATTTCAACCCCAAAAACACCTTCGACACCTTTGTCGTCGGCAACAACAACAATTTCGCCTACGCCGCCGCGCTGGCCGTCGCCCAGGCCCCCGGCAAATCCTATAATCCGCTCTTCCTCTACGGCGGAGTCGGTCTGGGCAAGACTCATCTGCTCCATGCCATCGGCCAGTATGTCGCCAGCAACAAGAAGAGCGCGCGCGTCGCCTACGTCTCATCCGAGAAGTTCACGAACGAGTACATTGATGGCATTCAAAACAACCAACTGGCCCGGTTCCGCAAAAAATACCGGCAAACCGATGTGTTGTTGATTGATGACATCCAATTCCTGGCGGGCAAGGAACGGATTCAGGAGGAATTTTTTCACACGTTCAACGCATTGCACGAGGCGCACAAGCAGATCGTGCTCACCTGTGACCGCCCGGCCAGCGAAATCCAGAATCTTGAACACCGCCTCGTTTCCCGGTTTGAATGGGGGCTGGTCACCGATCTGCAGCCGCCGGACATCGAAATGCGCCTGGCCATCCTGAACAAAAAGGCCCAACTCATGGGGGTCACCCTGCCCGAGGACATCTTGAATTTCCTCGCCAGTCGTATTCGCACCAACGTCCGCCGGCTCGAAGGCGCGCTCATCCGCGTGGCTTCCTACGCCTCGCTCACCGGCCGGAAATTGACCATCGAAGTGGTGGAAGGTTTGTTGCGCGAAATCCTCCATGAAGAAGGCCGCCTCTCCATCAGCATCGAAGTCATCCAGAAGCGTGTGGCCGAACATTTTGACATCCGCCTCGCCGACATGACCAGTAAGCGGCGCCCGGAAAACATTGCCTTCCCGCGCCAGGTGGCCATGTATTTGTCGCGCCAGATGACCGAAAGCTCGCTCAATACCATCGGCGAAGCCTTCGGCGGCCGCGATCATGGCACCGTCCTCCACGCCTGCCGCCTCGTGAAAGACCGCATGGAAGTGGATTCCAATGTCCGGCAAGTCGTCCATTATCTCGAAAAGCAGTTGATGCGCTGATTCCGCGCTCGACACTTTTCTCTCCTCACTCGACACTTCCGTCATGCCGGTCATTGAAGTCAACGGCCTGACCAAGGCTTTTCGCACCTATAAAAAGCAGCCCGGCTTTGCGGGCGCGGTCAAAGGGCTTTTCCACCGTCAATACGAGCAAACCGTTGCCGTTAACGACGTGCATTTCCAGATTGAACCCGGCGAACTGGTCGGTTTTCTCGGCCCGAACGGCGCCGGCAAGACCACCACGCTCAAAATGCTCGCCGGCCTGCTTTATCCCACGGGTGGCTCGGCCCGGGTCCTCGGTTACACACCGTGGGAACGCGCCGACGGATACCGCCGTCAGTTCGCGCTGGTCCTTGGCCAGAAAAACCAGCTCTGGTGGGATTTGCCCGCGCGCGAATCCCTCGAATTAAATGCAAAAATCTACGGCATTCCCCCGGAGCGTTTCGAGCGAACGGTAGCCGAAATGAGCGAGCTGCTGGCCGTCCAGGAGAAGCTCAACGTGAGCGTGCGCGAGCTTTCCCTCGGCGAACGCATGAAAATGGAGCTCATCGCCTCGCTGCTGCACCAGCCCAGGGTGCTCTTCCTCGATGAACCAACCATCGGACTGGACGTCGTCTCACAAAAGACCGTCCGCGAATTCATCCGCCGCCACAACGCCGATCAAAAGACCACGATTCTCCTCACGAGCCACTATATGGCCGACATCCAGGCACTTTGCCAGCGCGTCATTATTATTGACCGCGGCAAAATTTTCTTCGACGGCCGGCTGGACGAAATTGTGGACCGTTTCGCCGATTTCAAGTTCGTCACAATACAATGCACCAACGCGGACGCGCAGCCTGCGGAAAGCCTGGCGCGCTACGGCGAGGTCGTGGAAAAAACGCCGAGCGCCATTACCCTCAAGGTCAAGCGCGACCGCGTGATTGCCGTCTGCAAATCATTGCTCGACGACCTGCCGGTGACCGATATTGACATCCAGGAAGTCCCGATTGAAGACGTCATCCGCCAGATTTTTGCGCGGTGATTCAATCACAGGGCACGGTGCGGTCCGATGCCCAATCGCGCGTTTCCTGGATCTTTTCCCTCATCACCACCGACAAGGGCCGGGTCTGGTGGATTTCGGCGATCAAATCCGTCTGCGTCAGGGCGTGTCCTTGCGCGTGGGCGGTGTACATGGCTGAGACAATGGCCTGTTCGATTTCCGAACCCGAAAAACCTTTTGAACCTTCCACCAGCACGTCCAGGTCGAATTGCGCCGGTTCCAGCGAGCGTTTGCGCAGATGAATCTGTAATATGTCCCGACGGTTCTGCGGCGACGGCAAATCCACAAAAAAAATCTCATCGAAACGTCCTTTGCGCACCAATTCCGGCGGCAGCCGTATGATGTCATTGGCGGTGGCGACGACGAAAACCGGTTTTTTGCGTTCCGACATCCACGTCAGGAAGGTTCCCAAAATCCGGCGCGACAAGCCGTCGTCGTCCTCCTGTACGGCCACACCTTTTTCAATTTCGTCCATCCACAGGACGCACGGTGACATGACTTCAGCGGTTTCAAAGGCCTTGCGTAAATTACGCTCGGTTTCCCCATAGTATTTGTTGTAAAGCACGCTGAAATCGAGCCGGAGCAGCGGCACGCCGAAAATCGCGGAGGCCGCCTTGGCCACGAGACTTTTGCCGCAACCCTGCACGCCCAGCAGCAACACGCCGCGCGGCGGGTCGAGCTGCGTGTCGGCGTCACCCAGGAAAAAGTCCTTGCGCACAGCCAGCCAGTTCCGCAGCCGCTGCATGCCGCCAATTTCCGAGAATTGCACGGTTTCATATTCGAATGACAAAACGCCGTCACGGCCGAGCAATTCATATTTTGCGCGCATGACTTCGGGCATCTCCGATTCGGAGATCACGCCATCGTCATTAATGGCTTTGAGCGCCAGGCGGCGCACATCGGTGGTGGTAAGGCCAACCAGGTTCCGCACCAGCAAATCAACCGCCTTGTTGGTGGTTTGGACATCCCGTTTGCCGTGTTCCGCGCCCCAGTCGGCGGCCACATCATAGACGATGCCGCGCACCTCATCGGCGGACGGCAGCGGCAGGCGGAATCGCGCGGTGAACGGCTGCAGCTCCGGCGGCACCGGCATGGTTGAGCCGACCAAGACCACCGTTGAAAAGTGGTGCGCATACGTCAGGGCGATGTCTTTCAAATAACGCACCACCACCGCGTCTTCCAAATAGGGATTGAAATCCAACAGGAGGAACAGCGAATACGAAGCGGAATTTTTGATGTAGCTCAGAACCTCCTGGGATTTGACGACCGATTGCAGCGGTTGGTCACAGGGATCGAACGCCTGCAAGCCTTCCGTCACCGTCCAGCGATACGCTTTCAATTGCAAACGTTGTGCGATTTGCCGCACCATCTGGACAATCTGCGGTTCTTCGCCGGTCTCGACGGCAATCAGCGGCGTTCGCGAGCGGATGATGGCCTCCAAATCACGGATCGGGCTCTCGGTGACCAGCGATCCAGTATTGGCGAGTTTGGCGGACGGCAAATTCATTCAAATGCTCCTTAAAACTCCCGAAATCGCTTCGGTCTGCAAGTAAAAACGGCTGGTTTCCCTGCTTTTTGAGCGCTCGACAGGAAGCTGAAACCTGAGCACAAAGAGTTCGAAGTGGGATTATAATTTACGCGCCAGGTTTGGAGTCCGGCTTCAATCGTAAATTCCTACGCCGCCTCCATATCCGGTTTGCGCCGCACGAGGGGTTGGGTTTCACCGAGCACAGCGGACCGCGTGATTTTCACGTGAACGACGTCGCTGTTGTCGGGCGCGTCATACATCACGTCCAGCATCAGCCGCTCAATCAACCCGCGCAGTGCGCGCGCGCCGGTGCCCTTCTTGAGCGCCAAAATTGCCAGTTCGCGCAGCGCATCGGGTGTGAACTCCAATTCCACGCCTTCCATCGCCATGAGCTTGGCGAATTGCTTCGTCAACGCGTTTTTGGTCTCGGTGAGAATGGAAACCAGTTGATCTTCGGACAATTCCGCCAGCGTGGTCACCACCGGCAGCCGGCCGATGAATTCGGGAATGAAACCGTAATCCAGCAAATCCTCCGGTTCGGCGCGCTGTAAAATTTGAACACGGGCGGCCTGGCCGTTCTTTTGCACCTCGCCGATGGCGCCAAAACCCATCGTGTGCCGACCCAGCCGCCGTTGAATGATTTTCTCCAGGCCGACAAACGCCCCGCCGCAAATGAACAGGATGTCCGTCGTGTCCACGCGGATATATTCCTGCTGCGGATGTTTGCGTCCGCCCTGGGGCGGCACGTTGCAGACCGTGCCTTCGAGGATTTTCAGCAGCGCCTGCTGCACGCCTTCGCCGGAAACGTCGCGGGTGATGGACGGGCCGTCGGCCTTGCGCGCAATTTTATCAATCTCGTCAATGTAAACGATGCCGCGCTGGGCGCGTTTCACGTCGTAATCCGAATTTTGCAGCAACCGCAATATGATGTTCTCCACGTCTTCACCCACGTAGCCGGCTTCGGTGAGCGTGGTGGCGTCGGCCATGGCGAAAGGGACATCGAGGACTTTGGCCAGCGTGCGTGCCAGCAGTGTTTTGCCGGAACCGGTCGGGCCGATCATCAAAATATTGCTCTTTTCGATTTCCACGCCGGCATGCTTGCCCTTGCCGGCGGCAAGCCCCCCCTCGGGTTCCTGCTGAATGCGCTTGTAATGATTGTGAACCGCGACCGCCAACGTTTTCTTGGCGTGCTCCTGGCCGACACAGTGCATATCCAGCTGCCGTTTGATTTCCGCAGGCTTGGGAACGGTGAATTTCGGCTGTTTTTTCTGGTTCTGGAGTTCCAATTCGCGGTCGAGGACGTTTTTACAGAGGATGATGCAATTGTCGCAGATATAAACGCCCGGCCCGGCGATGAGCTTGCGCACTTCCGCGTGCGATTTGCCGCAGAAACTGCACATGGTAAGCTGGCTGGGACGGGCCATTCTCGATTTTTGATTTAAGGTTTATAATTTACGATTTTACACACTCACCGAGGTTTTTTCCGCCAGACCGGCGATATCCTTGCGTGACTGCACGACCTGGTCCACCAGGCCGTATTCCCTGGCTTCGGCGGCGGACATGAACCGGTCGCGGTCCGTATCGCGCGTGATGTCCTCCACCTTGCGCCCGCAATGTTTGCCGAGAATTTCATTCAACCGGTCCTTGAGCCGCAAGATTTCCTTCGCCTGGATGCTGATGTCGGTGGCCTGGCCCTGCACACCGCCCCAGGGCTGGTGAATCATGATGCGCGCGTTCGGCAGCGCGTAGCGTTTGCCCTTCGTGCCCGCCGCCAGCAGCACCGCCGCCATGCTCGCGGCCTGGCCGATACAGTACGTGTTCACGTCGCACGTCAAAAATTGCATCGTGTCGTAAATCGCCAGCCCGGCCGTCACGCTGCCGCCCGGCGAATTGATGTAAAGATGGATGTCCTTCTTCGCGTCGTTCATCTGGAGAAACAACAGTTGGGCGATGATGATATTGGAGACGGTGTCATCCACCGGCGTGCCGATGAAAATGATGCGGTCCACGAGCAGGCGGGAATAAATGTCCCACGTCCGCTCGCCGCGTCCGGTCTGCTCGACCACAATTGGAACCAAAAAGTTTTGCATGACTGAATAACTACCCCATTTTTCGCGCAAGTAAAGGAGCAAACCTTGCGCCAAACCATCAAGACGCACGGAAATTCATCCCTTGTCCCTGGCTGAATACTTTCTCCAGATCAACCGGAAGGCGCTCGCGAAGTCTTGGGGACGTTCGGCAATCCAGCGTGTAACCGCTTCCGGCGCAAACCATTCGCCGCGCTCGATTTCGTCGGGATGCAACTGAAACGGCCCCTCTGCTGCGCAACGATACACCCGGACAAATTCCCGGTCCGTCTCCACGCAGGCATCTATCCTGAATAAGCACTCGGGCGTTTTTGGGACAATCAATCCAATTTCCTCGCGCAGTTCGCGCACCGCGCACGCATCATAATCCTCACCGGAATCCACGTGGCCGGACGACGAGGAATCCCACTTGCCGGGCTCGCGGTCCTTGGTCATCGAACGTTTCTGGAGAAAAGTCTCGCCACGTGAATTGAAAACGAGCACGTGAATGGCCCGATGGAGCAGACCCAGCCGGTGCACCTCGCCGCGCGGCTTGCGGCCAACCACCTCGTCGCGTTCGTTGACAACATCAAAAATCTCTTCGCTCATGATTTGTGGCCGCCGAAGTGAACCAGCGGACATTTCCGCGCTTTCCCAGGCGCGGTTACAACAAAAGTTTTTCCGTCAGATAGACAAACTGTTCCAGACTCAATTTCTCGGCGCGTTCCTGCGGCGGAATTTTCAGTTCCGCAAACGCTTGTTCCAATTTTTCTCCGGGCCAGTCCTCGCGGAGCAATTTCAGCATCATCTTCCGCCGCTGGGAAAAGGCGCGTTTCACGATTTTCACAAAAGCTTCACGCTGGTTTTCCGGCAAAAGCGGAACCGCCCGGCGATCCAGAACCACGCAAGCCGAATCCACGTCCGGTTCCGGGAAGAAGCAACCTTTCGGAATCTTGAAGGAGCCGCGCGGCTCGAAATCGAGTTGCACCAGCAGCGTCAGCACGCCGTAATCCTTGTCCCCGGCTTTGGCCATCAGCCGTTGCGCGACTTCGTGTTGGAGTGTGGCCACGATTCTCTTTGGCGCGCGCGCGCCACGGGCCAGTTCCACCAGAATCGGCGAGGCGACGGAATATGGCAGATTGGCCACCAGTTTCCAGTCGCACCAGTTCCGCGACTCGCGCTTGAGGAACTCCAAGGCGTCCGCGTGCAATAATTGGAGCGCCGGTCTCCGATCCGGCGCGTTCGGCGACCCATCCGACACGCCGGATCGGAGACCGGCGCTCCGTTCCGAAGCAAACCGCTCGCGCAAGAAGGCCACGAGCCGCGCGTCTTTTTCAATCGCCAGAACCTCACCCGCATTTTCCAGAAGCAATTCCGTGAGCGGGCCCAGCCCCGGCCCGATTTCGAGAGCTTTGTCGGTCTTTGACAATTCCGCCGCCTCGATGATCCGCCGCAGTTGATTGCCGTCGTGCAGAAAATTCTGGCCGAGGGATTTGGTCAGTTGAATCCCGCGCGCCGCCAGCAGTTCCCGCATCTCGGACAGTTTCACCGGGAAGGATTAAACCACGGATAAACACGGATGGACACGGATAAAAGATGGATCAGTGGACAAATGGATTGATGGCTGAGTAATCAGGCAACCACCCAATAATCCAACCGTCCAACCATCCATCAAACCGGCCATCCGTCTTCAGCAGCCCTGATCCAAAACCTTTGCAAGCGCGGCCACGGTCTTCGCCAACTGTCCCCTGGTGATGGTCAACGGCGGCGTGAAGCTGATGACATGGGCGTGCTCGCCTTCGGGTAAAAGAATGTAACCGCGACGCAACATGCTTTTGATGACCCGCATCGCGGCCTTGCCCGCCGGCTTGCCATCGGGCGACTGCAGTTCGATGCCCGCCATCAGACCCAAACCACGAACGGAAATGCGGAATGCGGAGTGCGGAATGCGGAGAGAACCCAGCGCGTCCAGCAGAAACTCTCCCAGTTCCGCACTCCGCTGGCAAAGGTTGCGCCCCCGGATTTCCTCGATTTGCGCCAGCGCCATCGCGCAGCCGACCGGATTCCCCAGAAACGTGCTGGTATGGATCGCCTCACCCCGCGACTTCGGCCAGGCAGCGTCCATGAGGTCTGCGCGCCCGATGCAGGCCGACAGCGGAAAACCGCCGGTCAATGCCTTGCCCAGGCAGATGAGGTCGGGCACCACGCCGCTGTGCTCACAAGCAAACCATTTTCCGGTACGACCAAACCCCGTGTAGATTTCATCCAGAATCAACAGTGCGCCGTGCTCGTCACAAAGCTTGCGGAGCATCGGCAAAAATTCCGGCGGCGGGACGTTCATTCCGCCGCGCGCCTGCACCGGCTCGGCCAGAATGGCGCCGATGGATTCCTGACGGAAGAGGTTGCGGACGCGCTTCTCAATTTCGTCGCAGCCGACGTGAGGAGGCTCATTCTTGCCTCTTTTTAGTTTGAGACTCCTTACGTCGTCTCCTACGGGAAACGGCACGAAATGGCCAAATTCGCGGAGTTGCGAATGGAACGGACCGCGAAAGAAATCGCGGTGTGTCACATTAAGCGCGCCGTAGCCAAGTCCGTGATACGCGCCGGAAAAGGCAATGACCCCCTGTTTGCCGGTGGCCAGCATGGCGGTTTTGAGAGCAGATTCGACGGCCTCAAAGCCGGAGTTGGAGAAGATTACCTTCCCGGAGGGACGAGTAACAGGAGCCCCTGATTTTATACGTGCCGCCTGTTTCCGGGACTGGTGTGACTCATCCCGGCGAAATTGTTCCCATCGCTCGAACGTAATCCGGCTCAATTCGCGCGCGAGTTCGGCCTTGCGCGCGTGGGGATGCACGTCACCCATGGCATGGGGCAGCCGGGCCAGTTGCCTCTGCGCGGCTTTCACGACGCGCCGGTTGGCATGGCCGGCGGCGGCCACACCAAACGCCGCGGTCAAATCAAGATACTTTTCCCCGCTGACATCCCAAACGTGCACGTCCCGGGCGCGATCCCAAACAATCGGCCTGGAACCGTCCGGGTCGGTGAACAGTACATTGCGGGATTCGTAAGTTCGCAGCAGGTCAAGCGTTTGCCTGGCAGTCATGGACACAAATTTATGATTGATGATTGATGATTGGTGATTTCACACGGCCAAGCCCCGAAGAGACGACGTCCAGCGAATGGAACAAATCGTAAATCATAAATCATAAATCCCTAAACCCCGCGTTGTTCCGGCGGCCAGATGATTTTGTGCAGTTGGGCCTGGAACCGGACCGGCAAGGCGTCGGCAATGATTTTTTCCGCCAGCTCGCGCCTTGGAATCGGCGTCTGTCCGGCCGGAACCTTTTTCAAGGATTTGTCCTGCTGTTCCGGCAACAGCGGATGCACCCAGGAAATCAGCAAGGGACAAATCGAGTCGAGTCTCCGGTCCGAAATCTGTTGTTTCGTCCATTCGTAATCCTGCTGCGTGCCGATGACGAATTTGATCTCGTCGGCGGCTTTCAGGTGCCTGAGATTTTCCCAATGGTTGCGTTCCACTTCGCCGCTGCTCGGGCATTTCAAATCCATGATCCGATGGACGCGCGGGTCTACCGGCGAAATATCGTGGGCGCCGCTGGTTTCCAGCAGCACCGTAAAGCCGTCGTCACAAAGCGATTTCATGAGCGGCAAACAATCTTTTTGGAGCAGCGGTTCGCCGCCGGTCAATTCGACCAATGGCAGTGACGAGTGATGAGTGACGAGTGACAAGTTTTTGAATGGCGCGGCCAATTCACAAACTTTCGTCAGGACTTCCATCAGCGGCATCTGCCTGCCTTCGGCAAAGGCGTAGGCGGTGTCGCAATAGGAACAGCGCAGATTGCAGGCGGTGAGGCGGATGAAGATGCACGGCAGGCCGGCAAAGGTGCTCTCACCCTGGAGGCTCAAATAAATTTCGTTGATGACGAGCGTGTCGGACATCGTTTTACAGTGTAACGTTTTGGCATTAAAAAGGAAACAATGGCCTTTATCCACACGTGCGAAAACGATGGAAAACCTCGCCTTTTGAGCATGAAATTTGCTCAATAGCTGCGAATTACTGATGAAAACAATGCGTTGTTTGTGGCGGTTGCGGTTTCTGGCGATGCTTTTGGGAGCATGTCAAACAGGTTTGACTGCGCGGGCGCAGCAACTTGACGCCATCGGTGTGACATTGTTGCGGACCGTAGTTACGAACGCGGCCGGCACGGGCATACGCGTCGCGCAACCCGAGGCGGGTTATCCAAGTTTTGAAGTCAACCCGGCGAACAGTTCCGTACAGCAGCCGGCCAGTCCTTTCACCTACCTCGGCACCAATGGCGCCGCCAATGTTTTTCCCAACAGTCTGGGCACGGAATCCGGACACGCGGATGACGTCGCCGGGAATTTTTACGGATTGCCGGGCGGCGTGGCCACCAATGTGGCGCACGTGGACAATTACGACGCGAATGATTTTTACACCGGCGTCATCGCGGCGGCATTGCCGACGAACATTAACGACCTGGTCGTCAACCAAAGTTTCATTTTTGGTTACGTTCCCGGTCAAGTGACGGTTTCCCAGCAGCAGCAGCTCGACTCACAATTTGATAATTACGCCGCGCAATACGATACGCTGTTTGTCTCCGGCGCCGGCAACGGCGGGCCGGGCAGCGGCACGGTGGCTCCACCCTCGACGTGCTACAATGGCATGTCCGTTGGCGCGTACGGCTATGCTTACTCCAGCGTGGGACCGACCGAGGACAACGGCCGCGCAAAACCGGACATTACCGCGCCGGCCAGCGCGACGAGTTTTTCCACACCTCAGGTAAGCGGCGCCGCGGCGGTGCTGATGCAAACCGGGCGGCGCGGCGATGGTGGCCGCGGCACCAATGCGGCCGCCGACATGCGAACGATCAAGGCCTTGTTGCTCAACGGTGCTGTGAAACCCTCCGACTGGACCAACAACCCGCCGTCGCCCCTCGACCCGCGTTACGGCGCCGGCATATTGAATGTCTTTAATTCCTACGAACAACTCGCCGGCGGCGAACACGGTTATATCGCCGCCACCAGTGTTCCGTCCGGTGGCGCGCATCCGCCCAATGGCGCGACCGGCACGATTGGCGCTTTGAGCGGCTGGGATTTCAACACCAACACCAGCGGCAGCAGTTCCGACGAAATAAACCATTATTATTTCAACGTTACCAATGGCTTCGGCACTGTCCCTTTCGCCGCCACGGCAACGCTCGTTTGGAACCGCCAGCAAGGTCAGACCGGCATCAACAATCTCAACTTGTTTTTATATAGCGCCGTCAACAGCAATCTGGTCGCAAGCAGCACCAGCCTGGTGGACAACGTTGAACATATCTTCGTACCGCAACTGGCGCCGGGCCGTTACGATTTACAGGTCTGGAAGGCCGCCGGAATTCCCAAAGTCAGCATCGTCAGTTCAGCCGAAACGTACGCCCTGGCATGGGAATTTTCCTCAACGTTGCTGAATGTGGAATCCTCTGGCACCAACCTGGTGCTCACCTGGCCGATTTATCCGGATGGTTTTGTGCTGGCCTCGGCGACCAATCTGGCAGCGCCAATCATTTGGAGCACGAATTATCCGGCGCCGGTGGTGACGAACAATTTGAACCGGGTTTGGGTCGGTCTGACCAACACCGGCCAGTTTTTCCGCCTGCAGCCGCCGTAAGTTCAGCCGGCGCCCGGTCCGGCCCGGTCCGGCTCCAAATTTTTTCGAACGGGCGCGTTGGACTTCAGCTTGAATGGAGGTATGGTTTGCCGGATATTTCTGGCAGCATCCAGGACATGAGCAATTCATTGAAAGGCAAAGTTGCGCTGGTCACCGGCGCCTCGCGCGGGATCGGGCGGGCCATTGCCGAACGCCTCGGTCGGGAGGGAGCGGCAGTTGCCGTCAATTATGCCAGCCACGCCGGCGAAGCGCGAAAGGTTGTGGCCCAAATCGAAGCTTCCCGCGGAACGGCGTTTGCCATTCAGGCCGACGTCGGACGCGTGTCGGAAATTGTCCGGTTGTTTGACGAAATCATCGCCCGGTTCGGCAGGCTCGACATTCTGGTGAACAACGCCGGCATCATGCCCGTCAACCCGGTCCGCGCCGTCACGGAAGCCGAGTTTGATCGCATCTTCGCCGTAAACGTCAAGGGCACGTTTTTCGCGTGCCAACAGGCGGCGACGCGGCTGGCTGAAGGCGGGCGCATCATCAATATGTCCAGCTCGACGACGGTGAGAATGATGCCGACCTACGGAGCTTATGTCGCCACCAAAGGCGCAGTGGAACAACTGACCCGTTCGCTGGCCGGAGAGCTGGGACCCCGCGGCATCACGGTCAATGTCATTTCACCCGGCCCGACCGATACCGAATTGTTCAACGCCGGCAAGACGCGGGAGCAGATTCAGCAGTTTGCGCGCGCGTCCGCCTTTGGCCGGCTCGGCCAGCCGATGGAAATTGCGGAAGTTGTTGTGTTCCTCGCTTGTGACGCTGCCGGTTGGGTCACGGGCCAGAACATTCGCGTCAACGGCGGAATTGCCTGAGCTGCCCGCACCAAACTGCGCATTGCCAGGCCTGCTGGAAATGGCAAAATGTCGCCTGTCCATTTCACAAATCATGGTCAACCGCACTTTTTCAGCGATAACCGCGGTGATTTCGGTTCTGGTCACGGCGCCAGGCCCGACTCACGCCGATACCTTTCCGGTCGCCATCCAGGTTCACGCGGATAAGCCGATGGGCGAGTGGAAACCCATTTGGCGTTTCTTTGGCGCCGACGAGCCGAACTACGCCACCCGGCCGGATGGGAAGAAATTGCTCGGCGAACTCGGCCAGCTCGCACCGGACCGGGTTTACTTCCGCACCCACAATCTGCTCAACACCGGCGACGGCACGCCCGCGTTGAAGTGGGGTTCGACCGGCGTCTACACCGAAGACGCGCGGGGCAATCCCGTATACCGTTGGACGATTCTGGACAGGATTTTCGACACCTACCGCGCCTGCGGCATCCGGCCGTATGTGGAAATCGGGTTCATGCCGGAGGCGCTATCCCTCAAGCCGGAACCGTATCAGCACCACTGGACGCCACAAGCGAAATACGGCGAGATTTTCACCGGCTGGGCCTACCCGCCCAAAAGCTACACGAAGTGGTCGGAGCTGGTTTACCAGTGGGCCAAACACGACGTGGACCGATACGGACACAACGAAGTCACCAACTGGTATTGGGAAACGTGGAACGAGGCCAATATCGGCTACTGGCAGGGCACGCCGCCGGAATTCTTTCGGCTGCACGATTGCGCCGTGGACGCGGTGCGACGTGCGCTGCCGGAGGCAAAGGTCGGCGGCCCGGATTCGGCGGGCGGGGGCACGAGATTTTTCCGCGAATTTCTCGAGCATTGCCTGCATGGCACCAATTTCGTCACCGGTCGGATTGGCACACCGATTGATTTTATTTCATTTCACGCAAAAGGCGCGCCGGTTTTCACCAACGACCACGTCCGGATGGGTGTGGCGAACCAGTTGCGCGACATCAATTCCGCTTTTGGCATCATCGCCTCCTATCCCGAATTGAAAAAAACACCGATCGTCATTGGCGAATCCGATCCGGACGGTTGCGCGGCTTGCCAGGCGCCGCAACTCGGCTACCGCAACCGGCCGGTGTATGCGTGCTACACCGCTGAATGCCTGGCCCGGGAATTGGAACTGGCCAACCAATACGGCGTGAATCTCGAAGGCGCGCTGACGTGGGCGTTTGAATTTGAAGACCAGCCGCCCTTCGCCGGCTTCCGCACGCTGGCGAGCGATGGCATTGATTTGCCGGTGCTCAACGCTTTCCGGATGTTCAGCCGGATGGACGGTCAGCAATTGGCAACGGAAAGCGATCACACGGTCCCGCTGGACTCGATCTTGAGCGGCGGCGTCCGTGGCCAGCCGGATGTCTCGGCGCTCGCCAGCCTGGAATCCAACCAGCTGTGTGTGCTGGTCTGGCATTATCACGATGACGACATCGCCGGGCCGGCGGCAGACGTGAAAATTACCTTGGACGGGTTGCCGTCAAAAACGGCGCGAGCCCGGATCCGTCATTTCCGCATCGATGACCATCACAGCGACGCTTTCACCGCGTGGCAACGGATGGGGTCGCCGTTGTCGCTGTCGGCAAAACAATCCGCGGAACTGGAAAAGGCCGGTCAACTTGCTGCATTGACGCCGCCGGAAGCCATCCGCATCAGAAACGGCAAGGCGGAATTGCGCCTGAATCTGCCCCGTGAAGCGGTTTCACTGCTGGTGGTCAGTTGGGAAACGCCTCAGTGAAACAGCTGGTTCAGGGCAAAATGTTTCCCAACGCGATAACTGCCGGCGATGGCCCGCGTGACGTAATTCTTGGCCAGGCCGACGGCTCGGGGCAAATCGTGGCCCCGCGCCAGCGCCGCCGTGATCGCCGCGGAATAGGTGCACCCGGTGCCGTGCGTGCGAACCCCCTTAATAAAGGGCGCGGTTAAAAGCAGTTCCGTCCGGCCGTCGCAGAATACATCCACGGCTTCGCGCATACCTTGCAAATGACCGCCTTTGACGAGCGCCGCGCAGCCGAAGCGCGCGTGAATTTCGCAGGCGGCGGCGCGCATCTTTTCGACGGATGTTATTTTTCCTCCGGTTAAAATTTCGGTTTCGTGCAAATTGGGGGTGACCAATATGGCGAGCGGCAACAACTGTTCCTTCAATACTTTGAGTGCGGCCGGGGCAAGCAGCCTTGCGCCGCTGGTCGAGACCATCACCGGATCCACCACCAACGGCGGACGTCTTTGGCTTTTGAGGTAATTGGCGACGGCCTGGACATTTTCCGCCGAGAGCAACATACCGGTTTTCACCGCCGCCGGAGACCATTCCTGGAAGACCGCCTCGATTTGCTGCCGCAACATTTTCGCCGTCGTGGGTTCCACGGCGAGAACACGTCGGGGATTTTGCGCGGTAAGGCAGGTAACGGCGCAGGCACCATGGACCCCAAACGCGGCAAACGTTTTCAGGTCGGCCTGGATGCCTGCCCCACCGCCGCTGTCCGAACCGGCAATGGTCAGCGCCACCGGGCAATGCGTAATTCGCGGCACGTCGTGGAGCTTACTGGAATTCGAATAAACGGCACCGAAAAAGAAAAAACACCGGGAGACCAATGAACCATGCCGACGTGAAAACCGGCCTTAGCCGGCCAGGAGCGCAGGAGCAGCGGCCATGCTTTATACGGTGAGTTGAAGGATCAAATTGTTCAGCTCCTGGATGCGCGGGGGTTTGCCGACCACCGCATCCACTTCCGGGGCGGTTTCTCCGTCCTCCTTCATGATCGTTCCCCAGCCGGTCATCATCACGATTGGCGTAGCCGGAGATTCCGCCTTGATGGTTCTGGCCACCTGATGACCGTCAATGTCCGGCATCCCCAGATCCGTTATCACCATCTGATAAGGCTGTTTCTGAAGCATCGCCGCACGAAACATTTCCACCCCCTGTTTTCCCCCGGAGGCAGTCGTTACCTGATGATCCAGGGTGGTCAGACAATGTTTCAGCAGTTCCTGTATCTGTGACTCGTCATCGATGCAAAGGATGCGCAGCGAACCCCGCCGCTTGTCGGGGTTTCCTGCCGGCGAGGTGGAAACGGTTGCGGGTGCAATATTTTCCCGCACGGGGAAGCTGAGCCGGACCCAAGTGCCCTGACCGGTCGCGCTTTCAATTTCAATGCTGCCATCGTGGCGGCGCATCATTCCATACACCATCGCCAATCCCAGGCCCGTCCCTCCCCGTTTGGCCTTGGTGGAAAAGAAAGGTTCCAGGCAATGTTGGCGGGTTTTTTCATCCATGCCGATGCCATTGTCCCGCACCTCAATCTGAATCTGCTTCTCGGAAGGCAGGTTGTTCACCGCCGCCGGGCGATCGATGGATCGTGTGCCCAGGGTAATGGTGCCGCCCTGAGGCAGCGCGTCGATCGCATTGAATATCAGGTTGGTTAACGCCTCCCGCAAATCGCCCGGCTCACAAAGCAGTTGCGGCAGCCGCGGGTCCAATTCGCGTTGAATTTGTATGGAAACGGACTGCTTTTGCGAGAGATCGCGCCAGCGCGGGCGGGTCAGTTCGATCACCTCTTCAATAATCTGATTGATGTCCACCCGGGCCAGATCTTCCGTGTCGGAGCGCCGACGGTAGAACTCCCGCATGCGTGCGACAATATGTGCAACATCCTCGCCCGCCTGGTGGATAATTTGCAGATACTGGCGTGCCGCATCCGGCAGACTCGTCTGCGTGGCGAGCAGCAATTCGGAGTAGGCGACAATGGGCGACAGGGCGTTGTTGACGTCGTGGGCCACGCCACTGGCCATTTGGCCCAGGGCACGCAGGCGTTCCTGTTGCACCACCATCTGTTGCGTGCGGCGCAGTTCATCGTAGGCCTTTTGCACGCCTTCAGTCAGGCGCACCTGGTCATACAGATTGCGGCATTGTTCCTCGGTGGTGAGGATTTTGACCTGTAACGCCTCCTTTTCGGAACGAACCTCGGCGATTTCCACGCGCATCTGCTCGGCATTGTAACGGACCTCCTCCATGACCAGCACGATCATGCTGACCGCAATAAAGAGTTGCAACACCGCCGCAATCAGAAAGCCGGCGTTATACAGGTTTTGATGCTCCAGCGTGAAGGGGTAACTGGAGAGGTAAAGGCCCCACAAAAAAAAACCCAGCGCCAGCATGCCCGCCCCCACGAACGGCATCTTCTTTCGCACGCGGAAAAAGCAAACCCCGGCAAACACACTGCCGAGGCCGATCAGGATGAAAACGGGCAGTTCGATTTGGAGGATGTTTGAAAGCACTTGCGGACTGACAAACGTCCACACCAACAAGAACAACATGAACAAACCGATCAAACTTTGTCGAACCGGCAAACTGAGAAAGCGGGCACTGCCCCATAGGAGGAATACTGCAGAAATCGCCACACAACATTGCCTGAGCATGAAAATAATGTTGCCGCCGGAAAGGTGTACGGTGGTAAGACCCAACGTCAGCCACAGAGCATAAAACAACCACGCCACGGTCCAAACGCTGAAATAGGGCCGTTTCGTGTATTGATTCAGATAATAAAACAGCCCCACCAATACCCAGACACTCAGTAGCGACACAAACAACGTTGCCTGCAGGTATTGTTCGGAAAAGTCCAAATGTGCACTCGCAAATTTCATCATCGCTCGGTCCAATGCGCTCCAAACCTGTTGATTTCATGCTATCTACAGCAAGTGGCGCGCCATTATCCCTCCTTCGGGATGGACTTCACGCCACTTTCGCTTTTGAATCCGTTCAGCCATAATTATACTCGGGTCATGGACAAAGATGAGGTTGCAGAAATTCTGGCCGAAATCGGAACCTTGCTGGAATTGAAAGGGGAAAATCCGTTTAAGACGCGGGCCTACCAAAACGCCGCGCGCACCATTGAAAGCCTGAGTGAACCACTGGCGAAAATGGTTGCCGAAAAACGGCTGGGCAAAATCAAGGGGATCGGCGAAGCGCTGGAACAAAAAATCACCGAACTGGTGAAAACCGGCAAGCTCGCCTACTACGACGAGTTGAAAGCCTCGATCCCGCCGGGACTGATTGAGATGCTGGACATCCCGGGGCTCGGCCCTAAAAAAATCCAGGCGCTCAACCAAAAGCTCGGCGTCGATTCGGTGGAGAAATTGGAGGCGGCGTGCCGCGCGGGCAAGGTGGCGCAACTCGACGGCTTCGGCGAGAAGACGCAGACGAATTTGCTGGAAGGCATCGAGCGCCGCCGCACTTACGCCTCCAAACACCTGCTGAGCGACGCCTGGTTGGCGGCCGAACCCTTGCTGGACGTTCTGCGCGGGCATCCGGAGGTCATCCGGTGCAGCGCGGCCGGCAGCCTGCGGCGGTTCAAGGAGGTCATCGGCGATATTGATTTGCTGGCCTCATCGAAAAAGCCGGAAGACGTGATTGAATTTTTTGTGGCGCAGCCGGGCGTCATCAAGGTCACCGCCAAAGGTGAAACCAAGGCGAGCGTTATTCTTACCGGCGGCATTCAGTGTGATTTGCGGGTGGTCAGTGACCGGGAATTCCCGTTTGCCCTCGCCTATTTCACCGGCAGCAAGGAACACAATATCGTGATGCGCCAGCGCGCGATTCAGCGCGGCCTGCGTTTGAATGAATACGGCCTGTTCAAATCCAAAACCGAAACCCGTGACCCCGAATTGCTCGTGCCGTGCCGGGACGAAGCGGAAATTTTTGCCCGGTTGAATCTGCCGTTTATCCCGCCCGAGTTACGCGAAGATCATGGCGAATTCGCCGCCGCGGAGAAGGACAACCTGCCCAGGCTCGTCGAATGGACGGATTTGAAGGGCGCGCTCCACAACCATTCGATCTGGAGCGATGGACACAATCGCCTGGAGGAAATCGCCGGGTACATGGAAGGACTGGGGCTGGAATATTGGGCCATCACCGACCATTCCAAATCATCGTTCCAGGCCAATGGTCTTGATGCGAAACGTGTCCGCCAACAGATAAAAGAAATCGGAAAAATCAACGGGCAACTCGCCGGACGCGGCAGCGCATTCCGGCTCCTCACCGGCTGCGAGGTGGACATTTTACGCGACCGGCTGGATTTTGATGATGAGCTGCTGGCGGAACTGGAAGTGGTGGTTGCGAGTCTGCACGTGCCGTCCAACAACGAGGCCGAAAACACAAAACGGCTGATTCGCGCAGCGCAAAATCCCTTTGTCCACATGCTCGGCCATCCCACCGGCCGGCTGTTGCTTGAGCGGGAGCCGTATCCGGTCAACACCCGGGCCGTGATGGATGCCTGCGCCGAGACTGGCACGTGGATTGAATTGAATTGCAACCCGCATCGTCTCGATTTGGACTGGCGGCTTTGGCCTTACGCCAGGAGCAAGGGCGTTAAATGTGTCATCAATCCAGACGCGCACCGGAATGAGCACAGCGGGTTCCTCCGATTTGGCACTGGAATTGCGGCCAAAGGCTGGCTGGAGAGGGAAGATGTGGTAAACACATCCCCCCTCAAAGCCTTATTGGAAAAACTGAAATTTAAGCGCCGGAAAGGCAAATCGCTTTAATGACCTCACGAGGTCCTGAATACCAAAATTGTCACAGAAAAAACCAAAAAATGATGTTTGACAGTATGCTTGCTTTATTGATATTGGATGAACAGTCAAACGGTCGTGAAATTGTCGTTAGTTGTTTGTATCCTTGAACATCAAAAAGATGTCAAGTAGTGTAGCCGTATCAAACTTAGCCCTATGAGAAATTTTTTTGTCTGTGCGGGTCTGGCACTAGCCGGAACGACTGGCCTTCACGCTGCTTACGCGCCGGATTTAAACCAGATGCAAACCGCCAAGCTCTGGAGTGTCTCGGGCACCTTGCGCGGGTTTTATGACGACAACTACAACACCGCGCCATCGGGGTCGCCCGCCAAGCGCGACAGTTTCGGATTCGAAGTCAGTCCTTCCATCGGTTTGAACGTGCCATTGCAGCAGACGGAATTGGGGCTGAAATACACCTACGGTCTGTATTACTACCAGGATCGCGAACAAATCAACGGGAGACCGATTGATCAAACCCATCAGCTCGATTTGTGGGTGGACCATGCCTTCACCGAACGCTGGCAGGCGAAGGTGATGGACACCCTGGCGATCGGTCAGGAACCGCAGTTGGTCAATGGTGGCAGCTTATACCGTACGGAAGGGAATAACATCCACAACATGGGAGCTGTTTCGTTGGATACGCAATGGACCCGGCTCCTCGGCACGGAACTCAGTTACCAAAATAATTTATACGACTTTCAAAACAGCGGAGGCACAGCTGGTAACCCGAGTCTCGCGGGATTGTTGAACCGGCTTGAGCATAATATCGCGTTGAATGTAAACTGGCGATTGCAGCCGACGCTACTGGCATTTGTCGGTTACCAATTCCAACTGATTAATTATACTGCCGGTGAACCGATTGGCGTCGCCACCATATCTCCGTTTCAGACGTACAACAGTGACAACCGCGACAACTGGTCGCATTTTGGATATGTGGGT
Organism: Verrucomicrobiia bacterium; assembly: GCA_035945675.1. Lineage (GTDB taxonomy): Bacteria > Verrucomicrobiota > Verrucomicrobiia > Limisphaerales > UBA11358 > UBA11358. The sequence continues at coordinate 17,455 of DASZAB010000034.1, read as the reverse complement.
GCGCAATATAATCCCTTGGATAATTTGACCCTGGCGGCACAGGCTGGCATTCAATACGCAGATTATTACAATCCTCCCGCGGGTGTTCCCACAACTGATCAGGTTTCTCCTTTCGCAAAACTGTCGGGAACTTACACCTATTTGCCGGGCAGTTACGTGCAATTAGGTTTTACCCAATCGCGGAATGCGACGTCCATCATTGCGATCAGCGGCAACAAAGCCACTCTGGACGAGGAAAGCTCGGTAGCTTATGCCGCCCTTAACCACCAGATTACCCCCAGATTGGCCGGCAACCTGATGGGCCAAATCCAATACTCGACTTTCAATGGCGGCGCCGTGGACGGTCAGTCGCAAACCTGGTACAGCGTGGGGTTGAACCTGGCTTACACCATTAATCCGCATGTCTCGGCTGAAATTGGCTACAATTACGACGATGTCACCTCAGCCGGGCCGTTCGTGCCAGGGTATGATCGTAACCGGGTTTATCTTGGTATTACGGGCACTTATTAAGCAGAAGACATTGCGTGAGTCGTATTTGAACGTTTGATCAGGAGCAAGGGTCTTTACTCTGGCTCCTATTTTTTTTGAATTATGGATCCATCACAACCCGATTCCATGCAGGACGTAAAACTGCATTTTCTGGATTATTTGCGCATTTTACGCATTCGCAAGGCGATCATCATCACCGTCTTTCTGATCACCTTCACCATTGCCACGGTGGTAACGTTCATTTTGCCGGAATCCTATTCCAGCACGGCCCGAATCAAGATTGAACCGGACACGATTGCTGATATTCAAGGGGTCGCGGGTGGACCCGGTGATGCCACTTATGCCCCTTACGATCCTTATTTCATCCAGACCGCGTTTGAAATTATCCAGGATCAAGTGGTCCTCAATAAGGTTATCGCCAAGCTGGATTTAAATACCGCATGGGGCAAACGGTACAATGGCGGCGTGCCACTTCAGACCCCCATCACCATGACCATGCTCAAGCGGCGACTGTCGCTTGACCCGGTCCGGAACACCAAATTAATCGAAATCACGGTTTACGACGAAGATAAAAACATGGCGGCAAACATCGCCAATGCCATCGTGGATGCCTATCGCGATTACCGGCAGAACCTGCGCACCGAACAAACCGAACGCGGCATCAAGGCCTTGCAGGACCAATATGAGGCCGACCAGGTGAAAATCGATGCCGCCCAGCAGAAAGTGGATCAGTTGCGCAGCGATTTGCACATCAATGACTACGATCCCAACTCGACCAGTCCTTCCCCCACCCTGACCTCAGAACAATTGCGCATCTACAATAACCAGATGATCGAGGGTGAGGCCCAATACGTGAAGCTGGAAAAAGAGGTGACGGAACTGCAACCGCTCAGCCCGGAGAAATTAAGGGAAGTTCTGCCCACCGTGGTTCAAGACTCGACGCTGTCTGATTTGCTGGTCAAATTGAACACCGCCAAACAGAGCCTGGTCAGCCTGACGAACGATTACTCGCCGGCAAATCCGGATGTCATCCGGGTTAACTCTTTGATCGACGAGTTGAATAATCAAATCAATGACCGCGTCAGTGGCATTATGGCGGGCCTGACCAGCGAGATGCAGGCGCAGAAGGCCTCGCTGGATGCGTTGACGGAATCGGTGGATGAGGCAAAACAGAAAGACCTGGACGCCGCCGTGAAAGATCAGCCGTATTGGGAGGCAAAACGCAAAGTGGCGACCATGCAGGATTTTCACCGGTTGCTGTCCACCAAGATTGAAGCCGAAAAGATTGACATGCAGATTCCCAAGACCGGCATGGTGGAAATTGTGCGCCGGGCCGAGCCGGGTAAAGACCCCGTCCGCCCGAACAAGGCTTTGAACATTGTTTTGGGCGTGGTGGTTGGACTGATTGTCGGCGTTGGCCTGGCTTTCTTCATCGAATATCTGGATACCAGCGTTAAGACCATTGACGAGGTCGAACGTGCGTTCCAGGCCCCGGTGCTCGGTGTCATTCCCCAGAACGTCGGCTATTTGCTGGAGGAAGGGCCGGACAGCCAGCATGCCGAGGCGTACCGCGTCTTGCGAACCCATTTCTTGTTCTCCCGGAAGGACGACAAGCTCAACAGCATCGTCATCATTAGCGCGGGCATGGGGGAAGGCAAATCCACCACCGCCCTCAACCTGGCCACCGTCTTTGCCCAGGCGGGCCAGCGCGTCGTGATCGTGGATTCGGACCTCCGTCGCCCGACCCTCCACAAAATACTTCGGGTCAGCAATAATATCGGTTTGACCAATTATCTGTTGAAACAAAATTCATTGGAGGAAGTCATTCAAACCACCCCGGTGCCGATGCTCGATTTCATGGCCAGCGGCAAACTGCCCAGCAGCTCGATGAGCATCCTCAATTCGCTGCAGATGAAAAACCTGATCACGGAATTGAAGCAGCGCTACGATTTTGTGTTTTTTGACTCGCCGCCCATCCTGGGCGTCAGTGATGCCGCGGTGCTCGCCAGCGAAGTGGACATGGCCATCCAGGTCATCCAATACCGCCGCTACCCGCAGCCGATGAACATCCGTGCCAAACAATTGATCGAAAAGGCCGGCGGCAATCTGGTTGGCATTGTCCTTAACAACATCACCATGTCGCAGGACGAAGGCTATTATTACTACTATTCGCGCGACGAAGACGAAGTGGAAGCCGCACCCCAGAGCACTGCCGAGGACGCGAACAAAACCGGTATCAAACAAAAGTATTGATTGTGCGGCCAATTTCGCGAGCATTGTCGGTGATGAAACTGTTTTGGACTCTGTCGCGCGCGCAATGGCCCGCTGTGGGATTGTTGCTGGCTGGATTCATTTTGAGCGGGTGCTCATCGTCATCTGAACAAATTCTCTTTTCCGACAGCCCCCAGCCGCCTTCGGCATTGACGGGAACCGATACGGGAACAGGAACCGCGCCCGCGGACACAAACTCGGGTGATTTAACGGCCGCCCGTTTCCATATCGGTGACAACGTCACCGTGGACTACTCTGGCACAGCCACGCCAATCCCGGAAAATGTCCAAACCATCACGGAAAACGGCAACATCACTCTTCCCTACATCGGCGCGGTTCGGGCCTTGGGCAAAACAGCCGGCGAATTGCAGAATGATATTCATGATCTCTATGTGCCCAAGTATTATGTCCGGTTGACCGTCACCGTCAGTTCTCCACAGCGCGTCTTCTACGTCGGGGGAGAAGTGAAACAGCCCGGTCGCCAACTCTACATCGGTGAAACCACGGTCACCAAGGCCATTCAGGCCGCCGGCGACTTCACCGACTTTGCCAATCAAAAGCGGGTCAAGCTCATCCGGCACAACGGTGAAATCATCACCGTCAATTGCGTCAAAGCCCTGAAAGACCCGTCGTTGGACGCGCCCGTTTATCCCGGTGACCAGATCCAGGTGCCGCGCCGGATTTTCTGATGATTGAACTTCACATTCTGGCGGGAAAAAAGGCGGGCAGCCAATCGGTGGTCCGCCGTTTTCCTTTTCGCATCGGCCGCGCCAGCGGGAACGACCTGCAATTGAATGATGATGGCGCGTGGGATCAACACTTGACCCTGGAATTTCACCGGCGGGAAGGTTTCAAACTCGCCGCCGCGCAGAACGCCCTGGTCATGATCAATAATCAACCGGTCCAGGTCGCGCTGCTCCGCAATGGCGATGTCATTACCCTCGGCTCCGCCAAACTGCAATTCTGGCTGGCGGCCGCCCGCCAGCGTGGCCTGTGGTTGCGGGAACGGTTCGTCTGGGCCCTCCTGGTAGCGGTCGTTTTGGGCCAATTCGTCCTGATTTACCGGCTGATTCGTTAGTGCCGGAAATGCCGTGTGCCGGTGAATGCCATGGCCACCCCTCGCTCATCCGCCGCCGCAATCACTTCGGCATCACGCACCGAACCGCCCGGTTGAATCGCCGCCGTCGCCCCTGCCTCCGCTGCGGCCATCAAACCGTCCGGAAACGGGAAAAAGGCGTCGCTGCATACCACGCTGCCTTTGAGCGAAAGTTTCGCCTCGCCCGCCTTCCAGACGGCAATCCGGCTCGCGTCCACCCGGCTCATTTGGCCGGCGCCGATGCCCAGCGTCCGACCGGCCCCGCCGGCAGCCGGGTCCGCCACCACGTAAACTATGGCGTTCGACTTCACGTGCTTGACGACGCGCCAGCCGAACAGCATCGCGCTCAATTCCGCCTCGTTGGGCGGGCGCCGCGTGACAATTTTTAAGTCGGTCGCCGCCGTCTGCTTCAAATCGCGTTCCTGCAATAAAAAGGAACCGGCGCCAACACTCCGCAAATCAAATTGATCGGTGGGGCGAGCGTCCCCGCGAGCCGGCTCGCCGGTAGTCTCGCCCCACCGCGGCATTTTCATCAGTCGTAAATTTTTCTTTTTCTGCAGAATCGCGAGCGCTTCCGCCGAAAAATCCGGCGCGATGATGACCTCGCTGAAAATTTCCGCGATGGCGTCCGCACAGGCGCCGTCCAGCGTCTGGTTCACGGCGATGATGCCGCCAAAGGGCGCCTGCCGATCGGTGGCCAACGCCTTGTCCCACGCCTCGCGCAGGTTCGTCCCCTGGCCGACGCCGCACGGATTCATGTGCTTGAGAATCGCCAGCGTCGGCGGGCTCGTCGCGCCGAAGCCGCGCGAAGGCGGATCGCCCGCGAATTCAGTGATTAAATTGGCCGCCGCCGTCAAATCCAGAATGTTGTTGTAGGAAAGCTCCTTGCCATGAAGCTGCTGGAAAAATTCGCGGAATTTGCCGTAAAGCGCCGCTTTTTGATGCGGATTTTCGCCATACCGCAGCGGTTGTGCCAGCGGCGCGGAAATGGAAAGCGATTCCGGCAATTCCGAATTCCGGATTCCGAATTCGGAATTCAAATGTGCCGCAATGGCCGCGTCGTAGGCCGCCGTTCGCGTAAAAACCTTGGCCGCCAGCTGGCGGCGCAGTTCGAGCGTCGTGTTGCCGTTGGCCTGGATTTGACCGGTGACTTCCGCGTAATCCAGCGGGTCCACCACCACCGTCACACTGTTGTGGTTTTTGGCCGCGCTCCGAAGCATGGACGGCCCGCCGATGTCGATGTTCTCAATCGCATCGTGCAATGACACGTCCGGCCTGGCCACGGTTTGCTCGAACGGATAAAGGTTCACCACCACGAGATCGATCGGCTGAATGTTGTGCTCCTGCACGGCGGCCTCGTGCCGCGCGTTGCCGCGGATGAAAAGCAGTCCGCCGTGAACTTTTGGGTGTAACGTTTTGACGCGACCGTCGAGCATTTCGGGAAACCCGGTGTATTCGCTGATATCTTTTACTGCCAATCCGGCCTCCCGCAGCGCCCCGGCGGTGCCGCCGGTGGAAATCAGTTCAACGCCCGACGCCGTGAGCGCCTGTGCCAACGGAACCAGACCGGTTTTATCGGAAACGGAGAGCAATGCCCTTTGAATTTTTGCCATAGCCCCATAAAAATCCCCCAAAGCCGCCGATGCCGTCAATGGTAAATCAGGATTTTGGATTCTGCGTTTGCGCCATGTCCGCGCCGATCGCGCGTTCGAGCCGGGCGCGGGCGGCGGCATAGTCGTGCAACGCCTGAATTTGCGTCGTGCGCGCCTGCGTCAGCGAAGTCTGGGCGTCCAGCACGTCCAATTGCGTGCCGGTGCCGGCGGTGGCGCGCGCCTCGGCTTCGCGCAGGGCCTCCTCGGCTTCCGCCTGGACGGTCTTTTGCGAATCCAGCACCTCGCGGGCTTCAATGAACTGGGAGTACGCCGTGCGCACCTCCAGCTCGATCTGGCGTCCCATGTCCTCCACGTCCGTCTTGGACCTCTCGTACAGTGCCCGCGCCTGCACCACTTTTCCCCGCGTCAGCATTCCGTCAAAGATGTCCCAGCTCAATTGCGCCCCGGCATTCCAGCCGTGGATGTCGTGATCCAGATCAATCGGCGGCGTGAATTGCGCGTTATACCAGCTGTAGCCGGCAAAAACCTGAACCGTCGGTTTGTAACCCGACCTGGCGCTGACCACGTTTTCGCGCTGCAACGCTTCCGCTTTGCGCAGCGCGGCCAGCTCGGTGCGGCTGGCCAACGCCCGCTCGATGGCCTGCGGCAAATCAATCTGATAGGGCTCGGCTTCGAGCTTGTCGGAGAGATTCAGCGGAATGTCCTCCCAAATGTCGCGCGGCAGATTGTAGCCGAGCAGGTTCGCCAGGTTGTTCTTGGCGATCCGGTAATTGTTCCGCGCCTGAATCAGCGCCGGCCGCTCGTTGGCCACGGCGACTTCGGCCCGCAGCACGTTGAAATGCGGCACCGTGCCGGCATGGTACCGGCTATGCTGGTCCTCGAGCTCTTTGGAAAGCAGCGCCACGGACGCCTCATGCACGACGATTTGTTGCGCCGCCAGCAAGACATCGTAATAAGCCAGCCGCGTATTCAGCAGCGTATCCTGCACGACGGTCTGATATTGCAGCAGGGACTGTTCCTTCGTGAGCCGGGCGGCGCGAATGGCGGCAACCATTTTGCCGCCTTCATAAATGGACTGGACGATCTGGACACCCGCATTCCAATTTTGATCGGGCAACTGGGGAATGTTCGGGACGGGAAAACTCTCAATCGCGCTGCGTTCGGTCCTCTTGTACTGGCCGGAGGCGATCACCCGGGGCAGTGCCACGGCGCGGGTCTGGATGACGATGCCGTAGTTCGCCTGCAAATCGCTCTTGGCCTTGAGAATCGTGGCGTTCTGGCTCAGCGCCAGGTTCAGGCAATCCACGAGCGACAGTGGTCGCGTGACCCAGGCGGGCGCGTTGGTGTCGACGGCCGTGCTTTGCGCCGGAGCATTCGAACCGGCGATGAAACCGGCAAGCAACAACAGGGAAATAAGTCTGGTCATTTTCATATTTTCAAATTCCTTCAATGCCGCCGCCGCTTGCCCTGTGGGGTACGGTCCGCCGGTTTACGGCGCACTCTGGCCGCTGCTGCTCCACGGGGCAAGGCCCGGCCCGGTTTGGACCCGGGTGTTTCAGGGTCGGACAAGTGTTTCATGGCGGCAAGCGAGAAGCGCGCAATATGCCCGGCCAGCGGCTCCACCGCCGAGGCGTCCAGTCGCTGCTCGGGGAAAAGCCGCGTAATCATGGTCCGGCAATGATGAAAAAAAACACACTGGCTGACGATGCTGAAACTACACAATCGAACTGCTGCGTCGTCGGCTGGACCGCCGAGAATTTCCGCCACCAGGCCGCGAAGCTGGTCGGCCATCGGCCGGATCCGTACTTCCAGCAACACCTCCAGCGCCCCGGTCGGCTCCACCATCTCCCGCGACATGATCTTGCCGAACCGCGTGCTGGAGCCGCTGTCGAAGATGCGGAGCAGAAAAGACCGGATAAAGGCGCAGAGCTTTTCCTCCGGCGGCGCGTCGGCCGCCACGCCCAGCAAGGGGGGATATTTTTCAAAGGCCTTCTGCTGCGAATCCCGCAGAACCTCGGCGTAAAGCGTTTCCTTGTCGCCGAAATGGTAGTTGACCGCGGCGACGTTGGCGCCCGCACGCCGGCAAATTTCGCGCACGGTGGCGTTGCGGAAGCCGGTCTGGGCAAACACCTCGCCCGCCGCTTCCAGAAGCTGGCGCCGCGTTTCATCATGCGCCTGGGGCTCGGCACCGGACAACGATTTCAAATTCATGTTTCAAACAAATAATTAAAACATTTGTTTGATATGTCAACTTTTTTGTTAACTCATCGGAATGATAACGAAATCGTGCGCAGAACGTCGACGTTCATCCCGTGCTTTTTTACAGGCCTTCCAATTTGCCGGCTGGCCGACCGCTGTTCTCCCTCTCCCGGGGGGAGAGGGCCGGGGGGAGGGCGGTCGTTCCAACCCATACGATTATTAGATGAAACTGCACGAGTTCAATTGGCAACGGTTTTGGGCGATTGTCGGCAAGGAATTTATCCAGATGCGCCGCGACCGCCTGACCTTCGGCATGATCGTCGGCATCCCAATAGGCCCTCCCGTTCCCCCATGAATACCAGCTTACCAATAATTGGCATCAACAATGCAACATATTGTTGCTTAGAGGGTTTCTCGCTGAACTTGCAAATTTGCCCCACTTCGGTTCTCCTTAGCCTGAATGTGGCGGCGTAGTTGCCTGATTTTAACCATGGTCATGGCCTGGACGGGACCCGTTGCGGCGAGTCTCGAATCCGGCGAGGTGAACCTGGGTTATGTCATCAAACGGGCCGAAGAGCGGGCACGCCATCCGTTCCATTCGCCGCGCGCCGACCTGCCCAAGGTGTTGCGGCAGGAGAATCTTGATTACGACAAGTACCGGCAGATTCGTTTCCGCCGCAGCCAGGCTCTGTGGCGCGTGGAAAACCTCCCCTTCCGCATCGAGTTTTTTCATCCGGGCTATCTTTACCAGGAGCCGGTGCACGTGTATGAATTCACGGCGACGCATCTGCAGCCGATCCGGTTTGTGGAGGATTTCTTTGATTACGGCGGCCTGAACATCGAAAATCAAATTCCCGCCAACACCGGTTACGCCGGTTTCCGGGTTTTGTATCCGCTGAACAAGACCAACCAGTGGGACGAACTCGGCGCGTTCCTCGGCGCAAGTTATTTCCGGTTGCTGGGCAAGGACCAGCGTTACGGCCAATCGGCGCGAGGGCTGGCGGTGGATTGCGGTGAAATGGACCGCCCGGAGGAATTTCCCATCTTTACCGACTGGTGGCTTGGCAAACCACAGCCGGACGACAAGGAATTAACCCTGTTTGCCCTGTTGGACAGCGTCAGTTGCACCGGCGCGTATCAATTCATCATCCACCCCGGTGACACCACCACGGCGGATGTCGAGGCGGTGGTCTTCCTGCGCGAACCAAAAGAAATCCTGGAGGCCAACCCGCAACGGAAACTGCCCGTCAAAACCATCGGCCTGGCGCCGCTGACCAGCATGTTCTGGTTCGGCAAAAATTCGGAGCGCAAGTTTGACGACTATCGCCAGGAAGTGCATGACGCCGACGGCCTGCTGGTGCACATGGGCAGCGGCGAGGTGCTCTGGCGTCCGCTGGACAATCCGGCCGTCCTGCGGCACCAGGTTTTTTATGCGCCGCACATCCGCGGTTTCGGCCTGCTGCAGCGGGAACGCTCCTTTGCGGCGTATCAGGACATGTTCAACCTGTTTCAGCGGGAACCCAGTGTGTGGGTCGAGCCGCACAGCGATTGGGGCGAAGGCGATTTGCATCTCGTCGAATTGAGCGCCAACTACGAAGGCCTGGACAATATCGTCGCGTTCTGGGACCCGAAAAACAAACCGGCGCCGATGCAGCCCTACCGTTTTGGTTACACCCTCTATTGGGAAAACGGCGCCGCGGACATAAAACTTTCTGAAAACCGGGTGGTGGCCACCCGGATCGGCCTCGATACCGGCAACGCCAACACCCGCGTCATCATGATTGATTTTACCGGGCCAAAACTGGACGCCATTCCCAACAACAACCCGCCGGAGGCCATCGCCAGTTGCAGCCCCAACGCGGCGATTGTCTGGAACCAGGTTTTGCGCAATACTTTCCTCAAGACATGGCGTGTCGTCTTAAAAATGCAGCCGAAACCGGGTAATGCCAATCCCGTGGATATCCGCTGCACGTTGCAACGGGGAACGAATATTCTGAGCGAAACATGGACCTACCAATGGAGTCCGCCCTGACCGGCCCGGGCGCGTTGACCGACGTTTCCGGCCGACTGGCCGGCCGCCCGTTGGAAGAGTGGAACGCCGCCTACGCCAAGGTGGAAAACTATTTCCATGCCTTGCGGATTCGCAACAAGGCATTATTGGGCCAGTTGGTGCTTCGCGTGCTCGAACGCGCCATGAAGCGCGCCCCGGTCGAGCCGGACCACTCCGCTACTCAGATTGCCGCCGAGGAAATGGACCGCATCGTGACCGAGTGGTTTGTCGAAGTGTTGCATGAGCCGCCCACCAACGCCGACCAGATGCTGTCCACCCGCGGGCGGCTTGCCCTGCTCCTCGCGGACATGCCCGGCAAGTGGCAGGATCAATTCCTCCGCCCGCCACCCTGGCCGGAGGAGTTCGTCCATTCCATGCGCGATGCCTACCTGCGCGCCGGACCGGGATTTCAACTTTCCAAAATGACCCCGCGCCCCTTCGACCTGGGCCCGATCACGACCCTGACGAATCTGGGCCGGATTCCTTATTTGAAAATGGTGATGGCCTGGACCTTGTTCATCCTGTTGCTGTTCGCGGTTTTCTATTTCACGCACTGAACCATGCCCGGCGCCCCCCAGTCCGCTTCCGCGTCGGACCAGCCGCCCCTGGGGGTGACTCCCCTGCCCCGGGTCCATCGTGGCTGGCGCGTGTTTATTTTTTATTCCTGCGCCCTGTTGTTGACAGGATTGGTCTCCCTGCTCTTCGCCGATCTGCTCTGGCGCACCGGCTGGTCCGCCTCGAGCACCGTGCTGTTCACCGTGTTTGTCATCCTGTTTTCGCTGATCGCGATCGGCTGTATGCATGGCGTGTTTGGTTTTGTCCTGCGCGCCATCGGCGACCCCCGCCGCATCACCCAAACGGATTACCGCTCCCAAAGCATCGCCGGCACCAGCACGGCCATCGTTTTTCCCATCTACAACGAAAACATCGTGCGCGTTTACGAAGGGCTGCGCGCCACCTACGAATCGCTCAAAAAAACCGGCCAGCTCGAACACTTCGACTTCTTCATTCTCAGCGATTCCACCGATCCGGACAAATGGGTGGAGGAAGAACGGTGCTGGTATGAATTGATCGGCGAACTGGACGCGCTGGGACGCATTTATTACCGCCGCCGCACGGACAACGAAGGCCGCAAGAGCGGCAACGTGCGTGACTTTCTCAACGCCTGGGGCCGCCGTTACCGATATTTCCTGGTGTGCGATGCCGACAGCATTATGCGTGGCGAAACGCTGGTGGATCTGGTGAAGTTGATGGAATTGCACCCGACCGTCGGACTGATTCAAACCGTTCCGGCGCTCGTGAACGCGGAATCACTCTTCGGCCGCATCCAGCAATTCTCCAACCGCCTGTACGCGCCGGTGTTCATCGCGGGGTTGAATTATTGGGCGCTGAATCTGGGCAATTATTGGGGGCACAATGCCATCATTCGCACCGAACCGTTCATGCAGCATTGCGATCTGCCGCAGTTGCCCGGACAGAAACCCTTTGGCGGACAGATTCTCAGCCATGATTTCGTCGAGGCCGCGCTGTTATCGCGGGCCAACTGGGAGGTGTGGCTCGCTTATGATCTGGAAGGCAGCTACGAGGAAGTCCCGCAAGGAATGATTGAGAATGCGCAGCGCGAACGCCGCTGGTGCCAGGGCAATCTGCAACACGGCCTCGTCTTGTTCGTCAAAGGCCTGCGGGGGGTGAACCGACTGCATCTGTTGCTGGGCATTTGCGGCTATCTCGCCGGGCCGCTGTGGCTGGTGTTTTTGCTGATGTTCAACTGGATCCATTGGTATCAAAAATATACCGGGCTGTCGGAAATCACGGTGCATGGCTACCTGACCAACCTGAGCGGCACTGCCCATGCCCTTCTGGTCTTCAGCATCTGCATGGCGGTTCTGTTTTTGCCGAAGGTGCTGGCGCTGATTGACCTGGCGTTTGATTGGGAACGCCGCCGGGCCTTCGGCGGCCTGGCCCGCACCGCGGTGGGTGTCGTGGGCGAAACCATTTTTTCCACGCTGCATGCGCCGCTGCTCATGCTCTGGCACACGCGTTTTGTCGTCACCAATCTGTTCGGGGCCAGCGTGGGCTGGGGCCAGCAAATGCGCGGCTCCGATGGCACAACGTGGTTGTCCGCCCTGCGGCGGCATTGGGGCCACACCCTCATCGGCCTGGTTTGGGGCGTATTCATGTGGCGGTTGAATCAGATCCTGTTCTGGTGGTTCACTCCGGTGTTCACCGGCATGGTGCTTTCCATCCCGCTCAGCGTGTGGACGAGCCAACGCAGCCTGGGCGCGCGCGCGCGAAAACTCGGGCTGTTTCTGACTCCGGAAGAAACCCAGCCGCCGGTCGAGCTCGTTTCGCTGCGCTCGCAATTGCGAATCCACGAAATGACCGACGACACCGCCCCGCGCCGTGCCTACGCCGGCCTGGCCGAAGCGGTGTTGGATCCTTACGTCAACGCAATTCATGTCTCGCTGCTGCGGGAAAAGCAGCTGAATCCCGTTTATGCCGAACAACTCGTCCGGCTCGGCGCCGGACGTGAAGAAGTCCGGACCCTGGGAAGGAAATTGCTGACGGAAGGCCCGGCCCAATTGACCGCCGCGGAACGACTCCTGGTCATGACCGACGCACACGCGATGGTCCGGCTGCATCAGCAGGCCTGGTTGCGCCCCGACGAGTCGCTCGCGCCGTGGTGGCGAGCGGCCATCCAGGAATATAGTCGTCGCGATTGATCAAGATCGCCTGCCGGAATTCCCCGAAAAAAATCTCGGGCCGGGAGATTGCCCCCTTCTCAATCTGTCTGCCATCCGCGTTGCTGGGACATTTCGTTCTGGCGCAATTCAATTAATCTCGTAGCCGCGAACGTCAGTTCGCGCCATAGAATATAATTCCCCGTTTGTTTGATTTGTGCCGGCTGACGGGCATGTTGCCCAAACCACCGAGACGCGCCCGGAACGCGGACCGCTGAGTTGCTTTGTAGAAAACATCGAATCCGGAGACGACACCTCCGTTTGATCTCCCTCTCCGCCAACGAAGTTGGGGGAGAGGGTCGGGGAGAGGTGGCTTTTTGTTGAACGGCCCCTCTCCCTCGCCCTCTCCCCGCGCTCCGCTGGCGGGGCGAGGGAATGGCTGCCTTTGAGGACGAACAATCTTTTCTACAAAGCAACATACCTGTCCGCGCTCCGGGCAGTTTGGGCAACACGCCCTGACGTCGGCGGCTACGCCTTTTCCAAAAACGTTCTGGCGCGGGCCGGTTGGTGTTTTATACCGTTCATCTCATGCGATCCAAATACTTCCATGTCCAGGTAGTGCCACAGTTTGGTGGGGCGAGGCTGCTGACGAGCCGGCTCGCGAGTATGCTCGCCCCACCGAGGGTCATGAAATGTACCACTACCCGTGTTCATGCCCTCATATTGATTGCGTTCGCAGCCGCAAGCCTCGGCCGCGCGCAAATGACGGTTGCGCCCGATCAGCCCGACGGCGTGTACCAGGTCGGGGACACCGTTCATTGGACGGTTGAATGGAAAGGCGAATCCAACGCGCCCGCGGCCCATTACACCCTTAAAGTTGGCGGCCTGACCGACGTGGGACAGGGTAACCTGGATTTCAGTAATGACGTCGCCGGCATCGAAACCCGGTTCGCGACGCCGGGCACCTTGCTGGTCGAGGTACAATGGCAGCCGGACAACGCCACGAATCGAGCCGTGGGCGGTGCTGTGGCCGCGCCGGACCGCATCACGCCGGCCGCGTCAATGCCGGCCGATTTCAACGCGTTCTGGAAGGCCAAAATCAAGGAACTGAAAAAAGTCCCGGCCAATCCAAAACTCGAAGCGGAGGCCAGCGGAAAACCGGGCGTGGCTTATTGGATAATCACCATGAACAACATCCGCGGAACCCACATCCAGGGCCAGATCGCCCGGCCCGCGCAAGGCAAAAAGTTCCCCGCACTGCTCATTGTTCAATGGGCGGGTGTTTACGAATTGCAGAAAAGCTGGGTGACGGACCGGGCCGCGGAAGGCTGGCTGGCGCTGAACCTCGAGCCCCACGATCTGCCGATTGACGAACCGGCGGAGTTTTACAAGGAACAATTCGCCGGGCCGCTCAAGGATTACTGGTCCATCGGCAACGACAATCGTGACACCAGCTATTTTTTGCGCATGTACCTGTCCTGCTACCGCGCGGTGGAATACCTGAAGACACGCCCGGACTGGAACGGCAAGACGCTGGTGGTGATGGGCGACAGCCAGGGCGGACAACAAACCATCATGATTGCCGGGTTGCATCCCAGGGACATCACGGCGGCGCTGGCACTGGTGCCGGCGAACGGTGACACCCTGGCGCCTGAGGCGGGCCGCGCGCCCGGCTGGCCGCATTGGTATTTCAACACGGACGGCAAAGACCCGGTGAAAGTGCATGAAGCCAGCCGCTATTATGACATCGCCAACTTCGCGCGGCGCATCAGATGCCCCGTGCTGGTCGGCCTGGGGCTGAGGGACGAAACCTGTCCGCCCTCCAGCGTATTGGCGGCGGTGAATGAAATTACTTCATCGAAAGAAGTGGTCATCCTGCCAAAGTCCGGCCATCAAGACGAACACGGAACGCAAAGTTACTACAATCAACGCCGCTATAGCGGCTGGCTGCCCGCCCTGCGGCAAGGCAAGCCCGCGCCAATCGGGCAACATTAAGCATAGTAACGGCGGCCGGCGACCGCCGCATTTTTTGGGAAAGGCGAAATAAACTGGCGGCGTTCACCGAACGCCGCCTCAAATGCTGCCGCAGCCGAAACTACTGGGCCGGGATGATTTCTATTCCGTTGATCTCGGGACTTTGCACGTTGGCCGTGAAGGTAATGGCCAGCTTGCCGTCCGTCACATCCACGTTGTCCACGGTTACATCATAGGCCTTTTGCGGACCGCCGGCCTTGACCCAGACATCGAAATCTTTGAACTCATTTTGACCGCCGACATTGAAGGAAAACACGCGCTCTCCCGGGCCGGTGACCCCTTCGTAGGTTTCGGCAAAATGCAGCTTCACCGTGTATTTGCCGTTGGGAACGTTCTCGGAAAAGGACGTCATGTCATAATGCTCGGTCCGATACAGCGCGGGGTCCTTCGTGTTGGCAATCGGCATGTCGTCATCCCGGGTGATCACCTCGCCGTCCGCAAAACCCTGGTCGGCGAGCCAGGTGTTGCCTTCGGCATCAACGTAGTTGGTGTCCGAGCCGGCATCAATGCGGATGATTTTGGGTAGGGCTGCGGGCGCAGCCTCGGTTGTCGCGGCGGGCGCGGCCGCTGTTGCGGTTGCCGTTGCCGTTGCCGGTTCGCTGCTGGATTGTTCCCGGGCAGATTGGCAACCGGCGACTAAAACCATCGCGAGCGCTGAAATCAGCGACCCGCATGACCACAGAGTGAAATGTTTGGCTTGGCTCATATATTTTTGATGTTTGGGGTTAATGGCTGGTGGGCGAAATACTGCAACGCCGGCCATTCAGCGACAAGTGAAAAACGTTTCTTGAATCCGATCAGTTGATTGCTTTTGCGGCCGCCTCATCAGCGCATCCTGTACCGGCAGTTTGGCGTTCAAAAGTTTTCCGTGGTGCCTGAATCCCTCTTCGTCCGTTGGCCATCAGGATGCAACGCTCAAGTATCTGAATTTTCAAATCTCATGGTTCAACTCTATTTCAGCATTCAGCATCCATCTTCCTGCATTTCCTTTGTGGCTCCAGCGCGGTTAGCTCTCCAACCCCGCCCGGGGGCAATGATTCAAGAAACAAGACAGGGCAGTTGCGTTGATCACCAACGACTTGCGCGTCCTGTTTCTCAAGAACAGGCCACGCGTCAGAATCATCATCCCTCTTCTCTTTTTGGATTATACCATAAATCCAATCCTTGTCGGTCGCGGAAACCATCGGGGCCGTGGAATGCAAAACGCATGAGTAAACGCATCACGCTCATGCACGAATGTGCGCGAAGGCTACGCCCCGAAGTGACCACCGGCTCAGCTAACACCACAAACCGACCTTGTCGTTTCAGTGCAGAAACAAACAACGCATCTTCCGCCGCATAATGGCTCTCGCTGAACCC
The DNA here is from genome assembly GCA_035945675.1 of Verrucomicrobiia bacterium. Classification (GTDB taxonomy): domain Bacteria; phylum Verrucomicrobiota; class Verrucomicrobiia; order Limisphaerales; family UBA11358; genus UBA11358. Next base: position 1,663 of record DASZAB010000034.1, on the reverse strand, counting down.
GCCTGCCGCCTCGAAGGCCACCCGTGTGCAAAACTGGCAAGCCCCGCCCGGCAAACGCCGCAACCGAATCACCCCCACCATGAATGGATAGAATAATCTCCACCAAAACGGCAGTGACCCCTCGAAGCGAGGAACACATCCACCCCCGACCGCGCCCCCACGAGTGCTCCGCAACGCTGATTGAATGACCGGGGTGTTTACCAGCGTGTCGCCATCCACAAAGAACAAAATATCGCCGCTTGCCCGTCTCGCGCCAGCGTTCCGAGTGGCTGAAATTTGTCGGTGCTCCACGTGAATGACACATGCGCCCAGCGCCTCTGCGACCAAGGCAGTCGCATCGGTGGACGAATCATCAACAACAATTAGCTCATACGGTTCGCCTACTGATTCCGTCGCGTTGCGAATAGCGGAAACACATCGGGCAATCCAAGCCTCTTCATTATGCGCTGGAACGATGAACGAAATCATCTGAGTGCAGTGTTGTCCGGCGATCCAAAGAAGGCATGCGTTGAGGAAGTTGTCGCGGTGGGCGACAACTATTAATGACAGATGAACCAATAACCTCAATCATGCCTATGAAAACCAATACGCTCGTAAACGCTGAAACGCAAGCAAACCTTGAAACGCCTATCCGCATCGAACAACTCAACCTGGGAGTGGACTGGCACGCCGATCAATTCCGGGTGGTCCGGATGAACTCTGACCGGCTCGATGGAGTCCCTGTAAGGCTGTCTTGCGATAGCATCTGGGCGACGGCGGATGTTTAGCCGGCCCGTCTCGCCGCAGCCTTGGCGAAGGCGGGAGTTCCCGGTTCGAGGTCTGCCAACGGAAAAGGGAAAACCTTTTCCGCGGGTCATTTTTTTGCCGGTTGACAATCCGGGCTTAATAGGTGTTAGGCGGCAAAATCGTCATATTCGCCGTCTAATATAATAAAGAAAGGTTCCGGCGCAAACCGCCAAGCATCCAACACTTGGCTCTGGTGCTGGCTCCGCCGCTATCGAAAATACCCCCTGATTTATTGGCGAATATGCTCCAGAGCCTGACTGGAAGCTACTGACAGCCGTGGGGTAATTTGTGATGAAGCTGCCGGGGTTCATAAAGTCTGGGAATACCGTCTCTGTGCTTACTTGAATCATCTCCGAACAACCTTGAGTGAGTGTAAAAATGAACTGCGTGAAATTAGTCCCGCCAGATGTTCCCAATGGAAAACCCAATTTTTGGGCAGGATAAAAACCGCTCCGATAATTTGTAACTCCGGTAACAGCGTAACCAGCAAGACTGCCTGATGCGTCCAGAACTTGATAAGCGCCGCCACCTTGGTCAAGGCTAGTGGTCAAAAGCCCACTACCAGCGTCTGACGTGTCGTTTGTCCCAGTCCAAGTCCAGCTCCAAACAAGTGTTCCCTGACTCCAGCATAACTGGACGCTAAATAATAAACAAACAAATGACGTAAGCTTCATAAAACGCGCGAATGCCGCCTAACGGACCAAAGAAGGCATGAGTTGAGGGAGTTGACGCGGTTGGCGACAACTATAGGTGAACAGTAAACCATAAACCTCAATCATGCCTATGAAAACCAATACGCTCGTAAACGCTGAAACGCAAGCAAACCTTGAAACGGCCGTCCGCATCGAGCAGCTCAAGCTGGGTGTGGACTGGCACG
>DASZAB010000033.1:0-67657 GCA_035945675.1 Verrucomicrobiia bacterium | reverse complement strand
GAACCGTTCAAGATGGGCGGCAACAAAATTCCGCAGGGTGCGGTCGTCGTCATCGATGAAGCACATCCCGGCCAGCTCAAAATGAGTAGTATCGCCTATGACACCCGCGTTGCGGGTGTGGTCAGCGGCGCCAATGGTATCAACCCGGGGGTAGTGCCCTGATTTGAAGTTTGGAGTTCCGCGTTCACGCGGTTCCGAGCCGCCTGAAGGCGGAACTCCGAGCAAATTAAGGCACTGCCAACCCGGGCATTGCCTTGCATCAGGCGGGCGCACTGGACGGTGATCAAAATGTGGCATTGACCGGGCGCGTCTATGTGTTGGCCGATGCGACCGGAGGTGCAATCCAGCCGGGCGATTTGCTTACGACCTCAGATACGCCGGGGCATGCGATGAAGGCGACTGACCGCGCACGTGCGGAGGGGGCCGTTTTGGGCAAGGCGATGACGGGCTTGAGCACGGGCAAAGGCATGGTGCTCGTGCTGGTCACATTGCAATGACAACAGAGCGAGCGATTCCCTGATTCGTTCACCCATGAAAACCATGTTTCAGATCTTTGCCGGAGTCATGCGACGATGGGCGCTGGTGCTGGCATTTTTTGGTTTTGCCGGCGCAAACCTTCGCCGTGGGAAGCTGGACCCCGCTGGCCAACTTTCCGAGCGAAGGCATCGGCCACATGCTGTTGTTGCCCGATGGCACCGTGATGGCTCAGGGCGGGTTCGGGATCGGAACCAATTGGTTCCGACTCACTCCGGACATTCACGGAAGCTATGTCAACGGTACCTGGTCCAGTCTGGCGCCGATGCACGATACCCGCAGGTATTACTCATCCGATGTTCTGCAGGCCGGTCGGGTTTTTGTTGCCGGTGGCGAATATGGGACGGGTTTCACCAACGCCGAAATCTTTGACCCGGTGGCCAACACATGGACGCCGATCACGGTTCCCACCAACATGATCACGGAAAACAACAACATCTCCACCAATGCAGGTTCCTTTGGCGCGCATTTCTCGGGGTTTTCAGACTCGTATTCCGTGGTCTTAAACAACGGCAAAGTCCTCATTACACCGGTATATCCCTATAACCCGGGAGCGACGATTCTGTTCGATCCGGTTTCCAACCAGCTCTCCCAGGGGCCGGTCTTGCCCTATGGCAACATCTGGGCCGACAAACAAAGCGCAGTCAAACTGCCGGATGACAGCATTCTCACATACGATTTCTTTCAGCGCGGGGAACGGTTCATTCCGTCTTTGAACGCATGGATTGGTGACAGTTCACTGCCCATCCAGCTCTTCAGCGCAAGTCAGGAAGTGGGCGCCGGTTTCCTTTTGTCGGATGGCCGGGTTTTCTTTCTGGGCGGGGTCGGGAACACCATCTATTACACTCCGACCGGCAACACCAACCCGGGCAGCTGGACGGTCGGGCCAAACATACCCAATGGCTTGGTGGCGCAAGATGCCCCGGCCGCCATGATGGCCAACGGCAACATCCTTTGTGCGTCTACGGTCAGCGCCAACCACTCGACCAACTACTTTTACGAGTTTAATCCGTTCAGCGACCTCTTCATCCCAACCTCCGGTCCCAACTCACCCACCACCGATACAAATTACGTCATTTCCGATGCGACCTCGATGCCGGATTTGCCGGACGGAACCGTGTTGTACAGTGACACCAGCGGACAGCTCTACGATTACAATCCCGGCTCTTCGCAACTCGCGGCCGGACAGCCGGCGATCAGCAGCATCGTTTATAACCCCGACAGCTCGTTGCACCTCATCGGCACCTTGTTCAACGGGATTTCCGTGGGCGCGGCCTTTGGGGATGATAACCAGATGGACAGCAACTTTTCGCTGGTCCGCTTTACGGACGGCAGTGGCAATGTTTACTACGGGCGCACCTATAATTGGAGCAGCACCGGTGTTCAGACGGGCACCCGGCTCGTGAGCACGGAATGTGTCGTGCCCGCCAATATTCTCGCCGGGCCGGGCACCTATACGGTTCAGGTTGTTGCCAATGGAATCAGTTCAACCCCCCAGGCTTTTCCCGGGCCCATCTGGGTGGACTTCACTTATGGCGGGTCACCTATGCTGGGGACCTATGCCAATCCTTATAGCACGCTCGCGCAGGCAACCAACGCGGTTCCTGCGGGCGGCTACATAAACCTGAAGCCCCGCCTCTCCCACGAAACCATGGCCATCAGCAAACCCATGGTTATTTCCGCCGTGGGCGGCACGGCAATCATAGGCCAGTGAATCACTTAAGTCAGACTGGAATTTAAACCAAATTTGAGACAATCGAATGACACGCTGGCCAGACAGTTGAAAGAATTGCAGACCGCCGTTCAAGCGTTTCAGGAAAGGAACTAAGGAATGTATGAAAATATCTATTCTGCTTTTCGGATTGTTGATTCCGTCCATCGGCTTCACCCAACCATATTCGATTGACTGGTACAAGGTGGCCGGCGGCGTCGGCACGAGCATTGGCGGCACATATCAAGTCAGCGGGACTATCGGCCAGCACGACGCCGGCGGTCCGATGACCGGTGGCAATTACTCGCTTACCGGCGGGTTCTGGGCGCTGATTTCCGTGGTCCAAACCCCCGGCTTGCCGAACTTGATCATCACTCACTCCGGCAACAGCGTGATTGTTTCGTGGCCAAACACAGGGAGTTACACTCTCCAGCAGAATTCCAACCTCGCCACGCCGGCCGGTTGGACAACGAGTGGCTATTCCATCAACACGGCCAATGGCACCAACAGCGTGACTATCGCGCCGCCGACGGGGAATCTATTTTTCCGGCTGAAGCAGTGAGTTTCGGGACGTTTTCGGAAAATCGTCCCGACTTTTCTATTTTTTGCCGGCTTCGATGCTGGCGAACAAATTTTCCAGGCTGTTCAGCGGCGTGTCCCGCTTCGGATTCAGCACCTGCTTCAGATATTCCACGGCGTCGGGGATGTAGCGGATGGATTTGGGGAGGATGGCGCCGGCGGCGTTGGCGTGGCCGCCGCCCTGGAACTTTTCCGCCACCTTGAGCGCCTCACCCTCACGGCTGCGGAAACTGGCGAACACCAGGTTCCCGCGCCGGAACAGTGTTACCAGCACCGGATATTTCGTCGCCGCCCGCTCCAATAACTGGTGGACGACCAGATTGTTATTGCCCACCACGGTGTCCACGTAGCCGACCGTCGGGCTGAGCTCGGTGATGTTGCCTTTGCTCCACTCGAACCCAAGCGGGTCCTCGACGCGCCGTTTCGTGGCCATGACTTCAAGCAGCGGATGGTCGAGCAGCCGTTCAATCTCGCCGCCGATGAGCGCGTGCAGATTCCAAAACTGATAAACCTTGACCAGATTCGCGTAATCACCCGCGATCACGAAGTCCGGGTCGTCCTCCAGAAATAAATCAGCGACGTTGTTGAAATGCACGAGCCGGTCGAGCGCCGGTGAAACCAGGCCGTGTTCCCGGCACAGTTCGTAACACAATGTCGCGGCGGATTTGTTCACGTCATGAACGAAGCGTGCGTACTTGGGCGCGGCGTCCGTGACGTGATGGTCAATCACCATCCATTCCGGCTTGTCGAGGCGCGGTTCGAAGGTGAAATCCGCGACCCAGGCAGCCCGCTCCCGCAAATCACGCTGTTTCCACTGGTTATAATGATAGGCTTCGAGCGGTACCTCGATGCTATAAAGCTTTTTGGCAAGCCGCTGCAGCAGCACGCCGGAAAGGAGGCCGTCGAGGTCGCTTTCGTGCGTGATAATGACTTCCGGTTTCAACAACTCCATCATGGCCATGAAAGATTAACTGAATCGGAGAAGCGTGGCGAGCCGGGAATTGGCCAAGTTCAAAATGTTTTTGATATCCGTCCCATCTTCCATCATCGTGCGCACTGGTACTGAATTCGAATTACGCAGTCTGCCGGCGACTGATCCGGGTCGTTGCCGAAGCCGGTACCTGCCGGAATCATGAAAACTGCCGTCTTGTTCTTTTGGTTGTCCTTGGTTGCGACTTTTGCCGCCGGCGACTGGAAACTGGTATGGTCAGACGAGTTTAACACCAGCGGCCCGCCCGATTCGGCCAACTGGGATTATGAACACGGCTTTGTACGTAATAAGGAACTCCAGTGGTATCAGCCGGAAAACGCGCTTTGCACCAACGGCCTGCTTATCATCGAAGCGCGGCCGGAACACAAACCCAATCCCCGTTTCGTCCCCGGCAGCCACGACTGGCGGACCAGCCGCCCATGGATTGATTACAGCTCCGCCTGCCTGATCACGCGCCATCGGCATGAGTTCACCTATGGCAAGTTTGAGATGCGAGCGCGGATTGACACGCGAACCGGGAGCTGGCCGGCGTTTTGGACATTGGGCGCAGACCCGGTCATTCAGTGGCCAGCCTGCGGCGAGGTGGACATCATGGAATTTTACAAGGCCACTGTGCTCGCCAACTTTTGCTACCAGCGCGGCGGAAAAGCCCAATGGTTTGCGGTCAGGAAGCCGCTGGCCGAACTGGGCGGCCCGGCATGGTCGCAGCAATTTCATATCTGGAGCATGGAATGGGACCGGCAGAAAATTGACCTGTCGCTGGACGGCAAACCAATGAACCATCTTGATCTGACCGAGCCGGATAACGCAGACGGGGGCAATCCATTCCGCAAACCGGTTTATCTCCTCCTGAACCTGGCCATCGGTTCCAATGGCGGTGACCCCGGTCAGACGAAATTTCCCATCCGCCTGGAGGTTGACTGGGTGCGCGTTTACCAGCGCGTGCATAAAAGGTAACGGGGCTGGTGCGTTACCATTGCCCCCGGCCAATGGTTTTTTGGAATAATTGCTTTGAAATCCGACGCCGTATTCGCCAGAATCCGCGTTCATTTCAGATGCCGAATTCTTCATTCTGAATTCTGCATTCTGCATTCACATGAAACGCACACATCATTGCAATGAGCTGCGCCCGGCACACATCGGGCAGACGGTCACGCTGACCGGCTGGGTCCATTCCCGCCGCGATCTGGGCGGCCTGATTTTTATTGATGTCCGCGACCGCGAAGGCCGCACCCAGACCGTCTTCGACCCCTCCGATTTGCCGAAGGATCTGTTCGAGCGAGCGGCGGCGTTGCGCAGCGAATGCGTCATCCGCGCCACCGGCAAAGTCCGCCAACGACCGGCAGGCACCAACAATCCGAAAATCCCCACCGGTGAAATCGAGGTGATGGCGAAGGAACTGGAAGTGCTCAACGTGGCCGACGTGCTGCCGTTTCCGGTGGACGATCCGGAAGTGGCCGGCAAAGTGAATGAGGAATTGCGCCTGAAATATCGCTACCTCGATCTACGCCGTCCGGAAATGGCCCGAAACCTCCGTCTCCGGAGCAAGGTCGCCATCGCCACACGGCAGTACCTGGACGAACAAGGCTTTCTTGAAATCGAAACGCCCACGCTTTTCAAGTCCACGCCCGAAGGCGCGCGCGAATTTCTCGTGCCGAGCCGGGTGAACCCCGGCCAGTTTTATGCGCTGCCGCAGTCGCCGCAGCAGTTCAAACAAATCCTCATGGTCGGCGGCGTCGAAAAATATTTCCAACTCGCCCGCTGTTACCGCGACGAGGATTTGCGAGCTGACCGCCAGCCGGAGTTTACGCAGATTGATCTCGAAATGTCCTTCATTGAGCGCGAGGACATTTACGCGCTCATCGAAGGTTTGTTGAAACGGATTTGGAAGGTTGCGCTGAATTTTGAGGTGCCGACGCCGTTCAAGCGTCTCCGGTATGAAGAGGCGTTGAACCGTTACGGTATTGACAAGCCGGACACGCGCTATGGGATGCTGCTGGAGGATTTCACGGAGGAATTCCGTGCCAGCAAATTCAAGGTGTTCAGCGGCGCCGTCGCCGCCGGCGGGGTGGTGAAGGCGCTCAACGCCAAAGGCATGGCCGGCGCGACGCAAGGCCAGATTGAGACCATGACCGATTACGCCAAAAGCTTCGGCGCGAAGGGACTGGCCTACATCAAGGTCGAAAAGCGTAGTGGCGCGGGCGAGACGCCCGCGAGTTCCCAGGCAGAAACACACGGGCAGGATGCCCGTGCCACTACGGCCGTCGAATGGAAATCGCCCATCGTGAAGTTCTTCAGCGAGGCTGAAAAGGCCGCGCTGGCGCAGAAATTGAAAATCGAGGAAGGCGATTTGATCCTGTTCGCCGCCGATCAATGGCTGAACGCGTGCGAAATCCTTGGCGAAATCCGGCGTTACTGCGCCAACCTTTTGAAGGAGCAGGGGAAGCTGACCATGGATCCGAACCGGTTTGATTTTCTGTGGGTGGTGGATTTTCCGCTGCTCAGCTTCGACAAGGAACAGAACCGCTGGTACTCCAGCCATCATCCCTTCACCGCGCCGGTGGACGAGGACATCCCCATGCTCAAGACCGATCCGAAGAAAGTCCGCGGACAGCATTACGACGTGGTGGTGAACGGCGTGGAACTGGGCGGCGGCTCGATTCGTATTCATCAGCCCGACGTGCAGAAGACGGTGTTTGAGGAGGTGCTGCAAATTCCGCCGGAGGAGACGAAATTGCGCTTCGGCTACATGCTGGAGGCATTCCGTTACGGCGCTCCACCGCACGGTGGCATCGCGCTCGGCTTCGACCGGCTTTGTGCAATTCTTTGCGGCACCCCGAGCATCCGCGACGTGATTGCGTTTCCGAAGACCGCCAAGGGCACGGATTTGATGACCGATTCGCCTGCCGCCGTTTCACCCCGCCAACTGCGCGACTTGCATATCGAGGTTAAGGCGACGACGACGAAGGAATAGGTTCTTCACCGGGACACTGCCCATGCCGGTGCACATTGGCGCTTGCATTTCGGATGGATCGGCGTAAGAAGTCAAAATAGTTGACGGCAAAACCCTGATTGAACCTTATGAAAACAATTCTTCTTTGCGTCGCATTTTTAGGCTTAGGAATGATTCTCAGTGGTTGTGGTACTGTTTCTGAAGTGACGCCCACCGCGGGGAAAGACTTGGATCTGAGGAAGTACGATCGCGTCCTCGTGCTGGATTTTGCCGATGGCGTTATCGATAAGGTGAGACCGGGGGCGCAGGCGAAGAAAAAGGCCGAGATGGCCATACGGACAAAATCGTTCCCGGATCGGATAGCCATCGCACTTGGCGAAAAGAATGTGTTTAAAGAAGTAGCGCGGACAGGCAGCCCTGATTCGCAAACGCTGATCATATCCGGAACGATCACACGTTACACAGAGGGAGACGCGATTGGCCGGTTATTGATAGGTCTTGGCGCCGGCAGTTCCTACTTCGATGCCACGGTTGATTTCAAGGATGGAACCACTTCTGATATTTTGGCCAATCAGAAAATTGACAAGAACAGCTGGGTCCTGGGTGGCGGAATTGCCGCGACCCAAACTCCCGATGAATTCATGCAAGAGGCGGCCGAGGTGCTCGCTGAAGACCTAAGCACCGCCAAACTTACCGGGAAATTGCCTGAAAGAGTCAGTCCCCCACCCGCAAGGACGGGGCACCGCTGAAACGTGTTAAAGGTTCTGGAAGCCCGTGTCAAATGCGCGACCTGCACATCGAAGTGAAAGTGGCGGAGAAAGCATAGCGGGTTTTCCCCTGTTGTACTGAAATAGCGGCGGAGGGCCACCGCAGTTCACTCGCGAATACTTTCGGAGTCCAAAACCTGGCGGAAATTCAGAACGTCCGGCGGACGCGGAGCGTCCTGGAGTGCGCCAGTCCTCCGGCGCTTTGGAACGGGGTGCTTGCCAATCCGAACGGTAGCCACCGATGTGAATCGGCTTATTTCGTCCTGAAGCTTTTTGAACGACGAAGGAACCAAGCAACCAAGCTGGCAAAACTTTGTTCCTTCGGTGCTTTGTTGTTCAGACAGTCCGCATTCCAAACTCCGAATTCCGCATGGCAATGGACCCGTTTCCTGAATTCAGATTGAGGCGGGCGAATAGCAGAATGAGTTTTTGTTAGACGCCCGCCCTCATCCTGGCCTTCTCCCCCAAGGAGAAGGAACAGCGGGCGAACGCTTCTGATTTTGCGAATATACGTCAAGCCAATCCCACCGCGCGAATTTTCAAATGGGAGGTGAGCGATTCTCCCTCTCCTGGAGGAGAGGGCCGGGGTGAGGACGGTTATTCAAATTTAATTCCGCGCTGGCAGTTCTCTTCCCGCCGCAGGTCCACACACCAAAAATGGCGCGCACGGATTGACGCGCCCTACCTTAAAGTTAGAGCCTCGTGACCTCGACTGCTACGTATTGAAACTGGCGACTTGACATTTGTGGGCATTATAGGCATCTTGTCCAAAGATGTCCAAAGTGCGTTCTGCAGGCTGGATATTGCGAACAGATGCAACTGACAGTCAAAGACGTAGCCGGGCTTCTCAACATATCCGAAAAGACGGTTTATCGGTGGGTCGATGAGCGAAAGCTGCCGGGTTACCGGTTGAGTGGACAATATCGGTTTAACCGGGCCGAGCTGCTGGAATGGGCGACAGCCAACCGCATCAACGTTTCGCCGCGAATTTTTGAAGAACCGGAGAACGGCTCGGCGCCGCTTCCCGAATTGTCCGACGCCTTGGAGGTGGGGGGAATTTTCTATCGGTTGGCCGGCAAGGACAAGCCGGCCGTTCTTCGCAGTGTGGTGGAAATACTACGGTTGCCGGACAAGGTGGACCGCGAGTTCCTGTTGCAGGTATTGCTGGCGCGCGAGGCGCTGGAATCCACAGCCATCGGTGACGGCATCGCCATCCCGCACGTCCGCAATCCCATCGTGCTCCACGTGCCGCAACCGGTTGTGACACTGTGTTTCCTGGAAACACCGATGGACTTTGGGGCGTTGGACGGCCAGCCGGTGCAGACACTGTTCACGCTCATCAGTCCGACCGTCAAAGCGCATTTGCACTTGCTGTCGCGACTCGCTTTCGCCTTGCGCGCCCCGGACTTCAAATCGCTCATTGTCCGGCAGGCGAGCCGGGATGAAATTCTGGCGGCCGCTAAAAGGATCAGCGACAATTTACGCGCACCGTTGGTGGCCCCGCCAAAGGAGACAGTCGTGTGACAGGCGTGATCGCATTATTGCTGGCGGTGGCTGTCCTGCTCGTCGGAGCGGTCGCAGTCTTGCTGCTGAGTCGTGGCGGGCGGGATTATTCATGGCTGGGGGCGGGTTCAGTGGTTGTGGCAGCGGTGTTGGGCTGCGTTCCGGCGATCCGAGTGCTCTTGAGCAATGTCAGCGGCCCCATCCTATCCCTGCGCAGCACCCCCTCGCCGATTCCCTGGGGGGAAATTTTCATTGCAGTGGATCCTCTGACGGCCTGGTTCCTTCTCCCGACGTTGCTGCTCTCGGCGCTGGCAGCGATTTATGGTGTCGGCTATTTGCGGCCCTGGCGGGGCAAGCGTTCGCTCGGACCGGTTTGGTTTTTTTACTGCCTGTTGGTGTTGGGGATGATGCTGGTCCTGCTGGCCCGCAATGCCGTGCTGTTTCTCTACGCGTGGGAGTTGATGGCGATTGCCTCCTTTTTCCTGGTCACATTCGAGCATGAACGTCAAGCAGTGCGTGAAGCGGGCTGGATTTATCTCGTCGCCACCCATCTGGGCACGGCGTTTCTGCTGGCGTTTTTTCTGTTGCTCGGGCGCGAGACCGGCTCGATGGATTTCGATGTTTGGGCACAACAGGGCATTCACACGCAGGGGCTGGCCAATGTCCTGTTTCTGCTGGCGGTGGTTGGGTTCGGCACCAAGGCCGGGTTCATGCCGCTGCATGTCTGGTTGCCGGAGGCGCATCCGGCCGCACCGAGCCACGTCTCGGCGTTGATGTCGGGAGTGATGATCAAGACCGGGATTTATGGATTAATGCGCGCGTTCACGTTTCTGGGGACGCCGCCGTTATGGTGGGGGTGGGGACTCGTCGCCATCGGGCTCAGTTCGGGCGTGCTGGGCGTGTTGTATGCGCTGGCCCAGCACGACCTGAAGCGGTTGCTGGCATATCACAGCGTCGAGAACATCGGCATCATTGCGCTGGGCCTGGGCGTCGGCCTGTTGGGCATGAGCACGGGCTCGGCGGTGCTGACGGTGCTCGGCTTCGGGGGGGCGTTGTTGCATGTCCTCAATCACGCCCTGTTCAAAGGCTTGTTGTTCCTCGGTGCGGGATCGGTGGCGCACAGCACTGGAACGCGTGAAATCGACCACCTCGGCGGATTACTGAAACGGATGCCCTGGACGGCGGCGGCTTTTCTTATAGGTGCGGTCGCCATCTCGGGTTTGCCACCGTTGAACGGTTTCGTCAGCGAGTTTCTGATTTTCTTTGGCGCGTTCAAAGGCGCCATTTCCACCAGCGGACCGGTCGCCGTGCCGTTACTGGCGCTGATTACCGGTCTGGCACTCATCGGCGGGCTGGCCGTGGCGTGTTTTACCAAGGCGTTCGGCATCGTGTTCCTCGGTGAACCGCGCAGTGAGCACGTCTCCCGCGCGCACGAAGTCGATTGGACGATGCGCCTGCCCATGTTGATCCTGTCGGCGGGTTGCGTCGGCATCGGTCTGTTCGCCCCGGTGGTGATCGGGGGTCTGCAAAAGGTTCTGGAGAATATGACGGCCCAGCGGCCCGAGGTTGTCAGTCTGACCCTTGCCAGCGCGACCGTCTCGCTGATGTTCGTGGTCATCGGAGCGGTGATATTCTTGTTGCTGGTGGCCGTGTTGGTTCTGGTGCGGCGCGGTTTGCTTGCGGGCCGGCGGGTGGATGAGGATGTGACCTGGGGTTGCGGTTACGCGCAACCGACGGCACGAATGCAGTACACCGCTTCCTCGTTTGCCCAGCCACTGACGGATTTATTCCGGTCGTTGTTGGGCACGAAGAAAAAAATATCGGCGCCGGGCGGTCTTTTTCCGGCCGACGCCGCATTAAAAACCGAGACCCCCGATCTTTCCCGAGAAGAAATGTACCGGCCGATGTTCGAACGGGGCGAGGCGTGGTTGTCGCAATTGCGCTGGCTGCAACACGGCAATGTCCAGCTCTACATCCTTTACATCGCCGCGACGTTGATGGTGCTGCTGGTCTGGAAATTCCGCTGACGATGAACCTCACTTCCTTCATTCCGTTGCTGTTGGCGCTGGGGTTGTCGCCGCTGTTGCCGGGTGTCATCAACCGCACCAAGGCCTTTTTTGCCGGTCGGCGCGGCCCGCCGCTGCTGCAAACGTATTTCGATTTGTGGAAGCTGCTGCAAAAAGGCGCCGTGTATAGTCGGACGACCACGTGGATATTCCGCGCCGGGCCAATCATCGGGCTGGCGGCCACGCTCACCGCGGCCATGCTGATGCCGCTGGGAAATGTCCCGGCGCTCATGGCCTTTCCGGCGGACTTCCTGCTGTTTGCCGGTTTGTTGGGCGTGGCGCGGTTTTTCATCGTCGTCGCGGCGCTGGACGCGGGTTCAAGTTTCGAGGGCATGGGCGCCAGCCGCGAAGTTTTCTTTTCCGCACTGGCCGAGCCGGCCTTGCTCGTGGCCCTGGCAACCCTGGCGCGGCAGGTCGGCAGGCTATCACTCTCGACCCTGTTTGGACCGGTGTCCGGTGCGCACTGGCTGCAGGCCGGCCCGGTGCTGATCCTGGTGGTGATTGCGCTGATGATTGTGTTGCTGGCGGAGAACGCGCGCATCCCGGTGGACGACCCGAACACGCACCTTGAATTAACCATGATTCACGAAGTGATGGTGCTGGACCACGGAGGGCCGGACTTCGCGTTCATCCTTTACAGCGGGGTGCTGAAGCTGTGGCTGTTCGCGGCATTGGTGGTCGGCATGATATTGCCGGCCACCGGCAGCTCGGGGTTGAGCCTGTTACTGGCGGTGGGCGGGATGCTGATCGTGGCCGTGGTGGTCGGCGTGATTGAATCGGTCATGGCGCGGCTGCGTCTGGTGATTGTGCCGCAATTGCTGGTCGGCGCGGGGGCACTGGTGGCCGTGGCGTTTTTGCTGAGTCTGGCCTGATCCTTATGTTCTTCACCAACCTTATTCTCGCGCTGGTGGTGCTGACCAATTTAAAGCTGCTGGGTTCCAGCCGGCTGGGCGCTTCGATCCGGGTCGTGGCGGCGCAGGGGGTGGCGCTCGGGTTGTTGCCGATTCTGGTGCACTGGCCGGAGTTGTCCGTACATTTCGGATTGCTGGCGGTGGGGACCATTGCCATCAAGGGTGTCGTGTTCCCGTGGCTGCTTTTCCGGGCAATCCGCGAGGCTGAAATCGCGCGCGAAGTCGAGCCGTACGTCGGTTACACCGCGTCGCTGGTGACGGGGGCAGCCGCCCTGGGCGGGGCTTTCTGGTTGTGCACGCGATTGCCGATTCCCGAAGGGCTCGCCTCGCCGTGGCTGGTGCCGGTGTCATTTTTTTCCATTTTCGCCGGCCTGTTTCTCATCGTCAGCCGCAAGCGCGCGGTGAGCCAGGTCCTGGGTTTTCTGGTGCTGGAGAACGGCATTTACACATTCGGCGTGGGCGTGGCCGTGCGGACGCCGTTCCTGGTCGAGGTGGGCGTGCTCCTGGACGTGTTTGTGGCGGTGTTCGTCATGGGCATCACCATTTTTCATATCAACCGCGAGTTCGATCACATTAACACCGACCGGCTGAGCACGTTGAAAGACTGACGGGAGTTATGATTTGCGATTTACGATTCACGATTGAGTGCGGCAAACATGAATTCTCCGGGAGCGCCGGCGTCCGGCCGGCATGGGACGCGCCACGTAATCCGGAAACTCGCCGGCAAGATGCCGGCGCTCCCGGCGAGGGGCCGTTTTCGATTCTGCAGTCCGCACTCCGCGCTCCGCCTTTCCCATGATTCTTACCCTGGTCATTCTGCCTTTGCTGGCCGGTCTGGTGGCGTTTGTCCTGCCACAGCCGGTGCTGCGACGCGGACTGCTGATCGGGACGTCGCTGATGCACGCGGCCATCACGGCAGTCTTTTGGAAGGCGACGCCAGCCCCGGCGTTGGACGGCTGGCTGGCGCTGGACGCGGCCGGATTATTGTTTCTGAGCATCACGAGCGGCCTGTTTCTGGTGGTCTCGTTTTATATCGCCGGCTACCTCGGCCAGGAAGCCAACCGCCGCGCCATGGATCCGGAAGAGGGATTTCTCTTCGACAACGCGCCGGAAGCGGCCTTCATTGGCTGCCTGCTTTTGTTCCTGGCGGCAATGACGCTGGTGACGGTCAGCCAGCATTTCGGCTTGCTGTGGGTGGCCATCGAAGCCACCACACTGGCGAGCGCGCCGTTGATTTATTTTCACCGGCACCATCGCTCACTCGAAGCAACCTGGAAATATCTGCTCATCTGCTCGGTCGGCATTGCCCTGGCATTGCTGGCGAACTTCTTTCTAGGGGTGGCGGCGACGCCCGAGACCGGCGACACTTTCCCGATGGTGCTGTCGAACCTTGTGGCCCATGCCGCAAATTTACAGACACGCTGGTTGCAGGTTGCCTGTCTTTTGTTCTTCGTCGGGTACGGCACGAAAATGGGCCTGGCGCCGTTGCATACGTGGCTGCCGGATGCGCACAGCGAGGCACCGTCGGCCGTTTCAGCGCTGTTATCCGGCGCGGTGCTGAACTGTGCCTTCCTCGGGCTCATCCGGGTGCAACAAATCTGCGTGGCCGCCGGTCTGGGAGATTTTGGCCGGGACGTGTGGCTGGCGTTGGGGCTGATTTCGCTGGTGGTGAGCGCGGTGTTCATCCTCGGCCAGACGGATTACAAAAGGCTGCTGGCCTATTCGAGCGTCGAAAACATGGGCATTATCGCGATCGGTGTCGGGCTGGGCGGCGCGGGCGTGTTCGGTGCCATGCTGCAAGCCGTCAACCATTCGCTCGCCAAAGCCATGCTGTTCCTGCTTTCGGGCAACATCCTGGCCCGTTACCAAACCAAAAATATCGCCAAGGTGCGCGGGCTGTTGCTGGCGGCGCCGGCAACCGGCCTGCTCTGGCTGGCGGGTTTCCTGGCGATCACCGGCACGCCGCCCTTCGGATTGTTCCTCAGCAAATTCACCATCCTGAAAGCCGCATTCGACGGCGGTCATTCATGGATTGCCATTGTGTTGCTCGGTTTCCTCGCGATTATCTTCATTGGCATGACGACGGCGTTTCTGGGCATGGCGCAAGGGGAGCCGGAAAAAAACATAAACCGGGGCGAAGACCGCTGGTGGCAGATTGCGCCGCCCGCCGTGCTGGGCTTTCTGGTGCTGTGCCTCGGCCTGACGGTGCCGGCCGGATTAAGCGGCGTGTTGCATCAAATTGCCGCCACGCTGGGAGGCGCGCCATGATCCGGAACGGTGCCGCCGCCAAACGATGTAGCTGCGCCGCCGCGGCACCCGGGGGTAATCGCAACGCCCCCGTCGCGCGCGAGGCCTTCCGCTTTGCCGTTGCCAACGGCGACGGGGCGTCGTCTCCACCTTTTGCGACGGGGCGTCGCAGCTGCGCATGAAAACCGGAGCCTCCAACATCATCCGCAATGGCGAAACCCTGAGGCTCTCAGCGGTTCCAGGTTTAACCTTCACCGAATTTCGTGAAGAGATTTTACAAGCCTGTGAAAACAACGGCCGTGTCATGGCGTTGTTCGGGCAACCGGTCGGCCCTGACACTGTCCGGCTGTACGTCGTGCTGGCCAACGACGCGGAAGGGCACCTGGCGCTCTGCTCGACCGAAGTGGGCGATCGTTATCCCGCCTTGACGCCGGCCTGTGCGCAGGCGCACTGGTTTGAACGCGAAATAGCCGAGCAATGGGGGATTCAACCGGAAGGGCATCCGTGGTTGAAGCCAATCCGGTTTCACCACTCCTGTCGCCCGGGCCGCGATGCCTGGGGCCGTTCCGCGCAAACGCCGCTCCAGCCCGGAGTCACGGATTTCTTCACGATGACCGGCGAGGAGGTTCATGAAGTTGCGGTCGGCCCCGTTCACGCCGGCATCATTGAACCCGGCCATTTCCGTTTTCAATGCCATGGCGAAAAGGTTTATCACCTGGAAATTTCGCTCGGCTACCAGCATCGCGGCGTCGAACGCGCCTTGGTGGGCGGCCCGAACAAACGAACGATTCCTTACCAGGAGACGCTGGCCGGCGACACAACCGTTGGCCACACGCTGGCGTATTGCGAGGCGATTGAAGCGCTCGCGGGCTGCCGCGTGCCGGCGCGGGCGCAGGTTTTGCGCGCCATCGCGCTCGAACTGGAGCGACTGGCCAATCACACCGGCGACCTCGGTGCGCTGGCCGGGGACGTTGGTTACCTGCCCACGGCCAGTTATTGCGGTCGCATCCGGGGCGATTTTTTGAATTTGACGGCGTTGATTTGCGGGAGCCGTTTCGGACGGGGCCTGGTCCGGCCCGGCGGCGTTTTGTTCGATCTCGATGAAGCCCGCCAGTCACAATTGAATGAACGTTTGGAACAAGCCCGTCGCGACGTGACCAACGCGGTGGACCTGCTTTGGGACGCGCCGTCGGTGCGCTCGCGCTTTGAGAATGCCGGCCCGGTTTCGCGCGCGACCGCCCTGGAACTGGGACTTGTCGGGGTGGCGGCGCGGGCCAGCGGCATTGAACGCGACGTGCGGGCGCAATTTCCTTCAGGCATTTACCGGTTTGCGCAGATTCCCCTGTCGTTGTACCACACCGGCACGGTCTTTGCGCGCGCGCATGTGCGCTGGATGGAGATCCAGCGTTCGTTGGCGTTTATTTTGGATCAACTCAAGGGTCTGCCGGAGGGCCCGGTGCGCGCGGAGGTCGGCCCGCTGGCGTCGAATCGCGCAGTGGCATCATTGACCGAGGGTTGGCGCGGCGAGATTTGCCATGTGGCGCTGACGGACGCGGCGGGAAAATTCGCGCATTATAAGGTCGTGGATCCGTCGTTTCATAACTGGATGGGACTGGCGCTGGCGTTGCGCAACCAGCAGATTTCCGATTTCCCGCTCTGCAACAAAAGTTTCAACCTGTCCTATTGTGGCCATGATTTGTGAAAATTCAATTTTCGTAGCAGCGGACGTCAGTCTGCTCATTCTTCCGACGGAAAAAAATGGAGCCGACTCACGTCGGCTGCTACCGAAGAGATGGGAGGCATTATGCTGAAAGCGCTTTTGGCTCGCGCCCATCAAAAACACCGGACCGTCGGTTTTCCGAAACAACCGCCGGTGTTGCCGGACCGCTGGCGCGGCCGTCCGCAGATTGACGCCGCCAAATGCCCGGACGGCTGCCGCGTTTGCGCCGACATTTGCCCGACCGACGCCATCACGGTGAAGGGCAGGGAGGTTGAGCTTGATTTGGGCCGGTGTCTCTTTTGTCCCGAATGCGAACGTGCCTGCCCGGAGGGCGCCATTCGATTTACCACCGAACATCGCCTGGCTGCTTCCAGCCGCGACGCGCTCAGGCTGGGTGAAAAGGAATTTCAACTGGCGAAAGCGCTGGATGAAAAATCGCGGAGGCTTTTTGGCCGGTCGCTGAGGCTGCGCCAGGTCAGCGCCGGCGGGTGCAACGGCTGTGAGGCGGATGTGAACGTGCTGAACACGGTGGTGTTTGATCTGGGCCGGTTCGGCATTCAGTTTGTGGCCTCGCCGCGTCACGCCGACGGCCTGCTCATCACCGGCCCGGTGACGGGCAACATGGAACCGGCTTTGTGCCGGACCTACCAGGCGGTGCCGTCGCCCAAACTGGTGATTGCCGTCGGGGCCTGCGCCATTTCCGGCGGTCCTTACCTTGGCCACGCCGAACAACGAAACGGCGCGGAAAGTATTTTGCCGGTGGATCTTTACATTCCCGGCTGTCCGCCGCATCCGATCACAATTTTGGATGGTTTGCTGCGCCTGTTGGGGCGGCTGGATTCGGCTTGCTGATTTTCGCCCATTATGTCATGAATAGAGACGCACGGTTTTATGAATGCATTGAATGAATTACTTCAGGCTCTGATCAAGCTTCAAACCCTCGAGTTCAGCGAAGTTGAAGACAAGGATACCGAGGCCGCCATCACGGAATTGCGCGCCAAAATTCCGTCACAAATTCTCGGCCATTACGATCGCCTGGTCGCAAAAGGGAAAAAAGGCATTACGACCGTTCGCGATCAGGTCTGCACCGGTTGCCACATGCGCGTGCCCATCGGCGGCATCATGGCGCTGAAACACGGGCAGGACATCCAGCTCTGCGAAAATTGCGGCCGGTATCTTTATTTGCCGCCCGCGGCGGAGGCCGAACCGGCAAAAGCCGCGGAGCCAACGGTCCATCCCAAACCGGCCCGGAAACCCCGCAAGTCGAAGAAATCCTTGCAGACGGTGTGACCGTCCTTCGGAAAGTTCGCCGCCGTGAACTATTCCTGAATAAAGTAGCTCAGGTTTTCCAGTTCAATGGCCAGGTTGACGTTGTTGACCATGACTTCCTCGGGCACGGAAAGGGGAATCGGGGCAAAATTCAAAATGCCCGTGATGCCGGCAGCGACGAGTTGATTGGCAACCTCCTGGGCGGCGGCGGCCGGCACGGTCAGAATCGCCATCCGGGCGCCGGTCTGGCGGACAAAGTCCGGGAGCTTGTCCATGCCCAAAATGGGCTGGCGGACTTTTTTGTCGCGCTGACGGCGCGGGTCGGCGTCAAAGCCGGCGACGATTTCAAATCCTTCCTTCCCGAAACCACGGTACGAGAGCAAGGCGAGGCCGAGATGCCCGACGCCGACCAAAACGACGGGTTGCAAGCGTGAGGTGCCGAGCTCATCGGCGATTTTTTTCGACAGGTCCGCCACATCGTAGCCGAGGCCGCGCGTGCCAAAGGTGCCAAAGTAGGCGAGGTCCTTGCGCAACTGCGTGGGCTTGACGCCGGCGGCCCGGGCGAGCGCCTCGCTGGACACGGTGCCGATGCCGTTCTCGCGCAGCCGCGCCAGACAGCGCAGATAAATCGACAGCCGATAGATCGTCTTGCGCGGTATGACCGGATTCGTTTTCTTCAAGGCGCGCAGAAATTAATCAGACGAATGTTGAATAGCAAGTGCCCGAATAGTGAAGTCCGGCAAGGGGACTGCTTAAAGCATGACACGGTTTATCGGTGAATGGGTCTCGGGACCGGTATTGTGCCGTTGGATTTGCATGAAAACGGTGAAAATCCACGTGATCCGTGTCGCGGAAGAGGGTTGCTACGTCAAAATCAAAACTCGCCGACGGTTGACAGGGGATGGCGGGAATTGCCCATGCCGGGCAAAAAGTGACTCCGGGTTATGCTGAACAAATACAAAGTCGACGGCGGTTTTGACGAGATGCTCGACCCGAAAAGCGGCGTGCGGCTGCATTACCGGAAATTGCACAAACTGTTCGGGAACATCAAAGCGGTGGAATTGAACGCCAAACGGCGGGCCGTGGACACGGCGTTCCTGCGCCAGGGCATCACATTCAATGTCTATGGCGACGTTCAGGGCGCCGAGAAGATTTTTCCGTTTGACTTGCTCCCGCGCATCATCCCGTCTGCCGAATGGGATTTTTTGGAGCGCGGCCTCGCGCAGCGCATCACGGCGCTGAATCTGTTCCTGCACGATGTTTACCACGAACAAAAAATCGTCAAGGACGGGGTCATCCCTGAGTTTTACATCCTGTCTGCACGGCATTTCCGGCGCGAGTTTGTCAATTTCGAGGTGCCCAAGGGCATTTACATCCATGTCTGCGGCACGGATTTGATCCGCGACGACAGCGGACGTTATCTGGTGCTGGAAGACAACGGACGTTGTCCCTCGGGCGTCAGTTACGTGTTGGAAAACCGGCGGGCGATGAAGCGGGCGTTTCCCGCGATGTTTGAGGGCATGGGTGTGCGGCCGGTGGAGGATTATCCCCAGGAGTTACTCAAGTGCCTCAAACACATCGCGCCAGCCGGCGTGGCCGAGCCGACGGTGGTGCTGCTCACGCCGGGCGCCTGGAACAGCGCGTATTTCGAGCACACGTATCTCGCCCGACAGATGGGCATTGAAATTGTCGAAGGCCGCGATTTGTTTGTGCGCGATTCGCGCGTGTACATGCGAACGACGAAGGGGCTGCAGCCGGTTCACGTCATTTACCGGCGCGTTGACGACGATTTTCTGGACCCGACGGTGTTCCGGAGCGATTCAATGCTGGGCGTGCCCGGTCTCGTCCACGCCTACCGCACGGGCAACGTGTCGCTGGCCAACTCCATCGGCACGGGTATCGCTGACGACAAGGTGATGTATTATTTCGTGCCGAAGATGATCCAATACTATCTCGGTCAGGAACCGATCCTGCCGAACGTGCCGACCTATCTCGCGAGCGAGGAGGCCGACCGCAAATACATTCTGGAACATCTGCCGGAATTGGTTGTGAAGGCGGCGAACGAATCGGGCGGTTATGGAATGATGATGGGGCCGAAGGCGTCCAGGGCGGAAATTGAGAAGTTTCACAAAAGGGTGGCGGCCGAGCCGCGCAATTACATCGCGCAACCCATGATTTACCTGTCGCAACATCCGACCTATTGTGACGGCAAATTTGAGGGGCGGCACGTGGATTTGCGGCCGTTCATTTTGTCAGGCGAGCGCATCGCGATGATCCCGGGTGGCCTGACGCGCGTGGCGCTGCGCAGAGGGTCATTGGTGGTGAATTCTTCCCAAGGCGGCGGCAGCAAGGACACCTGGGTTTTATACGGAGAGGAATGAATGAATTTATGATTTACGATTTCAACGGCCGCGTTCGATTATTTTGTGCGCGCTCGTGCCTGGTTCAAATCATTAATCATCAATCGTAAATGCTTTCGCGTGTTGCCCACTCACTGTATTGGATGGCGCGTTACATCGAACGCGCGGAGAATATTGCGCGCATCGTGGATGTGAACCTGCAGTTGCTGCTTGATTTGCGGGACCTGGATGAAAAAAAGCTGGCCGAATACTGGCTGCCCATCGTCCAGAGTACCGGTGACGAGGCGGCATTCTTCAAGTTGCACTCGAAACCCACCGCCCAGGCTGTCAGCGAGTTCCTCGTGTTCCAGCCCGAGAACCCAAATTCCATCGTGCAATGCGTCCGCCAGGCCCGGGAGAACGCACGCATGGTGCGCGACCAGATCACGCTCGAGCTCTGGGAGGAATTGAACCGGTTGTATCTATTTGTGCAGTCGCCGCAGGCGCGCAAGGTCTGGGAGCGCAGCGCCAGCGAATTTTTCCAGGAAATCAAGGCCGGCTCGCTCCACCTGGTCGGCATCATCAACGCCACCCTGGTCCACGACGAAGGCTGGTGGTTCATCCAGGCCGGCCAGTTCCTCGAACGCGCGGATAAGACGACGCGGATTCTTGACGTTCTTTACCAGACGTTGCCGGAGCGCGGCTTGCCGACGACCATCAATCCGACTGAGGCGCTCGAATGGTCGGTGGTGCTTCGGTCGTGCAGTGCGTGGGACGCCTATCGGACGATCCACGGGGCGGACGTGCATCCGAAGTTCGTGGCGGAATTCCTGTTGCTTAACGACGATTTTCCCCGCTCGGTGCGGTTTTGTGTGAGCGAACTGAACCGCGCTTTGCGGCGCATTTCTGGTGTGGCCGAGGGACATTTCTGCAATGACGCGGAAAAGCTCACCGGCCGCCTGCTGGCGGAATTGCAGTTCAGCGCCGTGGAGGAAATTTTCGACCGCGGCTTGCATCAATACCTCGACGAAGCGCAGACCAGGCTGAACGAAGTCGGGGGGGCGCTGTTCCGGGCCTATATCTTCCAGCCGTTTGAAAATCCCGACGAAAAGCACATGGTTCAACAGGAGGAGCAACAACAGCAATTCGCATCTCCACCCGTTAAACCCTCGCTTGCTTATTTGAAGACCCGGTCTGGCACGATGGGCGCCGAACCGGTTGGTGCGTATTTGTATCAAGGCACAAATAAGAATTTTGACCCGGCGAACCGCAGGTGCCGGTGAGGTTGGACCGTCGAAACCTCTGGCGCGGGAAGCGATAAACCATTGAAACAAAAAATGCATCCGGGTTGCGAACGGGATCTGCTTTTCAAAACGGCCCGGGTCTTGATGTTATCCTGGTTGCGCGAATTCTGATTTTAACGACATGAGATGGGACATTTTTCATCGCACGCACTACGTGTATGCCACACCGGTGCGCGACAGTTTCAACGAGGTCCGGCTCGAACCACCTTCCAGCGCCGGACAGACGCTTGAGTCCTTTCTGTTGCGCGTTTTGCCCGCCGTGCGGCTGAACCGTTACTCCGATTTTTACTCCAATTGGGTCCATCATTTTGAGATTCCCGAAGCGCATCTCTATTTGCTCATCGAAAGTCGGACCCGCGTGAAAACCCACCCCCTCCCGCCGCTGGCGGAGGATGCCGAACCCTGTCCGCTCGAAAAACTGGGCCGCGTGCAGGGCATCGAACATTGCCACGATTTCTTGCAAAGCAGCCGCTACGTGGGGATCGAGGTCGAACCCTGGCGGTTGGCAGTCGACACCACCACCGGCCAGACCGATGTGTGGCAATCCGCGTTGGCGCTCATGCGCTTTGTCCACGGTTTTTTGAAATACGAACCGTCGGCGACCCATGCTCACACCCACATGCACGACGTGATCGCGCAGCGCCGCGGCGTATGCCAGGATTATGCGCACCTGCTGATCGGCCTGTGTCGCAGCATAAAAATTCCGGCGCGTTACGTCAGCGGCTATTTGGCCACCGAAACCGCCAGCGCCAGCCATGCGTGGGTGGAGGTATTCGTCCCCACCGCGGGCTGGCTTGGCCTGGACCCCACGCACAACTGCCAGATTGGCGAAACCTATGTGAAAATTGGCGTGGGTCGCGATTATGGCGACGTGCCGCCTGTCGCCGGCAACTACCGTGGCACGCTCAACCGCAAAATGGAAGTGCAAGTAAAAATCGTGCCGGCAACGTAGCGATTTCCTGCTGGTCAAATGCGGGGTTTGGGCTAATTTACGCACCTGATTAAATCATGTTCACAGGAACTTACACCGCTATTGTGACGCCGTTCAAAAACGGCCAGATCGACGCGCCCGCTCTCGAACGCCTCATCAGGCTGCAGATCAAGGCTGGCGTGGATGGCATCGTGCCCGTCGGCACCACCGGCGAATCGCCGACGGTGGATTACGAGGAACATCTCGAAATCATCGCGCTGACGGTGAAATGTTGTGCGGGCAAGGTCAAAGTGCTTGCCGGCACCGGCGGGAATTCGACCAGCGAGGCGGTTTACCTGACGCGCGAAGCTGAGAAAATCGGCGCCGACGGATCGTTGCAGGTTGCGCCGTATTATAACAAACCGACGCAGGAGGGTTTGTTCCAGCATTTCCAGGAAATCGCGGGCACCACCAAACTGCCCATTGTGCTTTACAGCATTCCGGGACGTTGCGGCGTCGAAATCGGGGTCGAGACCGTGCGGCGCCTCGCGCGCCAATGCCGGAACGTCATCGGCATCAAGGAAGCCGGCGGCAGCTGCGACCGGGTGTCGCAATTGCGCGCGGCGCTCGGGCCGAAATTCGTGATTCAAAGCGGCGACGATTCGCTCACGCTCCCGTTCATGGCGGTGGGCGCCGACGGTGTCATCAGCGTGGCATCGAATGTCGTTCCGCGCGCAGTGGCGCAGATGGTCAGCGCCTTCCGGCGCGGCCAAATCCGGAAGGCGTCGCAACTCCATGCAAAGCTTTATCCGTTGTTCAAGGATTTGTTCATCGAGACGAACCCGGTCCCCATCAAGGCCGCGCTGGCGATGAAGCGGTTGATCGAGGAAGAATACCGTTTGCCGCTGGTGCCAATGAGCGCGGCCAACCGCGCAAAATTGCGCGCGACCCTGAAGGCGTGCGGGGTTTTGAAATAAGTTGGAGTCCGGCCTTTAGCCTGCCCGGACCGGCTGAAGCCCGAACTCCAACATTCATCAACTATGACTAGAATTATAATCACCGGAGCCAAAGGCCGGATGGGCCAGGCGCTTGTTTCGTGCGCAAAAAATTTTCGCGAACTGCACATCGCCGCCCAAATTGACATGGGTGACGATCTGCCGGATGCCGTCACCCGGGGCGACGTGCTGGTGGATTTCAGTTCCCACACGGCGACGGCGGACATCGCGGGCCTGTGTGCGCGGCACAAAAAGGCCATGGTCATCGGCACGACCGGACATACGAGCGCCGAGCGAAATGAAGTGTTGAAATTCAAAACCAGAATACCGATGGTCTGGACCTCAAACTTTTCGACCGGTGTCAACGTCCTGTTCTGGCTGACGCGCAAGGCGGCGGAGATTTTGGGGCCGGACTACGATTTGGAAATCACCGAAATGCATCACCGCATGAAAGTGGACGCGCCCAGCGGCACGGCCAAAACCCTGGGGCAAATTCTGGCGGAAGTGCGCAAGCAGCATTTGGACAAGGTGGCGCGGCACGGCCGGCTGGGCATTGGCGAGCGCGCGCCGGGCGAGATTGGCATTCATTCCCTGCGCGGGGGCGATGTGGTGGGCGATCACACGGTGATTTTTGCCGCCAACGGCGAGCGCGTCGAGCTGACCCACAAGGCTTCCAGCCGCGACACGTTAGCCAACGGCGCGTTGCGTGCGGCGCTGTGGGTGGTCAAACAAAAGCCCGGCCTTTACGACATGCAGGACGTGCTGGGACTGAAGTGAGTTTGTAGGAGACGAGGTAAGGAGTCTCTGACTAAAATTGCAAAAACGATGGGCCTCACGCCGGCTCCTACTATGGTTTTCGTCGCGCTCGGTTCCAATCTGGGCGATTCACGAGAAATCATTCTGCAGGCAATGGCGCGACTGCAAAAGTTTTCCGACCGGCCGATTCTTAAATCTTCACTCTGGCAGACATCGCCGGTGGATTGCCCGCCGGGTTCGCCGAGGTTCGTGAATGCGGTCGTCGGTCTGATGTCGCGAAAGAATGAAACGCCGGAGTCGTTGCTGGAAAAATTGCAATCGCTTCAAAAGGAATTCGGCCGCCGGCCAAAAACAGTCCTCAACGAACCGCGTCCGCTGGATCTGGATTTGATTGTCTTCGGCTCAGAGACTCGCGACTCGCCGGAACTGGTTTTACCGCATCCCCGGGCGCATTTACGGCGATTTGTGCTTCAGCCATTGAGCGAAATTGCGCCGGATTTGGTTTTGCCGGGTCAGAACAAAACGGTTGCCCAACTGCACGCGGAGCTTTCTACCGACGAAGTCCTCAAGCGGCTTTGACCGCGGATGAACACGGATGAACACGGATTGCCTTCGACAGGAATTGCACGAATTCATTTATTGAAATGAGTCTCGTGACCTCGACCCCAACAAAAGTGACGGCGTTGGTGTGGTTTATCGAATTGTGCCGCAAGGGGCGCAGCAGGCGCAATAACTTTTTCCTCTGCGCCATTAAGCGCATTTTTGCGGCTAAACCCGTTTTGTCTCTCCAAAAATCCGTTTGAATTCGAGGCCGACGTAACGGTCGGTCATGCCGGCGAGGTAATCGCATACCGCGCGATACAGGCCGGTTTTGGACGCGCGCCGGCGCGCGCCCGCGCCGATTTCCTTCGGGTGCGCCAGGTAATAATTGAAAAGTTGTTCCAGCATTTTGAGCGCCCGCTGGTTGGGTTCGAACACGACAGAGTTGAAATATAAATTTTCGTAGAGGTAATCGCGTAGCTCCAGATTCAACGTGCGGCGTTCGGGGCTGTGCTGCACGAGTGCCTTCGGGAAAAGCCGGACTTCGTCGGCGGATTGCACGCCGGAAGCGAGCATCAGCCGCTCGCTGGTCTCGACGACGTCATGAATTTGCAGGTCAATGATGGTGCGAATGATGAAATAGCGGCGGCATTCGTCGGGCAAATCGCCGTGTTCCGTTTTCACGAGCCGTGCCGCCTGTGTCCAAAGGCGGACGTCCCGGCGCAGGTTGCTTTCGGATAACAATCCGGATTCGAGTCCGTCGTCAAGGTCGTGGCTGTAATAAGTGATTTCGTCGGCGAGGTTGGCAATTTGCGCTTCCAGCGAGGAATTTTTGGCGTCGAACCCTTTTCGCCGGCCCGGATGATCGTAGGCGGTGTAATGCTTCACCAACCCTTCGCGCACCTCCCAGGTGAGATTCAGGCCGGGAAAATCCGGATATTTTTGTTCCAATTCCTCGACGATGCGCAGGCTTTGCCGGTTGTGTTCAAAGCCCCCGTGCTTCCTCATCAGCCGGTTCAAAACCGTCTCGCCCTTGTGGCCGAAGGGGGAATGCCCGAGGTCGTGGGCCAGCGCGATGCTTTCAGCCAGGTCTTCGTTCAGCTTCAACGCGCTGGCGATGTTGCGCGAAACGGCGGCGACCTCGATGGTATGAGTCAGGCGCGTGCGCAGATGGTCGCCGGTGCCGTTCAGAAAAACCTGCGTCTTATATTCCAGCCGGCGGAAGGCGCGCGAGTGGATGACGCGATCGCGGTCGCGCTGGTAATGGGTGCGCCACTGGGGTGGCGGCTCTTCGTAACGGCGTCCGCGGGAATCACCGCTGAACTGGGCGTACGGCGCTAGGATATGCCGCTCGATTTGTTCCAGTTCCTGGCGTGTGCGGGGCATGGCCCAATTAAAAAGGAAAAATTAAAAAGGCAAAAGGCAAAACCGGGCAACGAGCCTGTCAGTTGGCCAGCCCGCCTTCGCCCGGAGGCTACGGCGCGGCAAGCAGTTTCTGGACGGAAATACCGCGCAGTTCGAACAGCCGGTGAATGACGTCTTCAATCAAATTGTTCGGACAGGACGCGCCGGCGGTGATGCCGACCGTGATTTTGCCGGGCGGCAGCCAGCCGCGGGTCTCGGTTTCTTTTTTAGCATGCTGGTCGTAGTGGCGGATGAGCTGGTCCGACTCCATTTTGGCCGCGTTCTTGATGAAATACGTCGGCAGTTTGGCTTCGCCCATTTCGGCGAGATGCGACGTATTGGATGAGTTATAGCCGCCGATGACGATGAGCAAATCCATCGGCTCGCGCAGCAGTTTTTGGAGCGCGTCCTGGCGGTCCTGCGTCGCGCCGCAAATCGTGTCGAAGAAACGGAAGTGTTCGGCAAGGTCGGCGCTGCCGTATTTCTCCTCCATGGCGGCTTTGAAGCGGTGTTGCACCTCCTCGGTTTCGCCGCGCAACATGGTGGTCTGGTTCGCCACGCCGACCGCCTGCAAGTGCTGTTCCGGATCAAATCCCTGCGAATACGAGCCTTTAAACTTTTCCAGGAATTCCTGCTTGTTGCCGCCCTGGACGATGTAATGGCAGACGTAATCCGTTTCAGCGAGGTTGAAGACGACCAGATAATGTCCGCTGCCGTAGGCGCGCGCCTGGGAACTGGTGGCCTTGGTTTCCTCGTGCCAGGCCTTGCCGTGAATGATGCTGGTGACACTTTCCTTGGAATATTGCCGGACGCGCTTCCAGACACTCATCACGTCGCCGCAGGTCGTGTCCACGAGCACACAACCCTTTTCTTCAAGCCGTTTGCGCGTGCCGACTTCGGTGCCAAACGCCGGAATCATCACGACATCCCCGGCATTCAGGCGCGTCATTTCCTCCTCGGTCGGCTTGGGCGAAATGATCTGGATGCCCATATTGCGGATCTGGTCATTGACCTCGGGGTTGTGAATGATTTCGCCGAGCAGGTAGATGGGTTTATCGGGCGGGAAATATTTCCGCGCCGCGTAGGCGAGGTCAATCGCGCGCTCGACGCCATAGCAAAAACCGAATTCCTTCGCGAGCTTCACCGTGAGGCTGTCGGCGGAAAGCACGCAGCCGTTGGCGCGAACGCGCTCGACGAGTTCGCTGCGATAATGTGAGAGCACCTGGGCCTGCACGGCCTCGAGAATATCGGGCCGGCGGAGATTGACTTTTTTCTGTGCTACGGGCGTATCGGTTGCCATAACAAAAGAAGTGTAACACGCGGATGGACATCGTCTAGCGCGAAAGCCGGGGAAGGGAGACTTCAAGCTCACAAGTGTCTGAAATTTTCCCGCCGGTAAAGCCACAGCACGGCAACAGCTTATCGGTGTTCAATCCGGTTACCATGAATAAAACGATTTGCTTTTTAAAATAAGTTATGTTTTACTTTGTTTATCTCGCCGTTATAGATAAACGGCAGGGAAGCATGTGCACGGTGCGGGTAATGAGATCTCAGACGCTCCGGCCGGTTTTAGAGCTCGCGCTGACGAGGAAACCGGACGTGGGTTGGTATTTCTTCATAATCTGAAATAGACGTCATGAACTCTCCGCGGAAGCTTCGTATCGCTCTCTACTCACCGGGCACGGTCGGCTTGGGACACATGAGGCGGAATCTGCTGATTGCCCAGGTCCTGGCCGAGTCAGGTCTCCAGTCGGTCAATCTTCTCATCACAGAGGCGCGGGAAGCGAGCGCCTTTGTCAATGCCATGCCGCCCGGCACGGATTGTCTGACCCTGCCTGGATTGAGCAAAGGCCTGGACGGCGTGTGCCGGCCGCGTTACCTGGATTTGCCGCTCAAAGAAGTGATTGCGATGCGGGCACGGGCCATTCGGGCTGCCCTTAAGCGGTTCCAGCCAGATTTGCTGATTGTGGATAATCTGCCCCGCGGCGCATATCGGGAGTTGGATCCGGTGCTGAAACTGCTTAAGGCAACCGGTCGCACCCGTTGTGTGCTGGGTCTGCGTGATGTGCTGGACGAGCCGTGGTCGGTCCACGAAGCCTGGTTCCGTTGGAAGAACGAACAGGCCATCCAGGAATATTATGACGCGATCTGGGTCTATGGTGATCCGGCCGTTTACAATATGATCGAGGAGTACCGGTTTCCGGCCAGCATCGCGTCAAAAATCCATTTCGTGGGTTATCTCGATCAACGGCGGCGCCGCGCGTTCATCACTCCCGAGGGCAGCGATCCTTTTGAGCAGCTGTCCTTACCTACGGGCGGTTTGATTCTGTGCCTGGTTGGCGGTGGCCAGGACGGCGACCGGTTGGCCAAGGCGTTTTCGGAGGCTGAATTGCCCGCCCGTTCCTGCGGCGCCATCATCACGGGTCCGTTTATGCCGTCCGAAGTCTATCAGCAGCTTGCCCGGCGCGCCGAGACCCACCCGCGCCTACACGTCCTGAAGTTCGTCAGCGAGCCGACGACGCTTATCGGCCGGGCCGACCGGGTTGTCGCCATGGGTGGTTATAATACGGTCTGCGAGGTGCTTTCCTTCAACAAACCCGCGCTCATCGTGCCTCGGGTGGGACCGCGGCGTGAGCAGCACATCCGGGCAGAACGTTTCCGGCAATTGGGATTCATTGATACGTTGAACGGAACTGAAGTCACTGCGCAGGCGCTGACGGATTGGTTGAGTCGCGACCGTCCGTCCCCACAAATTGACGGGCGCCTTGACCTGCACGGACTGGATCGGCTGCCGGCCATGGTGGAAGATCTGCTCGTGCGGCCGCGCGAAACCGTCCTGGCCCAATGAATCCCCGCTCCGCCGACTTCAAGCCGACTCCGGTCCGGGTGGGTTACATCTTGAAAATGTTTCCGCGATTATCGGAGACGTTCATCCTGAACGAAGTGCTGGAATTGGAACGGCAGCATACCGATTTGCAAATCTTCTCTCTGAAACGACCTGCCGATACTGTCGCCCACGCGCAGACTTCCGCCGTTCGGTCGCCGGTGATCTATCTGCCGGAAAAGATATCGCAGGCGCCGCTCCGAATTATGCTGGCCCACGGCTATGTCTGGCGGAGAAATCGTCGTGAATGGCGGCACATGTTCAGGAACGCGTTGCGGCGGGTCCGGTCCCGCGATGATGCGAGCTCCTTGGAGGCCTTGTCGCAGGCCTGTTGCCTGATCCGGGAAATGCGCGGCGTTCGCCATCTGCATGCGCATTATGCGAACGTTCCGGCCAAGATCGCGCTCCTCGTCCACCGCCTCACCGGATTGCCGTACAGCATCACGACCCATGCCAAAGATATCTTTCAGAACGATCCATTTGCATCGCTTAAATTGCACGAACGGATGGGCCAGGCGCGGTTCGTAATTGCCAACAGCCGTTACAGCGCGGAACACATTCGCTCCCGCGTTGACGGCCACACGCAAGTTCACATCGTCTACAACGGGCTTGACCTCCAGGCATTTGAGCCTCGGGCCGGCGAACCGGTTGAACCGATGATTTTGAGTGTGGGTCGGTTGGTGGAGAAGAAAGGGTTCCCGGACCTCGTGGCTGCCTGCCAGATCTTGAAGCAACGACACGTTCGATTCACCTGCGAACTGATCGGCACCGGCGGTCTTTCAGGCGCACTCAAGGAGGAAATCCGCAGTCGCGGCCTCGCTGATTGCGTCCGGATGATTGGGCCACTCCCGCAAGAGACACTTCGAACCCATTATCTCCGCGCGCGGATTTTCGTCCTGCCTTGTCGCCCGGCCGGCGACGGCGACCGGGACATTTTGCCGAATGTAATCAAAGAAGCCATGGCAGTAGGCGTTCCGGTGGTTACTACGCGGTTGGAGGGAATGGACGAGCTGATCGAAGATGGTGTCAGCGGATTGCTGGTGGCGCCGGGAGATGTGCTCGGCCTGGCGGCCTCCATGGAGACGTTGCTGGGAGATCTCCAGCTGCGGCACCGACTGGCGGCACAAGGCCGGAGAGTCGTCGAAGAACGGTTTGATCGGCGGGCAAACGTCTTTCAACTGCGGAACCTGTTCGAACACGAATTGAAGCCGGTCGTCATCCCGGCTGCGGTTCCACCCAATGTCGTCACCACTCATGAAGCGCCTTGCCTACGTTAGCGCCGACCCGGGCGTTCCCATCTTTGGCCGCAAGGGTTGCTCGATTCACGCGCAGGAAGTGTTGCGTGCCCTCAGTCAGCGGGGCGCGCGTGTGGAATTATTCAGCTCCAGCATCGAGGGCGGACCACTTCCGGGGTTGGAGGCGATTTCCATCCATGCATTGCCGCGTCCACCCGGGGCCGAACCTGCCGCCCGTGAACAAGCGGCTCTGGCAGTCAATGAAATACTGAGGACCCGGTTGGAAACCGCCGGTCCCTTCGATTTTGTCTACGAACGTTACTCACTGTGGAGTTTCGCCGGTATGGAATACGCCCGCAGCGCTTTCGTTCCGGGTCTGCTGGAAGTGAACGCCCCGTTGATCGAGGAACAGGCGGAGTATCGCGTGCTGGTGGATCGCACGGCGGCGGAGCAGGTGGCTTGTCGCGCCTTTGACGCTGCCGCGATATTGCTGGCCGTATCGGACGAGGTGGCGACTTACCTTGACCGTTTTCCTGAAGCCCGGCGGAAAATTCAAGTGGTGCCCAACGGTGTTCGGCCCGAACGTTTTCCTGAGAATATCCGCCCTGCGCTGCCAGCGGCTCCCGGGGTATTCACAGTCTGTTTCGTCGGAACCCTGAAGGCATGGCACGGCGTGTCGGTCCTCGTGGATGCCTTTGCCCGACTCCGGGTTAAAGATCCCCTCGTGCGCCTGCTGATTGTAGGTGATGGACCGGAACGGGAAAAGATCAGTGCTGATGTGGCGGCGCGCGGGTTGCAGGAGGCCGTACAATTCGCCGGCGCAGTGGATCCTGAGGCTGTGCCGGCCCTGCTGGCGTCCAGTGATGTTGCCGTGGCGCCGTATCCGGCGTTGCCCAACTTTTATTTCTCACCGCTCAAGGTTTATGAATATATGGCGGCTGGCCGCGCGGTCGTGGCCAGCCGGACCGGCCAGGTGGAAAACTTGATTGAACCGGGAGTGAACGGCCTGCTGGTGCCGCCGGGAGATGCCGGCGCGCTGGTCTCAGCGTTGGACCAGCTGCGCAAGGACACCGCGTTGCGGGAGCGCCTGGGTAGAACGGCTCGCGCCCGGGTAATGCGCGAACATACCTGGGATGCAGTGGCCGGCCGAATTCTAATATTGGCGGGACAACAACATGCGCCTGGCCACCGGCCGGCGGTCGCTGCGAAATCCTGAATATGTCTCGCCCGCGATCATTCAAACAGAGTATTCCCGGTCTGTGGCGCGTCTTGCATCATTTCTGGCCGGAAACACGCAAACATTACTGGTTGATCCTCGGATCCTTTCTGGCGCTGTTATTGGAGGTGTTGTTCCGATTACTTGAGCCCTGGCCGCTGAAGGTCGTTTTTGACCGCGTGATCCATCGGATGCACGGTGCGTACGGTTACAAAGTCACCTTCGTGGACATTTTTGACCCGGTCACGCTTTTGGTTGGCATGGCGGTCCTGACGGTCCTGTTGACGGCGTTGCGCGCGCTGGCAGGTTATTGGACGACGGTCGGTTTCGCCAAAATCGGCAATCGGGTTCTGGCCAAAGTGCGCGCTCAGCTTTACCGCCATCTGCAATATCTTTCCCTTTCCTTTCACGCCAAAGCACGGGCGGGTGATCTGGTGATACGGGTGATCAACGACATCAGTCTGCTGCAAGATGTGGTGGTTACCGCCGTTTTGCCCGGGCTGGGCAAAACGCTCAGCCTGGCCGGCATGATCGGATTAATGTTCTGGCTCAACTGGCGATTGACCCTGGTGGCGTTATCGGTTTTTCCGCTTTTCTGGTTGAGGACAATGACCATGAGCAAGAAGATCAATGAGGTGGCCCGATTGCAGCGCAAACGCGAAGGCGCCATGGCGGCCACGGCTTCCGAGACCATCAATGCCATCAAGACCGTGCAGGCGCTATCGCTGGAGACGGCCTTTGAACAACAGTTCAGCTCCCAGAATGAAAAGAATCTGAAGCAGGACGTCAAAGCCCGGCGGCTGGCAGCAGGCCTGGAGCGCTCGGTGGACCTGCTCACGGCGGTTTCGGGTGCGCTGGTCCTGTATTATGGCACCCGGCTGGTGCTGAGCGGAGCATTGACCGCCGGCTCGTTGCTGGTGTTTCTGGCTTACCTGAAAAATGCATTCCGACCGATCCAGGAATTTGCGAAATACACCGCCCGTCTAAGCAAGGCGGCCGCGGGAGGCGAACGGGTGCTCGAGGTGCTCCAGCACGTGCCGGACGTGCGGGATTTGCCCGGGGCGATCACGGCGCCGGCGTTCCGAGGCGAAGTCCGCTTTGAAGATGTGAGTTTTGCCTACGAAGCCGGACGGGAAACGCTGTCAAGCATCAATTTCAAGATTGACCCCGGGCAGACCATTGCTCTGGTGGGGGCATCCGGCAGTGGCAAATCCACTTTGATGAGCCTGTTGTTACGGCTTTATGATCCGCAAAGCGGACGGGTGCTGGTTGATGGCCGCGACATTCGCGAGTTCACGTTGGAATCTTTGCGCGCCCAGGTCAGCGCCGTGTTGCAGGACAATCTGCTTTTCGCCGCCTCGGTTCGAGAGAATATCGCGCACGGTTTGCCGGATGCCACGCCGGAAGCCGTCGTCGCCGCGGCCCGGCTGGCCAACGCGCATCATTTCATCGAGGCGTTGCCCCAGGGTTACGAAACGGTTCTGGGTGAACGGGGTGTGACGGTTTCGCAAGGCCAGCGGCAACGCCTCGCCATTGCCCGCGCCGCAATTCGCCAGGCGCCCATTCTCATATTGGATGAGCCGATGACCGGATTGGACAAGCAGAATGAACAAGCCGTGCTGCAATCGCTGGCGCGGCTGGATTATGGCTGCACGACTTTTCTCATTACCCACGACCTCCGCCACGCCGCTCGTGCCAACCTGATCCTCGTCCTCGACGCCGGCGGCGTTGTGGAACGCGGGACGCACCACCAGTTGTGGCAAGCCAACGGGCGTTACGCCGCGCTTTACCGATTGCAGATGGGAGGCCATACTGAAGCCGCCGACACCCCGCTTGAGCCGGTGGCCGGGTTGGCGTCATGAAAATCACAATTCTGAGCCACAACTTGACTTCCAATGCGGTGATGCGCGCGCACCGTCTGGCGCTGGCCGCCCGCGAGTTTGCCGAAGTTTCCTTGATTGGCCCGGCGAAACACCGGGGGGCCTGGGGTGCGCTGCCCCAGGAACCGTGGATTCATCCGGTCGGCGCCAAATCGTTCCCCAAATTTTTCGAAAATGTCCTCGAACTGATCGCCGCCTGTGATGGCGATGTATTCATCGCCGTCAAAC
The DNA here is from genome assembly GCA_035945675.1 of Verrucomicrobiia bacterium. Taxonomy (GTDB): domain Bacteria; phylum Verrucomicrobiota; class Verrucomicrobiia; order Limisphaerales; family UBA11358; genus UBA11358. Next base: position 34,715 of record DASZAB010000033.1, on the reverse strand, counting down.
CATACCTGGCTTCCTATGGCGTGGCGTTGCTCGCGTCGGCCTGCCGGCGAGTGCCGGTCGTTCTTGATGTGGACGACCTGGATCTGGAACTGGCACACGAACCGGAGCGGAATCTGGCGGAGACATTGGAAGACCTGCGAGACCCGACTTCCCTGGCCTATCTGCGCGTGTTGACGCAGGCCACCGGTGCCGCGTCCGCCATCACCGTTTCCTCTTCGCTGCTGCAGGCACGCTTTGGCGGAACGCTGGTCCCGCACGGTTGCCCGGTCGAACAGTTTGTGCCTGAGACTGTCGATCGCGAGCGGGCGCGGGCCCATTTTGGATTCTCCGGCCCGGTCGTGTTGTTTCCCGGCACCCGGCGTACGCACAAGGGACTCAAACCGCTGGCCAAGGCGGTGGCGAAGATAGCTGGAGCGCGACTGGCGGTCCTGTGCCGGCCGGACGATTACGCGCAGCTGGAGTGGGAGGCCTATCCGCTGATTAAAGTGCCGGTTCTTCCTTATGCCTCGCTCCCGGAGCTGTTGGCGGCTGCCGACGTCGTCGCGATCCCGCAGCTGGACACTGAAGGCGCCCGGCACCAGATGCCGAGGAAGGTCTATGACGCGATGGCGATGGCCAAACCCATTGTTGCCAGCGCCGTCTCGGATCTTCCCACTGTCCTCGATGGTTGCGGGCGTCTCGTGCGCCCTGGAGACATCGGTGAGTTGACAGCGGCACTACGCGATGTCCTGGAACATCCGGTGGAGGCGCGGATTCTGGGCGAGAAAGCGCGGGCGCGTTGTCTGGAAAAATATTCCATGCCATCCGTCGCTGTGTCTTTGCGTCTGGCCGTGGATCAGGCTTTGCAGGCAAAACCTGCGTCTCCGCGTCGAGCAACCGTCGGCGCCTGAACTTTACTGGACCTGGACCCGATAAAACCCGGTGGTGTTGGTGGCCGAGGGATCCTGTATTGCCATGAGGCTGCCATTGCCGTTGGTGGCAGGCGCCAGAGGAACCCAGGCTGCATTGGTCAAGGCGTTCTTGAATTCCAGCGTGTAAGTTTGCCCGGCGAGGGTGGCAAAGGAAATCGAATTGGTGGTCCCGGTCCGGGCAAGACCGGCGATTCGGGTTGGCACGGCCGTGCCGCAGGAAAGAATGGTACCGTGATTGACGACGGTCCCGACAATGGCGCCGCACCCGGCCAGCGTGGCGTTAGAGGAAATCACCAAACCATCGGCAAAGGAATGAGTGCCGCCGTTCATATAGAAGAGCGCCGGGGTGACACCGTCACCAACCACAAAAGGACTGCCATTGGCGACCACGGTGCCTGCGGATGCCAGAGTGCCGCCGCGAAATACAAATTGCCCTGTGGCATTGGTGAGCGCAAGATTGCTGACGGTCAAGGAACCACCGCTCATGATCACCTGTCCGGTGGAACCCAGAGCACTGCCTGCAGCCAGTGTCGATGAGAGCACCAATGTGCCACCGGCCATCGTTAGACTGCCGGTAGCGGCGTTGGTGTTGTCAGCGGCGACCAGCAGATTTTTGGCTGAGATGGCGCCATTTGACTGAATCATGGTCCCATTCCCGTCTTCTCCGACATGGATGGTTTGCCCAACGGCTTGCAGTTCGCCGCCAAGAACAAACACTGTGCCAGTGGACCCGCTCAGGCGCGCGATGGACACGTCGCCGGCCGCCTGGATCAAACCGTTGTTCTGAAGAATGAGCGTCCCGACGGCCAGCGGGCCATGGCCTACATCCACATTTGTGAGCAACACGGTGGCATTGGAAACCGTCAACCAGCCGATGCCGGAGTCACCGACCCGAGCGCCTTCGTAGGGCGCGACCAATTGCCCTCCCAGCACGGACATCGTACCGGTGGTTTGGGGATTGCGCCCGACGCTCAACAGCGAGCTCACATTCAGCAGGCCGCCGTTCTGGTTCAGGCTGCCCGAAGAATTGGTCAGACCACCGACCGTGACCGTGCCGGCCGAAACCTGGCCGGAATTGATGTTGAAAGTGCCGCTGGTTACGCGGCCAACCCGGGCCGTGACGGTGGTGTCGCCGAAATCAACGGATCCGCCGTCGAGCGTGAGCTGCCCGTCAAGGTCCACGTGGAAGTTGGTCAGTTGAAAGACCAGGGCGGAATTGGTCACCAGCAGCGCCGCGCCATCTTTCATCATCAATCCGGTCTGGATAATGAGCGGATTGTTTGTGCCCGCATTATTCAGCAGCAGCGTGTTGGTCGCGCCGGGCAGGGCGTTGATCGTCAGCATTTGCACGGTCAGGTTGGTGGCCGGGGTGGCTGCGTCGATGGTGATCGTCTTGGTACCCGCGTTAGTGATTTGAATGAAGGCCGTGTCATCCGGCGGCGTCCCGCCGCTCCAATTTGTTCCGTCGCTCCAGAAGCCACTGACGGGGCTGACCCAGGCTTTTTCCGCATGCGCCGGCAGGGTTAAAAGGGTTCCAGCCAGGATGAGCGGCTTGATTCCTGCCGCGAACAAACGCTGATTGGATGCCGAGCGCAGGACCGTCTCGAGCCTAAAAACAATTTGTGCAAACATACGCTTATACTTCAGTTGGCAGATTTGATTGAGACGAGCATCCTGGTTGGTCGATTCCTTGGCGTCTCGTCAGTGCCAAATGTAGCATTGACGGACGTACTTCTCAAGACCCGGAATCACTGCCGGCCTGCGTGGCGGGTTGAATCCCGGGCCGCCACGGGCTATTAAGCATTTAACGTCCGCGACCAGAGAGTCTTATGATTCACGCCGGTTGCGACAATGGGGTGGACACCCTTTGGCACAACCGCGGTCAAGACCGGAATATTCTTTGCACGCGGCGGACACATGTGCCAAAGTGAAACCATCGAAAGAATATGCACTATCTATGCGTTCGATAATTGCGGCTTGATTTGAACGCCAGCGCATGAAAACGGTTTAGAAAGGGTAAGTAAGGGACTCGACATGAAAGGAGGTCAGACACGATGTTACCCGGCCCCTCCCGCCGGCAGGGGTGTGGTGTGCTTCAGCCCCGCCCGGAACGTCCGTGACGGTTTCACGCTGGTCGAATTATTGGTCGTGATAGCGATTATTTCCGTCCTGGCGGCGCTGCTCTTGCCGGCGTTGAGCATGGCCAAGGAACAGGCCCAATCCATCCGCTGCCTCGGCAATCTCAAACAGATTGGTTTGGCCCTGCGCATGTATTCGGACGATTGCCAGGACCGGCTCATCCCGGCCGAATATAATACACAAAAAGGAGCCACGGTGGCCGACGGCTGGCCGACCCTGCTGCTGAATCGCGCTTATCTGCCGGCGCCGAAGTCTACGAGCTATAATACCGTCGCGAATGCGGGGTCCGTGTTTTGCTGCCCTTCGGGGTTGCCGAAAGTGTATTCCTCCAATCCGACGTCCCGCAGCGATCCCGAGGGTGCAAAGGCCTGGCCATTCATTTCCACCAGCACCGGCCATAAATTCTTTGTGGATTGCTGGTATGGAATCAATGGCACCACCGGCACGCCCAAGGTGTGGCCGTTTACCCGCGTGCCGCTGGACAACCGCCAGACCGTCGTCAATCGCTATTCCATTGTCTCCCGTACGCCGCGTCTGGCAGCGGTGTTCGACGGGTTCTGGATATTGAACGGTAAAGATGAACGCGTGAACGCCCGACATAATCATCGCACTCGCACCAACATCCTTTTCTTTGACGACAGCGCCAGCAGTTTCGACACCTACCGGTTGCCCGGCGTCAAACCACGGTCATTCCCCGGTCCCAGTCCCAATTCGGTTATGGAGAATGTCCAGTGGCGAATGGACGGTTCATAGTGTCGTTTCGAGTCGCATGCCAAACAAACCATCATCCCAACCAACGATTCGGCCCGGAGGAACGAACCAAACGTTGACCGTGCTGATCGCGGTGCTGGTAATCCTGGTCAGCGGCTTTTGGATTTGGCGGACCCAATTTGCGGGCACGGCGAATAACGAGGCGCTTCACCAGGCCGTCGGGCGGGTTTTGGCCGAGCAAACGGCGCAGGTGGTCGGCCCGACTGGCAAGATCGTCATTGTGTCAATGGCTTCTGGCCATTCTCCGGAACTCAAAGTGCAAGTGAAGACCTTTGAAAAGGAACTGAAAGGGCTCGGCCACGTTACCATCAGGGACTGGGTTGTTCTCGATCCGGGCGACAACCCGAAGTATCGGCCCGGTTCGGGCCTTTCCGCCAAGAGATTTCTCAAAATTGCCCGCAAACACCCGGGAGTGGACGCCTTTGTTTCCTTTATTGGCGCGCCCCAAATGACAGACGCGGAATTGGCCGAGTTGAATCCGGCCCCGAAACTGATTGCTGAAACCCATTCGCCCGAAAAGTTGACCAACCTGTTTGCGCGCAAAATTCTGGTCGCCGCCGTTGTGCCGAGGTTTCAATTTCCCGCCCCGGGTCCGAAAAAGCCGCAAACCGGCCAGCAATGGTTTGATCGCTATTACCAGGTCCTGGAATCCAATTCCACTATTCCGAAACCGGACGACAACCCTTAGGCGACCGTGGAGCAACCATGGTTGTGGGTATGAACAACTCCGTTTCCAGTGAAAACCTGCGGCTGGTTTTCTGGTCGTCCCAGCGGTATTTAAGATTTACGGTGGGCGTTATATGATTTAAGATTGGCGTGCGGTTGAAATTGTCAATCGCGAATCATAAATGTCCGGAGCGTAGCTCAGCTTGGTAGAGCACCAGCTTTGGGAGCTGGCTGTCGCAGGTTCAAATCCTGTCGCTCCGACCATTTTCTTTTCCTCGCCTGGCGCGAATGATTCGCAAAGTTGCTCCCACCTAGAGCTGGCGAAAATTTTGTTCGGTGCGCAAAAGAAAACAGAATTCGCGGCCCTGCCGAAGGCCGCGCCTTTTTTTATTTTCTCTCCAACCCCTTGTAAATCCGGCCTTTGTTCGGTTTCGATTCCGGATTTTTCCAGGCTGGCATCGCCGTTGCTAAACGCGCGTGAGCCAATCGCAACCTTGGACAGAAGCATCGTATACGGGCCCGTGGATTGCGGGCGGAAGCTGAGCGGCGCCGGGCAAACGGGCGCACGGGTTGGCTGGGACAGGCACAGTTCAAACATACTATGAACCAACTATGAAGAAAATTGAAGCGATCATCAAACCGTTCAAACTCGAAGAGGTCAAAGACGCCCTCGGCGAAATCGGCATCGAAGGCATGACTGTGAGCGAGGTCAAGGGGTTTGGCCGTCAGAAGGGCCACACCGAAATCTATCGCGGCAGCGAATATACCGTGGATTTTCTGCCGAAGATAAAAATCGAACTGGTGGTGGCCGACAACCAGGCCGATGCCGCCGTCGGCGCCATTGTCAAAGCGGCCAAGACCGGGAAAATCGGCGACGGCAAGGTCTTCGTGGCGGGCATCGAACAGGCCGTACGCATTCGGACCGAAGAGAAAGGCGATGCGGCTGTTTAACAACCAACAACTTGAACCTCTTAAGAATTAAACCATGAAACGACATTTATTGACACTCGCTCTGATTGCTACCACCGCGTTCGGCGTTTTTTCGTTGCGCGCGGACGACACAAATGCGCCGGCGATGTCGGCCACCAACACCCCGGCGGCCGCGCCAGCGGCATTGCCGGCGGCTTCGCTGGACCAACGCGTTTCCGCAATTGAAGCCTACTTCCAAAACGGCGACCCGACGGCTCCACTAAAGGATACCAACGGCAACATTGCGGTGTCGGATCCCATCATCAACACCGGTTTGACGAACAGCATCGGCGGTAATGCCGCTTATCCCGGCGCCGGGCATAACGGCTGGCTCATGACGAGCACGGCACTGGTGTTGTTCATGACGCTGCCCGGTTTGGCGCTGTTCTACGGCGGTCTCGTTCGCAAAAAGAACGTGCTCTCCGTTTTGGCGCAATGCTTCCTGATTACCGGTTTGGTGACCATCCTGTACGTGATCTGTGGCTATGGGATGATCTTTGGCGGCACCGGCGCGGCAGACAAGGAAGACCTGATTAAGGGCATCGTTGGCAGTCCAAAAATCTGTTGGATGATGTCCAATGTCACTTCCGCGCCGAACCCGAATTATTCCTATTGGGTTTCGGAAAATGTGTTTGCGATGTTCCAGATGATGTTCGCCATCATTACCCCGGCGCTCATTATCGGTTCCATTGCGGAACGCATGAAATTCTCGGCCATCTTCATCTTTATGACGCTATGGATGTTGCTGGTGTACTTTACGCAAGGTCACATGGTCTGGGGCGTCAACGGTTTGATGAATGGCTGCTGGAACGCGAACGCGGCGATTAAAGGCCTGGACTTTGCCGGCGGCACGGTCGTGCATATGTCCTCCGGCTGGTCGGGTCTGGTGCTGTGCGTCATTCTCGGCAAGCGCCTGGGTTTCGGAAAGGAGAACTTCTCGCCGCACAGCGTGGTGCTCACTTACATCGGCGCTTCCATGTTGTGGGTTGGCTGGTATGGTTTCAACGCCGGCAGCGCGGTGGCGGCGGACGTCATCTCATCCAACGCCTTCACGACAACGACGATTGCCACGGCGGTCGGCTCCTTCGTCTGGCCGATGTGGGACTGGATTGTCAAAGGCAAACCGACCGTGCTGGGCTTTTGTTCCGGCGCAGTGGCGGGCCTGGTGCTCATTACCCCGGCTTGCGGTTATGTGTTGCCCTCGGGCTCCATCTGGATTGGCATCGCCGCCGGCACCATTCCGTGGTTCTTCTGTTACAAGGTCAAAGCCTGGCTGGGCATGGATGACGCGCTGGACGCGTGGAGTGTCCACGGCATCGGCGGTTTGTGCGGTGCCATCATGACGGGCATGTTCGCGCGCCAGGCTGCCAATCCGAACCTGGCCACCAACCTCAAAGCGTACGTGACGGACCATATTTTCCAACCTCAATTATGGGAGCAGCTGAAAACCGTCGGGGTTTCACTGGTGCTGTTCGTCGTGGGCACGATCGTGTGCGCTTACATCACCAAGGCGCTGGTAGGCCTGCGTCCGACCGAGGAAGTCGAAATGCAGGGCCTGGACATCAACGAACATGGTGAAGAGGGTTACGTTGGCTAATTAAAAAAAAGTCTCGACGCTGCGCCGGTTGTTGGCGAAAGTCACCGCCGGCGCAGCCTTTGACTCTGTTTGCGCAAACAAAATTAAACAATCAACACATTCGCATTTAAACTATGGCTACACCCAAGAGCGTAATTGAACTGGCAAAAAAGGCCGGGGCCAAGATGATGGATATCAAGTTCGTGGATACCTTCGGCACCTGGCAGCACTTCAGTTGTCCTGTCGGCGAACTGACCGAGGAGATTTTTACCGAGGGCCTCGGCTTCGATGGTTCCTCCATCCGTGGCTGGAAAAGCATCGAAGCCAGCGACATGCTGGCCATGCCCGATCCGGAAACTGCATTCATTGATCCCTTCTGTGCGGTCCCCACGTTGAGTCTCACCTGCACCATCTCCGAGACCGGCACCCTGGAATCTTACAGCCGCGATCCGCGCGGCATCGCGCAGAAGGCGGAGAAATATCTCGTTTCCACCGGCCATGCCGACCAGGCGTTCTTCGGTCCCGAAGCCGAATTTTTCATCTTCGACAATGTTCAGTTCGACTCCAAGAGCAACGGTACGTTCTACTCCGTTGATTCCGAGGAAGCCGTATGGAACACCGGCCGTGATGAAATGCCAAACCTCGGCTACAAAATCCGCCACAAGGAAGGTTATTTCCCGGTCGCACCCGCTGACACCCAGCAGGACATTCGCACCGAAATGTGCCTGGTAATGGAGGAGCTCGGCGTCAAAATCGAACGCCAGCACCACGAAGTGGCCACCGCCGGCCAGGCCGAAATTGACTATAGGTTCAGCACGCTGGTGACGGCCGCCGATTGGATGATGATTTACAAGTACGTGGTCAAAAACATTGCCCGGAAACATGGCAAGACTGCCTGCTTCATGCCCAAGCCGCTCTTCGGTGACAACGGTTCCGGCATGCACACCCATCAATCGTTGTGGAAAAAGGGCAAACCGCTCTTCGCCGGCAAGGAATATGGCGGCTTGAGTGAAATGGCCCTCTACTACGCCGGCGGGTTGCTCAAACACGCCAAGGCCCTGTGCGCCATCTGCAATCCGACCACGAACAGTTACAAGCGCCTGGTGCCGGGCTATGAAGCGCCGGTCAACTTGGCCTACAGCGCGCGTAATCGCAGCGCCGCCGTCCGCATTCCGACTTACAGCGAGAATCCGAAGGCCAAACGCCTCGAATACCGTCCGCCGGACCCGGCGGCCAATCCGTATCTCGCGTTCGCCGCGCTGCTGATGGCAGGTCTCGATGGGGTTCAGAATAAGATCAAACCCGGCGCGCCGCTGGACAAGAACATCTACGAACTGCCGCCGGAGGAATTGAAGAAAGTTCCGAACGTGGCCGGCAGCCTCAGCGAAGCGCTGGATTGCCTGGAGAAGGACCATGCGTTCCTGCTCAAAGGCGACGTCTTCACCGAAGACTTCATTGACATGTGGATCAGCACCAAGCGCAAGGAACACGACGCCATCCGCCTGCGCCCGCATCCGTACGAATTCTTCATGTATTACGACGTATAAACAGTTGACCCGGGAGGAGGAACTGGGGAGCACCGGCGCGGACGAAAGTCCGCGCCGGTTTTGTTCCAACCGACCCGGGTTTAAATTTGCGGCTGACGACCAGGCAATTACATTGAAAACATGACGGAAGCTCAACGGAAGTTTTTGAAGCGGACGGTGAAAGACGCTCTACGTATTCAACATCGGTTCGCCGCCGAGCCGGTTCTGGCACGAACGGGCAAAGGGTTTCTCCAAAGCGAAGGCGTTGCAACGCTTCAACGCATTAAGGCTGGCATGAAAAAATCTGCGGCCCGGTGATTTCAGGTTTGAATGAAAGACAGTGTGCGCAAAAGTTTTCGCCATTTCTAATTTGGGGAACTGTCACTGAAATTTGCAGCCTATCCTGTGATAGAAATTAGGTACTGCAGCCTATCTTTGTTTACAGGCATAAACTTTGGCTGGACGGAAGGGCTTGTCCAGCAGGAATTTCGCAGAAAAACGCGAGATAAATTCGGTTTAGCAAGGGCTGCAAACCTATTTCAACTCCGCCGCAATCTGCTCGCCGAGCGGTGCAGCTTCGGCAATCAGCCGCTTCCCTTCCGCGCGTTTCGCCGGCCCGTGATGGAAGGAAACGGCGCGCATGAAGATTTTGTCGTCAATGATTTCAGCGTAAGCCGCCACCGGACTCTGACAGCCGCCGCCCATCGCGTGCAGAAAAGCGCGCTCGGCCGTCACACAATGGAACGTGTTGAAATGATTCAGCCGCTCGCAAATGTTGGCGATGCGCTCGTCATCCGCGCGGATCTCAATGCCAATCGCGCCCTGGCCGACGCAGGGCAGCATCACCTCCACGTCCAGAACCGTCGCGAGCAAACCGTCCGGCACGGCGTCGCCGATGAGCTGGCCGTCCGGTTTGATTTCGAAATTCAAGCGGGTGATACCGGCGAGGGCGAGCACCGTCGCCTCCAGTTCACCGCGTTCGGCGACCTTCTGCATCCGGGTGGAAACATTGCCGCGAATTTCGACGACGTTTAAATCCGGGCGCGCCGCCAGCAATTGTTCCTTTCGTCGAGTGCTGCTGGTGGCGATCGTTGCTTTCTGAGGAAAATCTTTGAGCTTGGTATGCGGCGCAAAACCGCGGAGTGTGTCCTGGCCCGGTACCCAATCCGCCGGGTTGGTGTCCGCCGCCCGGGCTTTGATGAAGGCCGCGTCGCGATAAATGAGGACGTCGCGCACATCGGCGCGTTTGGGCGTGGCCGCGAGTACCAGGCCGGCGGGCAAATCCGTCGGCAAATCCTTCAGGCTGTGCACCGCGAGGTCGGCCTGGCCTTTGATGAGTGCGACTTCGAGTTCCTTCGTAAACAAACCCTTCGGCAGCGCTTCGCCTTTTTTGGCCATGGAAGCCTTTTGTAGCTTGTCGCCGGTGGTCTTGATGATTTTCAGCTCGAACCGCAATTTGGGAAACGCCTCGCGGCACTGCGCGGCAATCAGGTTGGCCTGCGCCAGCGCGAGGGCGCTGCCGCGGGTGGCAATGATGATGGGACGTTCAGCAGCCATTTAATTGACCACAGATGAACATGGATTAACACAGATGAAAAGAAAACTTAACAGCGGATAAGGAAGCAGCAGCCGGCGTGAGGAGGCTCTGAATGAATGATTGTCTTTGCGAAGATATTTAAGGCTCGTTACCTCGGCTGCTACAAAACAAGGCACTGCCGGCCAGTTAAAGCACAGTTTCATGCCGGGCCAGCCTGCGTCTTATATCCGTAATACCATGACATCCATTCGCGCATTTTTGACAAAGACATGTGGGCACGCTCATTCTTCCTCGCCCCGCGACTCGGGAGCAGGGAGAGGATCGAGGAAAGGGGCGGCTTTGTTGATTGAATTGAAAGGGCCCTCCTCTCCCCGGCCCACTCCTCCGTTTTTATGGAGGCGAGGGAGAGGTTGCGGCGCAAGCCCCGTTCGTTTCATCCGTGTTCATCCGTGGTTGAAGGTTTTTCGGTTCCAGGAGCGGTTTGATTTTCTCGGCGATGATTTGCTCGCAACGCGCAATTTCCTTCTTGCGTTGTTTCAAGTAATCGTCGGCAACGGCCTGCAGATCATCAATGTTATAGAGATAGACGTTTTCCAGAAAATTCACTTCGGGATCCACGTCACGCGGCACCGCGATGTCGATGAGCAGGAGCGGCCGTTGGTGGCGCGCCTGCATCAGCGGTTCGAGCCGGGCCCGATCCAGAATGTGGTGCGGGGCCGACGTGCTGCTGATGGCAATGTCAATTTTTACAAACTCCGCCGTCCATTGGTCGAACGGGACGGCGCGTCCGCCGAATTCCTTCGCCAGAATTTGTGCGCGTTCCAACGACCGGCTGGCGACTACAATGCTGTGCGCCCCGCGCGAGAGCAGGGCGCGTGCGGTTTTTTCGCTCGTGTCGCCGGCCCCGAGCACCAGCACATCGCAACCCTTGAGCGAACTGAAAATTTTCTCGGCCAGCTCCACGGCCACCGATGCCACTGAAATGCTGCCGCGTTGAATGTCCGTGTGGGTACGGACGTGTTTGGCGACATGGAAGGCGCGTTGAAAAGCCTTGTTCAGCCGCGCCCCGGTATGGCCCTGTTGATGCGCGAGCGTGTAGGCCTGCTTGAGCTGGCCCAGAATTTCCGTCTCCCCGAGCACCATCGAGTCCAACCCACAGGCGACTTTGAAAAGATGTTCCAGACTTTGCGGTTCAGTCAGCGTGTACAGTTCAGCGCCGGACAACTTGACTGCGTCCCCCCGCCCAAGCGGGGAGAGGGTCGGGGCGAGGGGCTTTGAGTTTGAGAAAACCGCCTCCTCTCCTCGTTGAGGAGAGAGGGAAGAAATTTCGGACTCGCCAGTACTTTCGCCCCACCCTGTTAAAAACTCTTTAAGTGCTGCAAACGCTTTGGCCGGGTCCAGCGCCGTCGCGGCATAGATTTCCACGCGATTGCACGTCGAAAGAATCACGGCTTCAGCGGCCACGCCTGACTCGCGCAACGACCTCAGCGCGCCGGGAATGTTCGCCTCGGCAAAGGCGAACCGCTCCCGCAATTCCACGGGTGACGAATGATGGCTCAGGCCGATGACAACGACGTTCATTCGCGGCAGGTGACAGGTGACAGGATGTCTCTGGCGCGAATTTGTTTCATGCCACGTGTCACATGTCACTTGCCACTTTGGATTCATGGATGATGCAACGGCGAAAGCAGATTGGTGCCCCAGAAGGTCAGGAGCAGGAAGACGAACGCGGCGACGATGCCGTAGGCAAAGCGGCGGCTGGATTGCGCCGGAAGCCGGCGCGACGCCAGCAGTGCCAGGTACACCACCCACATGAAAATGGACCAGATCACTTTCGGGTCCGACCAATAGCCGGCAGCCGTGGAGCGGGGCAGGTAACGGCCCGCTTCGAGCCCGATGGTGAACAGAATGAAACCGGCCAGCACGAGGCGGCCGGTGACGATTTCCAGCCGTTGAATCGGCGGCAACAATGACAGCACGGCGCGGAGTTTATGGAACTTCAAATCGTGTTGTTCGGTCAGAAACATGCCGGCCGCCGCCGCGCCAAGGCCGAAGGCGCCGTACGCCAGCAAAATGGTCGCCGCGTGGAGGCTGGTCAGCGCGCCGGTGAATTCCGGTTTCGGGCCATGCGGTGGATCCAGCTCGGGCATCAGCGCGAAAACGCCGATGGCGAACAGCACGGGCGACGCGAAGGCGCCCAGGAACCGCAACCGCGGCAACAGGCCGATGACGAGATAAGCGGCGACGGCGCTCCAGGCAATGAACATGGTGGCTTCGAACAGATTATTGACCGGACAATGGGCGATGGAAAAGCCGCGCCGGACCATCGCCACGGTATGCAGCACAAACGCCGCGAGCAGCAAAAGGTAGTTCACGTGGTCGTCCTGGCGGAAACCTTTTCGCCACAGGAAAACCGAGTACACCGTGCTCAAACCGTAAACCAGAACGGCCAGCAGAAAGAAATGACGGTCAGTGAACCAGGCCACGAAATCAGGTTAATTCACAAAGTCTGTCCGGCAAAGTCAAATTGAACCGCCGGGCCATCCGGGTCATTCTTGAATGGTCCAGGTCGAACGGGCGATCTTCCATGAGCTGTCCGGCTGTCGCCTGAGAATGTCCAGCCAGTTGCCCATGGCCACGGTCTGCTCGCCCCCGCTTTGAGGGGTGGTCACCATCCGGTAAGTGCCACGAGCAAATGTCCATTGATCAGCGATAATTACCTCGGCAATCTCGATGGTGGCTGCCACCTTGATACCCTCCAGCTCGCTCTCGAGTTCCGACTGGATTGCCTCCCAGCCAATCAAGGCCGGAGAATTGGGCGGGAACTGAATCGCGTCCTTCTCATAGAGCCTCGCCAGGGAGGATGTGTCGCCGGCATTCAGCGCCGCTGCATTGCTCGCATACAGTTGCCTGATCGCCGCAAGATTATCCGGTGAGGGTATGTCGGTGTGCACCTGGGAAGTAGTCGGACCTTGAGAAGTCGCCGGACTTTGGGAGGTGGTTGGACTCGTAGTGGCACAGCCACAAAGAAATGCCGAAGTGGCCATCAGAAGAATGAGCGATGTTTTCATATCCACAAATGAAACCGTCCAGATGTCAAAATTAAGCCCCAGTGGCACCCTGGTTGCCGATGATACAATTGCCTTAGGGTCATGTTGACAGGTTAGACCCGGAAACGGACGGTGCAAGGCAATTCGGAGGTGGAATAAAATCGCTTGAAACGCCGCCATCGGGTCACCGATTTTAACGCGCGTCTGAACCTCAACCGCAACACTCGCAGGGATTTCCGCGGAATGCACCGATACCTTCGGGAACAATGATAAAAATCATGCCCAGTGCCGCCACCGGGTCGGCCCACCACCAGCCCAACCACGCGTTGAGTGTCAAACCCGCCAGCGCGATGGCGGACAGGTATGCGCAGAAACTCGACTGGCGCGAATCCGCCTGCAGGGCGCGGCTGTTCAGTCCGGCGGCCACCCGGCGCTTGGCACGGGCGAGCAGTTGCATGACCACGATGGCGAGCGCCAGGAAGCCCATGCCCACATAGCTGACGCGCGGCGCCTGCCGCGTCAGTAAATCCTGTGCGGCGCCAAAAGCAATGTAGGCGCTCAACGCGAAAAAGCTCAAGCCGACGAGCCTGAGGGCGGTCCGTTCGCGTTCTGCTTTGTCCTCGTCCTGCGCCAGCCGCCAAAGCAGGACGAGGCTGGAAAACACTTCAATACCGGAATCCACGCCAAAGCCGATGAGTGAAACGCTGGCCGCAAAATAACCGCAAACAAAAGCCGCGACGGCCTCCACACAGGTCCAACCGATGGATAAATATTCCAGCCTGCGCCCGCGCTGAATCAGGCGGTATTCAGTTTCAGCACTGCCAGCGCCAGGTATTTCGGCTGTTGGCGAGTGGTCCAATGATTTCCCGGTCACCATGAAATTCTACGCCGGCGGATGTCATGGACAAGTGGCAAGTGTAATGCCCTTGCCAATTTCGCCCGCGTTTTGTTCAATCTGGCCGTGCTCAATCAGCAGACGCTCAACCGTCCCGCCAGCTTTTCCGGCATCGGCCTCCACAGCGGCAACCGGGTGAACATGACGATTCTGCCCGCGCCCGCCAACAGCGGCGTGCGGTTCCGCCGCGTGGACCTCGAAGGCAGCCCGGAAATCGAGGCGCGCGTGGACAACGTGGCCGAGACGACCCGCTCGACCACGCTGGCCAGGGGCAACGTGAAAATTCACACCGTCGAGCACGTGCTGGCCGCGCTGGCGGGTTACGGCATTGATAACGCCGTCATTGAACTGGATTCGAATGAGCCGCCGATTGCCGACGGCAGTTCGCGCGAGTTCTGCAAAATCATCCAGGCCGCCGGCATTGTGCCGCAGGCCGAAAAGCGCGAACCGTATTCGCCGACCGAGCCGATTGAACTGGAAACCGGCGAGACGGTGATGACGCTCTTTCCCGACGAAAGCTTTAAAATCACCTGCACTAGCGCCGACAAGCAGGGGCGGTTCACGCAGTTTTACAGCACGGAAGTCACGCCCAAAACCTGGGAACGCGAACTGTCGCACGCACGGACGTTTTGTTTTTATGAGGAGATTGAGCATCTCATCAAAAACAACCTCATCAAGGGTGGCAGCCTGGAAAACGCAGTGGTCATCCGCGACGACGCGGTGCTGACGACCGAGCCGCTGCGGTATCCCGAGGAATTCGTGCGGCACAAGATGCTCGATATCGTGGGCGACCTGTCGCTGCTCGGGCGCCCGGTCCGCGGGCATTTGATTGCCGTCCGGCCGAGCCACGCGGCGAATTGCGAGATGGTCCGCCAGATTTTCGCGCAGATGACCAGGCCGCTGCGGGCGGCGCAGACGTTCGCGCCGCCGCCGGCGCAAGTGCCGGCCCCGGTACCCCTGATTCCCGAAGGGGGCGCCATGGACGTGGAGCAAATCATGAAATTGCTGCCGCACCGTCCGCCATTCCTGATGATTGACCGGATCCTGAAGATTGACGGGAACAAAATCACAGGCGCGAAATGCGTGACGATGAACGAGCCGTTTTTTGCGGGTCATTTCCCGGGACATCCCATCATGCCCGGCGTGCTGCAACTGGAAGCCATGGCGCAGGTCGCCGGCATTTTGCTGCTCAAGCAGGCGGAACTGGCCAACCAGGTGGCTTATTTTATGTCGGCTGAAGACGTGAAGTGGCGCAAGCCGGTTTTGCCGGGTGACACGCTGGTCATCGAGGTGGAGATGATGAAAATCCGCGGCAAGATTGGCAAGGCCCGGGGCGTTTGCAAGGTGGGCGACGAAATTGTGAGCGAAGCGGAAGTCACCTTTATGCTGCGCGACGCGTAGTGATTTACAATTTGCGATATACCATTTACGCACGATAAACCAATCACGAACTCGGATCCTTATGAATCACGAAGAAATGAAGGCTCGGGCAAAAACCCTGTGTCGTTTCATCGGTGATAACCGTGCGTACTTCCGCCCAGCGCATAAATCGTAAATCATAAATATCTCCATGGTTCATCCGACTGCTATCATCCATCCCCGGGCGCGGATTGGCGCCGGTTGCGAAATCGGACCCTATTGCGCCATCGGGGAGCACGTTGTCCTGGGCGACCAGTGCAAACTACACTCGCACGTTGTCATTGACGGGCATACGAAACTGGGAAAGCGGAATGAAATTTTTCCGTTCGCCAGTGTCGGGCTGAAGACGCAGGACTTGAAATGGAAGGGCGGGGTGACACGGGTGGAAGTCGGCGATGAAAACACATTCCGCGAATACGTCACGGTGCACAGCGCGACGGGTGATGGCGAGGTCACGTGTGTCGGGTCGCACAATCACATTCTGGCCTACTGCCACATCGCGCATAATTGCACGCTGGGCGACCATATCATCATGTCGAACGTGGCGACGCTGGCGGGGCACGTGACGGTGGAGGATTACGCGGTGATCGGCGGGCTGGCGGCCATCCACCAGTTTTGCCGGATTGGGAAAATGGCGATGATTGGCGGTTGCTCGAAGGTGGTGCAGGACGTGCCACCGTTCATGATGGCGGACGGCAATCCGGCGGAGACACGCACCATTAATAAAATCGGCATGGAACGGAACGGCGTTTCCGAGAAGGCCCAGGGCGCGTTGCGCCAGGCGTACAAGATTTTATTCCGGGAAGGTCTGACCGTCCGTAATGCCGTGGCCAAGGTGGAGAAGAAGCTGCCGAAACTGGAGGAAATCCGGCACTTGGTGCAATTTGTCCGGTCGAGCGAACGGGGAATCAGCAAGTAAAATTTCCTTAAGAAACCTGTTGACAGGGTGGGTGGAGTTGTTAATTTGCAGCGCGTCGGAGCCGTATAAAGATAAAGAGCCGGTTGCCCCTGGGTTTTCGAAAGAAAATAAGCGAGGGGAAGCGGTTTTTTGTCGTTTGGCGTATTTTGATTGAACGCATGATTTCAATGTGCCCATGTAGCTCAGTTGGTAGAGCACATCCTTGGTAAGGATGAGGTCATCAGTTCAATCCTGATCATGGGCTCCAGCCTTCGCGCGGTGCGAAGTGGAGCGCGCAGGCTGCCGCGGCGAATCCCGCAAAGCGGGAATAGGCGGGCTGGACAAAAAAGAGATGCCGCGCTACGGCTCGGCAAGCCAGATAAAGCAAAATTGAAGTAGCAAAGTTGTACTAACAAAAATAGAACGCAGGAGATAAAAATGGCTAAAGAGCAATTTCAACGAACGAAACCGCACGTCAACGTCGGGACCATCGGACATATTGACCACGGCAAATCCACCTTGACGGCAGCGATTGTCGAGGTGCAGGCGAAGAAAGGACTGGCCACGCCCATTTCCTACGCCGACATCACCAAGGGCGGCACGGTGCGTGACGAAACCAAAACGGTCACCATTGCCGTTTCGCATGTGGAATACCAGAGCGACAAGCGGCATTACGCGCACGTGGATTGCCCCGGCCACGCCGACTATGTGAAGAACATGATCACTGGCGCGGCGCAGATGGACGGCGCCATCCTCGTGGTGGACGCTTCCGAAGGGCCCATGCCCCAAACCCGCGAGCACATCCTGCTGGCCCGCCAGGTCGGCGTACCCGCCATTGTGGTTTACCTGAACAAGTGCGACCTCGTGGACGACAAGGAACTGCTTGACCTCGTCGAGATGGAAGTGCGCGACCTGCTGACCAAGTACCAATTTCCGGGCGACAAGACGCCGATCATCCGCGGCAGCGCGAAGAAGGCCTTGGCGAATGACCCGGAAGCGGCCAAGTCCATTCAGGAGTTGATGGACGCGATTGACGCGTTCATTCCGCTGCCGACGCGCGAGGTGGACAAGCCGTTCCTGATGTGCATCGAGGACGTGTTCAACATTGAAGGTCGTGGCACGGTGGTGACCGGCCGTGTGGAGCGCGGTGTGCTCAAGCGCATGGAGGACGTGGAAATCGTCGGCATCCGGGACACGCGCAAAACGGTGGCGACGGACATTGAAATGTTCCGCAAATTGCTGGACTCGGCGCAATGCGGCGACAACGTCGGCGTGCTGTTGCGCGGCACCAAGAAGGAAGAAGTCGAACGCGGCATGGTGCTGGCCAAGCCGGGCAGCATCACTCCCCACACCAATTTCAAGGCGGAGGTCTATGTGCTGTCGAAGGAAGAAGGCGGGCGTCACACACCGTTCTTTACGAACTATCGTCCGCAATTTTATTTCCGCACCAGCGACGTGACGGGCACGGTGACCTTGGCCCAGGGCGTCGAAATGGTGATGCCGGGCGACAATGTGTCGGTGGAAATCAAGCTGATCAACCCGGTCGCGATGGAGAAAGGCCAGCGCTTCGCCATCCGTGAAGGCGGGCGCACCATTGGCGCCGGGCGCGTGACGGACGTCATCGCCTGAAGACATTTCAAACCCGGGAGCGCGGGACAATGAACCCCGCGGCTCCTTTTTTGTCCGGAATGAACAAGATTGGGCGGATACGGCAGTAGCTCAATTGGTAGAGTAGCGGTCTCCAAAACCGTTGGTTGGGGGTTCAAGTCCCTCCTGCCGTGCCAATGACGGGTCAAAGTGACAAGTGGCACGTGGCATGAAACAGCGGCGAGTCCTGTCACTTGTCACGTGGCACCTGTCACTTCGGGGAGAGGTGGCAGAGTGGTCTATCGCGGCGGTCTTGAAAACCGCTTTGGGCGAAAGCCCAACGGGGGTTCGAATCCCTCCCTCTCCGCCAGCCCCGAAGGCTTTCGGAGCTGCCGCGCCGGAACGCACAGCGCGTAGGCGGGCTGATTTTGCGAGGGGTGCGCGGGCTTTGGCTCGGCAGGCCAGCTGAAATAAAGTAATTAAATGTATTTGTGAGCAGTTTGACTAAAATTTTGATCTGGGCGGCGGTGATCGGCGCGATCTTTGCCTATTTATGGTGGCAGGGACAAATCAAGCGCCTGGCGGCCTATGTACTGGAAACACGCGAGGAATTAAAAAAATGCTCGTGGCCCACCTGGGATGAGTTGAAAGGCTCAACGGTGGTCATCACCATTTCCATCGCCCTGCTCGGCGGGTTTGTTTACCTCGTGGACAAAGTCTTTTTTGCAATTTTGTTTCAACTCTAAGCACCATGCGCAGCCAGTGGTTTGTCATACATACGCTTTCCGGCCAGGAGCAAAAGGTCAAGGAAAGCATCGAGAAACGCGTCAAGACCGACGAGATGCAGGACTTCATCAAGGAAGTCATGGTCCCGATGGAAAAAGTCGTCGAGGTGCGTAATCAGAAAAAGACCGTGTCGAGCCGCAAGCTGTGGCCGGGCTACGTGTTTGTGGACATGGTGTTGCTGGATGACACCAACCGGATTATCGAAAAGCCGTGGTATTTTATCAAGGAAACGCAGGGGGTGATCGGGTTTGTCGGCGGTGAACCGCCGACGCCGACGCCGTCGGCGGAAGTGGAGCAGATCAAGGCGCAGATTTCCGCGTCCGAGGAAACGGAGAAGCCCAAGGTTAATTTTGAAGTCGGCGAGACGATCAAGATCAACAACGGGCCGTTCCTGAATTTCAGCGGGGTCATCGAGGAAATCGATCCCGAACGCGGCAAGTTGAAGGTGACCGTGAATATTTTCGGGCGCAACACGCCGGTGGAACTGGAATATTGGCAGGTGGAAAAGGCGTGATGAGCGGAGCTGGTTAGATGAGTGATTCGTTAAATGAGCGATTGGCGGCTCGTTTAACCAGTCACTGACTTAACAATTTTAACAATTTAACAAACAACATGGCAAAGAAAGTCACAGGCATCATCAAGTTGCAGATTCCGGCGGGGCAGGCGAACCCCGCGCCGCCAGTCGGCCCGGCCCTGGGCCAGCACGGCGTCAACATCATGGGTTTCTGCAAGGAATTTAATGCGGCGACCAAGGCGGACGCGGGTCTGGTGATTCCCGTCGTCATCACGGTTTACCAGGACAAGTCTTTCACGTTCATTACCAAATCGCCGCCGGCGTCCGTGCTGTTGAAAAAAGCCGCCGGCATCACCGCCGGTTCCAAGGAGCCCAACAAGGAAAAGGTCGGGAAGGTGACCCGCAAACAGGTTTTGGACATCGTCAAGATGAAGTCAAAGGATTTGAACACGACTTCGCCCGAGGCGGCGTTCCGGGTCGTCGCCGGTACCGCGCGCAGCATGGGCATCGAAGTCGTCGAATAGATTTAACAACACGATTAAGATGAAGATCGAGATTATGAAGCGGGCGGCGAATTCGCCGGTGTCCATTCCTGATCTTAATTCCGAACTTAATCCAAACTAGAAAACCGCGGGAGAGTCAACCACTCGCTTGCACCGCACCCAGGTAAATGCCCAGCAAAAGATACAAAAAGGCGATCGAGGTCGTGGACGGGAAAAAAGCGTATCCGCTCAAGGAAGCGGTCGGCGTCCTGACCAAATTTCCCAAGGCCAAATTCAACGAGACGATTGACCTCGCGTTCCGGCTCGGGGTGGATCCCAAGCAATCCGACCAGATGGTTCGCGGCACGGTGCCGTTGCCCCACGGCAGCGGCAAAACTGTCCGTGTGCTCGTGTTCGCCCGGAGCGGCGCGTCGGCCGACGCGGCCAAAGCCGCCGGCGCCGAATATGTCGGCTTTGAAGACATGATTAAGAAATGCCAGGAAGGCTGGTCGGATTTTGATGTGGCGGTGGCCACGCCGGAAGCCATGGTCGAGGTTCGCAAGCTCGGCAAGGTGCTGGGGCCGCGCGGCCTCATGCCGAACCCCAAGACCGGCACGGTGACGGATGACACGGCCAAGGCCGTGAAGGAGGTCAAGGCCGGCCGCGTCGAGTTCAAAATTGACAAGGCGGGCAATGTGCACGTGCCGGTCGGCAAGCTGTCATTTGCGGCGAACCAGATTGAGGAAAATGCCCGCGCGGTCATTGAAGCCGTGGCCAAGGCGCGGCCGCACAGCATTAAAGGCATCTATATCCATTCGTGCACGATTTCGGCGACCATGAGCCCGCCGGTGCGGGTGGACATCCGCGAATTTTCCAACAATTAACCAGGATTTGAACCATGCGTGCTGAAAAACAGATTTTGACGAAGGAATACGTGAAGCGGCTGAACGGTTCGCCGTTCTTTATCGTGGTGGATTATCGCGGGCTGAAGGTCAGCCACCTGTCCGAGTTGCGAAAACGCCTGGCACAGGCGGGGGCGGAATTTCACGTGGTAAAGAATTCCCTCTTCCAGATTGCGGCCAAGGAAGCCGGGGTCGGGGAGTTGAACGGAGCGCTGGCCGGGCAGATCGCCGTGGTCACCGGGCAGAAGGACATTTCCGCCGCCGCGAAGGCCCTGAAGAATTTTAATGCGGAGTTTGACAAGCCGAAGTTCAAGTTCGGCTATTTGAACAATCAGCGGCTCGAAGAGGCGGCCATCAAGGCGCTGGCCGATTTGCCGAGCCTGGACGTTTTGCGCGCCAAGCTGCTCGGGTTGTTAAACGCGCCGGCGACGAAGCTGGTGACCTTGATCAACACGCCCGCGACCCAGCTCGCGCGCGTCCTCAAGGCGAAATCCGAAAAGGCCGAAGAGGCAAAGAATTGATTTAACGGTAAGAACGCGCTGCTGCGCGTCCGGGCCGACCGACCGGTCGGCGCCGCCAAGGTAATTTTCAATCGCCTTTGCAGGTGGTTGGAGAAACAAACAGAGAACAACAACGTAAATCGTCGGTTCAAACTGGACTTAAAATCGCCGTGGCGTGTCGCGCCGAAACTGAAGCGAAGGCGGACCGCGGCAACGACGAGACGAAAGAAAGGTAGTGGTT
The DNA here is from genome assembly GCA_035945675.1 of Verrucomicrobiia bacterium. Classification (GTDB taxonomy): domain Bacteria; phylum Verrucomicrobiota; class Verrucomicrobiia; order Limisphaerales; family UBA11358; genus UBA11358. The sequence continues at coordinate 13,346 of DASZAB010000033.1, read as the reverse complement.
AGAAAAATGCCTGACATCGGAAACCTCGTAGAGGAATTGAGCAAGTTGACGGTGATTGAAGCCGCCGACCTGGTGAAGAAACTGGAAGAAAAGTGGGGCGTCACCGCCGCCGCGCCCGTCGCGGTTGCGGCTGCCGGCGCTCCGGCCGGTGGCGCGGCTGCGCCCGCCGCGGCCAAGGATACGTTTGACGTGATCCTCGTCTCCGCCCCGGCGGACAAGAAGATCGCCACCATCAAGGCCGTCCGTGAAGTGAAGGCCGGGCTGGGCCTGGCGGAAGCCAAGGCGCTGGTGGAAGGCGCGCCCAAGCCGGTGCTCGAAGGCGCCAACAAGGCGGATTCGGACGCGGCCAGGAAGAAGCTTGAAGAAGCGGGCGCCAAAGTGGAAGTCAAGTAAAGTTGAACTATATTGGGCGGCGGCCTTTTCGATGGGCGCCGCCCATTCCCGCGAACTTGCGGGCAGGAATTTAAGGAATTACGAACAGGAGCAAACAGCAGTTCGGTTGGGCAGGCAAGCCGTTGACCCCGACAGTGGAATCGTCGGGGTTGAACGCGGCGCGCCTGCCTTATGTCGTTGAATAAAGAGTGTCGGTCCGGCGCTGTTGCCGGCCAAACCAGAAAGTCCAAATGCCATCGCGAACCACAGAAAGAATCAACTTCGGCAAGATCAAAGAAATTGTCGTGCCGCCGAACATGATTGAATTGCAGACCAATTCCTACAAGGAATTCCTGCAAGCGGACGCCCCGCCGAAACGCCGCCAGAAACATGCCGGCCTCGAATCGGTCTTCCGTGAGGTGTTCCCCATCGAGAGCTACGACGGCAAGTGCTCGCTCGATTATGATTCCTACGAAATCGGCGAACCCAAGGTGGACTGGCTGGAATGCCTGCGCGAGGGCTTGACCTATGGCGCGCCGCTTTACGTCACCTTCCTCCTCAAGGAAGAAGGCAAGAGCGCCAAGGAAGAAAAGGTGTTCATGGGTGAATTGCCGCTGATGACGCCGCAGGGCACCTTCGTCATCAATGGTGCGGAGCGCGTCGTCGTGAGCCAGTTGCACCGCTCGCCGGGCATTGCCTTTGAAGCCACGCAGCATCCCAACGGCAAAATCCTGCACAGTTTCCGGGTCATCCCCGACCGCGGTTCGTGGTACGAGGCGCAGTTTGACACCAGCGATCTGCTGTATGTTTATCTCGACCGCAAGAAGCGACGCCGGAAGTTTTTGACGACGACGTTCTTCCGCGCGCTGAGTTTTCTGGACGCTCCGGATGGCGGCAGCAAGAAGGACAACGGCGAGAAGACCCGCGGCACGGATGAGGAAATCATCAAGCTGTTTTACGAAATCGAGGAACTCACGGTCAAAGAAGCCGAGAAGCTGGAGGATTTGTCGAATCGCGTTTTGATTCAGGATGCCGTGGACGAAGAGAAGGGCCTCGTCGTGGCCCGCGCGTTCGAGCCGTTGTCCAAGGCCATCGTCAAACAAATCGCCGAGCTGGGCGTCCACAAAATCAAGGTCGTGGACACCTCCCTGGACGAGGGAGTCATGATCAAATGCCTCAAAAAGGACCCGGCTAAAAACGAGGAGGAGGCGCTCAAGGATATCTACCGGCGTTTGCGTCCGGGAGATCCGCCGACTGCGGCGAATGCGCGCGCGCTGCTCAAGCGCCTGTTCTTTGACCCGAAACGCTATGATTTGGGCCGCGTGGGTCGCTACAAAATCAACCAGAAGCTCGGGCTGAAGGACAAGGAAGAGTCGCGCATTTTGACGAAGGACGATTTGATTGCCGCGACGAAGTACCTGCTCCGGCTCAAGAAGGGCGAAGGTTCGCTGGACGACATTGACCATCTCGGCAGCCGCCGCATCCGCACCGTCGGCGAGTTATTGGCCAACCAGTGCCGCGTCGGCCTGGCCCGCACCGAGCGCCTGGTCAAGGAGCGCATGACGCTGTTCGACCAGAGTGTTGAGGCGATGACGCCCCAAAAGCTCATCAATCCCAAGGCGCTTTCGGCGGTCATTCGCGATTTCTTCGGCCGCTCGCAATTGAGCCAGTTCATGGACCAAATCAACCCGCTGGCGGAATTGACCCACAAGCGCCGGCTCAGCGCGCTGGGGCCGGGCGGTTTGAGCCGCGACCGCGCGGGCTTCGAGGTCCGTGACGTGCATCCGTCGCACTACGGCCGCATTTGTCCGATTGAAACGCCGGAAGGCCCGAACATCGGTTTGATCGCGTCGCTGGCCACCTTCGCGCGCATCAACGAATTCGGCTTTTTGGAAACCCCTTATCGCAAGGTGGAAAACGGCCGCGTCACCGAAAAAATCGAGTATCTCACCGCCGACCGCGAGGAACAATATATCGTGGCGCAGGCGAACACCTTGATTGACGACAAGGGCCACTTCCTGAGCGACCGCGTGGTTTGCCGTGCCCGGAACGGTGATTTCCTGGACGTCGAGCCCGGGCGAGTGAATTGCATGGACGTGTCCCCCAAGCAACTCGTCTCGGTCGCCGCGTCGTTGATTCCGTTCCTGGAACACGACGACGCCAACCGCGCGTTGATGGGTTCCAACATGCAACGCCAGGCCGTGCCGCTGCTCGTGACCGAGTCGCCGCTGGTGGCCACCGGCCTCGAAGACCGCGTCGCCCGCGACTCGCGGGCGGTGGTGGTGGCGGAGGAAGGCGGCAAGGTCGCCTCCGTTAACGGCAGCCAGATCATCATCACCGAAGACGGCAAGCTGCCGGACGGCAAAAAGAAGATTAAAAACGACCCGGAACACGGCGTCTGGGTTTATCCCGTGCGCAAATTCATGCGGTCAAACGCCGCGACCTGCATCAATCAGAAAATCCTGGTGCGCAAGGGCGAGCATGTGAAAAAGGGCCAGGTGATTGCCGACGGTCCCTGCACGCATGACGGTGAGCTGGCGTTGGGGCGCAACGTGCTGGTCGCGTTCATGCCCTGGAACGGCTACAACTTCGAGGACGCCATTCTCATCAGTGAACGGATCGTGAAGGAGGACATCTTCACGAGCATCCACATTGACGAATTCGAGGTCAGCGCGCGAGACACCAAGCTCGGCCCCGAGGAAATCACGCGTGACATTCCGAACCTCGGCGACGAAGCGTTGAAAAATCTCGGCACCGACGGCGTCATCCGCGTCGGCGCGGAAGTGAAACCCGGCGACATTCTGGTCGGTAAGATCACGCCGAAATCCGAGACGGAACTGGCGCCGGAAGAGCGCCTGCTGCGCGCCATTTTCGGCGAAAAAGCCGCCGATGTGAAGGACACCTCGCTCAAGGTCCCGTCCGGCACCTATGGCATCGTCATGGATGTGAAGGTCTCGTCCAAAAAGGACAGTGACCGCGTCAAAGCGGCCAGTTCGAGCGACGAACGCCGCCACTCAAAGCAAATCGAGGAAGACCACAAGAAGAAGACCGAGGAATTGCGCGACCAGTTGACGGAAGCATTGAGCAACATTCTGCTCGGTGAAAAAATCCCGCTCGACGTGGTCAACAGCGAGACCGGCGAAATCATCATCCCGGCCAATCGCAAGATCACCAAGACGCTGTTGCGCAAGCTGGCCACGGTATACGACCGCATCGAAATCGATCCATCGCCCATCCGCAACAAGATCAATGAAATCATCGGGCAGTTCAAAAAGAAGTTCGATGATTTGCAGATGCAATACGACGAGGAAATGGAACGCGCCGAGGCGGGCGAAGGCGTGGAAGCCGGCATCGTCAAATCGGTGAAGGTTTACATCGCCTCGAAGCGGAAACTGTCCGTCGGCGACAAAATGGCGGGCCGCCACGGGAACAAGGGCGTGGTCGCGCGTATCGTAAAGGAAGAGGACATGCCGTTCCTGGCGGATGGAACGCCGGTGGACATTGTGTTGAATCCGCTGGGCGTGCCGTCGCGCATGAACGTCGGCCAGGTGCTCGAGACGCACCTCGGCTGGGCGGCCAGAATCCTGGGGATGAAGTTCGCGACGCCGGTGTTTGACGGCATCAAAGAGAAGCAAATTCGCAGTTATCTCAAGGACGCGTCCCTGCCGGAACACGGCAAGACCCATTTGATCGATGGCCGCACCGGCGAGCCGTTCGATCAGGAAATCGTGGTCGGTTACATTTACATGATGAAGCTGGGCCACCTGGTGGCCGACAAGATTCACGCCCGCGCGGTCGGACCGTATTCGCTCGTCACCCAGCAGCCGCTGGGCGGCAAGGCGCAGTACGGCGGCCAGCGCTTCGGCGAAATGGAAGTGTGGGCGATGGAGGCTTATGGCGCCGCCTACACCTTGCAGGAATTGCTCACGGTCAAGTCCGACGACGTGCAGGGCCGCACGCGCATTTACGAAAGCATTGTCAAGGGCGACAACTCGCTGGAGGCGGGCATTCCCGAATCCTTCAACGTGCTCGTCAAGGAAATGCAGTCGCTCGGGCTCGACGTGAAGGTCGGTTATTCCAATCCCATCGAACATGCCGCCGAAGGAAATGGCGAAGCGGCGGCAGCGTTGACAACCGTTTAACAATTATTTTTGTATGATCAGCACCAAAGAAAGCGCCCGTGAATTGCTCGGGCTGGACAAGGTGAACCAGGTGGATTACGTCGCGATTTCCGTCGCGTCGCCCGAGGCCATCCGTTCCTGGTCCAAAGGGGAGGTCAAGAACCCCGAAACCATCAATTACCGCACTTTCAAGCCGGAAAAAGGCGGCCTGTTCTGCGAGCGCATTTTCGGCCCGGTCAAGGACTGGGAATGCTCCTGCGGCAAGTACAAGCGCATCAAGCACCGCGGCATCGTCTGTGACCGTTGCGGTGTCGAGGTGACGCTCGCCCGCGTCCGGCGCGAGCGCATGGGCCACATCGAGCTGGCCGTGCCCGTCTGCCATATCTGGTTCTTCAAATGCATGCCCTCGCGCATCGGCCTGGTGCTCGACATGACGGCGCGCAATCTGGAGCGGGTGATTTATTACGAGGATTACCTCGTGATTGATCCCGGCAACACGGCCTTGAAGCAAAACCAGTTGCTCAATGAGCACGAATACCGCGAAGCGCGCGAAACCTACGGCGCGGATGCGTTTCAGGCCAAAATGGGCGCCGAAGCCGTGCGCGACGCGCTGGCCAAGGTGGACCTGGCCAAGGGCGTGGAGCATCTGCAGCAGGCCATGACCGAGACCAAGAGCAAGCAAATCCGCAAGAAGCTCGCGAAACGGATCAAACTGCTCCAGGGTCTGCAAATTTCCAAGAGCCGTCCGGAATGGATGATTCTCACGGTGCTGCCGGTGATTCCGCCGGATTTGCGCCCGCTCGTGCCGCTCGAAGGCGGCCGGTTTGCCACGTCGGACCTGAACGATTTGTATCGCCGCGTCATCAACCGGAACAACCGTCTCAAGACGCTGCTCCAGCTCAAGACGCCCGAGGTCATCATCCGGAACGAAAAGCGCATGTTGCAGGAGGCGGTGGACGCGCTGTTCGACAACGGCCGCCATGGCCGCCCGGTCACCGGCGCGGGCAACCGCTCCCTGAAATCGCTTTCCGACATGCTCAAGGGCAAAGGCGGTCGCTTCCGCCAGAATTTGCTCGGCAAACGCGTGGATTATTCCGGCCGATCCGTCATCGTCATCGGGCCCGAACTCAAGCTGAACCAGTGCGGTCTGCCGAAAAAGATGGCGCTCGTGTTGTTCGAGCCGTTCATCATCCGCCGTTTGAAGGAACTCGGCTATGTCCACACGGTGCGTTCGGCCAAGAAGATGATCGAGCGCCAGACGAAGGAAGTCTGGGACGTGCTTGAAGAAGTGACGAAGGGTCATCCGGTGCTGCTGAACCGCGCGCCGACGTTGCATCGGTTGTCGGTGCAGGCGTTCGAGCCGCAGCTCATCGAAGGTGAGGCCATCCGCATTCATCCGCTGGTGTGCACCGCGTACAACGCGGACTTCGACGGTGACCAGATGGCCGTGCACGTGCCGCTTTCGGTTGAGGCGCAGATGGAAGCGCGTCTGTTGATGATGGCGACGAACAACATATTCAGCCCGTCATCCGGCAAACCCATCATCACCCCGACACAGGACATCACGCTCGGTTGCTATTATCTGACTGCCGAACCGCGCACACCCATGCCGTCCGACGTGAACAAGCTCCCGCTGTTCGGCTCGAAAGAGGAAGCCTTGTTTGCCTACAGTGACGGCGCGTTGAAGACCCACGACCGCGTGCGCCTGGCCAATCCGGATCTGGGCCGCCAGACGGTTTTCGGCGACGCGAACAAGAAGCTTATCGAAACCACCGTCGGCCGCGTGCTCTTCAGCGAAATCTGGCCGCCGGAACTCGGCTTTTACAACAAAGCCGCCGGCAAGAGCCAGCTCGGCGACCTCATCTGGAAATGCTACAAGTTTGCCGGCCACGAAAAGACCGTGACCATGCTCGACCAACTCAAGGAACTGGGTTTCCGCGAGGCCACCAAGTCCGGCGTGTCCATCGGCATTGACGACATGATTGTGCCCAAGGAACGCGACGAGCAGATTGATGCCGCCCAGAAGCAAATCCGGGAAGTCGAGAAACAATACCGCAAGGGCGTCATCACGCCCGGCGAACGCTACAATAAGATTGTGGACATCTGGACGCATTGTACCGACCAGATTTCCGGCGTCATGTTCCGCACGCTCGAAGCCAACCAGGGCAAGAAGGAGTACAATCCGGTTTACCTGATGGTGGATTCCGGCGCCCGCGGCAACAAACAGCAGGTGCGCCAGCTCGCCGGGTTGCGCGGCCTGATGGCCAAGCCCAGCGGCGATATCATCGAGAAACCCATTCTCGCGAACTTCCGCGAAGGCCTGTCGGTGCTGGAATATTTCATCTCCACGCACGGCGCCCGCAAGGGGCTGGCCGACACCGCGCTCAAGACGGCCGACTCCGGTTACATGACGCGCAAGCTCGTCGACGTGGCCCAGGACGTCATCATCCAGGAGGCAGATTGCGGCACGTCGAACGGCATCTGGGTCACCGCGGTGTACGAAGGCGAGGACGAAGTGGTCAAACTCGGCGACCGCCTCATCGGCCGGTTCGCGTGCGACGACACGGTGAACCCGACCAATCCGAAGGAATTTCTCATCCGCGCCAACGAAGAGATTGACGAGGAAAAGGCCAAGCGCATAGAAGCCGCGGGTATCGAACGCCTGCGCATTCGCTCGGTGCTGACCTGCGAAAGCAAGCATGGTGTTTGCATTAATTGCTACGGCCGCAACCTCGCGACCGGCAGCCTGGTGAAACTCGGCGAAGCCGTCGGCATCATCGCCGCACAATCCATCGGCGAACCGGGCACGCAGTTGACGATGCGGACGTTCCACATCGGCGGCACGGCGGCGGGCGTGTTCAAGATTCCGCAAATCAAGGCGAAGTACGAGGGCGCCGTCCGTTACAACGAATTGCGCCTCGTGCAGCTGGAAGACGGCAACAACATCGTTCTGAACAAGAACGGCTCGGTGTCCATTCTCGCCGGCGACGGCCGCGAGCTGGAAAACCATAACATCGTCGTCGGCTCGGTCATTTCCGTGCCGGACGGCGGCCAGGTGAAGAAGGGTGAAACCTTTGTGCAGTGGGACCCGTACAACGTGCCGATCCTTTCCGAGAAAGCCGGCAGGGTGAAGTTCCACGACATCATCGAAGGCGTGACGATGAAGCAGGAGATGGACGAAACCACGGGCCAGGAAGCCATGGTCGTTATCGAGCACAAGGAGGATTTGCACCCGCAAATCATCATCAGCGGCGCCGACGGCGAGGTGGTGGCGAACTATCCGATTCCCTCCGGCGCACACATCGTGGTGAAGGAACGCGACGACATCTTCCCCGGCACCTTGCTGGCCAAGACGCCGCGCAAGATGGCCAAGACCAAGGATATCACCGGCGGTTTGCCGCGCGTGGCCGAACTGTTCGAGGCCCGGCGTTCGAAAGACGCGTCGGAGATCTCCAAGATTGACGGCCTGGTGGATTTCGGCGCCAGCGTCCGCGGCAAGCGCTGCATTGTCATCAAAGACACCCAGACCCAGGCGGAGGAGGAACACCTCATCCCGATTGGCAAGCACGTCATTGTCTTCAAGGGCGACATGGTGAAGAAAGGCCAGCAGCTGACCGAAGGCCCGATTGACCCGCACGAAATCCTCGAGGTGTGCGGCCCGCAGGAATTGCAGGAACACCTCGTCAGCGAAGTGCAGGAGGTTTATCGCTTGCAGGGCGTCACCATCAACGACAAGCACATCGAAATCATCGTGCGCCAGATGTTGCGCAAGGTGCGCATCACCGAACCCGGCGACACGACGTTCCTGTGGGGCGAACAGATTGACAAGCTCGACTTCGAAGAGGAGAACGAGCGGGTGGACAAGATGGGTGGCAAACCGGCCGAAGCCACGCCGGTGTTGCTGGGCATCACCAAGGCGTCGCTCGAAACCGACAGCTTCCTCAGCGCGGCGTCCTTCCAGGACACGACCCGCGTTCTGACCGAAGCCGCCACGCGGTCAAAAATCGACAGCCTCCGCGGTTTCAAGGAAAACGTCATTATGGGTCACATCATTCCGGCGGGCACCGGTTTTGACCACCACCGCAAAGTGCATCTCAAGATGCTGGTGGAAATCAGCGATGAACCCGAGCCGGAGCAACCGGCGGCAGCGGTAGCCGCGGAAAATCCGTTGCTGGCGTAACCGAATAACAACTTCAGAAAGGGCGTCTGGCAGTTCCAGACGCCCTTTTTTCTTTGAACCGCAGATTGCGGAATTGGGGCAGGGCGTCCCTTGAACCGGGCCGGCGCAGTTTCAGGAAACGTGAGGGCCGGGCTTCCGCTCGGTCAAAGAATTATCGGAACCAGCGTTGAACGGGGTCATGCGCTGTTGTTCAAATAACCCATCCGGGGGATATCCCGGACGGGTTTAATAGCTGCTTTTTCGTGGCGGCAAATGCAACGAAAGCGTTAACATCGGCCATGTTTAATCCGCGACAGAAATTTGTGGCCGGAGCGGTCGCATCCCTGGTCGGTATCTGGCTGGCGGTTTGGGCCGGGCACTGGTATTTCGAAAGTCTCAAGATGACCGCTGACAAGGTTCACGCGTATATGGAGTCGGTGGATTTGAGCAAGCTCACGGGCGCGGCGCGGGCGAAGGCCATCCGGCAACTCGAAGACGAACTCAACGCGCTTTCCTTTGAGGAACGGCAACGGCTGCGGATGCAGCATTTGCTGAATGCGTGGTTTGCCAAAATGACGGATGAGGAGAAGGCGCAATTCATCGACGCGACGATGCCGACCGGCATCAAACAGATGATCAACGCCTTCGAGCAATTGCCGGAGGACAAGCGGCGCCAGGCGATCGATAATGCCATGAAGAATCTGCGCGCGGCGGAAAACGGCGCCCAAACGCGCGGTACGAACGCGCCGTCGGCCGGAACAAATGCCCCGCCGCCCATCAATCCGGAACTGGAAGCGAAAATCCGGACTGTCGGATTAAAGGCGTTTTACAGCCAGAGCTCGGCCGAGACGAAGGCGGAGGCGGCCCCGCTGCTCGAAGAGTTGCAGCGGGTGATGGAATCCGGCCGGTTGCAGCGCCGGCAGCCATGAACTGTAACCCGTGGCAGGTCAGCAGTGAGACGAACGGCATTCCGAACGGACCAGCCCGTTCGTGTTACCCGACACGTGCCACGCGGCGCCTTTCAGCCTTCACCCTCATCGAAACGCTCGTGATCATCGCGGTGATTGGGTTGCTCGCGGCGTTGCTGCTGCCGGTGTTCAGCCGCGCAAAGGAAGCGGCGCGGGCGACGGCCTGCATCAGCAACCTTCACCAGATCGGCCTGGCCCTGCAGGTTTACGTGGACAGCCACCACAACCGCCTGCCCGTAATGCGCGACCGGCCGGCGGACACCAATGCAGCGCCGACGAATACGCTGCCGAGTGTGGACGTGGTGTTGAAAACCGAGCTGGGCAATCTGAACGTGTTGCGCTGTCCATCTGACCGGGAGGGAATTTTCGAGCAGACCGGTTCCAGTTATTCCTGGAACAGCCTGCTGAACGGCGAGGACGCGGACCATCTGAAGGTGCTGGGCCTGAATTTTTCCCCTCACGCGATCCCGGTGTTTTTCGACAAGGAGGGTTTTCACGCTGCGCGCGGGCCGGACAAGGCGGTGAATTATCTTTACGCCGACGGCCACATCAAGAACCTGCTCACCATCGAAGGGACGCCGCCATGATGATTTCACTGCGCCAGGTGCAAAAGAAATTCGGCGCGCGGACCGCGGTGGACGAACTCACGCTCAGCGTGCCGCGTGGTGAAATATTTGGCCTACTCGGCCACAACGGCGCGGGGAAAAGCACGGCGATTGGCATGATGCTCGGCCAGGTCTGGCCGACGCAGGGCGAGGTGAAGGTTTGCGGTTACGACGTGACGGTACAGCGGGCCCGGGCGTTGCAGCGGGTCGGCGCCATTTTTGAAACGCCCGCGTTTTACGATTATTTGTCCGGCCGGCGCAATCTGGAAATCCTGAGCCATTACTCGGCGCCGACTTCGCCGGAACGGATCCGCCAGGTGGTGGACTGGGTGGGGCTGACGGGTCGCGAACAGTCCGCGGTTAAAACGTATTCGCATGGCATGCGGGCGCGGCTGGCGATTGCGCAGGCGCTGTTGCCGCAGCCGGAACTGCTGATTTTCGACGAACCAGGCAGCGGCCTGGATCCGGAAGGCATCGCGGAAATGCGCCAGACCATCGCGCGGCTGCATCGTGAACTGGACCTGACGATTTTGTTATCGTCGCATTTGTTGAGCGAGGTCGAACAGTTGTGCACGCGTATCGCGGTGTTGAACCACGGGCGCAAGGTGTTTGAAGGACGGATTGCCGACATCAAGGCGGCCCCCGGGCGCGTGTTGCTCAGGACGCCGGATTTCAACGCGGCCACGGCGTTGCTGCGCGAGCGCGGCATCATCATCGGCGCAGTGGACGGCAAAGGCATCGTGTTGAATGAAGGGCGGACGACGGCGGAAGCCGCGAAGGTTCTGGTGGAGGCGAACATCCCGGTCGAAGGCATCTGGCCGCAGGAACAGACCCTGGAGGATTTTTATCTGGACCTGGTGAAAACCACCGGACCGGAGGCAAAGCAGGATTGACGATGTTTGTCGCCCAGCTCAAAAACGAACTCTGGAAACTCTTCGGCAAGAAGCGCACTTACATTGGGTTCGGCGCGTTCATGTTGTCACAGGCGGCCATGCTGTTGATGTTCAAGTACACGCACTGGCAGAGCCATCTCGAACGGTTGCTGGCCCGGAATGGTTATCTGGCAGCGGAATACATCTCCGCGCTGACAGTGGCCCTGGTGATGCTGTGGCCACAAATCGCACTGCTCATGCCGCTCTATGTCACGCTCGTGGGCGGCGACATGGTCGCCAAGGAAGCCGAGGACGGCACGCTGCGGATGATTTTGTCACGGCCGATTTCTCGTCTCCGGCTGTTGCTGGTGAAGTGGCTGGCGGGAATGATTTTTTCTGCGGTCCTGGTGCTGGCGCTGGGTGTTATCGCGCTGGGTTTTGCGCGGCTCTGCTTTCCCTGGAAGGGGATGTTTGTGTTTCCCCAGGCCAATTCAGCGTTCGGCCTGTTCCCGCCGGGCCAGGGTTTGGTGCTGTATACCTTTTGCCACCTGTTCCTGGTGGTAAACGCCATCACGCTGCTGTCGCTGGCGTTCATGTTTTCCTGTTTCAACATGAAACCGGCCGCGGCCACGATCCTGGCGCTCTCATTTCTGTTCGTCAACGTAGTGATCCAGCACATCCCGTTTTTTGAGGATTACCAGAACTGGTTCATTACCCATCATCTCGAATGCTGGTATTGGGTGTTTCTACAACCCGTGCCATGGCCGCAGATCCTCCAATCGGTCATTACCCTGCTGGCGGCCAGCACGACGGCCTTTCTCATCGGCGCCATAGGGTTCCAGGTGCGCGACATCAAATCGTAAGCAGCCTTGACCGGGATTGTGGCAATCTATTTTTCCCTAAAAAGCTTAAAATAGGTCTTGCACCGGCGGTTGAATTTGTTATATTCCGCGCTCCGTTTCTCCGGCTTCAAAGGCCGGTGGTGGTTACAGCGATTTTAGCGCAAAATGCCGACAATCAATCAATTGGTCCGGAAGGGCCGCCGTAAGGTAAAGTATAAGTCCAAGTCTCCGGCTTTGGATCGCTCGCCGTTTCGTCGCGGCGTCTGCATTCAGGTCATGACCCGCACGCCCAAGAAGCCGAACTCGGCGATGCGGAAGGTGGCCAAGGTCCGCTTGACCAACGGCTACGAAATCATCGCCTACATTCCGGACGAAGGACACAATTTGCAGGAGCACTCGATTGTGCTCGTGCGCGGCGGGCGGGTGAAGGATTTGCCGGGCGTGCGGTATCACATTGTGCGTGGCACGCTCGATGCCGCCGGCGTGGAGAAACGCCGGGTCAGCCGCTCGAAATACGGAGTGAAACGTCCGAAACCCGGCGCCAAACCCGCCGCTGCTGCTGCTGGCGCTCCGGCGGCCCCCGCCGCCGCTTAAAGATTTTTGCGATTCCACTTATTTAACTCATTTAACCGATAATCATGTCTCGCAGACGACAAGCAAGCAGGCGGCCGGTGCCCAAAGACGGAAAATTCCAGAGTGCTTTGGTCTCGCGGTTGGTCAACACCGTGATGATATGCGGCAAGAAGAGCACGGCGCAGCGCATTGTTTACAGGGCCTTTGAAACCATCTCGGAAAAGAATCCGGCCAGCAATCCGGTGGATATTTTGCAGCGCGCGGTGGACAACGCCAAGCCGCGCATCGAAACCAAGGCGCGTCGCGTCGGCGGCGCGACCTATCAGGTGCCTTTGGAGGTGCCGTCCGACCGGCAGGCGGCCCTGGCGCTGCGCTGGATTGTGGATTTTGCCGACGCCCGGAAGGGCACGCCCATGCGCGAGGCGCTGGCGAACGAAATTCTGGAGGCCTATCAAGGGCAGGGCAACGCGATTCGCAAGCGCGACGAGGTGCACAAGATGGCCCAGGCCAACAAGGCGTTTGCACATTTCCGCTGGTAGGATATAATTGAACGATGCCCCAAAGGCTGCAAGGCCCGGGGGCATTTTTATTATTGGATTTAACGATGGAAGCTGTTGCTGAAAAATCGAAATCGGCCAATTCGCCCAAACGCGAATACACGTTGGAGCGCACGCGCAACATTGGCATCGCGGCGCACATCGACGCGGGCAAGACGACCACGACCGAGCGCATCCTCTTTTACACCGGCCTCATCCACAAGATCGGCGACGTGGACGACGGCAACACAGTGACCGACTGGATGGAGCAGGAGCGCGAACGCGGCATCACCATCAC
>DASZAB010000032.1:0-30279 GCA_035945675.1 Verrucomicrobiia bacterium | reverse complement strand
ATAAATTTATGAAAATCATTCGTTGTCAGGACCATAAAGGAAACATCGTCCATGCTGTTCAACAAGCGGGTGGCCCGGTGCTAAAACTGGCCGGCGGGATTTTCGGTCCGCTCGAAGTCACGTCGGAAAAGGTTGAAGTGGCCAAATTACTCGCCCCGATTCAGCCGAGTTCCATCATATGCATCGGCTTGAATTACCGCAAACACGCCGAAGAAACCGGTGCGAAGTTTCCCGAATATCCGGTGGTATTTTTCAAGGGCGTCAACACCCTGCAACATCCCGGCGAACCGATCCTGTTGCCGACGCATTTGAAGAGCAACGAAGTGGATTATGAGTGTGAACTGGCGGTGGTCATGGGCCGGACCTGCAAAAATGTCAGCCGCGACCGGGCCCTGGACTTTGTACTCGGCTACACCGGTTGCAACGATGTGAGTGCCCGGGACTGGCAGATCAAACGCGGCGGCGGCCAGTGGTCGCGCGGCAAGACGTTTGACACCTTCAGTCCGCTCGGTCCGTGCCTGGTCACACGCGATGAAATCCCCAATCCCAACGCACTGAAGATCCGCACGATTTTGAACGGCCAGGTGATGCAGGATTGGAACACGAACGACATGATCTTTGACGTGCCGGCGTTGATTGAATTTTTGAGCGGCAGCACCACGCTGCTGCCCGGCACGGTCATTCTCACCGGCACGCCCCACGGCGTGGGCATGGCGCAAAAACCGCCGCGCTGGCTGCGACCCGGCGATCAAGTCAGCATCGAAATCGAAAAAATCGGTATGCTGACCAATCCGGTGGCTGAAGAGTCTTAATCGAAACAACGAATGAAGTCGAATCCATCATCCGTTTTCGGACTGGCAACGATCCTGGCTTTTCTGGCCTTCCCAATTTTGGCGCAAATGCCGGCTGGCGTGCCGCCGCTTGACGAGATGGCCGGCGATTGGCTGCCGATGAAGGACGTGGCCAATCCGCCGGACGTGAACAATTTTCACGATATGCTGATAATCAACCGGGATCTTACGTCCTTTTTTTGCAATCCGGGAGATTGGTTGTGGGGATGGGGAGATGGAAAGTGGAGCGCCGGCTATCCACTGGTCACGCTGACGATTGCGGGCAAGGAGTTTCCGGCAACAGAGTGTCGCTGGTATCCGTATCGCGCCTTGCGCCGTAATACCAACTGCGCGGGTTTTGAAGTGCAAACGGACACGCGAATGATCAATGAGCGGCGAGCCGTCCTTGTCCGCATTGAAATCACCAATCCGGATCCGACTGAAACAAATACCGGGATCACGCTTTCGGTTCCAGGAGATTTGCAGGCCGATGGCATATCCGTGCTCAACACCAAACAGCGAAAGGGCTTCGTAACGGCCATCTGTCCCGCGACAAAACCCGACGCCGTGACGAATGATAATGGCATTATTCAGTGGCGCTGGAATGTGTCGCTGCCGCCGGAAGGCAACAGCAAAATTGAATTTGTCGCGGGCGACGGGCACGCAGAAGATGCACTAAGAGTCCGGGCAGGCGTGATTCGCTGGAGTGTGAATTTTTCCAACGAATTCGACGGCTTCAAGCAATGTTGGGAGCAACGCTGGGCCGACGCCTTCACGCCGGGCAATCACTATTTCTCCGGCAGCTTACCGGTGCTGGTCACGGACAATGCGGCGCTGAAGCGGAATTATTACATGGGCATTGTCACAATGCTGGAACTGGAGCGCACACAGTTTCCGGTGTCGCCGCGCTCGTTCATCACCAGCGGTGAACGCGCGCCGGGCACGCAGTTTTATTGGGATGCCTCGATGGGAAGCATCGTCTGGGCGCTGCTCGAACCCGCCGGCATGAAGGCTACCTTGCGCCGCTGGCTGGTGCAAAACCCGCGTAGTGGACAGGCCATTCATCTCACAGAGTCCAACGGCTTCGACGCGAAGTTCCACGACCACATCACAGGGTATGCGTTCAACGCCTGCACGATTTTCAAAACGGCGCTGGACTATCTTCGGGTCACTGGCGACCTGGCTTTTCTCGATGAAAACTTGGAAGACGGCGAAACCGTGCTGCAGCGAATGGACGAAATGGCTACGGACTGGAAAACGCTCGTCCACCCCGGCAGTCCGCTGGCGGACTACGGAGGAAACCAAAACTTGCTTGAATGTGCGCCGACCTATATCGGCCGCGTCGCCTCCTGCAACGCACAAGATGTCTGGATGATGCGCCAGGACGCCGCCCTTCAGGAGCTGAAAGGCAATGCGGCCCGCGCCCAGGAACTGCGCGACGACGCGGAAAAACTTTTGCCCGCCGTGCTCTCGCTTTACAGGGCCGGCGATGGCGTTTGGTATGGTTTACACGACGACGGCAAGCGTGTCGAACTGCGACATTGCGTTGATTACATCTATGTTGGCGACGCTCTCGCTAATGACCTTACACCAGGCATGCGTCGTGGAATGACAGATTTCGTCAATCGCGAGCTGCTCATGTGCGACTGGATGCGTGCTATGAGTCTGAAAGACACCGCCGCCGCCGTTTCCGACCGTCCAGACCACGGGCCGATGGGGGCGTATGACGGTTGGCCGGCACTGACGGTTGGTACGATGTGGAGACTGGGATTCCCGAACGATGCGTTTGATTTCTACTGCCGCACGGTGGAGGTCACGAAAGAAGGGCCATTCGCACAAGCGCATGAATTTTACGGGCCGCGCCGGAACCAATATGATGCGCCGGTGCGAATTGCCGAGCGCGACGGTTGCATGAAGGAATGCATCTGCGGTGCCGCCTTTGCCGATGTTGTCATTAACACCTTTTTCGGTTTTGCGCCATCGCTCGATGGAAAAACCATTCTGGCCGACCCGCCGACGCCGAGACCGTTTACCGGCACATTGCTGAATGTGTGCACCCACGGTAAAACGTTCACCCTCAACGCGGGAAGATCAGGCGTTGATTGTGTCCGGAACTGATGGTCGCCGAGGGCAAACCATCATGACCCCGGCAAATTCCATTCTCGGCCTCTCAATGTGCATCCGCTACGATGCCGGAATGCCCGGCGTAGCCAATCCGTCTTTGGAGGGGAAATAAGGAAATCGAATTTATTGTCCCACTCAGGGGTTCAACTGCTTTTCGATCTGCGCGGCGACTTGCGCGGCTTCGAGTTCAATTCCCTGGCTGTTAAAATGGACGTTGTCGCTGTGGTATTCGGGATGTCCCCGAACGAGCGCGTTCAAATCGTCCACCGGAATGCCTTCCGCCTGCACAAACTTCAGAGCGATGGCGTTGCGCGCGGCGATGCGTTCGTCGGTGGCCTGGGTCTGATTATTGGGCGGCAATTTCGGGGAAACTTTTAACGGCGTGGTGGTCGCCCAAACCAATTTTGCCCCGGGCGCGTCTTTCTGGATGGTCTTTAAAAACTTCGGAAAGGCCTGCTGATATGCCTTTTCGCTGTGTTGCCAGCCGTGCATGCCGTTGTTGAAGTGGATGACGTCAAACCGGTACTCACCGAGCACCATCTTGATTTCCTGAAGCAAGACCGGATCGGAAACAAACGCCGAGGTGGAAAGCCGGGCGACATAGGCTTTGCCCGCCAGACGTTTTTCAACTCCAGGATAGTAATCCCGTGAGATGGAATCGCCAATCAGCAGCACGCGCGGCAGATTGGTTTCATCGGCGTGGGAGATCCAGATGTCGCACCACTCAATGGACTCTCGTGAAAAGGGTGGCGGACCGGAAGGCGCCGCCTGGCCTGCGGCCGCCAGGCAGGCCGCAAATACAACCGTTAGCAGGAATTGAGGCATAATATTTTTGCGTTGGGATTCCTTTCGAAAACCGTGCCGGCTATCGTTTCAGCAGGTAAAAACATTGCGCGACACTGGAGTTAATGAGGTTGGTGACGTCAAACGCACCGTTGGCATCGAAATGGTTAGTGGAAAGCACGGCCCAGTTCGCCAGGGGCGCGGCCACATTCGTAGAAGTTAATACGTAGTAGGTGCCGTTGACCATGCCGTTGGAACCGCTCAAGACCAGGTTGCCCCCCGACATTTTCGCGCTGTTGATCACCGGCTGTGACGTGCCGGTCGCCACGCTCAATATGCCGCTGTTTAACCGGCTTGTGTCCCATACCAGGCCGGGCCCGGGGACGGCTGGGTTGATGTTCGCAAACGAACCGGAATAACCTGCGGCGCTGAAAATATGGAAACTGTTTCCGGCTGTCAGTGGAGAATCGCTGATGTTGAGCAGATTCAATGCGCCACCGTACCTGATGTCCGCGCCCGCTTGAACCACGTCGTTCGTCCCGGAGCCGTTGAGTTTGATAACCGTGGCGCCATTCAACGTCACATTCCCGGATGCGGCGATGGTGCCGGTGGGATTTGCACCTTCGGTCATTCCCAGGGTAATGTTCGTCCCTGCCGGCGAGATCGTCGCCCCCAAAGAAACCACCAGGCTGCCATTGATCCCGCCGATGCCAGCCAGTGTTTGGCCGCCAGAGAGTGTCAAGGTCTGGTCGGGCCGCCCGCTGGCATCCAGGGAGGTGTTGGCCGCATTGCTGCCGCCAAGGAAAATGAGCGAGCTCTGCGAGAGGGAGCCATTGCCGGTCAAGGCCAGTGTCAGCCCGCTCCCGATGACCGTGGGCCCGGAATAAGTGTCCGGTGCCTGCAATATCAATTGATGGTCGGAGGCATCCCACACAAATCCGCCCGGGCCGTTGATGACGTTGGTAAAAACGAAATTTGCACCGCTGAGAATGATATGAGCCATGCCGTTCAGCGTGAGAGTGCCGTTCATTGCCTGAGTGCCACTGCCATACAGCGCGGTAAAACCCGCGTTATTTTCCAGAGTCAGATTGGCGTTAAACGCGGTGAAAGGAGTGAGGATTTGCAGCAGTCCATTGGTCAGGACATGAATGTTCCTGCCATACCCGCCGTCTCCGGTCCAGAAATCCAATTCTGTGCCTGGATCAACCGTGAATGCAGCGACGGGATTGCCAAAGCTGTTGCCCATGTTTTTGATGCCGAGCTTGCCGGTGGCAAGCTCAATGTCTCCCACGTTCGTGGCAATGGTGACTCCGTTCCATTCCCCATAGCCACCGCTATTGGACCAATTGATGGTCAGCTGGTAGGGCCCGCTGATGGTTGAGCCGCTCAGCAAATCCCAACGGCTGCTGCCACCCAAAACCGTGTCGCCGGCCAGACTGATGTTCAAAACCTCGCCGGGTAGATTATTGTAACTGTTGTAAAGTGCGCCTTGCCCGTTTACACCAGCGCCAGAAACGGTGATGGGCCTGGCACCACTCAACGGCCCGCCGCCGAAATCGAGCGTGGCATTGTTGGTGACCGTGATGGAAGAAACGTCCGCAAACGAATAATCACCGGCGTAGACGGTGCCGCCGCCGATGAACACCGGCCCGGTGAAACTGGCCGGACTGGCAATCGTCAGCAAGCTGGAGCCTTCCTTGATTAAACCGGCAAGCCCGCTGATGGAACCGGAACCGCCGAAGGTAAAATCATTGGCGCTCGAATTGATTGTGACGGTGCCGGGCGATACCGTGCCGCTGACGGTGATGTTGGTCGGAACTCCCGGCGTGTCGTCAAACAATACCTGGTCGCCGGCGTTGAACGCGACCTGCTGATTGTTGGAGAGGTTGAGCCAATTGGCGGAAGTTCCCGTGTCCCAGATCCCGTTGTTCCCGTCGGCGCTCCAGAGCAAATGAGCGGAAACCGGGACAGCCAATTGAAACAATTTCGCCTGCCCGGCATTCAAACTCACGTTGAATGAGCCGGAAACACTCGTCGTGGTCCCATCCCATAAATTCGTCGCGACATAATTTCCCGAAGGCAGCCCGGCCCGGCTCAAGTCAACAGTCACATTCGCGGCGCCGGAGGTATGGTTGAAAACCGCAACGCACCAGGTGGACCCGTCTTGCCGGACAAAGATGTTCGCGGCACTGGTCCCCGTGTTGCCTTCCACAGGCGTAAAGGTTTTACCGACCCGGGCCACTGCATCAATGGCAGTTTTAGACAGGCAGGTCTGGGCGGACAGCTGACCATTGGATGTCGTTAAATCATCGCCGTCCAGAAAGATACCGGTCACCGCGCCGCTGATGAGGCGGCTTTGATTCTCATTCGTAGTAGCGCCATAACCGCTAAACACCATGATGTCCGGGTCGTTAAACTGGTACAAATCGTCCAGCCACCAACCGTACGTGACCGAATTCATGGTGTAGGCGGTATTGCCGATGAGGGACGTTTGCGCGTCACACGCAATCCGCCGGCTGTCGGCGTACTGATAGGGAAAGAGCGGCGCGATGGACTCACTGATAAACATGCGGCCGTTGATTGTCTGGAGCACGTTCGACATGCCTTCATTGTAGGCCTCGATGCCGGTGGTCACGTTGGTGTCATAATGAACGCCCTCCAAAGCGCCATGCGACAGGAAGTCCAGCTTGATGTAGTCGAATCCATAATTGGTGTAGAGATTCACATAATACTGGATCAGATCCCTGTCCGCGGGATGGGTCGGATCGAGAGCCAGGCCGCCATCTGCGGATTCGGCATTCCCATTGGCATCTCGCAGCAAAAGATCGCTGTAGCGGTAAGTATTGGTCGTCCCTTCAACAAACGTGTTGGTGGCATTGTTGGTTGAGCCAAACCAGACAAACGGCCCGAAGTAAATCCCGGCCTTCTGGCCCAGGGCGTGGCAATGGTTGACAAAGCTCTGCAACTGGAAACTGTTGAGGTTGTTCCAAAAGGCGTCCAGATTGATGTAAACCGTGCCTTGATTGACAAAACCATTCGCCTCCAGGTTGGTGTGGAAAAAATCGGAAACGGCAATCGCGTCGGTGTAACTAAGATACTGCTGAATGACGCCCCAACTGTTCCAGCCGAACGGCACACCATTGGTCCAGGCCAGCCTGGGTGCGAAATTCGTATTCTCCGCAGCGTAATTTTCCATGGTCAGCCTCCAATCGTTTCCAAAACCCACAAACATGGTCGGCGAAGAGATGGTGTTCCCGGTCATCGAACCGTGCGGCATGACGTCCGCGGGGGCCGTGACACCGCCATACACATTCATCTGGTTCAATTTATTGTTCGAGCCATAGAAATAAATGCCGGTTTTCCAAACATCGTGAGTGACCGAGCCGACCACCAGACCATTGCGCGTCGTGTTGTCGTAAAACGCGCCGACTTCGTAGCTGGTGCTTGAGTTGTTGATGGGCATCGCGTTGTAGGAAACGAATCCGTCATTGTCGAACGGCACACACAGCGCCCGGTCGTCATTATAGCTGCCGAGGTCCACGCCGCCGGTCGTGTCCACCACCACCGGCCCCATCCAATTGGCGCTTAAATTGGCTCCCACCATTTCCACGCGGACCAGAAAGCTGTCGTTTTGATCGAGGGTGAAATATTGTTTCATCGTCGGCAAACCGGTCCCGACGGCGGTGACCACCGCCTGGTTGCTGTCAACGATTGCGTAACTCCAACTGCTGTAATTGATGCCCTTGAGGTATCCCGTGCTCAGTGCGACACCGCTGTAGAAGGCGGAGATTTTTTTTGAGTTCTTCCAGTAAAAGTCGGTTGTGCCGGCGTTGAGATGGTAATTTAACACCACATCGCCGTTGGACATCACCAGCGTGCTGCCAGTTTGTTGAAAGGATGGGGATGCTTGAACCGGTTTAACCATCAGGCACAAGAGGAGCGCCAATATAAAAAATATACCCGGGGCTCGCTTTCGGATGGTCATGGACGGCAAATGAATGGCTGAATTCTGATGGTCCTCAATCCTCAACAACCGACCGCCGGATCACTTTCGGATCCGGCGGTGGTCGTGAATTTCACAATATGAATATGAATACCTGCTTACGGCGTTTTGAGCAAATAGAACAGGCGCGGCGTGCCGGGATTGATGGCGTTGGTCACGTTGAAATTGCCGCTGTTGTCAAACGAATTGGTCGAGAGCGGCGTCCAGTTGGCCAGCGGCGTCGCCAGGTTCGTCGAAGTCAACACATAGTAGGTGCCAAAGGCCGTGCCGCCGGTGCCGCTGAAAATCAAGTTTCCACCCGAGGCTTTCGTGCTGCCAATCACCGGTTGCGGCGGGGCGGTTACCACATTCAGGATGCCGCTGTTCAATTGGTTCGTGTCCCAGGCCAGGCCCGCCCCGGGCGTGGCCGGCGTTATACTAACAAACGAACCGGAATAGCCCGCCGCACTGAAGATGTGGAAGCTGTTTCCAGCCGCCAGCGGTGAGCCGATGTTGACCAGATTCAGTGTGCCGCCGTAACTGATATTGGCGGCGGCTTGAACCATGTCGTTTGTTCCCGAACCATCCAACTTGATGACGGTCGTGCCATTCAATGTGATGTTGGCGGACGCGGCAATCGCGCCAACCGCATTGGTGCCACCCCAGTTAACCCCCAGCGCCGCGGTGGTTCCAGACGGCGACAAAGTTGCGTTCGCAGAAACCACGATGCTGCCATTGACACCTCCAACACCAGCCAATGTCTGGCCGCCGGCCAGCGTCAATGTCTGATCCGGCCGTCCGGTCACATCCATATGCGCCACAGTCGGATCGCTGCCGCCGAAGAAGATCAGCGAGCTGTGCGCGATGGAACCGTTGCCGGTCAGATTCACCTCCGGCGTATTGCCGTCGCTGCCGATGACGGTCGGACCGGTGTAAGTATTGGCGGCCGAGAGGATCATCGCGTGGTTATAAACGTCCTCCACAAAACCGCCCGCGCCGCTGATCACGTTGGTGTAAGTCCTGTCCTGATCACCAAGCACAAAGCGAGCAACGCCATTCAAGGTAATGGGGACATTGATGGATTGCGCACCCGAACCGCCATAGGTATTCCACACGGCATTGTTTTCCATGATCACATTGTAACCATCGAAGGCGCCGGGTGCCCCGAACTGAAACGCCTGACCGCCGCCAAGCAGGTGAACGGTTCCGTTCCAGCCACCATTCCAGAAAATCAACTGGCAATTGGTCTGGACGTTAATGGCCGTGGCGGGATTTTGGAAGGCCGTGTCCATGTTATGCGACCCGAGCTTGCTGCCGTTGGTCAGGGTGATGCCTGCCACATTGGCCCCAATGGTCACCGCCGTCCACTCGCCATAGGGATTGTTGGTGTCCGCCCAGTTAATCGTCAGATGGTAGGGGCCGGTAATCTGCGAACCCGCGACCAGATCCCAACGGGCAGTGCAGCCAAAGGTGGTATCGCCGGCCATGGTAATGTTCAATTGGCTGCCGGGGTAATCCTCATAGCTGTTGAAGATCGCACCTTCGCCGTTAAATCCCGTGCCGGAAACCGTGACCGGCTTGTTGCCGCCGATGGGCCCGCCACCCAGGTCCAGGGTGGCATTATTGGTAATCCGGATCGAAGAGACCGAACCCAAGGCATAATTTCCGGCATAAATAACCCCGCCGCTGATCGTCACTGGACCGGTAAAATTGTTACCCGGGTTCACCATCGTCAACAGGCTGGAACCCTGCTTGACCAGACTGGCGCTCCCGCTGATGGAGCCGGAACCGCCGAAAGTGAAATTATTCGTGCTCGAATTCACGGTGATGACGCTGGGCGACACCGTGCCGCTAACAGTCACGTTGGTGGGAACTCCCGGCGTATCATCAAACAACACCTCATCGCCGGTGTTGAAGACCGATGGCTGGCTGTTGGCTGTGTTGATCCAACTGATCGAGGTCCCCGCATCCCATGTCCCTCCCGTGTTGTTGGCATCCGTGCCCCACTGCAAAGAATTTCCCGACGCCAGCAACGTCAGAATGGCCGAAACACTATTGGTGAATCCGTTGCTGTTGCCTACCCGGACGCTGTAACTTGCCGCGTCGCCCGATTGGACGTTATTTAGAGTAAGGCTGGAATTGGTTTTGCCGGTGAGGGGACTGCCGTTCTTGTACCATTGGTTGGTGGTCAACAGGGGGCTTACACTGGTAACACTGAACGTAACGGTCCCGCCCGCGTACACTGATTGCGACTGTGGCTGGGTCACGATGAGCGGCACAGCGTTGCTGGGCATTACTCCGACGGAACCCATAAAGAGATGATTAAACACCTGGTTTTGAGTCAGCGCATTGGTGTAGAGGGCCACCTGGCAAATGTTCCCTTGAAAGAAGCGGCTGGCGCCATCGGCCGACCCCGTTCCAATCGCCCACGGATCCGAAAAATTAATTGCCCCGATGCTGTCCGCGCCATGCCCCACCAACACCCCGTTTACGTACAGATTCCAATTCGTTCCGTCATAGGTGGAAACCAAATAAGTCCAATTGGTGGTCTGCACCCCTCCGCTGGCGCTTGCCCCGCCGTTGGTATTGTTATAGGTGCCTCCATAATAACTGAAGGTGCCGCCGGGCTGCGCTCGCAGGACCATCTCGTCGTAACTCCTGGTTGAATCATAACCTTTGCCGACAATGTCTGCCGGTCCCTGCGTGATGTTGGTGGATTGGACCCAGGCTTCCATGGTAATTGGACCGCCGAAATTTAATATGCTGTTATTCGTGGCAGTGCTCAAATCAACATACGATGAATACGCCGCACCAAGGAACATAGCGGCATTGGGGATGTAAGCCGACGGGCCGGCCCCGGGATAAATGTTGTAATAAGTCGAATTGTTGCCATTGCCGGATAGGTCGGTGGCTGTGCCACTGTTGTCGATGGTCAAATCCAGCGCAAAGTACGCGATCGGCTTGTCAGCGAGCACGGTGCTCTGGTAATCCGCACGTATGTTGACGACAGCCACCGACATCAAGCCGATGGCAGCCAGCCACCCGCCCTGATGGCAGAGGAATGAATTCTGTATTTTCATAATTTGTGTTTTGGATTGGGAACGGCGTTGAAATTTGTCAGGGGTTTTGCTGCGTGGCATAACCATTGGCCAGAAAATATACGTCTTGCGGGGCCTGGGCATAAGGCGGAGCAGCCGGAGCCCGATTATGAGGGGCATATTTCCATGGATCCATGCTGGTGGCAAAAGCCAGGTTGGGACCATTTTGCCATCTGTGGCTTTCGGTATGGCCATCCGCAAAGCTGAAAGTACTGGTGTTTCCGTGCCAGGTGGCCACCGAATCCTCCATGGTTGCATCGGAAAATGGCGGGGTGGCCGTGGCGGTGCCGGCGTTGCCCATCACCCAGGCTCCCTGGTTTTCACCGCGCGGATCGTTTTCCTCTATCCACAAATACCTCCTGCTCGGATGCGTAATGGCAGACTGTTTGGTAATTGCGGTGCTGGGCGCATTCGGAGTGCCGTTCAGCCCGGCGGCACCCGAGTAGCTGCCCCAGGCAAAAACGCCGGGCGCGGCGCTCGCAGAACCCGGGTAGCCGCTTTTGGCCCGGGCATCCGCGGGACAATGCAGCACATTTACGTTCGGGGCATATTTATAAAGCCCGCCCTGCTTGTAGCCCTGGTTCAATATCAAAATATCCGCCTTGTATGTGCCCAGGTCGCTAAACGGAATTTGTGGCGGCGGGATGGGAGTTGCATAACGCCAGGGAGCGTCTCCGCTCGCGCTCACATGAGCAGTATCAAAACCAACAAGATTACCATGATGATCATCAACATACATATCCCAACCCAAACCGAGCTGCCTTTGGTTGCTCAGGCACGTCGCGGTCATCGCCTTTAATTTGGCCATGGCCAGGGCGGGCAACAAAATCGCCGCCAGGATGGCGATGATCGCGATGACCACGAGTAACTCAATCAACGTGAAGCCACGAGCGGCTTTGGGGGCACCTTTGCGCAATAAAAACTGTTTCATTGTTCCGGTCACACGTTTTCGTCACTTTTTGGTGAATATGGGCATTAAATTACGCTATGAATGACCATCGGTCTTCTAATTTCATTCGGTGAAGAATATTGAACATGATTTTGAGCGGCTTATTCCCTCCGCGCCCGTCGTGGCCGGAAAAAAAGCGGTGTGATGGCTAAACTCACACCGCTGTTGTTCAAAAGCAAATCGGCCAATCATACCTGGGCTGCTGCATTTCGCCGGCGAAGGCCGAGGAGCATGGCGCCAACCCCCGCCGTAAGGATGGCGACCGTCGCCGGCTCAGGGACTGCCGTAAGGTCCCGAAGTTGCATCAGGTTGACCTGGGCAGACGCACCGATGTCGGCGCCGCCAAATGGATTTAACGTGAGCGTCTCCTGTCCGGTGTTATCCGCCACGAATGTGCCGAGGATAAACTGTCCGGGTCCGGTGCCGTTGGGGCCGGTTCCATAAGCCAACGCGGCAGAAGTGTTGGCGCCACCGGTGAGAGTTTCACTTCGTTCAGCGGTCGTGCTGTTGCGCCCGTCATTTACCCAGAATTCAAGCTGATAGGTGTCCCCCGGTGTCATGCCGCCCCAGGTCAGTGAAATGCCTTCACCGTTACTATAAATCGCAGTTTGCAGGAGGTAATTGTAGTTGGCATCCGCAGTGTTCGGGCTGGCAAAGCTGCCGTAGCGGTTGTCCAGCCCGGAAGTGCTTACCCAAGAGCCAAAGGGGCCACTGCCGTATGCGGCAAAAGTCACGCCGTTCACCGGATAGTAGTCTGATCGGAGAGTGCCGCCCCAGTCATCACCGGGTCCCCACGAACCTACAAATGTTCCTGTAGTGCTTACGTCGGAGGTTCCAGAGATGGTAGTGGGAGTTCCCCAGGTTATGTTTGGGTTTTGTGCACTCGCGACCAGGGCAGACGCACCGGCCACGCAGGCACAGAGGATAATGGTTTTCATAGTTAGACTTGGGTTGTTATGATTGCTTTGTTGCTATTGATTTCATCGCTGACCAAGCCACTCCTGTTCGAGTGGCTCCCACCTTGAGCATCCTGTTCGCGTTCGGGCCATGAGCACTCAACCGCTTTTTTCACATGCTGTCCGGTGATTTATGACCACAGCTTATCACGTAAAGCAGCAATGATCTTGCACTTCTCTTCGGCGAAGAATATTGAACAAACGCAAAGAGGGTCGCAGTCGGTTTTCTCAACCTGTCCGCCGGGCGAAGTGGTGCTCCACGCGGATTCTCAGTCGAAATTCGAGCGGCCGTCGAGCGTAACCGTCTGCCCCTTTTTAATCTTCAGGACCAGGGACTTGCCCTGACAGGTGACCATGCAAGGATTGCCGGCGTTCGACCGGATGGTTGCCGAGATTAAACGACCCTGGTTCCAAGTCAAACCCACCTCAAAATCGCCGCGGGCGCACAGACCCGTTGCTTTTCCCGCTTTCCACGCCTCCGGCAAGGCCGGCAGCAGATGGATGACCCCGTCCTGGCTCTGCAACAGCATCTCGGCGATGGCGGCCGTCGTTCCAAAATTTCCGTCAATCTGAAACGGCGGACAGGCATCAAATAGATTGGGATAAACTCCGCCGCCGCCATTGTAGCGAATATCCATTCCGTAAGCCGGACAGAGCGCCTTCTGCACCAGTACCCAGGCATGATTACCGTCGCCCAACCGTGCCCACAACGCCGCTTTGAACGCCAGCGACCAGCCCACACCGTCATCCCCCCGGACTTCCAGCGTTTTGCGGGCGGCCTGCGCCAGCGCCGGCGTGGTATAAGGCGAAATCTCGTCGCCCGGATACAATCCCCAAAGATGCGACACGTGCCGATGATGAATTTCCGTCTCTTTGTAAGGCTCCGGCCATTCCATGACCCGCCCATCCGGTCCGATCTGAATGGGCATCAGTTGCGCGCGTTTGGCAATCAATTCATTCCGAAAATCTTCATCGATGCCGAGAATTTTTGACGATTCAATGCAGGCGGTGAACAGATAGTGCGTGATCTCCGATTGAAAAGTTGAACCCAGGGAAATTGCCGCTTGCCGGCCGTCGGGCAATTCAAAGTGGTTTTCGGGTGAATTGGCCGGAGCCACCACCAGCCAATGATGTATCGGATCTTCAATCAACATGTCGGAATAAAATTGTGCCGCGCCTTTCATGATCGGATAAGCCCATCGCAGGAATTTTTTGTCCCGGGTAAACAGCCAATGATCCCATAAATGCTGGCAAAGCCAGCCCGAACCGCTGGTGCTTGCGCCCCACGATGCGGATTCGCCGGGCGAGGTGAAACCCCACGGATTCGTAATGACGTGCGCCACCCAACCGCGCGCGTTGTAGTAATCATGTGCGGTTTGTTCACCGGGCTTTTGCAGCGAGGCAATCAGTGCGAAAAGCGGCTGCGTCAGGTCTGAAAGATTGCACACTTCCGCCGGCCAGTAATTCATCTCCACGTTCACGTCCAGGTGCCAGTCGCCATTCCACGGTGTGTGGATTTCCTCGGCCCAAATGCCCTGAAGATTGGGCGGCAAACCGCCCGGCCGGGATGACGAAATCAAAAGGTAACGTCCGAAATTGAAATACAACGCCGCCAGGCCGGGATCGCCGCCGTTCAGCTTTGCCCATTGGATTCGTTTCGGCGTCGGTTGATCGGCCTCATCCGCGCGGGCCGGTTCGAGCCGGAGCGAGACACGATCAAAGTATTTCCGGTAATCCGCGATGTGAGCGTTGCGCAAGGTTTCGTAAGATTTCTTTGCCGCCCGGTTTATGTCCTTAAGCGATGCCGCCACCGGGTCTTTGGTCTGCCGGCCGGCAAACCCCCGATAATCCGTCGCCGCCGTGATCAGCACCATCACTTCGTTCGCCTGGCTGACACTTAAAACGTTTCCTTGCCCGGATACTTCACCCCCCTGATTCAATATGCGAACGCGCGCCGCATATTTCACCCCCTTGCCATCCACGCCATTGTCCAACTGGCCCGTCATCAGCAGTTCATCGGCTTTGTCCGCCACCGTTTCAGAACGCTCCGGACGGTCAAGGCGGGCCGCAAAGGAAATTTGTCCCGGCCGATCCGCCGTTATTCGCAGAACCATCGCCTGAGCCGGCGCGCTCACAAACATTTCCCGCGTAAAGGTGACGCCGCCACGCTGGTATTCCAGGTGCGTCACGGCGTCGTGGAGGTCCAGCACGCGCCGGTAATTTTCCACCGGCGGATTGGTGTCCGATGAAAAAGTCAGATGCAGATTGCCGAGCACCTGGTAGCAACCATACTGGCCGCCGCCGGAGCCGGGGCCTTTGCAGGTAAAGTGCGCGTTGACCAAGGCCTCCGCCTCGACGTTTTTCCCTTCGAGCAGCAAGCGCCGGATTTCCGGCAGAACCTTGTAGGCGTCCGGCCGGTCGGCGTCCTGGGGCGAGCCGGACCACATGGAACTTTCGTTGAGTACAATCCTTTCTTCGCCCACACCACCGAACATCATCGCGCCCAGCCGGCCATTCCCCATCGGCGACGATTCCGTGAAGTTTTTCGCCGGCGCATCGAACCAGGCGGAAGACTCGGCCGGGGGCGATTGATGATCCGCGGCCGGCAGCGGCAGGCTCACCAGCCAGGCGCCGACCACGGCAGCCCGCGCCAGACGTTTGGAGAAAAGCAATCTCATGATCCAAAAATGGCAGATCTCGGCCCCGCCGTCGTGCGCTATTCTTCGGTGCATGATATTTAACAGTTGGCCGCCATTCCCGCCGGCCCCAGGTCAGAATGGAAAAGTATCATCACCAGCCCGACGGCGGGCCTGATTCGCGTCATGATTTCGCGCGGTGTCATAATTGTGCCCCCATGCTCAGGCGTGGCTCATTCGTTCAATCGCAGGATGAATCCGCCACGGGCAGGCATTACATGTTGCCATTCATTGGAGTCCGCCAACGGCGAAACGGCGACCTGCATACTGGCATCTTCGCCTTCAGCCACCATAAACCGGTGGCCAAAACTTTTGAACGCCGACAAGTCCAGGCCGACCGGTAACGGCTGGCCGGTTCCATTGATGCCGGCGATGAACCAGCTTTTGCCGGAACGCCGAGCGAAGACCGCAACCGTTCCCGGTTCACCCATCAAACAGCGCGTCTCATCCCAACGCGCCGGGGCATCGTGGAAAATTTGCTGCACCTGGAGGGGGAGCGATTCAAAAAATTCCGGTTGGTCGGCATAATGAATGATGCCCGAGGTAAAAATCAGCGCCGCGGCCAATTGATGCGCGGCGGTGGTCAGGCGCTGATATTTCTTCGGCGAACAGGCGACGGGTGTCAGATCCATCGGTCCAACGGCATTGCGGGTAAACGGCAGAACCGTGTCCAATTCCGCCGCTTTTTCCGTGTAACGCGGCTCGTAAAAATAGGATTCACTGCCCAGAACGGCTTCGCAGGTCAGAAAATTCGGCCACGTTCGTTCCCAACCGCGCGGGATGGTGCAACCATGCAGATTCACCACCAGGTGGCGCGCCGCGGCAGTCTTCATCAAAGCCTGCTGGGCGGCGATCGCCTGCTGACGATCTGAACACCAAAAATCCACCTTCACGCCACGAACGCCCGCCGCGGCCATTTGATCCAATTTGGTGTCCCGCTCTTTTGCGTCATAAAAATCCGCCGCATGCAACCAGGCCAGTGGCATCACTCCCTCGCTTTGAGCATGGCTGGCAATGGGCTTCAATCCGGGCTTCCACCATCCGGCGTCGAACAACGTATATTCCCAACCCATTTTGGCGGCAAAATCGGTAAACTCGTTGAACAAATTTGTCGTATCCGGCCCGCCGGGATAAGACCACCAGGCCCACGACGCGCGGCCCGGTTTGATCCACGACGTGTCGGCAATCCGCGACGGCGGCGCCAGGTCCGTCACCAGCGTTTCCAAAGCAATATCACCGGGCGATTGGCCCATCACGATGACGCGCCAGGGCATCGTCCACGGCGAAGTCCAGCGCGGCTCGGGGCCAAACTTGTTCGTGTAACCTTGCGTGGTTTCGTCAGCCAGCGGAAAAGCTATGCGATAAAGCCCGCCGGACGAATCGGGATTGAGGTGACACGCACAATAGGATTTGTCCGTCCCGGATTCCGTCAACAACACCCAGGTCGCTGCGTCCGGAACATGAAACAGCGCGGGAAACGCCCAGCCGACGGCTTTCTGCCGCGAATCCGGCGGCGGATCGCCCGGGGAAACATGAAAATAAAAATCCTCGTAGGCTGGTGTATAGGGACCAGCTGCATGAAACGGTTGCAGCCAGCCCCGCGCATCCGGCGGCAAAGTGAAACCGGTCAATTCCGACTCGACAACGTGAATGGTACGGTTGGTCCCGGGAAAACGATAGCGGAAGGCGACACCTTCGTCGCTGGCGACCAGGTCAATTTCCATGGCGGCGCCGCCCCGACGGTGGAACATCAGGTCGCGGAAATTCAGAAAATGATTTACCCGCGGTTGAACGCCGGCGAACAATTCATACTGCTCACGCTGGCTGCGGACTTTCCCGGCCCCGGCAAAAACCAGTCCGCGTTCAAAATCCTGATCGTCGCGCTGGAGGCCGAGTGGCGATTTTTGAATAACAATCTTGCCGCCGCGCGAAGCCTGATAACTGAGGCTGCCTCCGTCGCCAAGCAAGACCGTGATTTCACACTGCCCATCAGGAGAAGCCAGCGACCAGGAATTGCTTTCGACCGGGCTGGCGGCAAACGACATCGCGGGCAATAAACCAACCGCGGCGACGAACAGAAAAACCGGCGAGATGTTTCCAGATTTACTCATTATGATTGTCGGTTCACGAATAAGTCTCGAACAGGCTGCGAACCCGCAGCTTTTTTGGAAAATCTGCCTTGTTCAATCGGCTCGCCGGTTCGACCAGTATGCCCCGTGGCGAATCCGGCAGGATGTGAACGAAATTATCCGAGAACCGGGCGTCTGCGTCTTCCAGTTCGAGCCAGGTCCAGAGGGCAGGTTTTTCGGATTTGACCGTCACCAAAAACCCATTGCCGGTTTGGTGAACGGTCGTCGCCAGCCTGGGATCGGACAATTCCAGTTCTCTCGGCAGCGCCAACAGAACCAGGTTTTCCGAAACTGTTTTGCCGCCCGCCTCCAGCTTCAGCCACGCCAAAAGCCCGTTCGCGCCGACTTTCTGAATTTGTTCCTGCAGATTGAGCGTTTTGACCTTTTCACTTTTTCGCGCCGGAATTTTCACGCGCGCGGATTCCTGCGCCAGCGATTTGCCGTCCAAATCCGTCACCTGCCAGGTCAATTTGCCGTCATGCGCTTCGAGCAAATCGCTCGTGATAAAAACCTCAACGGTTCCATTCGGCACATTTTCCAGACCGGAAACGAGGATGGGCGCGTAAAATTTCCGCGCCAAATAGTGCAAGGCTTTCCAGCGGCCGAAATAATCCACCGACGACCAGCTCATTCCGGGCCAGATGTCGTTGTATTGCCAGAAGATGCAGCCCATGGATCGGGGCATCGTCTGACGCCAGTATTCGGCGCCGGTTTTGATGCCGTAACCCTGCAAAATCTGACTCAACCACAGCGCGCTGTTGAAATCCTTGGGTGGACGAAAATAGCGGAGCATCGTATCGCGGATAATTTCGTTGCCACGGCCGCTGCCGTCGCGCTGATGCCAGTTCATCACCGGCGTCACCACCGACGCGCGATCCGATTCGTTGGTAAAAGCGCGAACGGTTTTTGGCTCCGGAAAAGATTGGAAGCCGAACTCGCTCATGAATCCGGTCACCGTGCGATAAGCGTCGAACAATTTCGGCCCGTGCCAGACTTCCCAGTAGTGGGTATCGCCACAATCGGGGCTGCCGGAAACGTAATTGGCCTGAGGTGCGAGCGTCTGAACTTGTTGTGCCAGCAAACCTTTGAACAGCTTGTCGTAATCGGCAATGCTCATTCGGTTTGGCCCCCAGGTCGGCCCTTCCCACCACGATAGACTGATTTCATTGTTGCCGCACCAGACGGCGATGCACGGATGATGCCGCAGCCGGAGCAGGTTATCCCGCGCCTCGAGCCGGACATTGTTTATAAACCGATCGTCAAACGCCGGGTACGCCGCACAGGCAAATTTGAAATCGAGCCAGACACAGATGCCCTGCTCATCGCAGGCATCAAACAGCGCGTCGTCCTCGTAATAGCCGCCGCCCCAGAAACGCAGGAAGTTCATGTTGACTGCCGCCGCATCCGCAACGTAACGGCGTAGGATTTCCGGCGTTACGCGGCTGGTAAACGAATCGCAGGGAATCCAATTCCCGCCTTTGGCAAAAAAGGGAACGCCGTTGGCTTCAAACTGAAGCGGATTACCATTTTTCGGCAAAGTGATTTTGAGTTCGCGCAGCCCGAGGCGCCGGCTCGCGCCGTCGATCGGATTCCCCCCGGCGTGGAGCAACTCAATTTGAACCTGATAGAGCGGCTGTTGGCCCATGCCGGCCGGCCACCAGAGTTTGGGATGTTTGATTTCGAGCTGGCCGTGGCCCTGCCCCCGGGAAAGTTCCATCGCCGTCCGGGCGATTAAGTTGCCGTTGTCGCGCACGGACAGGACCGCCCGGAACGGTTTGGCCGTTTCGCGCACGATTTCCGCCTTCACCTCGACATCAAGCGTGACTTTGTCGCCGGAATGATTTTGCCGAAAGAGAACATCGGCAATCCGGCCTTGATTGAACGTTTCGAGGCTGAGGTTTTTCCAGATGCCGCAACTGGGCAAGTCCGGCCCCCAGTCCCAGCCGAAACTGCAGGGCTCCTTGCGCAGCCAGGCGCGGCCCTGGACCCATTTGGCCGGCGCCTGATCGCTTTCCCGCTGCTTGAAATAAGTGAAGGGCGACTCGAATGAAATCTCGATGGCATTTTCCCCGGCGCGCAGAGCGGGTTTTACGTCAAATTCCCAGAGCCGGAACATGTTGTCGGCACGGCCAATTTCCTGGCCGTTGATTTTGACGGTGGCCAGCGTGTCCAATCCATCGCAGCGGAGCAGCACCCGGTCGTTTTTCAAAACTTCCTCCGGCACGTCGAACGTGCGCCGGTAAATCCAATTGCTTTCGCCGACCCATTGAACGGCCTTTTCGTTGTCGCGATAAAACGGATCGGGAATTTTTCCGGCCGCCAGCAAATCCGTGTGAACACAGCCGGGCACTTTCGCCGGAAGCCAATCGTCCCTGCCGGCCTGCACAACCTGCCAGTCACCGTTGAGATTCAGCCGCCGGGGAATGGACCCGGTCGCGGTCTGGCAAAAGGAAACGAGCGGTTCCCAGGCCAACGCTGCTGCCGTGGCGGTCATCGTGGTAATTAAAAACTGTCGTTTGCTTATCTGGTGTTCCATGGTACCAGCCTTTGGTTCAAAGGAAATCAGTGCGTTACTGAATCATTGTGGTGACGCCACACCACCGGCATCCAGTTCAATGACACAGGCCTCCACTGCGTGCGCACACGAGGGCAGGATGCCGTCCTGCATCAGCTCCGTTCCCGTCAGGGTCCGGCCTTCTTGTGGCAGCGGCGCCCGGCCGGGCGCGGGATTTAACTCGTGAATGGTATAATTGTTTGCCGGGTCAAGCCCCTGTGGCCGCACCGGAACATTTGTGCCCTCTTTCAGTTGAAATACAAACACCACCGCACGGGAATGGTCCTTTGACACAAAATCCAGCGCGCCCCGATATCCCTTATGCGGGTCTTCCAGCCGGTACAGGTCGCCAAACGCCGTCGCGTCCCGGATCTTTTTGTAGGCGCTGATCGCCCCGGCGCAAACGGCCCGGTCCTGCGCCGGCAGTTTGGTGAGATCGAGGTCCATGCCAAACCGCGCGCTCATTGCCACGCTGCACGCGAAGTGCATCGGCCGGTTGCCCCAATGGGTCACGTGGCTCGCCATGGCCATCGCCGGGAAGAAATACGAATAATCCCATTGCATCAGCACCCGGACCGTCGGGTCGGTGTTGTCGCTCGGCCAGAATTCCTGAAAATATTTCAACGCACCGTAATCCACGCGTCCGCCGCCGCCGGAGCAGAGCATCAGTTCGGTGCCGGAAAACGTCCGGGCCGTTTTGGCCATGAGCGCATAAAGCGCCTGGACGTAATCAATCCAAAGATCCGACTGCCGGTCCGGTGCCAGGTAGGGCGAACCCGGCTGCGTGAGATAGCGGTTGCAATCCCACTTCGCGTAAGTGATGCCCGGCACTTCCAGGATGCTTTTGATGGTGTTCCACTCAAATTTCTGCACGGCGGGACGCGTGAGATCGAGAACCAGTTGATGGCGCTGCAATTCGAGCTCGCGGTGCGGCTGGCGGATCACCCAGTCGGGATGTTCGTGGAACAGGACACTGTTCGGGTTCACCATTTCCGGCTCCATCCAGATGCCGAAGCGCAAACCGCGTTGGACGGCGGCGGCGGCCAGCGGCGCCAGGCCATGGGGAAAGCGTTGGCGATTGGGTTGCCAGTCGCCCAGCCCGGCGTGGTCGTTGATGCGCGGATATTTGTTCCCAAACCAGCCGTCATCCAGCAGAAACAACTCCACGCCCATCTCCCGGGCGGGATCAAACAGGCTGACGATGCGGTTGAAATCAAAATCGAAACCGGTCGCTTCCCAATTGTTCAGGAGCACGGCGCGCGTTTGGTGGCCGTCGCGCATGCCAAAATCGCGCGCCCAATCGTGCAGTTTCCGGCTCATGTCGCCCAGACCCTGATCGCTCCAGGTCCAGATCATCACCGGGGTGACAAAGAGTTCGTTCGGTTTCAAATGATATGCGGAAGCAAACGGATTGATGCCGCACAAGGCGCGGACGTCCTGATTATTGTCGTCGAATTCGCACTGAAAACTCCCCGACCATGCGAGCGAGCCGGCGAGAACTTCACCGTTGGTCTCCGTGGCCTTGCAATTCAGTGCGAGGATGAAGGAAGGATTCTGAAACTGGTCCGCGCGCACCCCCAGTTTTGAATCCAACACTTTCGTTCCCGGCGTAATTTGCTCGGTGATGGGATTTATCATTTCTTTGGCCCAGTCGCCGAAAAAATGCGTGAGGTAAACATTGGTCGTCAGCAGAAAGGAAGTCGAAGCCATGCGTTCCAATGTTACCAGGCCGGATTCTCGATGGCGGATTTCCGTCCATTCCTCGATCACATCTTCGTCGCGGTGGGTTCGGAAACACAGTGTGACTTCAAACGGATACGCCGGGTCGTGCAAGCGAAGGCGCGTTAATTCCAGATCCGGCGACTCGTTGGTCTGTGTCAGGCCGTCATAAAGAAGCGCGGTTGAAGTGTTGCCGTCGGCGTGGACCACCTGCAAGGCGGGTTCCCAGACGTAACCATCCCCCGCCTGCGGATAAAACTCATCGTCGCGTGAAAGTTTTGCGCCAGGATCGTCCGCGCCGATGGGCCGCTGATAAAGGCGGCCGTCGTCACCCACTTGAAATGTGACAGCAAAACTTTTGGTGCTCAAACGGAACGTTTCATAAGGTGGCAGCGCCACCGGCGGTGGCGCGCCGTCCGTCATTTCAATTTTTGCGTTTGCCCAGTCGGCGTGATCGTTGCTTTCGCCATCACCGCCATCCGTCACGCGCAAAATGAGCGTTTGGATGCCGGCCAGAGCCACCGCCACCGGTTTGGCCGCTTCACCGCCCTTGAGCAGGCCGCTGCGCCAGAGCACCTTCCCGTCCCCCATCACGATGAACTCCACGCTGCCCTGAGCACCCGCGCTGTCGTCCACACCCACATCGGCACTGAAACGCTCTGCCCGGCCGTCGAGCTTTACCCGGAATTTGCTGGCCGCGTGCGTGCCGACGCCCCGGGCGAATTTTTCACCGTGAATGCTGAGAGGGCTGCCCATGATGCCTCGATTCGCCTTGGCCACGCTCCAGCCGGTGGTCATCTCCTGCAAATCCAGCGAGGACAGCCAGACGGTTTTGGCAAACACGGAGGGCGCGACGCAAATCACGACAGTCAATGCCAGGCATTTGATGAGCTGGAATTTCATAAATTAAATGGCCGGATGAACCTCACTCGGTTTTGCTGAATTTCCCGGCGAATCACATCAAAGATATTCTCAACCCGGAAAACCATCAACCCAGTTTCAAACCAAGCCACCAACCGGTCGAAGCTGAACCGGCAATCACCCCGCTGCCGCACCGTTCGACGGCGGCCGCCAGGGTGTCGCCGGCGCTGTTGGTCGGCTCGATCGCAAAGTGATGATGCCCGTGCCACCCGCCGCGCGTCAGCCATAGACCCAGGGTATTGTTTTCTGCGGGATCCCACGCAAATTCCAACCGGTCACCCGTGTCCGGATTGTTGATGGCCGCCCAGCCTTCGCTTAACGGGGCGGCGAAAACCTTCGCGCAATTCCTTTGGGGAATGGCCGAGTCAATCGCGTCCACCCAGGTCGCGCCGTTCAACAACGCGCGGGTGGAAGCGGGTAATTCCAGTCGATCGCCGGCGTGCAATCGCAACAGCGGATGCAGCGTCCATAAGAATGGCTCTTCCGCGCCACTGCAATTATTCAACCGGTAGTCGATTTGGACTTCGTTTTCCCGTAACTCAATACGGCGCACGAACTCAAACGGCGAAACCCGCAACTTGATGATCGTCTTCAAAATCCCCCGTTCCAGGGCCGAAATATCCACCCGCCACGGCGCACTCCAGACCTCGCCGTGATCGGGCAGCGGGCGGCCGCGCCAGGAACACGGCGCGACGGTCGGCAGGCATTCGTCTATCCCTACCAGCGGGCTCCTGGAAAAATCGTCCCCGGCGCAATTCTGAAAGAGCCTCAACCCGCCTTGGGGGTGCCACAGCCATTCGCGTCCCGTCCGGAGGTTCCTTAACGAAATGATTTTTGCCCCCAGCTCCGGCACCACCGCGAGCTCGATCTCCCCGTTTTTGAGCGAATAAACCTCAAAGCCCTGCTCGTTCCGCACGGCACAATTATTCGTCAGCACTTTCATTTTTCAAGTCTGTCCAGCGCCTGGTGTAGGGTCTTTCAAAATCATTCGACGAAGAACATTGAACATGGACGGGCCGCTTTCGTGGACGCCCGATGGTCAGGGGGCAACCGGGTCATAAGGCCATGCCTTTCAAAAAATCCGCGGCCAGGGGGTGATTGGGGTCGCGGCGCAGCACCTGATGGAGAAGGGACCGCGACTGCGCTTTGCGGCCCAGCCCGAGCAGCGCCTGGGCCTGGAGAAACAGGGCGGTCGTCTCCTGCCGGAACTGCAGGTCGTCGTCGAACAGCCGCATCGTTGGCAGCGAAGTGGCGAAGTAATCAATTTTCGCCTGCGCTTTCCGGAGTTTTTGCGCGAAAGCCAGCAAATCACGGAAAAGCTTTTTGGCCCTGGCGGGCTGGCCGAGCTTCTCCCACGACAACGCACTGTAATACGTCATTTCGCTGAAAGCGCGGACGCTCATTTCCTGAAAGTCGCCCTTGCAGGTGGCCGCGGAGCGCCAATGTTCACGCGCGTGTTTTTTATCACCCAGCCCGGCCAGAGCGCACCCCAGCCCGTAATGGATATCACTTTGATTGGCCAGCAGGTGTTTGGCTTCGCTCAAATTGCGCGGCGAGGCGAGCGCGCGTTGAAAACAGTCGCGGGCAACGGCAAAATCATGTTGCGCCAGGGCCGCGCGGCCCAACGCGAGTTGAGCCCGAACATGCTGGCCGAGCGGCCCGCCCTCACCGCCTTCCCACGGCTGGAACCGGCGGTCCGCCACGATTTGCAGCGCCCGGGCGGGCTGGCCGGTCTGATTATAAAGCGCGCACAATTCAAGGCTCAAATCGTCGCGTTGCCGGACGAGGTCGGGATATTTTTCGAATTCGCGCAAACGTTTCTCCGGTTTTTCGCCGAGCCGTTTCCAGAGCTGGTCGCGTTCGTAAAGCAATCGCGCGTCGGATGGGTTGGCCCGGAACGCCTTATCGTAAGCAGCGCGGGCTTTGGCCGGCTGCCAGCGGACGTTGAAACAGCCGATGCCGAGATTGCGCCAGACAATCGAGAAATCAGGATCAAGCTTCGCCGATCTTTCCCACACTTGAATCGCTTCCTCGTGGCGGCGGCGGTCGTAGAGCAGATTGCCAAGGTAATACGGGGCGCGGGCGTCGCCGGGATTGGCGCGCATGGCGGTTTCGAGAACGGTCATTTCCTCGAGCCGCGACGGAAAACAATAGTCCGGGGATTCAGCGGCAGCGCGCTTGAAATAATTCACAGCGGCCTTGCCATCGCCGTTTTTTTCATGCAGCCAGCCGAGCGTGTAAAAAATCATCGGCCCCGCGCCCCAACTTTGGTCGGGCCAATCACCGGGCTTTGCCGCTGCGTTTTTCAGAACGCCGATGGCTTCGTCCAGGAATCCGGCGCGGGCAAAATCGTGGGCAAGGTCCAGTCGGGTTTGCAGATCGCCGGCCGGCTTTTCGCCATGGAGATGTCGCGCCCAACAGTCCAGCGGGTCCAGTTGCAGGGTGGATTGGAGCAGCGAATCAGCCGGGCCGGTTTCGCCCAGTTTTCGCAAAACCAGCACCTTCAGATTTCGCGCGCGCAGGTTGTCGGTGTCAAAACGCAACGATCGGGCGAGATGTTCCCGGGCAACGGTCCAATCTTTCCGCGTGCAATCAATCTCCGCCAGCGCGTGGCAGCCCGCCGCCACCCAGGCCTGATTCCACGTCGCCTTGTAAAATGAGGCGTAAGCTTCAGCGTCGCGGTCCAGATACCGCAAACACAGGCCGAGATGGTAATACGCTTCGCCGTCATAAGGATTCGGATTGCGGCATGTGAGCCGCTCAATCGCTTTTCGGAAATGGCATTCGGCCAGGGCAAACTCGCCGCGCCGGAGATGCCACCGGCCCAGAGCGTTGTGGCAGCGCGAGTCCAGCGGGTCGCGGCGCAAGGCCTCGTGCCAGTAAGGCGCGGGCAAACGGGTGGCATGGTGATATTGCTCCAGATGCAGGCCGGTAATAAAAAGCTCCTCGTTGCCGGCGATTTTTTCGGGAGCGGGCGGTTCGGTCGCAGCCGACGGGACCTCGCCCTTTACGCGCGGCCGGGACCGCCAGGAAATCAGCTCCCGTCCGGTTTTGTCGCTGACCCGAATCAGCAAATCGGTTTCGGCAATGCCCTTCGGTAGTTTGATTCTCTCGACCAACGGCAACGCAGGCGAAAGATCGCGATCCAAATGCGCCAGTTCCTCTCCTTTTGCGAAAACCATCACGGTCGATTGCGGCTGATGGCCGGTGACGGCAACGCCAAGTCGCAATTCATTTTGTTCAGACCTCAGGCTGAGGGCGGCGTCAAGATTCGCGCGTTGCGCCGGGCCGATTTTTTGGATGGGATACCAATACTGGCTCCACGATTTGGTCTCGCCGGGCTGGAGAAAACTGAAATCGGGCTGGTTGTCGGTGTAAACGCCCGCCATGATTTCGATATAGGGCGCAAACCCGCCGTGCGCGTCGGCATCGGTCAGGTTGCGGTCCCAGGCATAGCCAAACTCATGGTTGCCCCACGTCCATTGCTTCTTGCCGGGCGCGATGTGATGGTTGGCGATGTGAACGATGCCAGCCTGCGCCCGGTAATCGTAGCCGCCAAAGAAATCCTCTTTGCTTCCCATGCACATGTAGGACGTGGGCACGGGAATGTTGGCGTAGAACGACAAATCATTCGGCGCATAATCCGGAATTTCGGATTTTGGATTTCGGGTTTTGGATTCAGCCCGGCAATGCGGCGGAACGAATTGTAAGGGCATTTCGTCTTCCGGAACGCCTTGGCGCCCGCGCTTCCCGTAATTGACGCCGTAATAAAATCCTTTTGCCAGCGGATACCCGCTCAGCGAGCGGCGGGCGTGGTCAGCCACATAAAAAACATCCGGCGGGAAGAAACTTTGATAGGCCTCGTGCACGCGGGTCGCCACATTTGCCCACCAAAGAAATGTCTGGACGAATGGTGTGCGGTTGTAAGCGCGGACCTTGAGTTCGAGGTAAGCCTTGCCGGGGTGAAGGCAGAGGCCATGCATGCCTTTCATGCGGCACATAGGATCGTGGTCGCTGCACCAGACCGTTTTTGAGCCGTCGGCGTGCTGCTCGATTTGAAAATCCACCGGCAGAAACGTCGCGGGCCGGTGGTGCTGCGGCCAGTTGAACTCGATGCCGCCGGAAATCCACGGCCCGGCCAAACCGACGAGTGCGGGCTTGATGACCGGCTGGTGGTAAATCAGGTCGTAGCCGTTGGTCTTGTCCTGCAATCGGTGAATGCGCCCGCCGATTTCCGGCAATACCATCGCCCGGATGAATTCATTTTCAATCCAGACAGCCTGCCATATCCGGTCCACCGGTTTCTCGGCGATGCGATCCGTGACGCACAGCGGATAGACTTTGCCGCTGGCGCCCTGATAGACGCGCTTTTCCAGAAACATCGGGTTTTTGTCCGGCGGCGCGGGCAGATAAGTGGGAATCACCAACTCCTCCACGCGCACCTGCACCGCGGCATCGGCCTGCAAACCGCCAGAATCCAGGCGCGCAGGTTCTCCAACCGCTTTCTCGGTTTCGTTCAATTCAAGAATGTCCGGCCGGTTCATCTTTTAAAATCTTAATCCACCAATTCGCGTTCGATTTGTTCCAGTGTCTTGCCTTTGGTTTCCGGCAGTTTGAATTTGATGAACACAAATCCGCCCGCACAAATCGTCGCATACACCCAAAAGGTTCCGGCCGGCCCCAGCGTAGCATTCAAATAGGGAAACGTGAAGGTGAGGACAAAACAGGCAATCCACAGGGCTGAAACTGCCACGGCCATCGCCGCGCCGCGAATCCGGTTGGGGAAAATTTCCGAAATCACCACCCAGGTCACCGGTGCCAGCGACAGGGCATAGCACCCAATCGCAGCCAAAACCAGCACCAGCATGTGGATGCCGCGCGAGTGGAATGCAAAGCCCAAGCCCATCGCCAGGAAAAGAGCCGCCAAGCCGGCGTAACCGCCGAGCAACAACGGCCGGCGTCCCCAGCGGTCCACCGTCTGCAGCGCCACCAACGTCGCTACTAGGTTCACGCTGCCGATGAAAACTATATTCAGCAGAATGTCGCTGACGTTAAACCCGGACTCCCGGAAGATGTCCTTGGCGTAATAGAAGATGACGTTGATGCCGCACCACTGTTGGAGCACCGCCAGCACCACGCCCAGCACCAAGATCCGTTTGAGCTTGGGCGCCAGCAGGTCGAGGAAATTGACCCGCAGGGTTTCATTGGCGAGCGTCGCGGCGATGTCAGCCAGGGCGGCATCGGCGTAGTTTGCGCCGCCGATTTTTCCGAGAACGGTCCGCGCACGCCCAACATCTCCACGCTTGGCCAGCCAGCGCGGGCTTTCCGGCACGAAGAACATACCAGCCAGGAAGACCAAGGCGGGAATCGCCGTCACGCCAAACATCCAGCGCCAGCCGGTCTGGCCGGCCCACGACGCCGCGATTTGGGCCATGGCGGGTTGAGGCGGCAACGGGTGCAGGCTGCCGATGCGCCAGTTCACGAACTGCGCCAGCAGAATGCCGATGACAATCGTCAACTGATTCAGCGAAACCAGCCGCCCACGCGCCTCGGCGGGCGCCACCTCCGCGATGTAGAGAGGCGAAAGGTTGGAAGCCAAGCCGATGGCGCCTCCGCCGACGATCCGCCAGAAGATGAAGATCCCAAACGTTCCAGCCAAACCCGTGGCGACCGAGGAAACTGCGAAGAGCAGCGCTGACAACGCCAGCAGACGCTTCCGACCGAAGCGGTCGCTGAACGCCCCGGCCAACAGCGCACCCAGCAGGCAGCCCAGCAACGCGCTGCTCTTGGCCCAGCCCGTTTGGAGGGATGAGGTCAGATGAAAATGCGCCTCGTAAAACAGGTCTGTGCCGCTGATGACAATCCAGTCATAGCCGAAGAGCAGCCCGCCCATCGCCGCTACCACCGAGATGAGCCAGACATATCCAAGACGATGGTCGGCTTTCAGCTTCAAGGTTTCATTTTGGGTTGCCGTGATCACATTATTGAAACAGTTGCGCGAGGCCAATCCAGGTGAAAAAACATGCCTCCCAGCCGCTGATTGGAATCACCGCAAGCCAGTCTTCGATGAGCCGGTCACATGGTTTACGTGAAATCCATGCCATGAAAGGTTATTCCCGATGACCTTTCCCGACCGACCAGGTTGTCCAGTTTCAGCCATGCTCCGCTTGCCTTCCCGATGTTACGACGCGTCGTGAATTTTCATTTTTTGATTACCTTCATTAATTTCCCAGATATCGTCCGGAAAGGGAATGGACATTCCAACAAAGCGCATGGATAATTGACCTGTGCCCGCGGCCAGACCTTTCGTTGCGCCTTTGCTCCTTTTCAAACCAGGTGGACTACACCCCATAGCGGCGCCTGTGCTCTGAAGGTGAATGGTTGTGCATCTTTCGGAACGCGCGCGAAAAGTAAAATTGGTCGGAAAAGCCGAGTTGATCGCTGATTCGCTTAATGGATAAATCGGTGGTGTTCAGCAGTTGCACCGCGCGCTGCATGCGCAAATGATTCAAATAACTCAGCGGCGCATAACCGCTGACCCGCTTGAACAACGTTGTATAATGCGACCGTGACAGATTTACGAGCGCCGCGAGCGTCGCAATTTTCAAAGGTTCGCGCAGGTGGCTTTTCATAAAATCGATGCTTTTACCCACGCGCTCGCGGACCGTGGTTTCACCGTAACCGAACTCGTCCTTGTAGCGCAGGATCAACCCCATCAGGTGCGTCAATGAGTGCGCCGCGTAAATCAGGTGGGTGATGGTAAAGCCGTGTTCGAGACCTTCCAAAACATCTTCAAAAAGCGAGAACAACTGCACATCACCGCCCAACGGCACCACCGGCTGTTCCGCCGTGACCCCGAGCCTTTCCAGATAAATCGGCACATTTGATCCCACCGCGTGAAACCAATGAATCGTCCAGGGCGTCCTTTTTTGGGCGCCATATACGTGAGGCGTGGAGGCCGGCACCACCAGCAGCTGGTTTCGGGTCACTTCGTGCCTTCGCCCGGCGATTTCGCACCAGCCATTGCCTTCAGCGCAGTAGATGAAAATCGCCTCCGGGCATCCGCGCTCGCGCACGCAGACGTGCCCCCTGGCCTTGGGATAATACCCCGCGTCCGTGGGCAGCAGTTGCTTGAGCAGCGGATAGTGCAAAGCCGAAGCCATGATGGGCCGTGG
This sequence comes from Verrucomicrobiia bacterium, assembly GCA_035945675.1. Lineage (GTDB taxonomy): Bacteria > Verrucomicrobiota > Verrucomicrobiia > Limisphaerales > UBA11358 > UBA11358. The sequence continues at coordinate 363 of DASZAB010000032.1, read as the reverse complement.
CAAAACCACGAGACGCTGTCCCGCAAACCCCTCATGCTTTTCTCGCCACTTCACAAACCAGATGGTTCTTCGGAAAACCGGTTATGTAAAACAATGCACAACTTGCCGAATGCCCGGCGTATTGCAATCTTTTGCGATGCCGGAGGCACGATTAAGCAATTCAATTGGTCACGTGGCCGCGAACGTCAGTTCGCGCCATATCGTTGCCCTCCATTTCATTTGCGCCGACGTTAGGGCGTGTTGCCCAAAGGGTATTTTGTGGAATAAGCGGAACGGAGAGGCAGAGATTTTTTGTGAGACGACATGGCTGGAGCATTTTTCCCAATACGGTAGACAGTAAGAGCAAAAGGAACATCAAAGGGG
>DASZAB010000031.1:0-1507 GCA_035945675.1 Verrucomicrobiia bacterium | reverse complement strand
CGATGACCGGCCATTGAAGGTTTCACTCGGTTACATGCCCTGGTCGACCTGGCCGCCGTACGATGTCCGGGGCGGCTGGGCGGGACTGGCCCTCTCGAATTACATCGCAAACTCGCGCGTGTGGGATTGTCCGGCCATGTTGACTCCGCCGCTTTCCACGGCCGTTCAATGCTCGCAGGTTTATACAACCAACCCCGTATCAACGGTGACGTATTGGCTGTGGCGTTTTGACCAAACCAATGATCCGGTCACGCTGATTGATTTCTGGGGGAAAACCGCCGAGAAAGCCGTGTACGACCTCGAAAACTCCGGCAACTCAACCGTGGGCATTATCAGCGGGGTCTCGGATGTGGAAATTGCCGTGGACCCTTATTTTCCGAGGGCCATTCCGACGGTTGCGCCGAATCTGTCAGGACTCACACCGCATCACGGCGGCAGAATGAGGGTGTTCCTGGATGGCCACGCGGATTTCGAACGTTACCCGGGATTGCAATGAACCGATTGACTGGCCCGGAAAGACTCGTCGTTATTCGCCGGTCACACCAGGAATTTAGCGCATTCTTCAACGGTTTAGCGCCGTCGCCGCCCTACTGCTGCGTTTGCCGCCAATTGCAACCGAGAGCTTTGATGAGATTGACGGCGGCAGTCAGGCGCGCGCCCTCCAACTGCACCGCGGCGTCTTCCTGTTGCAAGGCCGTCGTTTGCGCGGTTGCGACATTGAGGTAGGTCACCAGGCCGTCTTTATATTGATCGTTGGCAACCTCCAGGGCGTGCCTGGCGGCCGCTTCGGCCTGGCTTTGGGCTTCCCACTCATTCGCCAGCAGCCGTTGCGCGGCCAGTTGATCTTCGACTTCGCCGAAGGCGCTCAAGACCGTTTGACGGTACGCGGCCACTTCCTGCACATAGGCTGCCTTCGCGGCCGCAAGATTGGCGCGATTGTAAAAGCCCGTGAACAACGGCAATTGAATCGACGGCCCGACAGACCAGAAGCGGCTGGACCAATTAAACCATGAACCTGCGTCAACCGATTCAAAACCCGCGAGGCCATCAATGCGAACGGTTGGGAAGAATGCGGCTTTTGCCACTCCGACGTCCGCGTTTGCCGCAGCCATCTGGCGTTCGGCCGAGGCGATATCGGGTCGATGTTCCAACAAGTCGCTGGGCAGGCTGGGCGGAACTTCCGGAACAGCCGCGGCCGCCGCTGAATTGGTGGAAACGCAAAAATCTACCGGAGATTCACCGCACAAAATTGCCAGGGCATGCAGAGTTTGGACACGTTGCAGTTGAATGGCGGGCAACTGCGCCTCCGCGGCGTGCAACTGGGTAGCCGCCTGGGCAACATCCAGGTCGGACACCGCGCCGCCGTGCCGCAAGTTTTCCGTGAGTTCCAATGAACGCCGGTACGCCGCAGTCGTATCCGCCACGAGCCGGTATTGTTCATCCAAGGTCCTCAGCGTAAAGAAATCGTCCGCCACCTCGGCGGTCACATCCAGTTTGGCGGATTCCA
>DASZAB010000030.1:0-6607 GCA_035945675.1 Verrucomicrobiia bacterium | reverse complement strand
GCTTGCATAAATATGAGCACCGAACAAATCAGCTTGGAAGAGCACAAGGTTAAGCGGAATCGAGCAGTGATACTGACCATCGGCGTCATGTTGCTGCTAATGGTCGTCGAAGGTTTGTTGGTAGCTGGCAAGACAAAGTATGATGACGTTCGTTACTATCACGGTCTTTGCAACGACGGAGTCGGTCAGCCTTATGTGGATTTCATCCATCAGCTTCGCGGGCTTTCCGACAGCGGCAATACGAAGGAGTTGAGCCGTGTTCTTGCGGCGGCTGACACAAACAGTGTGATTATTTGCGATGTGTGGCTTTCCGGCGATATGGACGCATATCATGCGAGCATCCAGAAGATACTGAAATGACCATGTGGCCTAACCACCAAAGGATGGGAAAGGACTGAGGCGCGAGGGAGCGTCGCCTTGGGTGAGAGTGTAATTGCGCCGAACGTCCTTTCCATCCGTTGTTGAACCCGACCCGTAAAAGCCTGCGGCTCACGGGGCAGGCCCGCCTGCCGCGCCGTAGCCTTGGCGGAGGCTGGTCGAAGTTACGCTTGCCGCCAAAGGAGTTCCTTGTTTTTTGCTTTTGCCGTTGTCGCGCTGAAAATCCCGGCGACCGTGTGCGCGGCGCCCCGCAGGGATGCCCGGAGGGGGTTGCTCGGCACACTGTTCCCTTCCCCGGCCCCACATTCCCCGGTCTTTTCCGGGAGGGCGTGGAAATCATCGGCAAAAAAGCCGCCGCTGCGGCCGAAGCCTTGGCTGATGAAAGTATGAGGCGCAAATGAGAGACTGGTTGCTTCCCGTGAGGGCGGAGGAGTCAACCGCCAAGTGAACGGTTTCATGTTTTCGACGAAGCGGTTATGAAATTTAAGAGCCCTGACTGCAGCGCAGTCGCCTTACGGAATTGGGATCGTCAGGTGGCTGATACAGAAGTCGGTTCCCCGGCGTTTCTTTCGCGGCGCAGATTTTTTTTGAACGTTCCGCGTTGAAGCTTTTCCAAAGACAAAACCGCTGATTGGGCTTCATGAATTTTTTCCCGGGCGGAATGGTCGTGAATGGTCGTTGAATGGCATGATTCAGGCGGACGGTTTAACTAAATTATTCGGCAACAAGCGCGCCGTGGACGGAATTTCATTTTCCGTGGCGCGCGGCGAAGTGCTTGGCTTCCTGGGCCCCAACGGCGCGGGCAAATCCACCACCATGCGGATGATTACGGGGTTCCTGCCGCCGTCGGCCGGGCGCGTAACAGTGGGCGGATTTGACCTGGCCGAAAAGCCGATTCCCGCCAAGCGGCTCATCGGTTATCTGCCCGAAAACGCGCCGGCCTACACGGACATGACGGTGCTGGGCTTCCTGAATTTCTCGGCGGAAATCCGAGGGTTGCGCGGCGCCGCCCGGACGGCGGCGGTGAATCGCGTCGTGGAAATGTGTTTTCTGGAAAGCGTCCGGCATCAAAGCATCGAAACGCTTTCCAAGGGATACCGCCATCGCACCTGTTTCGCGCAGTCCATTATTCATGACCCCGACGTGCTCGTCCTGGACGAACCGACCGACGGGCTGGACCCGAACCAAAAACACGAGGTCCGCGGCTTGATCCGCCACATGGGCGCCACCAAGGCCATTATTTTTTCGACGCACATCCTGGAGGAGGTGGACGCCGTCTGCACGCGCGCCATCATCATTGACCGGGGCAAAATTGTCGCCAACGGCACGCCGTCGGTTTTGCGGCAAAAATCGGACATGGCCGGCGCGGTGACGTTGCGCGTCAGCGGCGTGGCGGCGACCGCGGTGTCGGCCCGGCTCCACCAGATTCCGCAGGCTCGCCGTGTGGCCGTGCTCGAGGAAATCAACGGCGTGGTCGCGGCGTGTGTGCAGCCGAAGCCGAACGTGGCTGATGGCGAACTGCCGCGCGCAGTGGGTGAAGCCGCGCAAGGCTGGCGGATTCAACAGTTGCAGGTCGAGGAAGGCCGGTTGGACGAGGTTTTTCGCAGTCTGACCATGCCGGATACGGTGAGCCGGAAGGCGGAGGGCGGAGGGCGGAAGCCGGAAGCCGGAGGTCAGAAGTCAGAATGAATGCGATTGCCAACATCAAGGCCATCACCAAACGCGAGTTGAGCGCCTATTTCGCGTCGCCGCTGGCCTACGTGTTCATCGTCATCTTTCTGTTGCTGTGCGGATTTTTCACGTTCATGGTCGGCACGCGCATGGGCACCTTTTTCCAGCATGGGCAGGCGGCGCTCGACACCTTTTTCATCTGGCACCCCTGGTTTTATTTGTTTCTGGTGCCGGCGGTGGGCATGCGGCTGTGGGCGGACGAGCGGCGCGTGGGCACCCTGGAACTGCTGCTGACCATGCCGATCACCAGCTGGCAGGCGATTGCCGGGAAATTTCTGGCGTCCTGGCTGTTTCTGGCCCTGGCCCTGGTCCTCACGTTTCCCCTGGTCCTCACGGTGAATTATCTTGGCCACCCGGAGAACGGCGTGATTTTCTGCGGCTACGTCGGCAGTTGGCTGATGGCCGGGGCGTATCTCGCCGTCAGTTGCATCACCTCGGCCATGACCCGGTCGCAGGTGGTGAGTTTCATCGTCTCGGTCGTCTTGTGCCTCTTTCTGCTCCTGGCCGGCTTTTCACCGGTGATCCAGTTTCTCTCCGGCTGGGCCAGCCCGGTGGTCGTCCAGGCCGTGGCGGCCTGCAGCGTCATCACGCATTTCGAGAATTTCCAGAAAGGCGTGCTCGATTCGCGTGATGTGATTTTCTTCCTGTCGCTCATCGTCTTTTCCCTGTTCACCACCGCCGTGATTTTGCGCGGACACCGGAAATGAAACAGAAATCCTTTGAAATACTGTTGTATTCGGCGGGCGGCATCGTGGCGATGGCGGTGCTGCTGGTGGCGATCAATCTGATTGCGTCTGAATTCCCGGCGCGGGCGGATCTGACCCAGGAAAAAATTTACACGCTGTCGCCCGGCACCCGGGCGATTCTGGGCAAGCTCGACACGCCGGTGACCATCCGCTTTTACTGCACGCGCAACGTCACCCCGACGGCGGAAAGCCTCTACCTGGAAAATTACGCCCGGCAGGTCGAGGATTTGCTGAATGAGTACAAGCAGGCGGCGCATGGCAAAATCATCATTCAAAAGTTTGATCCGGAACCGGATTCGGACGCGGAGGATTCGGCGCGCCTGGACGGCATTGCGCCGGAGACGCTGCCGACCGGAGACAAATTTTATCTGGGCCTGGCGGTGAGCCTGCTGGATGCCAAACAAACGGTGGCGCTGTCGCCGGACCGCCAGCGGCTGCTGGAATACGACATTTCGCGGGCCATCTCGCGGGTGGTGCAGCCGCAAAAGCCGGTGGTGGGCGTGATGAGTTCGCTGCCCGTGTTCGGCCAGCAAGCCAATCCGATGATGCAGGAGGAGGGGCAGCAGGGGACGCCGCCGTGGGAACTCATCAATGAATTGAACGGCGATTACACGCTCCGGCAGGTGCCGCTGAACACGGATAAAATCGACGACGACATCAACGTGTTGCTGGTGATCCATCCGCGCGGCATCACGGCTGCCGGGCAATATGCGATTGACCAGTTTGTTTTGCGCGGGGGCAAATTGATCGCGTTCCTTGATCCGCTGAGCATTGCCGACGCGCGCGGCCAGAATCCGATGATGGGCGGGCCGGGGGCGGGGGTTTCCACGCTCGACAAATTACTCGGGGCGTGGGGCGTTCATTTTGACACCAGCAAGGTGGTGGCGGACTTGAATTTCAAAATGCAGGTGGCCGATCAGAACGGCCAGCCCGCCGACGCCCCGGCATTTTTGGATGTGACGTCCGAGGGGATCAACACCAACGACATCATCACGAGCGATCTGACCGACTTGTGGCTGCCGTACGCGGGCGCCTTTACCGGCGTGCCGGCCGCGGGCCTGAAGGAAACCGTCCTGGTGAAGAGCACGAAGGAATCGGAACTGGCCGATGCGATGATTTACGATTTGAGCGGTGACCAGATTATGAAAAATTTCAGCGCTTCGGGCGTTGCCTATGCGCTGGCGATCAAATTGACCGGCCAATTCAAAACCGCCTTTCCCGACGGTCTGCCGGCCGAAGGCACCAACGCTGTTGCCAAGACCACCGGTTTCTTGAAGGAAAGCACGGGCGACAACACCGTGATTCTGGTTGGCGATGCGGACATGTTGTCCGACCCGTTCGCCTTGCGCCAGGTCAACTCGATCTTTGGCAACATGGCGGTGGAACTCAACGACAACCTGAGTTTTGCGCAGAACGCGATCGGGCAGATGTCCGGCAACAGCGACCTGATTGCCATGCGCAGCCGCGGAGTGGAGAACCGTCCGTTTATCGTCATCAAGAAAATGGAAGCGGCGGCCGAGATGCAATACCAGGGCAAGATCAAGGAGTTGCAGGACAGTCTGGCGGCGACCGAGCAGCGGCTGAGCGAGCTGCAGCAAAACAAGAGCCAGAACCAGCGGTACATCCTGTCACCGGAACAGCAGGCGCAAATTGAAAACTTTCAAAAACAGGAGGCCAAAGCCCGCACCGACTTGAAGCAGGTGCAAAAGGATTTGCGCCAGGACGTGGTTTCGTTGCAGACGCACATCGAATGGCTCAACATCGCGGCCATGCCGGCGCTGGTCAGTGTGTTCGGTCTCGGCCTGGCGGCGTGGAAACGCAAACGGACTTCGGCCCAATGAACCGCAAGCAATTCATCGTGCTGTTGGCGCTGGTGCTTGTGCTGGGGGGCGCCGCCTGGTGGCATTACCACCGGCAAACGGCCGGCTGGAGCAATCCCAACCCGGAACTGGGCCGGAAATTGCTTGGCGATTTTCAGGTAAACGACGTGGCGCAAATCCGGATGCAGCAGGGTACGAATGACCTGACGCTGGCCAGGACGAACGGGCTTTGGTGCGTGGCGCAACGCGATGATTATCCGGCCAATTTCAGCCAAATCAGCCAGCTCCTGCTGAAAGTGCGCGATTTGAAAATTGTCCAGACCGAGGAGGTGGGGCCATCGCAACTGCCGCGGCTGAATCTGGCGCCGCCGGGGCAGGGGACCAATGCCGCGACGATGCTGGAGTTCGACGCTGCCGGCGGCCGGCCGATCCACACATTGTGGCTGGGCAAGGCGCACATGCAGCAGAGCAGCCAACCCTCACCGGATGCGCCGGACGGGGGCTGGCCGGACGGCCGCTATGTGCTGACTGCTCCTCATTCAACCACGGTGGCGGTGATCAGCGATCCGTTGAGCGAGGTGAACCCGGCGCCGGACCAGTGGCTCGACAAAACCTTTTTGCAGATTGAAAAACCGCAAAGCATCTCCGTGAAATTCCCGGAGGCAACCAATTCCTGGGCGCTGACCCGTTCGAGTGAAACCAACGACTGGGAGCTGGCCGGTGCGAAGCCGGGCGAGAAACTGGACAGTTCGAAGGTTTCCGAAACGGCCGGTTCATTTTCCTCGCCGAGCTTTGCGGATGTGGCCACCGATCTGAGCCCGAAGCAGACCGGTTTGGACCGGCCGACCAGGGTTGAGATCAAGACGTTTGATGGATTTGATTACTCGATGAAGGTCGGCGCAAAGACGAACGACAACTACTGGCTGACGGTCCACACGTCCGCCACGCTGCCCCAGGAACCGGCCCCGGTGAAAGGGGAGAAACCGGAGCAGCAGGCGGCGGCGGACAAGACGTTTCAGGCCAACCTGAAGACGCTTCAGACTAAACTGGCGCGCGAAAGTGCGTTCAATCAATGGGATTATTTCGTGCCGACCTGGACGGTTGATCCCCTGCTCAAAACGCGCGAACAGCTTCTGGTTCCAAAGCCAGCGGTGACCCAAACGAACACGCCTGCGGCGGTGAGCTCGTTGGAAAAGCCGACGACGAAGTAACGGCGACCAGAATGCGAGATCTACAGGTAGTCCGGCCCATTCCTGCCGGCGGCTGTTAGAGCGTTTCCGAGAAAACTGTAGCCACCGACGTGAGGAGGTGGACCCTCTTAAATAATTCCGCCTCGTTACCTCGGCGGCTACAAATTATCTGCAAAAGCTTCTAATCAACGGCTCCGGTGCCGCCCTTCAACCGTTTCTCCGCCTCCGGCTGCAACAACTCGATCATCTGGCGCTCGGAATAAGGCTGGTAAGGGTTGTATCGCCCCCAGGTGGGCGGCAAGGGAATGAGGATGTCGTCTGATTTCCCGTGCAGCCAGACCGCAACGAACAGGATGGCCGGGCAATCCAACCGGCGGAGTTCATAATCCTGCTTTTTGATTTCCGGCAGTTGTTCCGCTCTTCGTAGCGCCACCTGAGTTCCCCTGGAAAAATCAGTGGTATCCAAACCGGCAAATTTCAGCTCCGTGCTATTGGTCGGGTCGGCCCTCAATTCGGCTGCGCCCACGGCGTTGGTTCCGTGCAGCAGCAGATACCGCCAGGTGCCGGCCCGGGCGGCCGGGAGCAGTTGACCGGAAGCCAGATTCGTCAGCCCGACCGAATAATCCCGGAAAGGATTGGCGATGGTTAAATCTTCGATTTGATAACCGCCGAGGTAACGGGAGATGCTGCGGGAGAGCCCCTGCTTGAACGCTTCCCGGATAACCTGTTGTCCTCCGGCCGG
>DASZAB010000029.1:0-33300 GCA_035945675.1 Verrucomicrobiia bacterium | reverse complement strand
CGTCGCGGCATCCGTGCGGCGATTGTGGGACGGCCCAACGTGGGCAAATCGAGCCTGCTGAATCAACTCCTCGGGCGCGACCGGGCCATCGTCTCGCCGATTCCGGGCACAACCCGCGACACGATCGAAGAGACGGCGAACCTCCGGGGGCTGCCGGTGGTGTTCATTGACACGGCGGGTTTGCGCGAGGCGCGCGACGAGATTGAACAGGAAGGCATCCGCCGCAGCCATGAAACACTGGCCCGGGCCGACATTATTCTGCAGGTGTTGGACACAAGTGAGCCGCTGACGAGCGAGGATGAAAACCTTCTGACCCGGTTTGCAGGCAAGAAACGGATTCTGGTGCGAAATAAAATTGATCTGCCGGCGAAGCTCGCCGAATTCCGAGTTTCGAGTTCCGAATTCCGAATTGTGGACGTTTGCTGCCTGAGCGGGCTGGGCATTGAAGCATTAAAGGATGCCGTCAAGGAACTGGTCTGGTCGGGCGAAATCAAGGCCGAGATGTTGCAGGTGATGATTAATTCGCGTCATCAGGACGCGCTGAACCGCGCGCGCGAGGCGACGCAAAGGACGATCGACGCGTTGCGCCGCAACGTCACGCTGGAACTCGCGGCGTTGGATTTGCGCATCGCCGTTAACGCCATAGGCGAAATAGTCGGCAAAACGGCAACGGAAGATTTACTCAACTCCATTTTCAGCCAGTTTTGCATTGGAAAGTAATGGCTGCAAATTCCAGGTAAATCCTTGTGCCTGTGCAAGGAGGCAGCCGAACCGGGGCAAAAACACTCGTTCAGCGAGCTGTTGGATTCCATAGTCGAATCCATGTTTTTGGCTCGTTTTGGGACAAGAAATGTCTTGACTTAGGACTTGGGCTGCCTCATAAAGGGGTTTAGATAGACCTGAAAACCCAAAGAATAACATGAAGATCTGTAAGAAGTCTTTCGCCGGTGGGGTGCGGTTGTATCAGACTGTTCTAACTGTGATTTTGTTTGCCGTTTTGGCCGTCCAAAGCGAGGCAACGATTTACACACTTAACAGCGCCACGTCGGCGGTCTCATTCGACAGTGGAGCCGGGCTGACGGGTTGGACGGTAAACGGCGTGCAACAGTTGGGTTTGGAATCCTTTTATTACAGTCTGGGCGGCGGGCCGTTGTCCCCGATAACAAGCATAGCCTCTCCAACAGTCACCTCCACTCCCATCGGACCGCCATCGGTCACCGCCACATACAGCAGTGCGGGGAACGTGAGTGTTCAATCCACGTACGGCCTGATCGGCAATCAGTTGAGCGATTCGATCAAAGTGTCCAACCTGTCAGGCAGCGCCCAAACCATCAGCCTGTTTCAATTTTCGGATTTTGTCCTGGGCGGAGCGGGGGGCAGCCAGTCGGTGAATATGTTTTTCAACAGCGGCATGCAGGCTGAGGCGGATCAAAACGGAGGTGGAATGCGCTTGGTGGACTTGGCGCAATTCGTTGGAACCGCCGGCACTACGGAAATGCAGGCCAGCCCGCTGGGAGGTTTGTTTGGTCCATTTCTTGGCGGGCCACCGTACACGCTCAATAATACCACCTTGACGGCCTCGGGGAATGCAGTCTATGCGTTCGAGTGGGATGCCACATTGGCGGCCAACACCTCCTTTACCATCAGTGAAATTTCAAATATTAGCGTTCCCGAACCTGCGGTCATGGCGCTGGCTGGTGTGGGCATGTTGGCTCTGACCATGTTCTCCCGACGCGACAGACCGCGATTTCCGTTTTTTGGGCTAGAGTAAAAAATAATGTAAAATCAAATTTGGTTTCTTGTATCAAATCCAACCCGTTCCGATTATGAAAATTCTTCAAAAAGGCTTCCTTGGACTGAGCCGCTCGCTGCTGCTGGCCTTGGTTGCGTCAGTCTCGCTCCTTCCCGCCGTCAGTCAGGCTCAAAATATTATCATGAGCGACGGCGGTTCGACGGCGGTGGTAAATCCCGGCAATGGCCTCGGGAATCTCGGCATGAACTCATGGACGGTGGACACGCTTAACCAGAACCAACTGAACCAGCAGTGGTTTTGGTATTCCATCAACGGCGCGGTGGGACAGACGCTTGATCAGCTTGGCAACGCCAGTATTCAATCGGCAAATTATAATGGCGGAATTAACAACCTTGTGGTGGCAAGCTATGCAAACAGCCAGCTTTCCGCGACCGTCACCTATCTTTTGACGGGCAATGGGTCCGGCTCCGGAAGCGCGGACATCACCGAACAAATTCAACTCCAAAATATCGGGCAAACGACGTACGCGTTGAATTTCTATCAATATTCGGATTTTAATCTGCTGGGTGGCCTCAGCGACACCGTGGTCATTTCGGGCAGTCCAGGCACCGGTTTTACGGGAGCCTTGCAGCAGACCAGCACGGGCGGTGCGGGCTTGGCTGAAGTGATTGATTCGCCGAGTGCCAATTACGCCGAGGCCAATACGGTCGGTGGTGTAACCTCAACCCTGTATAAACTCAATAACACGGCCAGCCTGAATTTGGATAACGTTCTGAATGCAGGGCCGGGCGACGTGACATGGGCCCTCCAATGGAGTGAATTAAATCTTGCCCCGGGCGGCACTCTGGATATTACCAAGGACAAGGGCCTGTCCATTTCAATCGTTCCGGAGCCGTCAACCGTGGCGTTCCTGGCACTGGGCCTGGGTGCGTTGGGATTATCGCTCCGGCGCAAGTTGTCCTGAGACGGAGTTCTGTTGTCTATCATAGCAGAAAGGAGGCCGGTTAATGACCGGCTTTTTTCTGTGCCATCGTTCAGAAGAGTTCTACCATAATAATCGTGCCATGTGTCGGCAGGCGTGCTCTGTTCCTCATGGAGGGTTTAGTGTATGAAAGGCGGTTTTCACCGTGGAACGGCTGTTATGGTTTTGGCCGGCTGCGCCCTGGCTTGCAAGCTGCACGCCGGCGGCAGCGGCCTGAACACGGTGGTAATCGTCAACCAGACCAGTTCCAACTCCTGCGAACTGGGCAACTATTTCTGCCAGCAGCGGCAGGTGCCTCCCGAAAACGTGTTGCGCATTAACTGGCCGGGCGGCAATACGCTGTGGACCAGCAATGATTTTCAAACCAGTCTGGTGGCACCTCTGCTGAACATGCTGGCGGCGCGTCAGTTGACCAATCAGATTGATTACGTCGTTCTTTCGATGGACATCCCGTTCCAAACCAGTTTTGGTTCCACGATCAACAGCACAACGTCGGCCTTGTTCTACGGCTTGAGATTGGGCAACGGAAGCGATGGTTTCGGCACCACCAACAGCTATGCCGGCAGCGAAGCAGGATTCAGCCCGGGGACGCCGGTCGTTGGCTCGCCCGGCTATTCGTTTCTTACCACCATGATCACGGCGGATTCGCTCACCCAAGCGGAACAGCTGGTGGACCGAGGCGTTGCCAGCGACGGAACTTTTTCCCAATCTCCGGTCGTTCTGGCCAAGAGTTCCGATCCCTCTCGCAACATTCGCTACCCCTATTTCGACAACGCGATTTTTAACGTGAACATTCTGGGTGTCTCCTCAATTTTGTGGACCAATAGCGATTCGGTTTCATGGCCGAACGGCTGTCTGGGTTATGAGACGGGCCTGGCGCAATTCAGCGTCCCGCAAGGCATGTTTGTTCCCGGGGCCATTGCGGACAGCCTGACGTCTTTCGGCGGTATTATTTTTGGCCCTAACAGCCAGACCAACCTTTTGGCGTTTATTGATGCCGGGGCCACGGGGAGTTATGGCACGGTCGCCGAACCGGCCGCCGACGCGCAAAAGTTCCCCAACCCGCAGGTTTATTTTTACCAGGCCCGTGGCTTCAATCTGGCGGAAAGCTATTATCAAAGCATCAACGTGCCGTATCTTGGGCTGATCGTCGCTGATCCCCTGGCAGCGCCCTTTGCCGCAGCCGGCTACGGAGAATGGGGCACCAACTTGCCTCCGGGCTCCCTGTTGAGCGGCACGCCCGTGCTCTCCGTCCAATTCGCGGGCATCTATGGAAAGCCGCTGCAGCAAATTGACTTGTTTGTCGATGGCCAGTATTTCAGTACCCTGACCAATTTAAACCCGTGCCCCGGTAATTTGTTGACCGTGACGTTAAATGGTTATCCCATTACCTATACCGTTCCCACCGACTCAACCTTGAGTACCGTGGCCTCGGGGCTGGCCGCTCAGATCAACGCCGTCACCAACGCCACCCAGGTGAAGGCGCTGGTTCATGGTGATCGTATCGAACTGCAATCCATTGCCACCAACCTCATGACCGTGCCCTTCTACGCGGTCAGCGCCACACCCACAAATACGCCCGGCCTTTCGTATCACGTCAACTACCTTCCCGATACTTTTCCGCCCCAGATGACTCCCAATGGCCTTGATAGAAGTGGGGCCTTTACGATGGCGGTGGGGATTCCCAGCACATTGCCCTACGTCATCCTGGCTTCAACCAATTTGATGAACTGGCAACCTATCTTCACGAATAGCGCGCCGCCGGGGGTGCTGGATTTTACCGACTATGACTCGACCAATTTTCCCGTGCGTTTTTACCGTTTGACATGGCCGACAGCAGATCAGCCTCCGCAGTTGTCCGCTCCAGGCGTTCCCGGCCCGGGAGTGTTTCAGATGCACGTGGACAGCACGCCCGGTTTGCCGTGGGCCATTCAAACCTCCACCGACCTCGTTAATTGGACGTCCGTTCTCACCAATCAACCCGGCGGGGCGATGGACTTTGTTGATGCCGGTGCCGCGAATTCAACCAGCCGGTTTTACCGGGCGTGGCTGGTGCCACCGGGTTCGCCCGGTTTCACAGTGCTTAACCTGGCAACCAACCTCACCCTGGTTCGAGTTGACAGCGCCCGCCGGCCTTACACGATTGGGGTCTCCACCAACCAGGGTCAATGGACACCGCTGGCTACCAATTTCGCCCTGGGCCGGATCCAAACCGCCGCCGCCAGCGCGATTGGCAGTGGCAATGTGCTCTCGACTTTTGCATCCGCCCGCCAGCCCACCCTTATGGCCTCGCAGGCATTTGGTGTGCAGGGATACTCTGAGTTAAGCAATTCGATTCCCGCCAATACCTGGATGCAGTTCACGATTACCAAGACCAACGGCCAGACCGTGGTCGTGGCCGTCACGAATCAATCTGCGGGCAATTCGGTTGCGCTCGCCAGCCAGTTGTACAACGCCATCAACGCGAATCCCGCCTTGCAGGGCAGCGACGGGGTTGTGGCCGGGGATTATTCCTTGAACCAGTACGGCACGTTCTTCTACACCGCTTTCAATTTGTATGCCCGCAGCCCCGGCTACCCGGCGGCCGCCCTCCAAGTCAACCCCACGGTATCGGCATCGGTCCCCTTGTTCACAACCTACGGCAGCAGCCTCAACTACAATCTCTCTGACCTCCAACCCCGGAACCATCTATACATCACCGCCGGCGCGGCCAGTCTGGGTGTGACCTTTCCTTTGAATACCGCCGCTTTGGCTGATGGGTATCACAACTTGACGGCCGTTGCCTACGAAGGCAGTGACGCGCGAACTCAAACCCAGGTGACCGTGCCCGTCATAATTCAGAATACACCCTTGAGTGCCACCTTAACGCTGCTCGATCTGACCAACCAAGCCCCGGTGCAAGGCACCTACCACATCCAGGTTGTCGCCAACACCAATGATGTCAGTTTGATCACTTTGTTCAGCACCGGCGGGGTGCTGGGCACGGCCACCAATACGCCCTCCGCCGTTTTTCAAGTGAATGGGACCAGTCTGTGGGCCGGATTGCACCCTTTCTATGCCGCCGTCGTGACGGCGGATGGACTCCAATATCGAACGCAAACACAGTGGGTTCAGCTTGCGCCATAGCCGGCTGTAATCTGCTTTTGGGATTGGCCGGTGACGGGATATTCATTCCTTCCGCATTTCAGCCGCTTTAAGCATTACTTGAAATGGCCGGCGGCTTCTTCCACCGCTTTCCGTGCGTCCTGGCAGTTATTACCTTCCAGCAGGACGTTTTTCAATTCGCCCGGTGCGACTGAAAGGAACGTTCCGGTGCCGGCAAAGGCCCGGCTGTCGCACACAACCGCGCCGGGACAATGTTCCAATCGTATCACGGGTGCGTCGGCCAGCGGCTTACGCGTAGAAATGCCGTCCAATTCCAACTGCCTGGAGTCCCTTACCAGAAAGGCCGGGCCGCTGTCCGCATTCACCTGCACGTCGTGCAGTTCCAGGGCGTCGGTAAATGAACCGCGCATTCCGGTTTTCGCCGATGCCATGACATCGCTGATGCGCAAATCGGAAAGGGGCATTTCGGGCAATCCCTCCACATCGATTGCCGTTTGCGCGTGATTGATGGTCATGTGACTGATGGCGATGTTGCGAAACACCGGCGTCCGCACCGAAACGGGTTCCTCGGCGGTTTTCGTTTCACCTTCCATGAGGTAATAACTGGTGACGTTGATCCCGATGCCGACGTTTTCCATCGTCCAGTTGTCGAACCGGACGTCTTCGACCACACCGCCGCGCCCGCGCCGGCTCTTGATCCGGACGCCAATCTGGGTCCCATCACAGGTGAGGTTGTCCGCGACCACGTTGCGGATCCCGCCGGAGATTTCACTGCCCAGTGTGACGGCGCCGTGCGCGTGATGCACGGTGCAATTTGAGATCGACACATTTTCCGTGGGCCGGTTGACCCGCCTTCCGTCGGCGTCCTTTCCGGATTTTAGCACAATGCCATCATCGCCCGTGTCAATGTAACAGCCGGAAATCCGCACGTTGCGGCTGGAATCAACGGCGATACCGTCGGTGTGCACGCCCGGATAGGTCTCGATGATGACGTTACGAACCACCGCGTTGTCCGTATAGAGCAGATGCACTGTCCACATTGAAGAGCCGACGAAATGGACGCCTTCGACCAGGACGTTTGTGCTGTACATGAATCGAACGAAGGAGGGCCGGAGCTCGGGCGCGGCTTTTTGATAATCTTCCGCCGGGGCCGGTGTGTTCACTTCGAGATCGTGGAGCAGATGTTCCCAATTGGTGCCGAAAGCGGTCCCGACATCGGTTTTCGAGGAATTAATCCGGGGCATCAGCTTGAGCCACGCCGCGTTGTCCGTGGTCAGCACACCACGGCCAGTGAGGGTGACGTTGTGCAAATGTCGTCCGCCCACCAGCGGGACCGGGGTGAGGCATTCGATGCCTTGCTCGCGCCCGGGCGTAAACGGAAGTCGGGTGGCGGGAAACTTCAGTGTGGCGCCCGCCTCAACGACCAGCACCAGATTGTTGGCGAGTTCAATCGGGCCGGTGACGTAGGTTCCTGGCGGAATGCAAACGGTTCCGCCGCCGGCGGCACTGGCCGCCTGTATCGCGGAACGAATCGCTTCCGTCGAACTGGCGGAGCCGTCATTGTGCGCGCCATAATCCAGAATGTTGAAAAAGGAGCCGGCGCCAAAAACGGTTGGGCTGATGGAAAGGAACAATGCCGATGTGTAAAGCCGGTAACGACAATCCCAGGTTTTCATGTGCATAACAATGAGAATCCGGCGGACGAAATATTTCAACTGTAAAGCATGGGCGCGGGGTCGGGAGGCCGGCCGGTTCGCGCGGTTTCCGTGTCAATCACCACACCTCCACCGGCCCTTTGGGCACGGGGATCTGGCTGCGTTGAGCCACGGCAGGTTCGTCGCGCATGAAGGACGCAATCATCGGCGGCGGCCGGAAACGCGGCAGTAATTCACCGTTGCTGTCGAGGAACTGCCGCCGCCACCGGGTGTAGTTTTCCAGCACGTTGTGGAATTCAGCGCGGCTGGAAATCTGCACGGCGTGTTTGTTGAATTCGTGGCAGGGGCCAAACCGCCTGGAATACCAGGGTGCGACCTTGCGAAACATCCGGCAGCCGAGCGATTCGCCAAAAACTTCAATCATCAAATCCAGATGGCGGCACATCACGCGGACACGCTCGGCGAAGGTGGGTTCAGGAAGCAGCTTGCCCTGATTTCCGACGATGGAATGGATCTCCCTCTCCTCGCCACACGAGGACAGGGCCGGGGTGGGGAGTCCGTTTTCCCGATTTCCCCTCGCCCCGTCCCTTTCCCCGCTCGTTCCTCGCGGGGCGAGGGAGATGCCATTCAGATAGTGGAGCGTATGCTGGAAAATCCACGGATTGTAAAAGGCGCCGCGGCCGATGCTCACACCGGCGCAACCGGTTTCGTCGAACATCCTTTTTGCGGCCGGCGGCGTGATGATGTCACCATTGCCGATAACCGGAATCTGCTTCACGGCTTCAACGACCTGGCGGATGCCAGCCAGGTTGACCGTGCCGCCAAAACCCTGTGCGCGCGTCCGGCCATGAACGAAAATTGCCGCTACCCCGGCATCTTCGAGCGCCTGCGCCAGGTCCGGCGCGGTGATGTTCTGATCGTCCCAGCCAAGCCGCATTTTGGCCGTAACCGGAATTTTGACGGCGTTGACCATGCCGCGGACGAGCGTCGCGGTTTTGGCCAGTTCGGTCATCATGGCCGAGCCGCCGCCGACGTTGCAGACCTTGCGGACCGGGCAACCCATATTGATGTCAATGGCGGCGACGCCGCGCACCTCGAGCAGCTGGGCCGCCTCGCGCATTTCCCCCGCATCAGATCCAAAAAGCTGGACCGCCAGCGGCGAATCGCCGGGACGGGTCTCGATCAGTTTGTCCGCCTTGGGATTCTTTTCGAGGAGCGACCGTGCGTTGACCAAATCGGTGGTGCAGAGGCCGGCGCCGCCAATTTCACGCACGACGAGCCGGAAGGGCAGATTGGTGTAACCTGCCAGGGGCGACAGAAACAGATTGGACGTCAACGCCAGCGAACCGATGCGCATGAGTGCCATTATAGCAGAATCATTTGCCCCTGGCAGAGAAAAGCGAATTCGCGCATTGCGGAGGTGGAGACGCCATGTTAGCTTGTCATGACATTATTAAGTATGTTCGGCGAAGACCAAAACAAAGACAAAGACAACGACCGCGGCCCCAAAAAGCCGCCGGGCGGGTTTAAACTGCCACCGACAACCTGGGTGGCGTGGATAGCCATCATTGGCAGCATTGCGGCATTAATGTTGTTGAAAAACCACATGGCGACAGGGGCCGGCACCCTGTTGTCGCAGGCGGATTTTTTCAGGTTGTTCCAATCGAATCTGGTCACCCAGGCGACGGTCAGTTTTAATCCGCAAACGGCGCCGCTGACGGAAATCACCGGGCAGTATTACCAGATCGACAAGGACGGCAAAAAGACGGAAGTGCCGTTTATGGTTAAAAACGCCTATTTGACCCAGGCCCGGCAGGACCAGTTGTTCTCCTCGGACAAGATTGACGCGAGCCAGCCGAACACGATGTTGATGAGCGTGGTGTGGGGCATCGCGCCGTTTTTGCTGATCGGCATTCTGTTCTGGTTTTTCTTTATCCGCCAAATCAAAATCGCCGGCAAAGGCGCGCTGAGTTTTGGCAAGAGCAAGGCTCGGATGCTGGCGAAGGACCGCAACAAGACGACCTTCAAGGACGTGGCCGGCATCGAGGAAGCCATCGAGGAAGTTTCCGAGTTGGTGGAGTTCCTGAAAGACCCTAAAAAATTTCAGAGGCTCGGCGGGCGGATTCCCAAGGGCGTCCTGATGGTGGGCGCGCCCGGCACGGGCAAGACCCTCCTGGCCAAGGCCATTGCCGGCGAGGCGGATGCGGCGTTCTTCAGCATCAGCGGTTCGGATTTTGTGGAAATGTTCGTTGGCGTCGGCGCCAGCCGCGTGCGCGATATGTTTGAGCAGGCGCGCCGTAACACGCCGTGCCTGGTTTTCATTGACGAAATTGACGCCGTGGGGCGCAGCCGCGGTCACGGCCTCGGCGGCGGCAATGACGAACGTGAGCAAACGCTCAATGCGTTGCTCGTCGAAATGGACGGTTTTGACACGCAGGAAGGCATCATCATCATTGCTGCGACCAACCGGCCGGACGTGCTCGACCCGGCGCTGTTGCGCCCGGGCCGTTTCGATCGGCAGGTGGTGGTCAACCTGCCCGATGTGCGCGGCCGCGAGGCCATTTTGAAGGTGCACGCCAAAAACGTGAAGCTCGCGCCGGAGGCGGACTTGTCCATTATCGCCCGCGGCACGCCGGGTTATTCCGGCGCGGAGCTGGCGAATTTGCTGAACGAAGCCGCCTTGCTCGCCGCGCGGATGAACAAAAAGTCCGTGGGCATGGAAGAGCTGGAGGAGGCGCGCGACAAGGTCCGCTGGGGCCGCGAGCGCCGCAGCCTCGCGATGACGGATGAGGAAAAGAAATGCACGGCCTGGCATGAAGCGGGGCACGCGCTGGTGAACATGATGCTCGAACACACGCATCCGTTGCACAAAGTCACGATCATTCCGCGCGGGCAATCGCTGGGCTCGACGATGCAGTTGCCCGAAAAGGATATTTTGAACCGGCGGCGCAAGGAAATGTTTGATGATCTCGCCGTGACCATGGCCGGCCGCATCGCCGAGGAAATTATTTCGGGCGACATTTCGACGGGCGCGGCCATGGACATTCAGCAGGCCACCAATCTGGCGCGCGCAATGGTTTGCCAGTATGGCATGAGCGACAAGGTCGGCATGGTGCAATACGGAAGCGATGACGAGTACGTCTTTCTCGGGCGCGAAATGGCGCGCACAAAAGTTTACAGCGAGACCACCGCCAGCGAGATTGACGAGGAAATCAAGCGCCTCATCGATGAAGGTTACAAGCGGGCGCAGGACATTATTTTGACCAATCGCGACAAGCTCGAATTGATTGCCAACGCGCTGCTCGAGCATGAAACGCTCGACCGGTCGCAAGTCGAGGAAATCGTCAAGACCGGCAAGTTTACGCCGCCGCCGCCCAAGCCGCAAGGCGGAGCGATGATGGGCGCCCCGGCTGGCACGCCGCTGCCGGAATCCCCGCCCAAACCGGCGCCGCCCAAATTGCCCGGACTCGGAGCGCCCGCGCCCGCGCCTGTTTAATTTTCATTGGTGCGGCGGTTTGCGACCGCCACAGGTTGTCATTCCCCAAAAGGCAAGCGGCGCCCGTCGAGCGCCGCTGTCTGGTTTTGCGAACGTTGAATCCAATTACTGCGGTCCCAACACGACCCGGAAGCCGTAATCATTTTTCGCCTTGTCCGGGGCCGCGTACTCGTGAAATTCGGGTCGGGCATTGATGTCGATATACGTGTCCCAGGCGCCACCGCGCAAAACCCGATAAGGTTTGTCCTGCGGATCAAGGCACCATTCCATGACGTTGCCGCGGATATCGTAAAGACCCAGGTTGTTTGGCGCCAGGCTTCCCACCGGCTCGGTGGAGGAACGGCGCGGCAGGCTCAGGCTCATCACGGCATCGCTCGCCGGGGTGTCATCCACCAGTTGTTCCCATTGTGCCTGCGTCGGCAAAGCATAGACGAAATGTTTTGGCAACTCGCCGGCTTTTTGTTCTTTCCCGGTCAGCTTCTCGCAGAAGGCCATGGCATCGTTCCAGCTCACTGAATCCACCGGATGATCTCCCCCCTGAAAAGCGCTCGGATTACTGCCCATTACCTTTTCGTAGGTCTTTTGTGTTACCTCATACATGCCGGCCCAAAAGGACGGTGAAATCTTTTTGAGAACGATGCCGACGGTGTTGGTGACCTGGTCGCTTTTGAGCATCAATTCCTTGAGCGGCGCGTTGGTGTCGTCGTCAGAGGTGGTGACAGTCTGATCGCTGTCGGGCGTGTTGGTGTCCGATGTGTTATCTTGTGCGCCACTCAAAATCGGCAACGCCGACAACCCGGCGATGATAGAAAGTGTTAAAATTCTCCGCTTCATTTTCATAATGCAAACAAGGCTTGTAGTTGACCATCAACGGACAACGTAGCAAGCCATGTGCCGTTAAGACGAGTTTTCGAGGTTCTTCAAGTCTTCCGCCAAAAACCGGGTCACATCCTTGAAACGCACAACGTTATCGGGATTGGCCTCCATGAGCGACTGGTGCGCTTCGAGACAAGTGCGTGTAATTTGCTGGCGCGTCGGGCTCACCGAATCCGGCGTCTGGGCCTGGACATCACCGGGCAGCTGCAAGGTTCCTGTGGTGACTTTAAAGAGGTGCAGTGCACCCAGATTTTCGAGCAAGTCCGCAATGCGCGAGCTCGGATTCAGCAATTCGATGCCGTGGTTGTCCGGCGCGGCCCTCTGGTTCAATTTCAAGCCAAAACCGGCCAGGATGCCAAGGAAGGTGCTGTCCATAAGCACACATTCCGACAGATCAATGATGAAACGGCCGTAACCCTTGCGGACCAGTTCGGTCAGCAGCGTTTTGAAATCCGGGCCGTAGGTAAAATTCGCGCGGCCCACAATTTTCACGCAGGCGAAATTCTTGCACGCCAATACTGACATTTTTGCCGAGGGTGTTGCCATTTTTCAGAGTTCTTTGTCGTTTGTCACGCTGCCGCTGCCTGCGGCGTGATCATTTGCACCAGGGCCTGCTGCAGAACCAGCGTTTCGTCCAGACCGCTGGATACCAATCGCTGATTGCAGCGCAACAGCAAATCCATCGCCCGTACCAACTCGGCCTCGGAATAACGTTTAATCTGCGGCAACGCCTTATAAAGCACATATGGGTTCAACGCCAGCGGGTTGTAACGGCGGTCGCCGGGCAACTTGTCCGCCGGAACGTGCTGCAGTTGGGCCTTGAAACGATTGTAATCCATCTCCGGCTTGATCCAGCCCTCACGCAGCAGCTCTTTCAATAACAACATCGCGCGCACTTTGGCAATCAGCCCGTACAGCAAACCAATTTCCGATTTTTGGGAATCGTACTTCACTTCCCACAATTCCTCGTCCAGCCGCCGCAGCAGACGGGGCAAATCGCGGTCGCCCAAGGCGTCGCCCAGCGCAAAGGCCCGCGCCGTTTTGTTTTGGACGCAAACCGAATGGACATCGCCAGCCTCAATCTGGTTTCGTTCGTTGACGAACAAACAAAGCTTCTCCACCTCGTTATCGAGCTGGCGCGGATTGGGCCCGGCGCGGTTCACCAGCTCCGCCAGAGCCTCCTGGGAAATTTCCTTCTTCCGTTCCCGCACCGCGGCTTGCGCTGCCTGTTCCGCCCGTTCCGCCCAATCGCGGTCATCCGCCGACCAGCCCGCGAAAGTTTCCACCGAACCGATTTTGTCGAGGGTCTTGAAAAACGTTTTGCGTTTGTCCACCTTGCCCGCGCTGATCAAAAGCCGGATGCCGCTGTTGCGCGACCAGTCGAAACTTTTCAATTCCTCCGCCAGGCCGGCCAACGATTCGGTGACGGCCTGGGCGGAGGCAGCCCGTTCATCGCCGAGAAAATTGCAGTCCCGCAACCAGATGACCTTGCCCGTGCCAAAGAAGGGCAGGGTTTGCAGCGCCTCGCGCAACCGGGCCATGGCATTCAGCGCTTCGCCGCTGTTCGCCACGGTCGCTTCGATGATTTCGTGGTCCATGCCTCCGATTTCTTCACACCACTCCTGGTAGAGTTGCTTCGCGTGCTGTTTTACGGCGAACTCATCGTCACCGCAAATGAGAGCCGGCGATGAAGTTTTGGCGGCGGGCATTTTATTCCGCCTCGCTGCCGGTTTCGTTGATTTTGTTCAGCACCTCGCTCATGTCCTCGACTTGCTCAAAGAGGGAGGCGGCCACAAAAATCGGCTTTTTCTGGGCCGCGGCCAGGGCCAGGCAATCGCTGGGCCGGGCGTCGAGTTCCACAATTTTCCGCGCGAGTTCGTTTTGCTGCTGCAAAATCAACCGGGCGAAGTAGGTCGAATTTTTCAAATCCGTGATGACCACGCGTTCCACCGTGATGCCGAAACCTTGAAACATCCGGTTGATGAGATCGTGGGTCAACGGGCGTTCTTTGGGGGTTTGGCGCAGAAACATGCCGATCACCGCTCCCATTTGCGGCTCAACGTTGATAACGAAAACCTTCTCGTCATTGCCGACGAAGAGCGCGCAACCACTGTTGGCCGGGATGATTCCGCGAATCTGAACTGGCACAACGTCTTGCTTCATGCCTTCAATTTAGGCTGGATTGCGCGAAAAACAAGTCCGGCTTTGAGCCGGGTTTACGAAGGCAGTTCCACGGGCTTCGTCAGGAACCGGTCCTTGATAAAGGTCCGGTAATAAGCGTCCTTGCGCGGCGCCGTCAGCAGGCTCTCGTATCGGAACCCCGGCACATTGTCGAAGCAAAGCGTGGGCGAATTCCGAAACTTGATGTAGAGCTTCCGGTTTTTGGGGATGTAACCGACGGCCTCGAACAAATCCGCGTCCACCGGCACCATCTTGACGGGCTGGGCTGCAATTGCCATAACTTTCCTTTGGCTGAATCCAGCTCTTTGGTAGGCCAAAACCCGCCCGGCGTCGAGCGTTTTTTGTCAATGCTGAACACCGCAGGCGCAAGGGACCGTCGATTCCGGCGCAACGCGTTGCGGCTCGTAGTTCAACCAGGGTCCCAGCCAGCGCTCGACTTCCTGCAAGGTCATGCCTTTGCGCAGATGGTAATCAATAATTTGGTCGCGGCCCAGTTTGCCCACCGCGAAATATCTGGATTCCGGGTGGGCGAAATAGAGCCCGCTCACTGAACTGCCCGGCCACATCGCACAACTTTCCGTGAGCTGGATGCCGGCGTTCTTTTCCACGTCGAGCAGCTGCCACAGAATCCGCTTCTCCGTGTGGTCGGGACAGGCCGGATAGCCCGCCGCCGGCCGGATGCCGCAGTATTTTTCCGCAATCAAATCGTCGCTCGTAAGCTGTTCCTTCCGGCCGTAACCCCAATCCTCCCGGACGCGTTTGTGCAGGAATTCCGCAAAGGCTTCGGCCAGGCGATCCGCCAGCGCCTCCGCCATGATGGCGTTGTAATCATCGTGGTCGGCTTTGAACTTCTCCACCAGTTCCTTCAATCCATGACCGCTCGTCACCGCGAACGCGCCCAGATGGTCGAGGGAGGAGAGACGAGTGTCGAGGGCGGGATTGACCGTGTTTGGCGCTCGACTCTCGACGCTCGACTCTCGACCGGATTTTGGCGCCACAAAATCCGCCAGGCACCAATTCGGCGTGCCATCCGTCTTTTCGATTTGCTGGCGCAGGAAGTGGAACGTCGTTAGAACCCCGGTGCGCGATTCGTCCGTGTAAAGTTCCACGTCGTCGCCGACCCGGTGGGCCGGGAACAGACCGTAAACGCCGCGCGGCTCGATCAATCTTTCGGAAACAATTTTCTCCAGGAGCTTCTGCGCCTCAGCAAACAATTTGCGCGCCTCCTCACCGTGTTTCTCGTGCTGAAAAATCTTTGGATAAACGCCGCGCAGCTCCCAGGTGTGAAAGAATGGCGTCCAGTCAATGAACGGCACGAGGTCGTTGAGCGAGATCGGTAACCGCCGGGGTGACGAGCCGGATCCATCCCGCGTTTCGCCGGCCCGCCTGCTCACCTCGGCGAGTGCGGTCGAGTTCAGAATCCGTACACCCGTAAACTCCGGCTTCGGCAAGTCGTCAAACTTCAGTTGCGGCGCTTTGGCGCGCGCGGCTTCGAGAGAGATCAGCTTGGCACGCTGCCCGGCGTGTTGCGCGCGGACCCGTTCATATTCCTCCCGTAGCTGTTTGACAAAACCGGGTTTTTGCCGGGCGCTGATCAAGCTGCCGACCACCGGCACCGCGCGCGAGGCGTCGAGGACGTGGACCACCGGTTCGCGGTAGGCCGGCGCAATTTTCACCGCCGTATGCGCCTTGCTGGTCGTCGCGCCGCCGATCAACAACGGCAGTTTCAACCCTTGCCGGTCCAGCTCGCGGGCGACGTGCGCCATTTCATCCAGCGACGGCGTGATCAACCCGCTCAAACCGATGATGTCAACATGTTGTTCGAGCGCCGTGGCGATGATTTTCTCGCATGGCGTCATCACGCCGAGGTCGATGACCTCGTAGTTGTTACAGGCGAGAACGACCCCGACGATGTTCTTGCCGATGTCATGCACGTCGCCCTTCACCGTGGCCAGCAGGACCTTGCCGGCATTCTTATGAACTTCACCGGCCGCCTTTTTTTCAGCCTCCATGAACGGCAGCAGATAAGCCACGGCCTTCTTCATGACCCGGGCGGATTTGACCACCTGCGGTAAAAACATCTTGCCCGAACCGAACAAATCACCGACCACATTCATGCCGGCCATCAACGGACCTTCGATGACGGTCAGCGGACGGCCAAATGCCCTGCGCGCTTCTTCGATATCCTGGTCAATGAAATCGACTATTCCCTTCACCAACGCGTGCTCGAGCCTTTGTTCAACGCTTCCTTTGCGCCATTCATCCTCGATGATTTCAGCCTTGCCCTTTTGCTTCACCGACTCGGCGAATTTGACGAGCCGTTCGGTCGCGTCGGGGCGGCGATTCAACAGCACGTCTTCGACGAGTTCCAGCAGTTCCTTCGGCACCTCGTCATAGACGGCGAGCTGGCCGGCGTTGACGATGCCCATGTCGAGCCCCGCCTGGATGGCGTGATATAGAAATGCCGAGTGCATCGCCTCGCGCACCACGTTGTTGCCGCGGAATGAAAAAGAAACATTGCTGATGCCGCCGCTGACCTTGGCCAAGGGCAGGTTTTCCTTGATCCACTTGGTCGCCCGGATGAAATCAACGGCGTAGTTCGCGTGCTCCTCCATGCCGGTGCCAACGGTCAGCACGTTCGGATCAAAGACGATGTCCTGCGGCGGGAAACCGACTTTCTTCACGAGCAAATCGTAGGCGCGTTGGCAGACCGCAATGCGCCGCTCGAACGTGTCGGCCTGGCCGCGCTCATCGAACGCCATTACGACCACCGCCGCGCCGTAACGGCGGACCAATCCGGCCTGGTGCAGAAATTTTTCCTCGCCTTCCTTGAGTGAGATGGAGTTCACGATGCTCTTGCCCTGGAGGCATTTCAAACCGGCCTCGATGACCTCCCACTTCGAGGAATCCACCATCACGGGCACCCTGCAAATATCCGGCTCGGCAGCGACGAGGTCGAGGAAACGCGTCATGGCCGCCACGCCGTCAATCATCCCTTCATCCATGCAGACATCGATTACCTGGGCGCCGTTTTCAACCTGCTGGCGCGCGACGGTCAGGGCGCCCTCAAAATCACCGGCCTTGATGAGTTGGGCAAACTTCGGCGAGCCGGCCACGTTGGTGCGCTCGCCGATGTTGAGAAAATTCGAGTCCGGCCGGACGGTGAGTGCGTCCAGTCCGCTCAAGCGCAGATGGGGTTCAATTTTCGGGGGCACGCGTGGCGGCAGGTCTTTTACCGCGGCAACGATGGCCTTGATGTGCGCCGGCGTGGTGCCACAACAACCGCCCACGATATTCAGCCAGCCATTCCGCGCCCATTCCTGCAATTGCGGCGCAAACGTTTCCGGGGTTTCGGGGAAGCCCGTCGGCAGCAAGGGATTCGGCAAGCCGGCGTTGGGATGCGCACTGAGATAAATCGGCGCCAGGCCGGAAAGCTCTTCAATCAGTGGCCGGAGTTCCTTGGGTCCCAGGGCGCAGTTCATGCCGACCGAGAGCAGGGGAACGTTCGAAATTGAATTCCAAAACGCCTCGACGGTCTGGCCGGTCACGCCGCGATTGCTGCCGGCTTGAATGAAGGTGACGGAGGCCAGGATGGGCACACGCTTTTGGCAGGGCGCGTCACTCCGTGCGCGCCGTTCCGCGGCGGGCAGGGGACTGCCCGCCCTGCCTTCAACCATTGAAATTCCTCGTTCTTCCAAAACCTCTTGAATCCCAAAGAATGCCGCCTTCGCGTTCAGCGTGTCAAAAATCGTCTCCACCAGCAGCAGATCCACGCCACCGTCCAGCAGGCCGCGGACTTGTTCGCTATAAGCCGAAACCAGCTCATCGTACTTCGTTCCGCGCGCGCCAGGATTGTTCACATCCGTCGAAATGGACGACGTTTTGGTCGTCGGTCCGATGTCGCCCGCCACCAGGCAAACCCGGTTCGGATGGGCTGTTTCGAATCTGTCCGCTGCCCGGCGCGCACATTCGGCGCCGGCCTTCGACAGTTCGTAAGCCAGCGATTCCAGTCCGTAATCCGCCAGCGAGATGGCCTGCGAGTTGAACGTGTTCGTCTCAATGATATCCGCGCCGGCTTCGAGATACTGGCGATGAATGTCCTCGATCATCTGCGGCCGGGTGAGGTTGAGCAAATCGAGGCAGCCCTGGAGGTTCTTTCCGCGCCAGTCTTTGAACCGTTCGCCGCGAAAAGCCGCCTCATCCAGATGGAGCTGCTGGACCATGGTGCCCGTGGCCCCGTCCAGGATGACGAGGCGCTCGCGCAACCAGCGTTCGAGATGTTCAATTCGATCCGGCATCAACTTGCTCCATTAACCGGGGCCAAAATAACGGAAAGCGCCCGTCAGTGCAAATAAAAAATCAACGCATCCTGATATGATGATATGAATCTGTCAAAAAAAGGCGCCGCTGGCCTGACCACGGGTCAACCACGGGACTTGCGCTGGCGATAAAGCGACCTGTCCACGGCCGCGGCCATTGCCGCCGAATTCAAGGGAACCTTCAGGAAATCCTGCACGCGTCGGGCGACAGCCGCGGCATCCGCCAGACATTCCGCATGCCTGATATGCAGGACCGGGAGCCGGCGGCGTTCCAGGATTTCGTTCACGCGCGCGAGCTGCTGCGCATAGACGGTCCGTAATTTGTCGGGCGCGAGGGCGGCACCGGTGCGTCCGTGCCGTTTCAGCATCGTTGCCTGTGATGCGAGGACTTCGTCGAGTGAACGTTCCATGAAGATAATGCGGCAGTCCGGCTGCGGCGGCAAAAAAGGCAACAGTTGAGCGACCAATTTGAGCGCGCGGCCTTTGGCATGCGGCAGCCACGAGGCGTCCGCCCGAAGGTTTTTAGCGGGCGCAAATTCAAAATAGCCGCGGGGATTGTCCGCGTCGGCCGGCCGGTGCCCATCATGCAGCGGTGGAACGCCGGCGGCGGCGAGCATTTGCATCATCAAGGAAGTGCCCGAACGCGGCAGGCCGGAAACAATGGTTGCAAAGGGAACGTCGCTCCGTGCCGAGGCCAAGGTGGCCGGGTCGAATCTTGCTGCCGCCAGCGCTTCAGCTCTTTGTTCCGCGCGCGGAGGCCGCAAACCGGTTTCAGGTTCCTTTGCGTGCGTTGCCGACCGGGCTTGAGATTTTTGGCGTTCAAGAATCGCGCGGATGATTTCACGGTGTTCCCTGGCTTGCTTCGGTTTTCTCAGCCGGTTTTGATAGGCCATCGCCAGCTGCCGATGCGCGGGGAGAAAGTTCGGATTTTGGGTCACGCACACTCGCAGCGCCTCGACGGACCGGCCTATTTTTCCGAGCCGGTGCAAGGCCATGCCGAGGCAAAAATGCGCCGCCGGATTGTGGTACAGCAGGCCGACGGAGGTGAGGGCCGCGCCGGCGGCTTCGAAATTACGTCGTTGCGCCAGCCGGACTTGCGCCAGGCCGAAATGGGCGTGGGCGTGTTCCGAATCGAGCTCCAGCGTTCTTTGAAAATATCGTTCGGCGGCGTGCCAGTTTTTCACCCGGAGGCTGCACCGGCCCATTTGCGCGTAAAAATCCGGACTCGCGCGCCCGGCTTTTTCCAGCTTTTTCAAAATGGCCAGCGCCGCGACCGGTTTGTCCTCGGCCAGGAGCAGCAGGGCTTCGAGTTGCAGCATCGGCGCGGGACTCAAACTGGCGCGGGCGCCCAGACGGCGCAATTCCATTTGCTGCGGCGGTTTCAAATCAGCCGGTTTTTTATCCTTTAGTTTCTCGCGCAGTTTTCTTAATTCATTCCGCGCCTCGGCGGCGTATTTTTTCCGGTTGATGCGCAATTGTTCGAGCGCGGCTCGTGCTTCGGCAAATCGTCCCAGGGCCAGCCGGCTGGAAATCAGCCTGGCCCCATAGCGATGCTCATCGGGACGTGTGCGCCAAAGTTCGGCAAACAGTTCCGCCGCGGCGGCGTGCTGGCCGGCGTCGGTATGCGCGCAACCCAGATTGTAGCGCAATTCATGCGTCGTTTCGGCGACGGCTTTTTCGGCGTCTTCAGGCAGCGGCTGGATGTAGCCGAGCGCTTCCAGTTGTTTCAGCGCCTCGCGTGCTTCACCGGCCTCCAGTCTCGTCCCGGCCGGATGCGAGCCGTCCGCCCCGTTCACGGCGTCCCACGATGGAACGGTCTCAATTTTCGGCGGCTCGGAAAAAACCGTGACGAGCGGCTTGCCGTCCATGTCCTGGGCGATAGGCAAATTAAAGAGCGTCAACAACGTCGGGCAAATGTCGAGAACGGTCGCGCCGTAAATGCGTTCGTCTCTTCTAATGTCCTGGCCTTTGAGCGCGAAGATGCCGTAATGCCGGTGCTCGATCGCCGGACCGGCCGGTTCCACGGGTATCGCCGCCGGACGCAAGTGGTCGGGATGAAATCCGTGGTCGCTCATCAGCAGCACCGTCACCTCCGGGCCGGCCATCGCCATCAGCACGCCCAGCATCAGGTCGTGGTACCGATAGCCGGCTTCGATGACACCGGAATAGAGTTCAAAATCCTTTTCGGAAATCTGCTTTTGCCGCGGCGGATGATAGCGCATGAAGCCGTGGCCGAAATGGTCAATGGCGTCGAAATAGACCGCCATGAAATCCCACGGCTCGGTGCGGATCAAATGCGTGGCGGCGGCCTGAATGCTCGTGCAGTCGGCGATGGTTTTGACGAGACCTTCGAGACGACGATCCTTTTTCTGGTCAATCCCGGCGGCCTTCGGCACGAACGGCAGAATGTGCGAGCCATCCAGTTCGGCGGGATGCACGCGCAATTCGGCCAGTGGCTTGGCCAGGCGCGGCGGATGCACCGTGCCGGGCGCCATGGGCCAGGGTTGATTTGAATTTCCGTCCGGCGCCCGCTGATAATGATTTGAAACCATCACCCCGCCGGGCAGCGGCTCGGCCGGGTGAGACGGCCACCAGCCGACGACAATGCATTTTTTGCCATTTTGGGTCAGGACATTCCAAATCGCCTTGGTCTTGCGCGAAAGATTGGTGATGGGCCGCACGCCGCCCGTGTGCGGGTCCGGCTCGGCGAAGCCGTGGATGCCGTGCTTCATCGGGCGCTTGCCGGTGGCGATGCTCGTCCAGAGCATCGGCGACAGAACAGGGTACAGGGTAGCGAGATTGCCAATGACGCCGCCGTTGATGAGTTGTTCGAGATGCGGCAATTTGCCGGCGTCGAGCAACGGGTTGATGACCTTCCAATCGGCGGAATCCCAGCCGACCAGCAGGACTTTGCGGCAAACGGACATCAAATCTACGATATGCGATTATCGATTTACGAGTCCACCTCAAACCGGAGACGTTACTTAAATCGAATCTCGTAAATCGAAGATAAAAGCAGCGCCGCGGCTACTTCCGGCCTGCTGCGTTCCGTCGCCGCAGTTCGCGCACACCCGCCGCGCCCAGTGCGAGCAGGCCGAGCCCGCCCAAAGCCGCCACGGACGGTTCGGGCGCCGCTAAAGCGGTTTCGCCGGCGAGGATGTTGTCGCTCGCCAGGCCGAATGCGCCGAACACACCCGGATCGCCGTTCTTGGACATGAGCGACACCTCGAACGGAAGATCGTTGGCGTCATTCGAAACTTTCACATGCAACCAGCCGTAGTACGTTTGTCCGTTGAGATTGGTTCTGAAGCCGATGTAACCGGTGGCCGTTGCTGCTGCGCCGTTGGGCAAAAATTCGCCTCGGGACGTGTGGGTGCCCAAGGTGGAGTGAACGGCGCGGGAAGCGAGGGTGAAATCTCCATTCGGACCGGAAAAGGTCCTGTTGTTGATGGAAGCGCCGAAGGCAAGCTTGCTGACCATACCGCTGTAGGTATGGTTCGCAATGTGTCCCCCAAGCCTTGCGATGCCAGTGCCCAAATTGGCGGATTGAAAATGATTGAGTTCAAGGTATCCGACAAATCCGGCATTGTGACTGGCCGTGGCCGCCGTAAACGAGAGTTTTGTGCCGTTGGGATTGATGTCATCGGGCTGCGAACTGCCAAAGGTCGCACCGCCGTCGTAACTGAACGTGGCGAGATTCTGAATGGCCGCCTCCCCGGCCGGCGCCGCCAGTAACGCCGCCCCGGCCGTGGCCGAGTACACGGCCAGACGCCTTCCCAGCGAAGTGGAGGCTTTCGCCGAAACCCGTTTTCGGGGTGAAAGCTTTCTTGATTTCATAAATGGAGTGGGCTAACCGCAATTTTCGGGCCAGATTGCAGGCAACGCAAAACGCCAGGCTCCGGAAGCGCCTTGCCGCACCGCGCCCGGCGCGGAAGCGCTTTTATGCGTGGTCTTGCGTTTTTGATGGTCCGCGCCGCCGGCGCAGCTCACGCACGCCCGAGGCGCCGAACGCCAGCAAGCGCAGTCCGCCGATGGCCATTAAGGAAGGTTCCGGAACCGCGACGGCGCCAACGGTGAAACCATCCGCCAGTGCGTCGTTGATGTTATCGTATGCGCCGTAAATACCGCTCCCGTTATCCACCAGGGAAATCTGATTCGGCACGCCGTCGGCATCCAGACCCACCTTGACTTTCAGCCAGCCATGATACGAGCCGGTTTGGAAAGCGATGCAGCCGGACTGCCCCTGGAAATTGCCGGTGCCGCCGCCGTGGCTTGATCGGGAGGCCAGCAAATGGGAGCCCCCCGAAAATGCCAGCCCTGGAAATGGAATGCCTTGGTCCAGCCGGCTGGCAAAGCCGCCGGCAATGTATCCTGCCAATAAATGTTTGGAGAAGCCGGTTGATTGCCGCAATGTTTTTTGGGGTTCATAAGTTTTTGCCCGCTCTTAAGCAGTTCGCATTCCAGTTATGATAATTATACGCTTTATTCAAATCAGTTACGCTTTTGCCTGGCGAAGGCATAACCGCCGCGTTCGACGGTTAAAAAGGCCTGGTGGTCAGGCGCTGCAGGTTGCGTGCATTTTGTTGTTCAGGAGTGGCGGCGGTGGTTGGCCACGCACATGCGCTTGTCGTCACAAAATCGTGACGCCTTGTCCGTGTTTCGTTCATTGACATGGCGATGGTCTTTGCTAGATTCGCAACTCGTTTTTGCAGTTTTCCAGTTCAAAGCACACAGGCAGCAAAATTGAATTTTATGGCTAAAGCATCGAAAAGCGCGAAGTACGTATATCTGTTTGGCAACAAGAAGGCCGATGGCAACGGCTCCATGAAGCCCCTGCTGGGCGGCAAGGGCGCCAACCTGGCCGAGATGAGCCGCATCGGCCTGCCCGTGCCCCCCGGCTTCACCATCACCACCGAAGTCTGCACTTACTATTACCAGAACAAGAAATCCTATCCGACGATTCTGGACGGCCAGGTCCAAGCCGGCGTGGCTTTCATCGAGAAAATCATGGGCACCCAATTTGGTGATAATTCCGCCATGCCGCTGTTGGTCTCCGTCCGCTCCGGCGCGCGCGATTCCATGCCCGGCATGATGGACACCATCTTGAACCTTGGCCTCAACGACGAGACCGTGCTGGCGCTGGTCAAAGCGACCGGGAACGAACGGTTTGCCTGGGATTGTTATCGCCGGTTCATCCAGATGTACGGCGACGTGGTCATGGGGGTTCAGAAACGGCCCAATGAAGACCATGAACCGTTTGAAGTGGTCATTCACAAGCTCAAGCACGAACGGCACGAGGACGACGTCGAAGACACCAGGTTGTCGGTGGCCGACTTGAAGGAGTTGGTCAAACGGTTCAAGGCCCTGATCAAGGAACGCACCGGCGGCGAATTTCCGCAAGACCCGTGGAAACAATTATGGGGCGCCGTCGGCGCCGTGTTTGGTTCCTGGATGAACGACCGCGCGATCGTCTATCGCCGCAAATACGGCATCCCCTCCGAATGGGGCACCGCCGTCAACGTCCAGGCGATGGTTTATGGCAACACCGGCGACAACTCCGGCTCCGGCGTGGCCTTCACGCGCGACCCGGCAACCGGTGAGAAAATTTTCTACGGTGAATTTCTCATCAACGCGCAGGGCGAAGACGTCGTCGCCGGCGTGCGTACGCCGGAACCGGTAGTCCAGCTCAAAAAGCATCTGCCCCGGGCGTTTGCTGAATTGGAACAGGTGCGCAAAACGTTGGAATCTCATTTCAAGGACGTGCAGGACTTCGAGTTCACGATTCAGGATGGCAAACTGTTCATGCTTCAGACCCGCAACGGCAAGCGCACCGGCCTGGCCGCGGTCCGTTTCGCCATCGAAATGGAGAAGGAGAAATTGATTGACTGGAAGACGGCCATCCGCCGTGTACCCGCCGACCAATTGGATCAAGTGCTCGCGCCCGTGTTTGACCGCAAGGCGGTCAAGGCCGCCAAATGCATTGCCAAAGGGTTGCCGGCGGGTCCGGGCGCAGCCTCCGGCAAGATGTACCTGAACGCCGACCGCGCGGACGCCGCAGCCGCCAAGGGTGAAAGGGTCCTGCTGGTCCGCAATGAAACCTCTCCGGAAGATTTGCGCGGCATGATTGCGGCGGAAGGTATCTTGACGGCAAAAGGCGGCGTGAGTTCGCACGCGGCGCTGGTCGCCCGGCAGATGGGCAAGGTGTGTGTCTGCGGCGCCGGCGCGTTGCAGATTGATTATCAGGCCAAAACGATGACCGTGGACGGGACGACCTACCAGGAAGGGGATTATCTGTCCATCAGCGGCACGGCGGGAGAGGTGTATCCGGGCGAAATCAAAACGGCAGCTTCGGAGATTGTGCAGGTCCTCGTCGAAAAATCGCTCGAGGGCAGGGAGAGCGTGACCTATCAGATGTTCAGGAAGCTGATGGATTGGTGTTCCAAGGTGACGAAGCTCCAGGTCCGCACCAATGCCGACACACCCGAACAGACAGCCAATGCGCTCGCGTTCGGCGCCACCGGCATCGGCCTGTGCCGCACCGAGCACATGTTCTTTGAAGGCAACCGCATTGATGCCATGCGCGAAATGATTCTGGCTGACAATCTGGCTGACCGAAAAAAAGCCCTGGCGAAGATCCTGCCCTACCAAAAGGAGGATTTCGTCGGCATCTTCAAAGAACTGAAAGGTCTGCCGGCGACTATTCGTTTCCTCGATCCGCCGTTGCACGAGTTTCTCCCGCACGACCACGCGGCGCAGAACGATCTGGCCGAAAAGATGGGCGTGCCCGTGGAAAAGATCCAGCAGCGCGTCAAGGAATTGCACGAGTTCAACCCGATGCTCGGTTTCCGTGGCTGCCGGCTGGGCATCGTCTATTCGGAAATTTCCGAAATGCAATCACGGGCTGTATTTGAAGCCGCCGCCGAGGTGCATAAGTCAGGCATCAAAGTGAAGCCGGAAGTCATGATCCCGCTCGTCGGGTTCAAGAAAGAATTGGATTTGCAGGTGGAAGTCGTCCATCGCGTGGCGCAGGAAGTGATGAAGGAAAAGGGCGTGAAGCTGGATTATCTGGTGGGCACGATGATTGAAGTGCCGAGGGGCGCGCTGACGGCCGACGAAATCGCTCAAACCGCGCAGTTTTTCAGCTTCGGGACCAACGACCTGACGCAGACCTGCCTCGGCATGAGCCGGGACGACAGCGGTTCGTTCATCGGGCCGTATCAGGAACTGGAGATCATCAAGAAGAACCCGTTCGCCTCGATTGACCAGGCCGGCACCGGCCAGTTGATGCAGATGGCCGTCGAAAAAGGCCGCCAGACCCGGCCGGACATCAAACTCGGCATCTGTGGCGAACATGGCGGTGACCCGGATTCGGTAAAGTTCTGCCATCGGTTGGGATTGAGTTACGTGAGTTGCTCGCCATTCCGGGTCCCGGTGGCCCGGCTGGCCGCCGCCCAGGCGGCCCTCGAAGAAGCGGCTTCCCAAAAGGCGAAGAAGAAATAGGCAGGGTCGGTGCTGCGCCGACCGGGCGCCGTGGCAGGCGTGCCGTCCATCGGATAGGGTGTCGATGTCCCCATCGCGCTGCGGCCCGCGCGGAGAGCGAGCCTGCCAAAACAATTCCGTAGCCGCGCTTGTGAAAGCGCGGATTAGGTCCGCGTTTTTACAAACGCGGCTACGATCTGTTTCTCACATCACGCGGTCCAACAAGGGTTCTCCGCGGACGAACCGTTCAAAGTTCCTGAGAAAATGACGGACCAGCGTTTTGGTCTCACCGACGTGTCCGCCCGCCACGTGCGGCGTGATAAAGCAATTCGGCTCCTTCCGGAGCGAATGCTCATCCGGCAAGGGTTCCGGCTCGGTTACATCCAGCCAGCCGGCTCCGATTCGTCCTGAACGCAGAGCTTCTAACAGGGCATCTTGAACCACTGTCGTGCCGCGCCCGATGTTGTAGAAAATCGCGCCCGGTTTAATCATTGCAAACCTGGCGGCATCGAAGAAATGCCGCGTCGCTGCGCTGTCCGGGAGGATATTGACGACGTGGTCGGCCTCGGCCAGCGCGCCGGGCAGTTGTCCCTGTGTAATCACTGGCACACCTTCATCGCCGAGCGGCTTCCGGCGATAAGCCATCACCTTCATGTGGAATGGCTGGAGTAGTTCGGCCAGCCGTTTGCCAATCGCGCCGTAACCCAGGATTAAAACCGTTTCACCCCGGAGCGTTCCGGAGGAACCGCGAATTTCAAGCCACAGCTTTGAACCGTTGCCAGTCCGGCACTGGAGCGCTTGGGGCAACTTTCGGGCCTGGGCCACCATGAAGCTCAGGGCATGAACGGCGCACGCCTCGTTATAGACGCTCGCGCTGTTGGTCACCGGGATTTTGCGTTCCGCCATCAGGGCGTGGAACTGCGGGTTGTCGTAACGGGTGATTCCCGACGTGCTGACGTGAATCCATTTCAACCGGCCGGCCTCCGCAATCGCCTCGGGTTCGGGCTGGCCAAAGGCGATGTCCACCGTGGCGAATTGCGGGTCCCGTTCCGGTCTGGCCAAAACGGAAGTCACGGGCGTTTTGGGAAAAACCAGTTGATGTCCCCGGGTTCCTGCCTGCAGCAATTCCAAAACCTCGGGCGTCACGGCAAAATCCACAAAGATTCGATGCTTGTTCATGGCGCGCCGAATTTAATCTCACCTCCAAACAGAAGCCAATCTGTTCGCATCCTCTGGAGGGCATTGCGCTCGCCAGGCTGTCGCGCCGTCGCAGCGAGTCGTCAATGCGCCATATAATTCAGTTGCTTTAGCCGCGAAACCCACCAGATACGCGAAGGAAATCAAAGTCGGTATTTTCGCAAACCATTTGACAGTATCCGTGCGGGTTGGCGCTCCCGAAGCAGTTTGATGAGTTTTCCAGGTTCGGCGCCCGTGGGTTTGCTGCCGAAAATGGTGCGAAAGAACGCATGTCGTCACTTAAGAATCCGTGCTATCCGCGTCATCCGTGATTGGAAAATCTGTGTCATCCACGTTCATCTGCGGGACAGATCAATGTTGCCTCCCGCGGCGTCTAATTTGGATCTATCTGGATGCAATACCTGATTTTTCTCTCAAAATCCTCCGTCCATGCCTGGCCCTGGGATTCCCGGCTGGCGCGAATGGTTTTAATAATTTCTTCGCTCGTTATGTCCGGGTTTGTCTCCCGGATCGCCTCAATCATTCTCCTGATGGCAGCTTCATTAGGCGGAGTGTTCATTTCTTTCCTTCGGTTGTGGCCGTACCATAGGCCAAGTTTAAGCCGGCCGCAGCATTAAAGTTCTCAAACTTTCGCGGAAGTATTCATCGCCGGCGGCCTTGGACTGCGGCGCTCGGCGGCCGCTTTCAAGTCGCGGACACGTCCGCGCACTCCAAACTTCCTGCTTGCGAGGAGGCTTGCCCCACCGAAAATGGCATAACACAGCAACGCCAAACTTTCTTGCATTTCGCATGGTTGGCGGCTTCAAACCGCCGGCACGGTCACGAGCAGGTCGCCTTGTTCGGATATCAACGTTGACAGCGTCGGCAAATCACGTTTCGCCGGGCCTTCGGTGACATGGCCGCTGGGGGCGAAGGTTGAACCGTGACAGGGACAGGAGAACGAGCGGTCGGGCTCCGCGTCCAGCTTGCATCTCTTATGCGTGCAAATGGCGGACAGGGCGAACAGCTTTTCACCCTTGCGAATCAGAAAGAATCCCTGATTGCGGAACCGGGTGTAAACACCGTCAGCGCCATAGTTGTTGACTGGTCCCGCGTTGATTTGTCGGGCTACACGCGCAGACGAAACCGCCCCGGGCGGCGTCGAACTGCAACCGGCCACCGCCGCTGCGGCCAGGATCAAAAATTCCCTCCGATTCATGTTCTTATTGCATGTCATAGAAACGCCTGTTCCATACTAATGAAAAACGCGCCCCTCTCCCGGCTGGAAGCCATCCTCTCCCCGCAAGGCGGGGAGAGGGCAGGTAGCAGCGGACGTGAGTCCGCTCTAATTTTCTTCTGAAATCGATGAGGAATGGAGCCGACTCACGTCGGCTGCTACTTGACATTGCTTCTTTCAGAAGCCTCATATTAAAATTGAAAGACCAGACTGGCGATGACGCCCCAATGCATGTAGTCGTGGGCTGCTTCATTCATCGGGAAGACGAACCCGAATCCGGGCCGGGGCTGCACCGGGCCGACGGCCTTGAGGTTGAGGCGGAGCCCGACATTCCCGAGAAGGCTGTTGCGGCCGGGGTTGTCCTTGTTCAACTCCGTCTCTCCAATCAGTTCAAAAACCGGGATGAGCTCCTGCACGCCGGGCAAGGGCAGGGCATGGTGCGGAATCGTATAGCCGAAAACGAAACCGTACTCAAACGTCTGCAAACCGCCATTATCGCCCGGGCCAAACAACGCCGAATAACCGAGAACGGATTGGAGCGTGAAATCGCCGACTTTCAGATCATTGAAGACTTTCGGGACCAACTCAGTATTCTTGCTCACGGCCGAACCGGTGGGGATGCCAACTTCGGTGGCGGCGCCAAGTGTCGAATCCACCAGTCCATCGGCTGAAACAAATTGATAAAATGGACAACGCGCGCCGAGGTCGATATTCCCGACGCCCGCTTCGTCGGGTGAGGTGTCGCTTTCGTACGGGACTTCCAATTCCAGCGTCAGCAGTCCAAAACCTTTCTCCACTTCCGCAGTGACCTCGTCGTGGTGCCGGCTGCCGGCTCCCGCACGCAGCCAATCCAGGCGGGCTTCGCCGGCTTCCAAATCCGAGTCGTCCACCAGAAACGGCTCGGGAAATACACCCTGACCATACTCACTGCGATGATCGAGCCGGTCGAAAAGTCCGTATTGAGTGCCCGGCGGTGGGGCGGGCGCCGTGGCTTCATCCGCCTTCAATACCGGAAGGCACATAAACGTTGCCACCGCCGAAGTACACATCGCCGTCGATATTTTCATGACGGTGACGATAACCAGTGCCGAATAATTTTGCTTCCGGTCGCTTGCGATTCTTTGGCGGTGGCTTGCGATGGCCGGGAGCGCCGCCATCTTGCCGCCACTTTTTGGCATGTTCGCCAAAGAACGGAGCGCGGTTGTCTCTGTCACAGCACACTCAATTCCGCAAACCCGCGCATTCCTTCTGCCATTCAGACCGCGGCGGGTGGGACACCCGCGTTCCGTGATTTCAACAGGAACACGCCGGCAAGATGTCGGCGGTCCCATAAGCAATGAGCACCTTTTGCCCTGGTGATGACAAGATATTTGCTCGTGGCATGAAAAATGGCACATTATGAGCGTGCCTAAACCGGTCAAACAACCTGCCGAAGCGGTCGAAACTGTGGAATTTTCCGCGGCCCCTGTGTTCACGGAGCGTCCGGCATGGACTGCGATTGGCGAAGGCTGGCGGCATTTGCACGGCAGCGTGCGCGGGGCGGGCGTAAGCTTCGAGTGGCACGACTTCAAGACGCACAAGGAATTTGACTGGGGCAGAAGTTTTCATCCCGGCAGCGTCGAGGTCTGCCTGAATCTCGCCGGCAACGGCAGTGTCGCCTTCAACGGCCAGGAAGTCGCCTTTGCGCCGTTGACGGTCGGCTTCTACCGGCGCGGCGAGCAAGCGTTGCGCGCGTTACGGCAGGCGGAGCAGCGACACCAGTTTTTGACCGTGGAAATGTCATTCGATTTTTTGCGGCGGCATCTGGGCGATTTCGCGCCGTCATTGCATCCGCTGGTGAGGGAAGTCGTCGCCGGCCAATCCGAGAAGTCCGCCGTGGTGGCGCCGACGCGGCTGACGAGCCGGCAACAGCAATTGCTGGCGAGCCTGCGCGAGGCGCCCGTGCTCGCGGCGGCGCAGAAACTTTGGTACCAGACCAAGGCGCTGGAACTGGCGGCGGAACTGTTTTTCCTCGCGCCGGGCGAACGGGAATTGTTCTGCCAGCGGCAGCAACGGCTTTCCGCCGAACGCG
The DNA here is from genome assembly GCA_035945675.1 of Verrucomicrobiia bacterium. Lineage (GTDB taxonomy): Bacteria > Verrucomicrobiota > Verrucomicrobiia > Limisphaerales > UBA11358 > UBA11358. The sequence goes on along the minus strand of DASZAB010000029.1, from coordinate 2,970 downwards.
TCGATAAAGTCGTGGCTTTGCTCCGGGAGAACCTGGAAAACCCGCCCAACCTCGAGGATATCGGGCGCGCGGTGGGTTGCAGTCCGTTTCATTTGAGCCGGACGTTTTCCGCGGCGACGGGCATGACGATCCCGCAATATCTCCGACAGCTGCGCATGGAGCGGGCGGCGGAATTGCTTCGGTCAGGCAAATTCAACGTGACAGAAGCCGCCCTGGAAGTGGGCTATGCGAGCCTGAGCCATTTCAGCCAGGCGTTTCACGAAACCTTCGGCTGTTGCCCGGGACTTTACCCGCTGCGCACACCGACGCAGAAGACTTCGCTCAAACAGAAGGAATAATACCTTGATCGCAGCCCGTGGCGGGCCGAGGCTTCTGACGAGCCGCTGCCCTTTCACTTCAGCACGATTCCTTCTTTCACGCAGCGCAGACATTCTTGTCTGCGAGTTTGCGGGACATTCCTGTCCCGTGTTGCCGGCGACTGGAAAGTCGCCAGAACCTGCAGGCCGGAAAGCCTGCGCTACATGCAGGCTGTAAATGCTCTGGCATCGGCTCGCGGGGATGCTCGCCCCGCTGGAGCTTACAGGAAATACCGGGGCCAATAAAAAACCATCGTCCTGTTCATTCATCCGCAAACCGCGCGTAAGTGGCCTTTCGGGGATCGTGTTCCGACCGTTGGCAAATGAGCGTTTGCACCCATTCGGCGAGACGGCGCCCCAACCGGCGGCAGGCTTCGCGTTCACCTTCATTACGCGGCCGGCCGGCGCAAATCGCGCCGTAATGCAGGGTCTGGCCCGGCGCAACGTAGTCCGGGACGCCGAAGACCAGGAGACCGTAGTTCATGAGGACGATTTGAAGGGCGAGGCAGGTCAATTCGCCACCACCGCCCTGGCCGCCGGAGGAGGTGAATGCGCACCCGAGTTTGCCTTCGGTCTTCGGCCAAAGCGGCGCGGCCGTGACGTCCCACCACTGTTTCATCTCCCAGGCGATGGTGCCCATGTGCGTCGGCGAACCGACGGCAATGCCATCACACCACGTCAGGTCGGCAGCACTCGCTTCCTTGACACTCTTGAGCCGAACTTCGGTTTGGGGAACGCCGGTGACGCCTTCCGCGACGAGGTCCGCCATCATTTTCGTATGGCCGTCTTTGCTGTAGTACAAAACCAGGACTCGCGCCGGGCGGGGCGTATCACTTTCCATTTGAAAATGATGCCCGTTTGACGGAGAAAACGTCAATGGAGCATCCGCTGATCCAGGCCCGGAAGAAAATCGCTTTTCCACGCAGAAACGCAGCGTTGTAACTTGTTGAATCAGGCGGATTACGGGAAAACGTGAAATTTTTCACAAACTTTCTTGCGCCGAAACGAATCAATCGCTAAACATCATGCCCAATGTTTGCGGAGCCGTGGACAAAATGTGATTGATTAGGGGCGTTTTTGAGATGCCAGCGATTTTCCCCAAGTGGACAAACCAATTGCCTTTTTTGATAGCCGCCGGCCTGGTGCTGGTCGGCGGCGCCGTCACGGCTGGTGTCACCTATTATTTTACCCCCAAATATTCGCGCGTCGGCTACGAGCCGATCCAGCCGGTGCCGTTCTCGCACGCCGTGCACGCTGGGCAACTGGGCATTGACTGCCGTTATTGCCACACCACGGTGGAAAAATCCTGGTTCTCCAACATCCCCTCGGCGTCCACCTGCATGAATTGCCACAATCAGGTGCTCAAGGACGACCCGCGACTGGCCCTGGTCCGCGAAAGCGCCACTAACGGCGTGCCAATTCACTGGGTGCAAATCCATCGGCTGCCCGATTACGTGTATTTCAACCATTCCGTTCATGTGCGGCGTGGCATCAGTTGCGTGGAATGTCATGGACGCGTGGACCAGATGGACGAGGTGCGGCATGCCAGGTCGCTCACCATGGCGTTCTGCTTGAACTGCCATCGCGACCCGGCGGCGTTCATCCGGCCGGAAAGCAAAGTGACCGATCTAAGCTGGCAATGGAGCACCAATGCGGATGTCGCCGCGGAAATGCAGGCAACCAATGGCGTCAAGCTGGTCCATGACTGGCGCGTCCAATCGCTCGACAACTGTTCCGCCTGCCACCGATGAGAAACTTAAATCACCACCAGCTCGATCAGCATGGTAGCCGCCGACGTGAGGGGGCGGATGCGTCGGTGAGTGCTTCCGGGAATGACCGCCTCCTTACGTCGGCAGCTACGGGCCGCCGTTACTGGCGCAGCCTGGATGAGTTGTCCGACACGCCGGAGTTCAAGGAGTGGCTGCACCGCGAGTTCCCGCAGGGCGCCAGCGAGTTTAACGACCCGGTTTCCCGGCGGCATTTCGTTAAAATCATGTCCGCCTCCTTCGCGCTGGCAGGTCTGGGGCTGATGGCGTCCGGCTGCCGCCGGCCGGAAGAGGAACTGGTGCCCTTCGCCAAGGCGCCGGATGACGGCTACAACTATGGCACGCCGGAATATTTTGCGACGGCGATGCCGACGCGCACCGGTGCGATTCCATTGGTCGTCAAATCTTACGATGGCCGGCCCATTAAAATCGAGGGCAACGCGCTTTATCCCGGCGGCAACGGCAGCACGGACCGCTACGCCCAGGCTTCGATCCTGAATCTGTACGATCCCGACCGCGCCCAGCGGTTCGCCAAAGACGGCCAGACGGTTTCGCGCGACGAAGCGTTGAAAGCCCTCGATGACTTGTCGAAGAAATTTGCGGCCAACCAGGGCGACGGACTGGCGTTCCTCGCCGAAAGCAGCACCTCGCCGTCGCGGGCGCGGCTGCAAAAAATCATCGCGACAAAATTTCCGAAATCGAAATGGTTTGTTTACGACGCGATTGATTCCGGCATTCACCGGCGCGGGGCGACGCGGGCGTTCGGCCAGCCGGTGCGTCCGATTTTCCATTTCGACAAGGCGAAAGTGATTCTGTCGCTCGACTGTGATTTCATCGGCGGCGAAGAC